>DASXZW010000082.1:0-115700 GCA_036501665.1 Verrucomicrobiia bacterium
AATCCCGAAACACCATCCCCCCAAGTCTCGCCGCAACTGCGCATACAGGCTTTTGCGCCGACATTTCGGAATGAACACCACATGATATTTGCATTCCCATGTTGTATGCTTCAAGCTTTCGTACCTTTGCATTATCTGTCCTTTCGTAAACTTCAAGCGGTTCACGAAAGGGAGATTCCGCGACGACTCCAGGAACTGTCAAACTTCGGGGGTCCTCCGGCAAAGCCGAGGATTTCCTGTGGAATTAAAGGCCGGGTCATGATGGTGCTTCGAAGTGGGCAAATCCCCTCCTCCGCCAAAAACGATCGCGCAACCTAAACTCCGCGCTTCAAAAAAATTATATGACAAGTGGCTTTTGGAGGCTGCAAATTGACATTGGAGAATCGAAAGATCAGTCTCCGGCGTAATGCATGCCGCAAACCGATTTAATCTGGCACGCGACTTGGTGTTGCCAACCGTACTGTTTGCGGCGTTGGGCGGCATGACTTGGGCGGTGCGGGGTTGTTCGGGTTTTGGCGCCTCGGCGGGTTGTCTCTTTGCCGGGGTCACCTGGGGAGCGGCCTGGTGGTTCATCGCGCGCGATCAATCCAGCCATCAATCCCGGCGTTACGCATCCGGTTGGATCATTCTGGCTATGGCTGTTGGGTTCAGCCTTTCCGGAAATCGAGGGTGGATGCAGTGGCCCAGCTTTTTTGACGGACGCTTGCAAACCAATACTCCAAAAGGAGAATTCGTTTCCATTTCGCGCAGTTATGGATTTCTCTGGCTGTTCATCGCAGGAGTTCCGTGGGCCGGAATTGGAGCATGCCTGCTTTCCTGGTGCTCCGCCGGACATAGAGTGGGCGTCGCTGGCTGGATTCTCCGTCTTTCGTGCGCATTCGGCTTCGCCGCACTCGCCGTCTATTTGTTTGACTCGCTCCCTGCGGTCTTCCTGCCGCAGTACAATTCGCTACATGAGCGATATGCCGACCTCCAGTCGAACCCGAACTTACGCCGTTTGATCAACGATAACCGCAACGCAATAATGCACTTTGGATTTTACCTGGGCTGTCTGTTTTACGAAGCGATTCGCCGCGACTGGAAGAATGTCCTTCTAATCGCGACGGTGGGCCTGATAAACGGCTTGGGTTGGTCGGCGTTGCAAACCTGGAGTTGGGCGAAGAGATGCTGGCCGGGGGCGACCTTCAATTTCTGGCGTTGCTGGGAGTCTTCGGCTGGCATCAGCATCGGCCTGGCTTATGGCGTCGCTTATTTTCTTGTGAATCGACCAAGGCCGGAAGCCGAGAGGAGTGAAGCGGAAAATCTCAGTCCGAATATCGAGCGGTTCGTTGTGTATCTCGGCTTGGTGCTGGGCTTGGGAATCTCAGTCAAGAATGGGATCAAAGGATGGGCAAATATCTACCTGGGCAATGAGAATTATTGGAATGCTCTCCTCTGGAAAGTGATCGGGCCGCTGCTCATTCTCGCGCTTGTGGCCGTCGTCGTCCACTTGCGATCACACCGTCTGCCGCGCAATTTCAAAGGTGATATGTTTCCCAACGCTTACGGGTTGATCTGGCTCGTGCTGATAATTCAAAATACCATTGCCCAACTAGTCACTGGTCCTTGGTCGTCTTGGAATGAAGTTTCATTCAGCCTTTACTATGTGCTGCTGTTCCTGATCTCGGCGGTGATCGTCCACCATTTGCATTGTTCGAAGTCTGCCGTCGTTGTTGAACGGGATGCCTAACGAGCTAAGGGGACTGTTTAAGCTTGGCGATCTCTTTTGGTTGACTCACAGACCGCAAGGGCAGAAGGTTGCGCAATAGAATCGCGAAAGTAAAATTATGATAAAGCATTGGACACCGACGTGGATATTGATCGCCGTGGCGGCTTTGGCGCCGGGGCTTGGCTGGTCACAGGACCTTTTTATGGGTGCTTATGAAGGAACTTACAAAGCTGATGAATCCCAGACTACCAAGGCGACGGCCAGCGTAATTGCCGAGGGGCCTGGCTATTATCGCGTGGTAATCCAGGCTGAGTCGTTGGCTCCTGGTGAGCCGAGCGCGCAGTTCGAGATCTACGGCATCCAGCAAGGCTCGGTAGTCAATCTGTTCGGACGGGCCAACGCCGCTCACTGGCACGGCACCATCTCCGGCGACAAATTGGCTGCCGACCCAGGTTACTACGGCATGTCCGTGGAATTGCAGAAGACGACACGCAAGTCGCCCACCGAAGGCGCTTCGCCGCCGGCTGAGGCCGTGGTGCTGCTGCCGTTTTCGCCAGGCACGCCACCCGACATCTCCGCGTGGAACGGCGGTCCGTGGAAGCCGCAAGCCGACGGAAGCGTTCAATGCAACCCCGGCAGTGGCTCGCTTAGGACCAAGCGGGATTTTGGCGACATGAAGTTGCACGCCGAGTTCTGGTTGCCTTTGATGGCTGGCAGCTTTGGCCAGGGACGAGCCAACAGCGGCGTGATCATCAACAACATCTATGAGGTTCAAGTCCTTGACTCTTTCGGATTGACGCCTTCGGCGGGTGATTGCGCGGCGATTTACAGCCAGACCCGCCCCAGGGTTAATGCCAGTTTTCCTCCTGAGCAGTGGCAGACCTACGACATCACCTTCCACGGCCCGCGCATGAACGCTGACGGCTCGGTCAAGGAAAAGGCCCGCGTGACGGTGGAGCACAACGGCATCAAGGTCCAGGACAACACCACAATCGAAGGAGCAACGGCTGGCCATGAGCCTGGGAAACCACCTGCGAACGTCGCCACAGGCCCCTTGCAGTTGCAGGATCACGGGAACCGAGTTCGTTACCGCAATGTTTGGCTGGTTGAACTTAAGGAAGGCCAGCAATAAGTATTGGATTGGGATGTGGGTGCGCTTCCATTTTTGCCAATCACAGGACCTTGCGGCGCAGGCGCGTGTCGCTGCGGGTCTTATCAAATTGTCAATACTACCTGCACCACAGCCTACGAATTGTTGATCATCTCCTTTAACTGTTTGGTTGCGATTCCAACAGGTCGGTCCACTGGAATGCCGGCACATGCGAGGAGCGTAGTGAGCAGGTCGCCTTGATTGCCTTTGGTATCGGCCAGGAATCGACCTGTGTTAATCGAGCCGCCGCCCTTGCCCGCGATGATGAAGGGAAGGTTTTCGCGGGCGTGTTTGTTCCCGTCCTCGAGGCCGGAGCCCCACATCATGATGCAGTTGTCGAGCAGTGTGCCGTCTCCTTCACGAAGATCGTGCATCTTTTTCACCATGTAGGCGAACTGGGCAATATTAAAGGCCGTGATTGCTTCGACCTTCCTAACCATCTCGGGGTCGTTGTTGTGATGGGTTTGCGAGTGATGTTCGTTACTGAAGCCGAGTTCTGGATAGGAAACACCGTTGGGCGTCGAGCCAATATAGGTGCTGACACGCGTCGTGTCGGTTTGGAACGCCAGCACGTTGAGGTCGCACATCACCTGCATGTATTCGCTGCGTTTGTCACCCTCTGGAATCTTGACTTCGATTGGCGGGGAATCTGAAGCATTGCGTTTACTCGTGCTGACACCGGCTTTTTCCAGCGCCGCCTCCTTTTGGCGGAATTCAATGGCGGCAATGCGGCGTTCGACGGCGCGCACACTGTCCAGGTACTCATCCAGTTTGTGCTGGTCATCCTGGGGCAATTTCTGGCGAAGGTCTTTGGCGCCTCCGATGACCAAGTCCAGCATTTGTCGATCCAGAGGGTCCGACGGGAGGACGCGTCCGGGCCTGTCGGACCTTACAAACAGTCGTTTCAAGACACTGCGCGGATTGATCTCGGCGGGGACGGCCTGGGTTGGCGAACGAAAGCTGCAATGTGAATAATACCCTTCGTTAAGCCCCTCCTGGTTTTCCTTGTGGGTCTGCGGCATTGTGGCCAGTTCCAAGGACGGCAGCGGAGTGAAACCGCCCACGAAATTTGCAGCGATCTGGTCTGCGGAAATAGCAATGTTGATCCGGTTTCGCGTGTCCGCATCCGGCAGGGTCGCCGTAAGCCAAGTCGATAACTCGAGCGCGTGCGGCGCCCCATTGAATGGTGCAATCGGAATCCCCGAGATTCCCTTCATTAACAAACACTGAGCGAGGATGGGACGCAGCGATTCCAGGGCCGGCGGCGGCGACGACAGGAAACTCTCAGCATCCTTGGGCCAGAACTGATCCATGATGACTCCATGCGGCATGTACATGAACCCGAGGCGAACCGGCGGTTTGTAAGCCTTGCCGTCGCCACGGTCCGCCCAGGCCATGGATTCGAAAAAGGGAAGCGCAAGCGAAGCTCCGACCCCTTTGAGCCACGCGCGACGATTAATTATGAGTTTGTTTTTCATGCGACGAGGATGCGAGTTGTTCCTGGATTCGACGATGAGTGAAAGGATAGCTTGTCACGATTTCAGTGATGAGACTCCGCATAGGATAGCCGTCCTTGGCGATGGCGTCCACCAAATGATCCACGACGATTTCGTCGTAACCTTCAAGCTGGCGACACAAGGCATAGGCGAGCAGTTTCTCCGTCAAATTGCGCGCAAGGTCATCCTTTCGCGCAGCGATGATGGTTTTCAACTCTTTGGGGGACGCAAAATGTTTTCCATCCGGAAGTTCGCCCACGGCGTCAATCGCTCCACCGGCATCATCCTGATTGCGCCACCGACCGATGGCATCAAAATTCTCCAAGCCAAAGCCGATGGGATCAAGGACCTTGTGGCAATTGGCGCAAACGGCATCCTTGCGGTGCATTTCCATGCGTTGGCGCAATGTAAGATTTTCGATCATCTTCTGCTCCTGTTTCTCGAGTGCCGGAATATTCGGCGGCGGAGGCGGCACATGTTCGCCCAGCACCTGTTCGAGCACCCACACGCCGCGTCTGACGGGGCTGGTGCGGTTGGGAAACGAGGTCGTCGCCAGAATGCCGGGCATTCCAAGAATGCCCCCTCGATTGGCGTCTGTCAGCCTAACCTTGCGCCATCGGGGTCCGGTCACTTTTTTATCCAGGCCGTAAAGCACGGCAAGTGTCCCGTTGAGGTACGTGTAATCAGAATCCACAAAGCTGACGACGCTCCTGTTTTCAGAGACGATGTTTTCAAAGAAAAGACGCGCCTCGTCATACATCGCCGAGCGCATCGCAGGGGTCATCTGGGGGAATTTGGCTTTGTCAAAGGTTTTGCTGTCCAGGCTTTCCAGCCCCAGCCACTGCGCGCCGAAACCGTCGAATAACGCCCGAGAACGCGGATCTTCCAGCAGCCGTTTTACTTGCGCCTTCAATACCGCCGGTTCGTGGAGTTTCCCGGAATCCGCCAGAGCCGACAGCTTGGCATCCGGCATGGTCGCCCACAGAAGATAGGATAAACGGGATGCAAGTTGATAATCATCGAGTGGAACAATCGAACGCCCCGATTCAGGTTCCGTTGCGGGCGTGATAAAGAGGAATTGGGGAGACATGAGAATCCCCTTGAACATCAGGCGAAGTGCATCCGTGTAGCCGAGCTTATTTTCGCGCGCGAGATCGAACACGCGCAGCAGGACATTCAGCTCTTCCTCAGAAGCGGGGCGTCGGTAGGCGCTTCGTGCCAGTGAGCGAGCAACTTTTCTCGCTTCCCCCCGCTCGTCAGCGCCGGGACCTGGCGTTTTGCCGAAAAGCTGCTTTTGCAACTTGGTGACCGGTCCGTCCTTGCGTCCCAAGGCTCGATCAAGCGCCTCATTGGCAATCGCCAAATACTGCTCCGACTGGAGCGATGACAGCGTGTTCAAATACCCTTCTCCGAATACTTCATCTGGCAGATCATCGGCAACCGCCGGATCGACACCCAGGAGATCATGCAACGTGTTTGCATACTCCACCTTGGTCAAACGACGGATCGTAAACGGGCCCGGGTCCTTCGAGCTGAGAAACTTGATTTTGCCGATTCCGCTCATGAATTTCTGACGCTCCTCATCCGTTGGCTGCTTGTCCACGTTATCCGGCGGCATGTTGTGGGATTTCACGATGGCAAGCGCCTGCTTCCACCGTCTTCTGGACGCAGTTTCCCCGGGCGTCTTGAGCGCCGGTGCGAAATTGATTCCGCCCTTCTGTCGATCTTGCCCGTGACACCGTGCGCAGTAGGTTTTGACGAATGGGGTCACCTCATCTTTGAAGGATTTCCTAGCATCGGTCTGCTGCGCGACGAAATCTGCATCGTTTGCAGATTGGGCCAGACAACGCGGGGCCGGTAACAATGCAGAGACAACGAGGGCCATCGCCATCGCGCAACTGGCAAATATTCCGGGTCTCATTAGTTTCTCGGCTTCGATTGAAGATTATACTCGAAGGAGCGGCCTGCGTTCCAGTGGAATTGAGACTAGTTTTATCAGAATAATTTTACGGCTTGGTGCCTTTGCAGCGACAATCGACTCACAATTGAGAGAAGCCGCGAACAAAGGGGATGGATCGCGTTTGGTTTTCGTATTTTTATTTTTGAGGTGCGATACTTAGGCAGGCGTGCTAGAAACTAAGGAGAAGTTTAACCCTGTTTTTTTCAATTTATGCTCAAATCTCGTGCTCTGTTTATATTGACCGCAACGCTTGCTGCGCTTGGAGTGTCCGCTGCGGATGATTATGTCCTGGGGCCGGATTCGCAGTTCAAACCGCAAGTTCCGCATGGGCACGTCGAACGGTTTCAATTTACGAACTCGACGGTGTTTCCCGGCACAGTCCGGGATGGTGGAGTTTATATTCCCGCGCAATATGACCCGGCAAAGCCAGCGGCGTTGATGGTTTTCCAAGACGGCATTGGATACATGGGCGCCAATGGCAGCTGGCGCGTCCCGGTGGTGTTTGATAACTTGATCGCATCCGGTGAAATGCCGGTTACGATTGCGATTTTTTTGAATCCGGGGACGCGCGCAGGCCAGAGCAATCGCAGTTTTGAATACGATTCGTTGGGAGACGCTTATGCGAGGTTTTTAATTGATGAAGCCATTCCGTTCGTGACGAACAATTACTCGCTGGCGATCACAGGAGACCCCGAAATGCGGGCGATCTGCGGATCGAGTTCAGGCGGGATTTGCGCCTTCACGGTTGCCTGGGAACGGCCGGACCAGTTTCGCAAAGTGCTTTCGACCGTCGGCAGTTTTACCAATATTCGCGGGGGCCACAACTACCCGGCTTTGATTCGAAAGACGGAGCGGAAACCGATTCGTGTGTTCCTGCAGGACGGGTCAAATGATTTGAACAATCTGTTCGGGGACTGGCCTTTGGCAAACCAAGGGATGGCTTCGGCGCTGCGGTTTATGGGGTATGATCATAAGTTCGTCCTCGGAGATGGATCGCACAACAGCCGGCACGGTGGAGCGATTTTGCCGGATGCGCTGCGCTGGCTATGGCACAAGCCGGAGCCGTTGCCTGCCGCTTTGACGAAGGACAACCTGAAGGGAGACGATGCGCTGGCGAAGATTCTGCCGACGGAAGGCGGCTGGGAAATGGTCATGGATGGGCTTGGAATGACAGACGCCGCGTGCTCGGATGCAGACGGGAATTTTTACTTCAGCGATCTCGGCCACGCGAAACTTTACAAGGTCGCCTCGAATGGAAAATCAAGCGTGTGGTTTGAGGGCAATCCAAAAATCAGCGGGATGAAGTTTGGGCCGGATGGCCGTTTGTACGGAGCCTCGCAGGGGGCACTCGATGGATCTCGCGACGAAAAGAAAACGATTGTGGCCATCGACCCTGAATCGAAAAAAGTTTCGGTGATTGCGACGGATGTTGCCCCCAATGATTTGGTCGTCTCAAAATCCGGCTGGATTTATTTCACCGATACGGGTGCTGGCCAGGTGATCATGTGCCCGACCACAACCCAGAAACTGCCTCGGCCCCGGGTGGCGGCTGGCGGAATCAACCAACCGAACGGCATTGGGCTGTCGCCGGACGGGAAGTTTCTGTTCGTCTCAGAATATGGCGGAACGAATGTCTGGAGCTTTATGTTGAACCCGGATGGGACGCTGTGGGCGGGCGAGCGCTATATGGAATTGCGCGTCCCTGTGAATCGGCCTCAAAGCGGAGGAGACGGCATGGCCGTGGATCAGGACGGGCGAGCGTTCATTACCAGTTATGTTGGGATCCAAATGTTCGATGGGACCGGGCGATTAAGCGGTGTGATTGCCAAACCCACTGACAAGGGATGCGTGAGCGTTGCGTTTGCGGGGCCGGACCGGTCCTGGCTTTATGCCTGCGCCAGCAACAAGGTCTTTCGCCGGAAGACCTTGACCAAGGGGTTTTATATGCCTGAGAAATGAGAGAATTCTCAACCATAGGTCCACGCAACCTCGCACAAGTGAAATCATGGCATTCTGGTCATAATCTGACGGGAACCTATAATGCTGACGGGAACCAACTCATCACTCCTTGAAGAGCTGACTTGAGTTGGTTGCCCCGGATTTGTATATATCAGGCATGAAATCTTTCCCGCTGTGCCTTTTGATGCTCGCCGCGCCCTTCATTCTTCACGCCGAGGAACCGCTCGTCGTTCCGCTCTGGGCCAATGGCGCGCCTGGATTTGAAAATTTGCGCAATGAACCCGAGGTCATCGCGCGCGGCAGCGTGAAACATGTAAATAATCCTTCGCTTACAGTTTTTCTTCCTCCAAAGGACAAGGCCAACGGCGCGGCGGTTCTGGTTTGCCCCGGCGGCGGCTTTAGCCAACTGAGCTGGAATGGCGAAGGCATCGAACCGGCGCGCTACTTCACAAATCTCGGCGTCGCGGCTTTCATTTTGAAGTATCGGCTTCCCCGCGAAAAGAATTCACCCTATTCGCTGCAAGTTCAACCGCGCCAGGACGGCCAGCGCGCGATTCGTCTGATTCGCAGCCGCGCCGAAGAATGGAACCTCGACACAAACCGCATCGGCATCATTGGCTTTTCCGCCGGATGCGAAGTGGAATCGTTCGTGATTTACAGCCCTCCCGCGGGCGACCCCAGCGCGACCGACCCGATTGACAAGTTGGATGCCCTGGCCAATTTCCAGATGGTTCTGTATCCCGGCCCGCTGGGAATTCCGGCGAAGTTTCCGGCCGTGGTCCCGCCAGCGTTTATTGCCATTGCCAACGACGACGCGAGCCACATGGGCGCGGTACTTTCCGAGGTGAACGGTTATCATCAGGTTGGAGGATCGATGGAAGTTCACATTTACGCGCATGGCGGGCACGGATTCGGTTTGGGCGCCCATTCCAAATTCGCCTCCGTTAAAGACTGGCCCCAGCGCATGGCTGATTGGATGGACGAAAATCACATCCTCCATCCCGTTCCGGCGACCAAGCCCAAATAATCCGATCGGGTGCTACAAGAGCCTTTTTGCCTTTCAACTAGCCGATTTGCGCGACATCAAGGCCAATGATGTCCTAATTAACGCTTAATCAGGCGGAAGAACTGGTGCGTATTTGTCACTGGCAATGTGATTGAGTTCGTCGCGACTGTTAGGTTAATCCAAGTCGGAGGTGACAAGACTTGCGTTGTCTGAAGCACAAAGTCCGAAAAGTTTTCCGGCCATGACACAACTACGTTTTGACGATTGCCAGAAATCGAAAGGACAGGCGCTGGAACCGCCGCCGCTCGTGGTTCTCCGAAAATAGCGAAGCTGCCATTGGCGATGGATTCACCGTCGCCGCTGGGGAGGAACGTCGGCATTTGCAGAAGAATTTTGCCGGACGCGAGATCGAATCGATAGAGAAAGGACGGATTGTAATACGTCGAAACCCAAAACGAAGTGTTGTCAGGATCAATTGCCAGGACATTGAAATCGCCGCTTGAGTTGGTCGCGGCGTAAGTTTGGATGAGCTTTCCAGCCGCGTCGAATCTTGCAATGCTTTCGCTGCCGCCGCCCACGAGCGCGCTGCCGTCTGGCAACAACCTCACGTCGTAGCCTGTGTAGATATTCGCGGCAAGCAGGTTCGTGGTCAGATCAGAGAGTTGCAAGAGCGCCGCGACATCGTAGCGATCGACGCTCGTTCCATATGAAGTGTAAACAATTGTGTGCTGGTCTGCGGCCAGATCGAGATACGCGGGCGCGCCTTCGTCGCCTGCAACGGTGAATGTTTTCAATAAATTGCCCGATGGACCAAATTTAAAAATGGGTCCAGTATTCGCGAGCAGATAATTACCGCCGCTTGCCACGTAAAAATTCCCGGAAGAATCGAACGCCAGCGAACGCGCGTTGATGTTCGTGGCAAGAATGCCCAGCAAATTGCCCTGGTTGCCAAACATTATCAGAGAATCACCCGCGCCCGCGATAAGAACTCCGCCGGGACTGAATGCGAGCAACTGAATATTGTTGGTCACTCCGGCATTCAGCAATGCAACGGGCGCGCCGTCGTTTCGACGCCATTGAATCTGACCGTTGACCGACCCGATAAATAGATCGCCCGTTTGAAACGTTCCGGGCGCTGGCAAAACATCGGCAGAAAACTCGGATGTGTTGCCTGCGGGATCGGTGGCGGTCGCGGTGACGTTGGCGGCGGCCAACGGGAATGTGAACGTAAAATCAGCATTGCCGGACGAGTCTGTGACAACGGCCTTTGCGCCGATGAAGGTCTGCCCCTCGCCATAAAATGTGCCACTAGGTCGCGCATTGGAGAAAAACTCCAGCCGATAATTTGTATTGGGCTGGCTGTTTAACGTACCTTGCACAGTTGTATTGCCGCCGGAAGCAGTCACTGAGGTCAGCACTGGATAATTCTGCAAGTTATTCGGGCCTTGGATCGGCCCGCCGACGTGGTTTGGAGTCGGACTTCCAGGATCCGAAGAGCTAACGTAGCCGAGGTGGATGCCCATGCCGCCGTTGTCAAAAATTGAATTACCCAGCACGGAATTGTTCGTGCCGTCACCGATTTGGACGCCGATCGTGGCATTGTTGGCGATGATGTTGCCTCGTCCCGGCCCACCGCCTCCGACGAGCGTCTCATTGTCGCCGCTGTAAAGCAAAACTCCTGCGCCGTTGTTGCCGATTGGAATTCGTCCGGTGGCATCTGTCCCGATGTAATTGCCCTGGATCGTGACTCCATTGGCTTCGTACACATAAATTCCAGCCGAGGTCGTATTGAGGCTTGGCCCGCCGTTTCCGGAGATGATGTTCCGGTCGGCTGGGTTAGCGCCGCCAATTTGCACCCCACTCAAGAGCCCGTATCCGTCCACTTCAATTCCTGCTTCCAAATTGTTCGTTGCGACGGCCGTTCCCGCTGGACTGACTCCAATGAAATTGCCGGCAATGACGACGTTGGCCTGCGGAGGCGAATTATAGTTGGGGCTTACAAAAATTCCCCTCGATCCAACGCCATTGATCACCAACCCGCGCACGGTCGTGTTTCCTGCCTGCACGGAGAGCAAAGAACTGTAGGAGTAGCCGTTTTCTTGAAGTTGGATCAGCAGCACCGCGTTGTCGCCGTTGGTCTCAGTATTGGCTTGGGCTCCAGGCTGCGAGTAGCCGTCGATCGTCACCGGCTCCTGAATATATGGCAAGTCCGACTGCAACATGATTGTTTGCACGCCGCTGCCCGGGATGTTGAATTGTATTGTATCCAACCCATAACCGTTGGCATCCACGTCCGTGATGGCGGCGCGCAGCGAATCGGGCCCGCTATCGGAAGTGTTTTTTACCGTCAAAGTTCGTGGTGTGCCGGTCACGGTGATATTAAGCGTCGCCAAGTTGTTGACGAACGTGGGATCGCTTTCCAAGGACGAAACCCCAGCCGTCGTTGTGATCGTGCCGACCTGAGTCGGCATGACAACAACCTGGATGTTCGTGCTCGCGCCCGCCGCAAGCGATCCCAGCGACCAGGTAATGGCGGGCGGATTTCCATAAGAGGTCGTTCCGCCGCTGTCAGCCGAAACAAAAGTGGCGTAAGGCGGCGTCTGATTTGTCAATACTATATCAGTGGCGATGCCCGGGCCCTGATTTGCCACGGTGATGGTGTACGTCAGATTCTGACGTGCCTGCGCCGGGTTGGAGGGCGTGGAAATGGTCACGCTTACGTTCGCCGCAGGAGCAACTTGGACAGCCTGCGAAAATTCCGACGTGTTGAGCGTATCCAATTCAATCGCCGTCGCCGTGATGATTTCGCCGTCCGCCAGTGGTGTTGACACCGGAACGTTAAAACTGGCCAGGCCGGCGTCATCGGTTGTGACGGACACCGCGCTGAGGAACGTCTGCCCTTGCCCGAAGCCGCTCGCGTCGGCGAGAGTGTTTGCGAACAATTCTATCCGAAACGTTTCGTCGGAATCGCTGGAAAGCATCCCTGCCACAGCCGTGCTGCCGGGTGTAAGGGGCAAAATCACCGGAGAGGAGAGACGATTGTCGGGCCCGGTAAATTGTCCCGCGCTAAAGTTCGAATTGACTCCGGCAGGGGCCATGTCGATGCCAAGTTCGCCGTTGCCGTAAATCGAATTGCCGAGAATCCCGACACCGTCAGTGAATTGCGGAGTCTCGGTTGCAAACTCACTGCTGTAAGACGTCGTTCCAAACACCGAAACCCCAGATGCGCCGTTGAACGCGATGACATTGCCGTCGCCGGAATTGGTGCCGCCAATGACGACTTCCGAAGCGCTGACCAACGCGCCGTTTAACATGTTGCCTAAAGCACCGCCACTGTGATCGACGCCAATGAAATTCCCTTTGATGGCATTATTTCCAGCGTTGTAGCCGGTGATGCCAATGCCCGATCCGCCATTAGCCGAAATCAAATTTCTTTGACCCAATGCCGCGCCGCCAATCGAGTTGTTCAAGGAACCGCTGATGAGAATTCCATTTTTGCCGTTCGGCGCAGCATTGCCGTCAGCATCAACACCGATGAAATTGCCAGTGACCGAATCGCCATCGTTCTGAGTCAATACGATTCCGTCGCCGCTGAAATTGTAAATTGCCAAACCCTCAATTACACTGTTTCCTCCTGTAATGGTCAGTCCGTCGGCAAGCGTTCCAGCATTGGCGCCGTCGAGAGCGATGGAAACTTTGGCGTTGTCTGTCGCGCTCGCGGTGTTCAGCGCCGTGCCGGATTCGCTGTAACCGTTGATGGTCACCGGAGCCGTCAGCGTGGGCAACGGCGAAAGCGGCTGAATAATGTGCGGTCCGCTTCCGGTAATGTTAAAGGTGATGTCGCCGGTGCCTGCTGCGGCGTTGGCATTCGCGATCGCGGCCCGCAACGACCCCGCGCCGCTGTCGCTCGTTGTGGTGACTACGAGCGGTCCCGGTTTCGCCTGCACGACAGTCACACTTGCGGCGGAATAGTTTTCCGTAGCAGGTCCGGTTGCGTTTGCGGTCACAGAATTTGTCAGCGTGCCAGCCGAGCTTGAAATAAACGCCACTGTCATTGTGACATTTGTTCCGGCTGGAACAGTTCCGAGATTGAACGTCACTTTTCCGCTCGCCGCGGCGAGTGTTCCAAGGCTCGTGGAACCGGAACTAAACGTCGTTCCCGGAGGCAACGTGTCCGTGACGGTGACGCCCGCAAGCGCGTTGGTGTGAAAGTTTAACAACGTAATCGTATTGGTGACAGTCTCCCCAACAATTGCGGCAGCAGGCTCGGCGGGTATCCCAAGGAACAATCCCGTCGTGCTGGCAACTGGTCCACCGACAACGGCCATCGAAGCCACTCCGTCAGAAACGCCGATATCGATTCGTTCCAGCATTTGTCCACTCGCGATGTCGAATTTGTAAATGAACGACCCGTCGTCTGTTCCCGCCCAAAACGAGCGACCGTCGATGTCCAACGCGATGGGGTCCCATGAATCCGCGCCCGGCGCGCTGTAAGTCTGCGTCACATGCGCTGCCGAAAGTGGGTGGATTGGGTCAATGCTGATTCGCGCCAGCCCCTGATCGCCGCTCAAGACCGCGCCGCCATCCGCAAGAAGACGAAATCCATAAATACTCGGAGAGTTCACGTTCGTGCTAGTTTGATAAAGAATGGACAGTTCTTGCTGCGCCGTCAGATTGTAGCGTTCGATGAATGGCAAATAGTAAATCGAAATGATCAAATTAAGAAAACCGTCGAAATAAGCGGTTTGTTGGTCCGCGCCGAGTTGAAACCGATAAAGACCGGAAAGCTGATCGTTTGGATCAATGTCAGCAACCGTCTTTCCGCTTGAATCGTATTCAGTGACCTCCGTGCTCGAATATTGCGAGGCCACGAACGCGTTCCCCTTTGCATCGAAGGCAATGTCCGCCGAGTAGCCGTCCACGTTGCTCGCGAACACTCCGAGCGACTGGCCCGACGGGTTGTATCGAACGACAATTGAGTTGCTTTGCCCCGTCACGTAAAAATTGTTGTTCTTGTCAAACGCAATCCCACCGACCGGAATGTCCCAGCCAAAACCAGGATTCAAGACGGCGACCAGCGTTCCGTCGGCATGACGCCATTGGACCAGGCCGTCGAACAAGCCAATCAACAAATCGCCAGGGGCGAATGAATTTGCCGGAACCGAATAATCCGCCGAAAATTCCGACGTGTTCGTTAACGAACCAGTGGCCGTCGCCGAAACGAAAGGAAATGATCCTGGAAAAGTCGCGCTGAAACTGCTGCTGCCGTCGCTGCCCGTTAAAATGGTCTTGGCCCCAAGAAACTTCTGGCCTTGGGCGTAACCAAGGCTGCCTGGTCCCGAGTTTGCGAAGAACTCGATTCGGTATCCAGTATTGGGATTGGCCCCTTGAAGTGTCCCTTGGATCGCCGTGTTGCCGCCGCTTACTGTCGCGGAACTGATCGCCGGCGCAAAACCTCCTGGCCCCGGAGGCGACACATCCGATCCGTAGCCCAAGCCGCCCTGCGCAATGCCCAGACCTTCGTTAGCAAAAATTGAGTTGCCCAACACTGAAACGCCCAGCCCAGGATAGTTCCAAACTCCAATACCATTGTATGCAAGGACATTTCCCTCGCCGACATTTGTGCCGCCGACCTGAACCGTGTTGCCCGAGCCATAGTTCACAACGCCGTACAGCAAATTTCCCATTGGGCGCGATCCCGTGATATCCGTTCCTATGAGGTTTCCTTGAATTAAAGTGGCGCCGGCGCTGCCAGTCGTATCGATCCCGGCGTAGTGGTTGCCCGAAATCAGATTGCGATCCGCCGGCGTCGGCCCCCCGATCAGTACCGTGCCACCCACACCATACAATTCCACAAAAATGCCGTAGTACTCGTTGCCTTCCGCGATGGTTCCGCTCGGGTCGGTCCCAATAAAATTTCCCTGAATGACATCGCCGCTGCTCGCCGAAACGGCCTCACTGCCGAAGCCGTTCATGACCAACCCTCGAATGGTGCAACCGGAACCGACGTTCAGCCCCGTGTTCGGCTCTCCGGTTCCGGCGCGCAATTCAATCAACAACACCGCGTTGTCGCCGTTGGTCAATGAGTTCGCCTGAGCGCCCGGTTGGGTGTAACCGTCAATGATCGTATTGTTGGGAACATAAATGCCCGACTGCACAATAATAGTGTGGATGCCGGGGCCGGGTATGTTGAACGCGATGGTGTTACTGCTCCCGTAGAGTAGGTTGTTCAGCGTGTCAGAGAGCGATCCTGGCCCGCTTGATGCGGTGTTGTTGATGACAAAGATATCGGCAAAGGACGGCGTCAGACCTGTCAAAAGGAATACGGCCAACAAAGCGATGCGAAACGGGAATTTCATGGCGACTTTCGGCTTTTTCGTTGCTCGGAGACTAACTGCACGAGTCGAGCAAATTGCGGGACTTTATTCAAGGAAGAATCGCCGAAATCCCGAATCCTGCGGGTTCTGTTTGGCCAAACTTTCAGTCTGGACGGCATGCTGGGCCAGCCGCCTTCCAAAGCGCCAGTCTCACCAGCATGAGCATCCCTTCCGGCGTCAGTATTGGAGACTATGCATTCGCTGACTGCGACCTTCTCACCAATCTCACCCTCGCCCTCGGGGTTGCCACTCTTGGGCAAGGCGTATTCTCTGATTGTGCCAGTCTCACCAGCGTCAGAATCCCCGCCAGTGTCACCACCATTAGCAGTGCGGCTGCCCTTTTTGATGCCTCATCAAGAATTAGCACACAGTCGATTAATTCTCCAGCGTTGGCGGGGATGAATCTCCTTTTTCTCTTTCGCTGAGCTATCCTAGGCCGTGCGGGCCTTACGTGTTTTTTGCATCTGCATCTTCCAGTGGTCCTGGATTGCGGGGGATTGAGCGGCCAGGTATTCATCCCAGCCGATCGGGGGGCCTAGCAGGTGCATTCCGTGTGTCTCGAAAAGCTGATGAAGTCCATCGATCCCCAACGCCTCATGGATCGCGGGCTTGCCTTCGTGCTTGCCGACTTCGCGGAAGAATTCCTCCATTTTGCCGGCGGGTTGGTAAACGTTGATGATTTTGCCTGGCTTGCTGTTCGCGCAGCGCCAGACATGCGCGACGTTGCGCGGTATGAAAACGCACTCGCCGCCTTGGACGTGAAATTTCTTCTTGGCAACGTGAAATTCAAATTCACCGTCAATTATATAAACCCACTCGTCCTGGTCGTGATGGAGGTGGCGCGGCCAGCCGATCACTCCGGTGAACTCGAAAATGCACATCGCGCCGTCTGTGTCCTTCGCGGAGACTTTGCGATCGTTGGGTTCGCCGCCGAGTTTGACGTGTTCGCCGAATCTGTCCTCGCCTGCCCCAACGCGGAAGCCTTCAAACATCTCCTGACTTTTCATTGGCTTTGTTCCTTTCAAGTGCTTGATGGTTTTGTCAATGGTTTCGATCAGCCGAAGGGTGCGCGCGAGGTTCTTTTGCAGAACCTTCCGATGGGAGCGGAGCGCGGCGATTTTTTCAAAATTGGCCCGGCCCAGGATTTGTTTGATTTGCTTCAGCTCGAAATCCAGCTCGCGGTAGAAAAGGATTTGCTGGAGGGTCAAGAGCTGAGGCTCTTCGTAGAATCTGTAGCCATTCGCCCCAAGGTAGGCGGGCTTTAGCAGGCCTGTTTCATCGTAGAAATGAAGCGCGCGCACGCTGACGCTGGATATCGCGGCCAATTGTTTGACTGTGTAAGCCATCGCTTTCTTTTCGCCGGGAAACTTCCTGAGTTTTCACGGCTGGTTTGCACTTTCTGGCATCACGTTACGTAAGGGTCAAATGATATTTTTTCAGGGAGTTATAGTCGCCTCTTCCGATCAGTATTGGAATTGGCGCCCTGCGAACTCCCTCGTTTCAGTTTTTAAGGGTTGCAGAAAAGTCCTCATGCCATGTTGTCCATGATAAGCGAACATTCGGAGAGGAAATCTCCGTGGCCATCTTGATGATTCTTTCCAACCTGTTCGTATCCGCAATGTGATGAGAGACATAACCATAAACCTGAACATCCCTCGGTGAACAGACGCGTTCAGGTAATGGCGGTGGATCCGTCCACCAGTGTGGAAACGGAGGAGTAACACCCGATGGCACAATCCAAATGCAGAGGCACTCTTTGGCCAAATATTCTCGATGGGCGGCTCCTTGCTTGTACGTCCAGTCGATATAGTTGGACCCAGGCCCCAAAAGCATAAAAGCCTCAGTTGCTGGATGCGCAAAATATGCGGTCGTGAGCCGCTGTTGTTCTTCAGATGGTGAGCTCACACTCCATCCGACTGGTAGCGCAGTCAAAATATTGCTGCGAGCGGATTGCGGATGAAAAATCTTGGCTGGTTTTGCAGAACATCCCGCACATATAACCAGCAAGGTCAAGATTTGTAATAACGCTTTCATGCGCAACAATTGCCTGTATTTTCAGAATGGACAAGACGAAGCGAGAATCCAACGCTTTCCTATCATTTTCACTTATGATTTTGAGACTTGGCCTGGGGGCGCGTAATTCTTTAATGCGTCGTCCAAGACTAATACACAGTCGGTGAGTTCGCCGATGTCGGGCGGGGTGAATTCGCGGGCGCCGGTGTTTGGGAATTCGCCGATGGGTGTGGCTTCGCCGGTGCGCGGGTTGAACCACCATGCTTTCACTGTTGCGCCGGTGATTTTATCCATGTGAACTTTGAAGGCGCGTCCGACTGGAGCGTAAACCATTGCGTAGGTTCCATCGATATCGCGGGTGGCGACGAAGCGACGGGTTCCCGCGCCGGGAACGCAAGTTGCGACGCGGTCGGTGACAATCACGGAATCGTCGGGGATGCGGGTGAGGAACGGGCGGGATTCGATGAGGCGACGGCCAAATTGCATTTGACTGGCTCCGGGCTGGTCGATGGCTTCGGTCCAGGGCATCAACGGATTATTGACAGGCGGATGACGTTGCGGGTCGTAGAATTGCCAAATCGCGTGGTTGCCGTAGGTGTGGCCGCATGCGCCGCTGAACAAATCCCAGTAAAGCGGGCGGCGGACATCGGCGGCGAGGGAGTGACCGAAGTGTTTGGCGTCGAATGAAAGCGGGTGGCCTTCGTAAAGCGGTTCGCCGTCAATGACTGGTTTGATGGGCGTGCGATCATAATCGACGCGGGTCTGGTCGTAGTGGCCAGTGAAGTCGATGCCGTGGCCGTTTTGGCGCAGGTTGAAGTCGATGGTGTCTTCGTCTTGAAACCATTTCGCGGAGCCGCCCCCGCCGGATGGATGAAGCGTGATGAGATGTTTTCCGTGGTCGCCGCGGCGAAGTCCACGCGCCATTGAGCGAATGATTTCCTTCTGTTCGTCGTTGTCAATCGAACGGTCGCCGCCGAGAATCCAGACGATGCCGGCGTCTTCGTAGCGTTTGCCGAGCCATTCGCCGTAGATTTCGGCGTTGGCGGGAGTGAAGAGCGGTTTGCCGTCTTTTATTTTGTCGTGCCAATACCTGCCCCAGGTCGGAAGAAAACCGACATAGAGGCCGCGCTGATTTGCTTCGCGCACAATGTAATCGACATGATCCCAATAACCGGCGGGGTCGGGACGAGTCGGGTCCTGGTCGATCAACGGGAGTTTGCCGTAGAAGTTCGGCTCGGTATTTCCGTCGAATTCTGCGATGGCGACGGCTTGGATGACGGTGAAGTTTTTCTTCGCGCGATTATCGAGGTAGTTGACGGCTTCCTCGCGGTTGAGGCGGTGGAAAATTTCCCACGCGGTGTCGCCGAGCCAGAAGAAGGGTTTTCCATCGGCGGTGACGAGAAAACGGTGGTTGTCGGAGACACGGAGGGTTGGGAGTTGGGCGGCGGAGGCGAGGTGGGTTGTGAGGACAGCTAACAAGATGACAAGAAATTTCATTGGCGGGATGGTGGGGAAAATTGAGCTGGGCCGCGAGAAGGAAATCAGGATGGAGAGAAGAGCCTCCTCTCCCCTGCCCCTCTCCTCCACTTGCGTGGAAGAGAGGGAGAAGTTAAGGCGTCGGCGCAGCGACGCCCTACCGAGATAAATGATTTCTTCTCGCGTCGGGGACCAAATTCTGAATCCTGTTGCGGTGCATTTGGCTCATCTCAGGCTTCGCGACTTCCGTAATTACGGTCGGCTGGACGCGGATTTTGGGGCGGGGTTTCATCTGTTGCTCGGCGATAACGCGCAGGGGAAAACCAACGTGCTGGAAGCGCTTTATCTCATCGCCACGCTGCGGTCGTTTCGGGGCGTCGGCGGCGGGCAATTGATTCGGCACGGGCAGAAGGGTTATTTCGTCGGGGCGACGGTTCAATCGCGGGCGAAGCATGACATAAAAATTTATTGGTCGGCGGAGCAGCGGAAATTGGCGTTGGACGGGCAACCGGTGAAGCGGCTTGGGGATTATCTGGGGACGTTTCGGGCGGTGGTTTTTTGCAGCGAGGATTTGCAGTTGATCAAGGGGACGGCGCGATTGCGGAGGCGGTTCATGGACTTGTTGTTGACGCAAGCGAACCCGATTTATTTGCCGTTGTTACAGCGATACGCGCAGGCGTTGCGGGCGCGAAATGCGCTGCTCAAAGACCCGCGCGCGGACGCGGGCGCGCTGGAAGGGTTCACTCGGGAATTGGTGGCGGCGGGCGAATCGCTGATGAAATTTCGACGGGAGCTGGGGCCTCAGGTTTTTCCGCTGGCGCAGGCGGCGCACGCGCGGGTGGCGGGCGGGAAAGAGGTCTTGGAATTGGAATACCAACCGTCGGTGCGGGAGGATTTTGCGGTGGAATTGGCGCGGAGCCGTGGGCGCGAGAAGATATTTCGCTCGACAGTGCTTGGGCCGCATCGGGATGAGTTGAGTTTGCGGCTCAGCGGGAAATCGGCGGCGAAATATGCGAGCGAGGGGCAAAAGCGGTCCATCGCCATCGCGTTGAAAATGGCGCAAGCGGAGTATCTTTCGACGCTTTTTGGTGTGCCGCCGGTTTTATTGATTGACGATGTGATGGGGGAATTGGATGCGCGGCGGCGGGCGGGATTTTTGCCGTTGCTGGATCGCGCGCAGCACGCGAGGAGCCAGGTTTTTATGACTTGCACCGAGGAGAATTGGCCCCGGGAGTTGGGCCGGGACCTTCAACGATGGGAGGTGCAGGCCGGGGCGTTGAGGTGCGTTTCATGAGGCGCAAAATCTGGAGAAATTCTGGAGAAAAATTCAGGGCTTGCGTTTTGGGCGGGAAAGATTAGTGTTGAGGCCGTCTAACGGAAGCGAGCGTAGCTCAGTCTGGTAGAGCGTCACCTTGCCAAGGTGAATGTCGAGGGTTCGAATCCCTTCGCTCGCTCCATCTCTATCAATGAACCCCTGAGTTTTTGCCATAGTTTTGTCGCAAGTTTTTGAGGTATAGAACTCTTCGACTACGGGCTTCAGTTTGTTGCGTGGGTTGACGTGCCCACCTCGAAAACCTACGTGGCATTCAGTCGGCAACCGATTTCCATTTGCGCGTTTTCAGCCGCCGTTGATTTGGCCAGAACGCTCGGCGTTGCTTGATCGGCCTCATGTGGATTTGTTCTGGTTTATTTGGACAAAGGTCACCATATTCGCTTACGAGAAAATGCGCGCTCAAAAACTTGGACACTTGTGGAATTTCTCGCTCCCGAGGTTGAACGACGACGCGATTCGCCACGAGATTCTGCACCACTGGCGCGACCGCAAGAAGCAACTGCCCGAACCACGCTGGTGCAAAGCACTCGATTGGATGCGTAAACAAGGCTTCGCACTGACGGGTTTCGGCAACGCAACTGAAATGTCTGGCAAAGGGAGATCAACAGAAAATGAAGGAAGCGCAGCTTATCTTGGATGAAAACTTGGTCACACTTGCAATCTCAACATCTAACGGGCAGTACAAATTTGGCGGAAGCCCAAAGACCATGCAATTCTTCACACTATGCTCCTAAAAAGTTTGCAAATTCAAAACCTGCTGTCGTTTGGACCTCAATCTGAACCGCTTCAGCTGGCTAATCTTAACGTCCTTATCGGGCCAAACGGCTCCGGCAAATCTAACTTCCTCGAGGCCATAAGTCTTCTTCAAGCTGCTCCAAAGGACCTTTCTGCCCCAGTCAAAGAAGTCGGCGGCGTTCGTGAATGGCTTTGGAAGGGATCCCCTAAGTCCGTAGCATTATTAGAGGCTGTGGTGGAAAATCCACGCGGCCAAATGTCGTTACGCCATATCATGAAGTTTATGGAGCACGGCAGCCGATTTGAGCTTACCGAGGAACGTATTGAAAATGAGCAGCCGTTTGCAAACAAAGTGCAGCCTTACTTTTTCTATCGTTTTCAGAATGGCCACCCAATCCTCAAAGAGAGAAGTGCTCAAGCCGTGGTCGAGGGCATGATGGAACAAGGCAATGATGCGAGAACCGCCTTGGAGGGGACTGACAGAGCCCTGAATAGGGAAAACCTCAGTCCAGAGCAGTCGGTACTTTCCCAAGTGAAGGATCCAGAGCGTTATCCTGTGCTGGCGCATTTGGATTCCATCTATGGCCGGATAGCGATTTACCGGGAATGGACTTTTGGCCGTTACACCCCACCACGCCAAGAACAAAAGGCTGATTTGCGGACCGACGCATTGTCGGCTACTTGCGAGAATCTCGGCTTGGTATTAAACAAAATTCGCCAAAAGGCGCGAATCCGATTACTCGAAGCTCTAAAGGCATTGTACCCAGAGATTCATGATTTCAATATCCAAGTCGAGGCTGGCCGCGTCCAACTCTTTCTAGAAGAAGGTAATTACAGTATCCCAGCGACGCGTCTTTCCGATGGCACATTGCGTTATCTTTGTCTACTAGCAATACTATGCCATCCGGAACCACCACCCCTAGTTTGCATCGAAGAGCCGGAACTCGGCCTGCACCCTGACGTTATTCCCGAACTCGCGGATTTACTTGTTGAGGCCTCCAAACGCACTCAGCTTATTGTTACAACTCATTCCGATTTGCTTGTTGACGCCATGACGGAGCAACCCGAATCCGTTGTAGTGTGCGAGAAACGGGAGGGACAGACACAAATGCGGCGACTCAAGAAAGACGATTTAACAATTTGGTTAAAAAAATATCGCCTGGGGCAACTTTGGATTGACGGACAACTCGGAGGTAAGCGCTGGTGAATTCGTATATCTACATCGAAGGGGGAGCACAGGGGCCTGATTCCAAATACTTGAAAATTAGATGCCAAGAGGCTTTTCACAAATTGCTTGAGCGAATGGGGTATGCGGGACGCAAGCCGCGTCTTGTTTCTTGCGGCGGGCGCCAAGAGGTTTATGAACGGTTTTGCATCGAACATGCTTTTCGAAAGGCGTGCTATGTCGCCATGTGGATAGACAGCGAGGAACCAGTGCTTCAATTGGAAGCGGCTTGGAATCATTTGGCGCGAGTCACGACAGTTGGGCAATGGCAACGTCCTGATGCAACGACCGATGATCAGGTTCTTTTCATGGCAACTTGCATGGAAACCTGGATCGTTGCCGACAGAGAAACTCTTGCGACTCATTACGGGAACCAGCTTCAACAAACAGCACTGCCCCCTCTGGAGAATCTCGAAGGGCGCAGCCGGGAAGATGTTCAGCGTCAGTTAGCCCGCGCTACGCGCCAATGCACGAATGCTTATGAAAAAGGAAAAAGGTCGTTTACTATACTCGGCATCCTGAACCCCGCGACCCTTCAGCAGCGGCTCGATCACTTCGCAAGGGTCCGCCGAATCCTGAACGCTCGATTGTGAAAGATATAAACTTCGAATGACCCAATTATGAAGTTGGTTTTATTTATTGTCAGGACGTGTGTCGGATTTTCTCTTCTTAGAGCGCAGGTAGTGGATGCGGAGCCGTCAAAAGGCAGCGACTCGCAGGCGACCATTTTTGATCGGACTAATCTCACGGCGTGGTGCGTTGTGCCTTTTGATGGCAGGAAGCGCGGGCCTGAGGAGCGATCTGAAATGCTGGTTCGGCTTGGGTTTAAGAATTTTGCATATGACTGGCGGGCCAAGGATGTGCCGACGTTCGATGCCGAAGTGGAAGCGCTAACGAAACATGGCGTGAGGATGATCGCCTGGTGGTTTCCCACTGACGCAAGTGATCCGAATGCGCGGATCATCCTGGAAGTCATCAAGCGGCACGGCATTCATCCGCAATTGTGGGTGATGGGATCGGGGCTTCCTACCAGGACGGCGGCGGAACAGGCGGAGCGCGTGGAGCAGGAAGGGCAGCGGATACGCAGGATCGTGGAGTTGGCCGCGCCCTATGGTTGCAACGTGGAGCTTTACAATCACAACGGTTGGTTTGGAGCGCCGGACAATGAAGTCGCGGTGATTGAGCGGTTAAAGCAAAATGGGATTGAGGGCGTTGGCATGGTTTACAACTTCAGTCACGGGCACGGCGATATTGGCGACTTTTCCGGTATCTGGAAACGAATTCAGCCTTATGTAGTGGCGGTCAACGTGTCAGGGATGGTTGCCGATGAGCGCTTAATTCCTCCGTCGCAGGGTGATTTTGAATTGACTATGTTGCGCACAATTTACAGCAGCGGTTGGCGAGGACCCATAGGGCTGATCGCTGAACAAGGCGGGGACGCTGAAGTGACGCTGGGCAATGGTCTGCGCGGATTGGACTGGCTGAGTAAGGAGATCGAGCAACCGGGTTCGGGCGGCAAGCGCCCAAACTTCACAGGGTTGCTACCGGAAACGAAGTAAATCCACCCCTCGAAGTTATACTTTGGGCGCCCATTCTTTGAGAAAAGCCAGCGCTTTATCATGGCTGTAGTGATCGCCTTCCTCCAGCTTTCCAGTATTCCCGGTATCTTGTGTAGTCACTTGCTTTCCATCGGAGTCCAAAACCACGATGAAAGGAACACCTTGATAGACAGGACTGTATTTTTTGAGCAAGTGACCATTGTGCCAGTTTTCTATTTCGCCCGATGTGTCAACCTTCACATCAATCAAGACAACCACAAAGTCGTGATGCAATACGGCGGCGATGCTCTTATCTGCCAGGAAGAAACTGTGCAGCTTGTGACACCAACCACAGTCGTTCGCACCAAAAATAAGAATAACCCGCTTGTGTTCTTTTGTGGCAGTGCCCAACGCATCGGCAATCTGTTTGGAGCCATCGGCAGACTCGTCATAAAGGTTCGCTCGTGTCGTATCGAGCGCGCCGTTCGTGGCAGAGTTCGTCTGTGCGCCAGTGATGGAGCAACCAACGAAGAATAGTAAAAGAGTGATGTGCTGTATTTTCATAGCGCGTGCTTGCCGAAACAATAATCTGCGGCAGGAGGTTTGCATATTAAAATGAATCGGTCTTGCCCATCGTCTGCGGTGACCGGCGTGCCAATGCCTATAGGGAATCCGAGCGGCTTCGAATCCCTTCGCTCGCTCCATTTTTCCAGCCTGATTCCGATCCCAATGAAAGGTCAGCGCCGTTCATTCTTTTTGATAGGCTTGCTTGAGGCGATTGATGTCGAGCTTCTGCATTTTCATCATGGCTTGCATGACGTTTTTCGCCTTGGTCGGATTTTTGTCCTTTATGTAATCGAGCAGAATCGTGGGGCAGATTTGCCAGGCGACGCCAAATTTGTCGGTCAGCCAGCCGCACGCGATTTTCTCGCCACCGGTAGAAAGTTTCTTCCAGAGGGTGTCCAGTTCCTTTTGATTGTTGCAGTTGACTAGCAAGGAGATCGCAAGTGAAAACTTGTGTTCCTGGTTGCCATTGAGCGCAACGAATCTTTGTCCTTCCAGTTCGAAATCAATGGTCAACACGCTCCCTTTCGGGCCAGGACCGGCTTCGCCGCAACGGAGGATGTCGATGATGCGAGAATTTTTGAAAACTGAGAGATAAAATTTCACCGCGACTTCAGCGTTGTCGTTAAACCAAAGAAACGGGACGATTTTTTGAGGGTGTTTGTTTTTCATAAATTCTTGAGAAGTTGAGGTCGTCGTTTTGGCGCGGGCTATTTCTACAACTTTAAATAGCTTCGGCGCAGTCAAATGCAAGCTTTTAGCCGTATCCATGTAGAAGACATTTAACGCAAAGAGGCAAAAGCCAAAACCAATAGCGTTTCACAAAAGGAAATAAATGAAGCTAAGTGTGGTAAGAATTTTGCAAAATTGGGGGTTCTTCGGAAATAGCGTTGCAAGAGGAAATTTTTTTACTGGAGAGCGCGAAGAGAACAATTGGACGGGACAGGGTTTTTGACAGGATGAACAGGATTGACAGGATGGCATAATTAAACTGTTTTTTACGGGAGGAAGAACTGAACAAATTTTACACCGAGAGAACAAAGGGAACGAAGTGGGGAAAGTGATGCAAAGGGGCATGGAGGCAAAATTGAGATAAGGCAACGGCGAACGCGAGCTTCAAGTTGCCTTGAATTCAGGCAGGGTTCGTTCACACTGAATTAAATGAAAATCAGGCGAAAGATTAAATTAGGGCGACGCTTGCTGTTCGCGACAATGTTGATCGTGGCCCTGGCGAGTTTGTCCATGGCAAACGCGCAAACTGAGGCGGGCGGGCAAGAGACGAAAAAATCTGTGACTGCCCTGCCACTTGAACAATCGGCGAGCCGGGGCATTGTCACGCGCGATCCTTCCGATATTGTCAAGTGCAAGGATGAGTATTGGGTTTTTTATACTGGGCGGGGCGTGCCGACTTATCATTCCAAGGATTTGGTGAAATGGGAGCGCGGACCGGCGGTTTTTAAAACTGCACCGGAATGGATCGCAAGCGCCGTTCCCGAAAACCGCAATATGTCCTATTGGGCTCCCGACATTATGAAGGTCGGCGACCGGTATCTGCTTTATTACGCCGTATCGTCGTTCGGGAAAATCACTTCTGCGATCGGTCTCGCGTCAAATACAACCTTGGACCCAAACGATTCGGCGTATCATTGGGTTGATGAAGGCGCTGTGGTGAGGACGAAGAATGGCGACAACTATAACGCGATTGATCCAACCATATTTCAGGACACGGACGGCAGTTTATGGTTGACGTTTGGATCTTATTGGAGCGGGATTAAATTGATCAAGCTCGATCCCAAGACAGGAAAGCGCATTGCGCCGGATTCGGAGGTCTATTCGCTCGCCTACAACGAGTCCATTGAGGCGTCGTATTTGTGCAAGAGTGACAATTATTATTATCTTTTCGTGAATTGGGGTTCCTGCTGCCAGGGGCCGAAGAGCACTTACAACATCCGCATCGGACGCAGCGAGAAAATCACCGGGCCGTATCTGGACAAGGATGGCGTGGATATGTTGCATCGCGGCGGCAGCGTGTTTCTGGCGACGACCAATGGGCCTTTGATCGGGCCGGGGCACGCGGGAATGTTGACCGCGGATGGCAAGACCTGGTTGACGTCGGACTTTGAAGGCGATCTTCGGATGAACGGAAAAGCCACCCTGGCGATCATGCCGTTGAAATGGGACGCAGACGGTTGGCCGGAGGCGACGGTGAATGACATCAAACCTTAAAACTTATTAGAGCCTGCAGCGAAGCAAATTTAAACATCAACCCTCGCACCATTTTGCCGAGCGGTATTTTTCGGGGAAACGAACGACAAATCCTGTTGACTGAAACGCTTTAAAGCCTAGATAGGGAAGAAGGCTTCTATTTCTGGATCTATTGAACTTCGCAAGAGGCGCTGTAACTCGGGGTCCATGAATGTAAGACTGGCTGTTATATCGAGATTGATGATGGGAGGAAGTTGCAGGTCGCGAAAGTTTTCCTGAATCCATTTCTTCTGCTCCCTTTCCATCACCATAATAACGTCTGCCCAGTCCACGTCGCGTCTGCTGATCTTGCGTCTGGCGCTATTCCGAATGCCTGCTGATCGGACTTCCAATCGGGGATCGTCGCGATAGAGCGCTTCTGCCGTGGGGCTGCGCCATTGGTTCATAGCGCACACGAACAGGACATGTTTTGCGGCTGGCACAAATTTTGACGGAGATGTTGTTTAGGAATTGGAAAAATCGATCAATCCGGTGAAGGCGGCATTGAAATTCGCGTTGGATTTTTATTCCTGATTTTGTGGTTTGGCGGCGTTGTTGTTTTGCGACATCCAGACTTGCATGGGACAGGTGCCACGGTTGGCGTTCGCGAAGTATGGAATGGCTGTAACTTTTACCGGCATTTGTCTCGCGGGATTTGAGCCGTCTTTAAGGAGCGCCGTTGCGTTTCCTGATAAAACGGTCACTCCGCCCAGGAGATTGCTTCGATATTCCGGCGTGAATTCGGCTCCAGACGGGATAATGAGATTTTGAACGGCTGTTCCGTTGTCGGTTCCTTCAAAGCAATAAACCATCGGTCCACGTTGCAATGCCACCCTGCCCTTATCGGCGGCGACATTTAAGTTCGCGGTGACTTGTTGCACCGGCATGTCCAGGGATAATTGAACGAGATCGCCGGACTTCCAGCGGCGTCGCAGGCTGGCATAGTCTCGGTTGATTTCGACGTTATCAATAACTTTTCCATTGACCTTTAAATGCGCGCGCTTCGGCGATTGATCGCTGAATTGGTAGAGGCCCGTGCCGGAGGAAACTGACTGACTCCAACCGGGGATGCGGATGTGCAGATCGAATTCCGCAGGTTTCGCAGGTTGAACCGTTATGTTCATTGTACCCTGCCAAGGATAATCGGTGGTTTGTTTCAGAGTCACAGTTTGATGGCCAAGCGGAATTATGGCTGTGCTGCCGACAAAAAGGTTCACGTAAATCCCCGTTTTGTCCCGCGCATAAATGTAACCAGGCATCGCGCCCATCAGCTTCAAAAACATCGGAGGGCAGCAGGGACAACCGTGCCAGGCCCAACGGGAATTGCCGTTGCCGGCCTGCAGCGGGTTCACATAAGTATAGGAATCGCCAGCCAGCGAAACTCCGGCGAGCGCGCCGTTGAAAAGCTCGCGTTCCAAGGCGTCCACATAACGCGCGTCGCCTGTCAATAAGTTCAAATTCCGATCAAAAAAGCCAGCGCCGACCGCGCCGCAAGTCTCCAGATAGCCGTCGTTGGGGAGAGCGTAATCGCTTCCAAATGCCTCGCCTTCGGCTGTCGCGCCGACGCCGCCGGTAATATACGACTTCTTGTCGTTCATATTGTTCCAGAGACGGAGAGCGGCATGGCGATAGTCTTCCCGGCCATTGATTCCAGCGAGCGCGGTAATTCCAGTGCAAAGCAATTCCGCGCGGACTGCATGGCCTTCGATTTGGTCCTGCTCGAAAACGGGTTTGTCGTCCTGATTGTATGAGCCGTACGACGCCTGATCCTTGCGCTGGTGGCCTCGCGCTTCGACCCAGTATTGCGCCAATTCAAGATAACGACGCTCGTCAATGGCGACGGGCATCTCGCGCTTCAGTTCTGGGTGTTGCTGGAAAAGCAAATAGAGGTTGGCGAATGCTTCCTCGGCCAAGGCGTGGTTGGTGACGAGTTCGTGTTTTGGCGCGGGGCCGACCTGGTCGCATGTATAATTTGCCAACTTCACCGCGAGTTTCAGGAGGCTAGTTTTGCCGGTTGCCTGGAAATAATGCACGGCGGCATCGCACATTGCGCCGATGTTATACATTTCGTGCTGATAGCCGTCGTTCCCACCGTTTAGGCCCCAACGTTGTGTGGGATGCTCCAGTTCAGTCCAAGTATTGACATAGCCGTCCGGGTCCACAGCTTGGGCTGCTGCAATTCGCGCGATGTAGCCGTCAATGCGCTTTTCCAAAACGGGATCTGGATGCGTAGCCAGGAAATCGGCTGTGCCGCGGATCATTTCGTAAATCAATCCGTCGTACCACGGCGGACCGGCGTGACCGCCCGATTTCCCGTCGCGCACGCGATCAAAGTTATTCAGCGCACCGCCACGGTCGCCTTCAAATTTGTCGAAGCAATCGGGGATTGTCACTTTTTCCCAGACGTTCAGTTTCGGCGACCAGAAGGAATCGTGAACTTCCACGGACTGAATCGGCACCGGCGTCAATTGATTGTAGGACTGCGCGTTCGCTTCAATGATGACGCCCGGGACAGCAATCAGCGCACAGACAATTGCAAAGACAAATAGTTTGCTTCGACGTGATTCGTGTTGACTGAAAATTCGTTTGAATCGAGTCATCTGGCGACGATGCCGTATTTCGAGCAACACCTCAAGGCAAGCGTTCAACGGCAGTCACAGCAAGAGCTTTATTAGATTCGCTCGAAGTAGCGGATTCGCTCCCAGTCAGTCACAGCATCGTTGAACGCCTGGACTTCGCAGTTCGCGGTGTGGACGTAAAAATCGACCACGGCGTCGCCTATTGCTTTGCGGGCCAATTGGCTTTTGTCGAGGAGGCTTGCCGCGTCGCGCAGCGTTTTTGGGACTGAGCGAAGGTTGGGATCGGTGTAAGCGTTGCCTTCGTATAAATCGCCGCAGTCCGGCTTTTCATCAATTCCCGCCATGCCGGCAGCGATCATTGCGGCAAATGCGAGATAAGGATTTGCGTCGGCACCTGGCATTCGATTTTCCAGGCGGAATGAAGGCCCTTCGCCAACGACGCGAAATCCAACTGTGCGATTGTCGTATGCCCAGGCAATTTTTGTCGGCGCCCAACTGGCTGATTGGTAGCGTTTGTAGGAGTTGATCGTGGGCGCAAAAAAATAGGTGAGTTCCGGCGAATACTTTATCAAGCCGCCGAGAAATTGCCGGAAAAACGTGGAGGGTTGATGCTTTTTCGCGTCCCAAAAAAGCGGCTGGTTGTTGCGCCAGATGCTCTGATGAATGTGGCAACTGCTGCCAACTTCGGCGGCGGCGAGCTTCGACATGAAGGTGACGCACTTGCCGTTTTGATGGACGATTTCTTTGAGGCCATGCTTGAAAACCAAATGCCGGTCGCCCATCGCGAGCGGTTCACCGTATAAGAAATTGACTTCATGCTGGCCGCGGCCCCATTCGCCTTTTGACGATTCCACCGGCACTTCAGCGGCATCCATGAAATTGCGGACGGCGCGGAAAATCGTTTCGTCGCGACCGGGTTGAAGCGTATGGTAGTCAATACGATAATCGCTGGCGGGCGTAATGTTGTCGTATTTGGCCGCGAAGGCTTCGGGATACGTGTTGTTGAACAGGAAAAATTCCAGTTCGCTGGCGATGCTGCAACGCAAGCCCCGGTCTGCCAGCGCGTCGAGTTGGCGCTTCAAAACCGAACGCGGGGCTTCCGCAACGGGCTTGCCGCCATGATGGTAAAGATCGCAAATGATCATCGCCGAACCGGGCAACCACGGCATCGGTCGGAGCGTCGTCATGTCCGGGCGCATTTCAAAATCGCCAAAACCACTTTCCCAATTCGCCAGTTTGAAGCCGGAGAGCGGCTCCATTTCCATGTTGAGCGTCAACAAGTAATTGCAGACATGCGTGCCAGACCCGAGCACTTGATCGACGAAATGATGGGCGCTCAGCCGCTTGCCAACGAGCCGTCCGAATACGTCTGGAAAGACCACCAAAATTGTGTCGATTTCCTTGCGAGCAATTGCGGTTTTGAGCGTTGCCAGTTTCATGCGAGTTTCGGTGCGGCTAGAGCGAATCCCTAAATACTACAGCCATTTCAAATCCCCTCTCTTGGCGCTTCGCGTCCGTTCTCTTCCCGCCTTGCGGGGAGAGAATTGAAGAAAGAGGTGCTAAAAAGTGGATTATTATTATTGACATTTTCTAATCAGCGAGATAGACGTTCTTGATTTCGGTGTAACCTTCCATCGCCGCCATGCCAAGATCGCGGCCCAACCCGCTTTGCTTGAAGCCGCCAAAAGGAGCTTCGATGTGGAGGCTGTTATGGCAATTGACGCTGAGGACGCCGCTCTCGACCCGACGCGAAACGCGGATCGCGCGCTTCAAATCGTTTGTCCAGAGTGAACCGCTCAAGCCGTAAGCTGAATCGTTTACCTCCGCCAACATCGCTTCCTCATTGTCAAACGGACGGATGCAGGCGACAGGGCCGAAGATTTCCTCGCGCCACGCGCGGTCGGAAGTTTCGCAACCGAGCACGAGCGCGGGGTTCAAATAGCAACCCTTGCCAGCCGGACGATCTCCGCCGCACGCAATTTTGTGGCGTGGCGTTTTCACGGTTTTCAAATATTCCTCAACCAATTCACGTTGGTCGCCGGAGACCAAAGGCCCAACTTGTGTTTCGTTTTTGGCCGGATCGCCGACGACGATTTTCTTGGTTGCGGCTATAAACAACTCGACGAATTTATCATAGACGCTGCGCTCCACGAAAATGCGGCTGCGCGCGCAACAATCCTGGCCAGTGTTCGCAAAGACACTCATTGGCGACGAGGTGGCGGCCTTTTCAAGATCGGCATCGGCAAAAATGATGTTCGGTGATTTGCCGCCGAGTTCCAGCGAAACGCGTTTGATGTCGCGCGCCGCCAATTGCATGATGCGCGACCCGACCGAAGTCGAACCGGTGAAGGAAATTTTGCGGACGAGCGGATGTTGAACGAGCGCGTCTCCCATGCCGTTTCCGGACCCGGACAGGACCTGGAGCACGCCTTCGGGAAGACCAGCTTCGGCGGCTAATTCGCCGAGGCGCAAGGCGGTCAGAGGCGATTGGCGGGCGGGCTTGAGCACGACGCAATTCCCCGCCGCGAGCGCGGGTGCGACTTTCCACGTCGCAATGGGAAAAGGAAAATTCCAAGGGACAATCGCCGCGACGACACCCATCGGTTGGCGCAAAGTAAAATCGAATCCTCCGCGCGCGACGGGAATTGTCTGGCCTCCGAATTTTGAAATGGCGCCCGCGTAGTATTCAAAGGTCTTCGCGCCAACTCTGATTTCGTCGCGAGCATCGGAAATCGGTTTGCCGATGGAAAGGCTTTCAAGCTGGGAAAGTTCTTCCGCGTGGTCTCGTATAACACGCGCGACGTTGAAAAGAATTTCCGCGCGACGGCCGGGAGCGCAATCGCGCCAGGACTTTTCGTACGCAGCCTGCGCGCCTGTGACCGCGGCCGCAACATCTGCTGACGTCGCCGCGCTGGTTTCGCATAGCACCTCCTCGGTGGCAGGGTTGATGACAGGCAAGGTTTTGCCGTCCGAAGCGGCGCGGCTTTTGCCGTTAATGAAGAGTTGTCCGGGAAATTTCATGGTTCTTACATTGCCAATTGATAGAGTTGACGCAGGTCGTCGCGCGTCATGGGCACAGGATTCGTGCGATGGCAGGTGTCTGCGAACGCCTGGTCGCTCATCGCGTCCAGTAGCGATTCCTTGACGCCATACGCCCCCAAACCGGAAGCGAGGCCGATTTCGCGGAACATTGCGCTGACGTGCTCAATGGTGGATTTGTCGTCGGGATTGGGAAGATCGAACGCGATGCCGACGCGCCGGTAAACGCCCGGTTTGCGCTCCGCGTTCCAGCGCATAACGAACGGCGTGCAAAGAGCGTTCGCGGTTCCGTGATGTAATCCGCAAAACGTCGAAAGCGGATGCGCGAGCGAATGAATCGCGCCCAAATCCTTTTGGAACGCCACAGCGCCCATCATCGCGGCGACCTGCATTTTTCCGCGCGCGTCAATGTCATTTCCATTTTTAACCGCGCGCACGAGCGATTGATTGATCAGATGAATTCCTTCGAGCGCGATGCCGTCGCACATCGGATGAAATTCCGGGGACGTAAAAGATTCGATGCAATGAATGAGCGCGTCCGCGCCAGTCGCCGCCGTCAATTTCGGCGGGAGGCCGCGCGTTAATTCGGGGTCCAAGACGACCAAAGCGGCCAGCAATGACGGGTGGAAAACCACGCACTTACGACCGTCCTTGATGATGACTGAACTGCGGCCCGCTTCGCTGCCAGTTCCCGAAGTCGTCGGAATGGTCACGCACGGCGCCAGCCCGCTCCAATCTTCGTGGAAATCGAAGGGCAGCAAAGGCTGGTCGGGTCGCTTGACGCACATGCGAATCACCTTGCCGACATCCAATGCGCTGCCGCCGCCGAAGGCGATGACGGAATCGCATTTGTTCTCGATATATGCAGCCGTTGCGGCCTCGACATCTTCGATGGTCGGATTGGGATGGACGTCGGAAAAAACCGCCCAACCTTTGCCCGAAACGGCTTCGAGCGCTTTGAACGCGTCTGTTTGGAGCAAGCCGGGATCGGTCACAACCAAAGGTTTGCGCAAACCAAGGGCAGCGAGATCGGCGGGCAAATCCTTTAACACGCCTGCGCCGAATTTTATTTTTGTCGGAAAGGAAAAATTGGATGCCATATTTTAACTGTTCATCATGGTTCGACTGTTCACTTTGGAGCGATTCGGGGCGTCCCGCCCAACCGCCTGATTCGCGCCGAGATTATTTCACATTGCTCAGGAAACAAGCAAAATGCGGCGGCAGATTAAACAACGGAAATAATACAGTATTTGACAACCTCTCCTGCAATCGGCTCTGTCCAACGCTGCCCCGCTTTCTTCCCCATCAATCCCCTGCCCAATGGCGATTGAGGTGTGATTACGGTGATTTCTTTTCCTCCGAATTCGATTTCCTGGCCGCCGCCAGACGGACCAATGAAAAAAATCGAACGCGCACGGTTGGCTTCAACTGTCACCAAGGCGGTGAGATCAATCGGATCTTCGGAGGCGAATTTCTTCGCAGCCAGCACTTCATACGATTTTATCGAATCCAAAATTTCCTTGGCCTGCCTGGCTTGTCCGCCTGCAAGGTAAGCCGCTTCGAGTCCCCGCGTGTCGTATTTGCTTTCGGCCTTGCTGCTTTCGTGGGTCGCTTCGGCATGTGATGCGCGCGCGGCGTTTTCCAGGACGGCGAGACTTTCGCTCAGGCTCGAAACGATTTGGCGGATTAACTTAGTTTTATCCATTCGAGTTTAGTGCATGATCGGCGTAGCGCCTTTTTCTTCAACAAATCGCAGCCGCGAAATTTTCCGTCTTCCCACGATTAAAATCCCGAAGCCCATCCACGATGTTGCCGCGAGAATGAGTGTCACGGGTAGCATCCCGTGCGAGTCGAAAATGCCGATGCTCGCGGAAGCCAAACTTGACACGCCGATTTGCAGAAAGCCGAGCATAGCCGACGCGCTGCCGATGTTTTGGTCGAAGGGCGAAATCGCCAGCGCGGCCGCATTTGGATACGCGAGGCCAAGACTTGACAGAGCGATGAAAAGCAGCACAAGCGTCGCCGGCAATCCGAACCAGCCGTTGATCGATCCAATCAGGAACAGCAGCGCCGAGGGACATTCCACGAGTAACGCGCCACGAAAGATTTGTTCGCTGGTAAATTTGCGCAGCAATAGAACGTTGATCTGGTTGCTGCCGATGAATCCTACCGATAACCCCGCAAAAATGGCCCCGAAAGTTCCCGCGCTGACATGAAATACTTCCATGAAAATAATTGGCGAACCGGCGACGTAAACAAGAAGTCCAGAGAAAGCAAATGCCCCAGCGAGCGCGTAAGTAAGAAATTGCGGCTCGATTAAAACTGCGCTGTAGTTGCGCAAAATCGGCCCCGGCATCATAGAAACGGTGGGATCAGCCGTATGCGCTTGCGGCAGGCACCACCAACAGAGAAACAGATTTAATAGAGCAACTGAAGCGAGGATAACAAACACCCATTGCCACCCAAGGTGCAGCGCGACGAAACTTCCAACGCTTGGCGCAAGGAGCGGCGAAACTCCAAGGATTAAAATCAGCAGCGAAATGATGCGCGCGGTTTCATGCACCGGAAAAAAATCGCGAACCATCGCCATCGAAGCAACTTGCGCGGCGCAACCGCCCAGCGCTTGCAGGAAACGCATTGCCACCAGCCATTCAACCGTGCGCGAGAACAGACAGAGGACCGACGCTGCAGTGAAGAGAGTGAGTCCGACGTATAACGGAGGCTTCCGGCCAAATCTGTCAAGAAGTGGCCCGTAAAAAAGTTGCCCAGCGGCAAGCCCAACAAAATAACTGGCAATCGACAGCGAAACTCTCGCCGTCGTCGTGTGCAAGGCCAGCGCGATCCCAGGAAATGCGGGGAGATACATGTCGATCGCAAATGGACTGATTGTCGAAAGCGATCCAAGGATGAGGATTATTACGAAACGATTTTGGACAGGGTGTGTCATGCAATAATTAAGCCGAGTGAAAATTTATGAGGGCCGCTTGATGTCAGATTTGCAGATACGGTTTGGAACCGACCGCAATCTGCTCGAAAAGCTGACGAACGCACTCAGGAATTTCTTCCATCGCCTCGGCAATGCGCGCGCCGAGACGCGGCTCATATTCCCCAATGCGAAAGAGCAACAGCAATTCGCTCAGCGCTTTCTTCTGATCGGTCAATGTGCGCGCCGGACTCAGCCGTCCTTCCAAATCAGCGGGCGACAAAGTAATCGCCGGGAACGCGCGAAGGATCGCCTTGGCGTCAAGCAAATAACCTTCCAACTCTGGATAGTCCGTGATGAAGACTTGATCCTCGGGGAGTTTTAAATGTTCGACGATTGTCCTTTTGCACTGGCTCGAAATTTCGCTGCCATTGCCGAATACTGCGAACACCATTGTCTGGACGAAATGACTCAAAGCGATCCGCGCATTGGCCGTGAAATGCAACGTGCAACCACATTCAGCGTCGAGAAACTGAACCTTGAGGCCGAAATCGAACTTGCGCGCCCACGCGTCAAAGATCGGCACGTGCTCGGAAGTTTCCACAAATACAATCGCGCCCGCCTCGAAGCTAAACGAAGGCTTCACGCCCAATTGTTCAATGACCTCAAGCGCGTTCTCTTTGGTGACAGGAACAATTCCCGTGCAATTTTCCGCGTCGCGCTGCACGACGAAGAGCGACGAAATCGGACACGACGCGGCGACCGACGTGGAATGGGTCGCGACAAAAACACGCTTGGTCTTCGCTTCCTCGCGCAGAAAATAGAAAAGTTCCACCTGCGCCTGAGGATGCAGGTAAGTCTCCGGCTCCTCGATGCACACCCATGTTCCCGGCGGCGCGAGAGTCAGCTTCGCGACGATTGCGACAATTGAACGCGTGCCGAAACTCATCTGGTTCATGGAATAAACCAGGTCCTCATCCATTGCGTCAATAATACCGAGTGTCGCCTGATTTTCTTCGGTTGGGGTGTAGAGTTTGCCGAGATTCGGGACAAGTTTTGAAACTTCAGACGCAATCCGGCGGAATTGCTTCGGCTTATTATTGTAGAGCCAATGCAGGACATCCGGCAAATTCGACACGTCCGCAGTCAAGGTGTGTTTGCCCTGAATGGGGGAAGAGGTTGGCATTCGCCGCAGCGGATCGATCCATTCCAGCGTGGAAATCTGTTTGAGTACAGCAGTGGCCAATTCAACTGAAATCGGAAACGCCCCCGGCACGTCCGGCAAGCCCAATCGCAATCGGTATGGCTTGACCAGCTCCGGCTTTATTTCAAGAACCGCGGGTTCCGCGGGCAATTCGCCTGCGCACCGTTTGCACAATGTCTCCAACTGTCCGCTGATGGCCTCCAGGACATCCCCTCGCCCTTTAGTTGCGAACAAGAGAAACGGTCGATCACCCGAAACATTCGGAATGAAAAGCTCCTCGTCAAAGCCATCGCGCGAAATCGTGATTTTCAGCGTCAGCGACGAAAGAAAATTGGAGTTGGCGACGTCACCCGGAACAACTTGCGAATTTCCGCCAAAGAGCAGGTTGATCAGCTCTATCCGTTTTCGGGGCGTCAGCGCAAATTCCAGGACAAACTCCATCGACTCCTCGGCCCGCTTGCGATGCAGGACTTCGTTGATGCCGTTTCCCCTGAGCTTGACGGCTTCATCAAAATCGACTGAGGCTTCCGCGAGAAACTTAAACGCATCGAGACAATTGGATTTGCCCGCATTGTTGCGCCCCATCAAAAGGGTGAGGTTGTTGAGATTATTCAGTTCAGCGTGTTTGATGCTCTTGTAATTGCTGATCGCGGCGCGCTTGAGGCTTAACTGAATGTTTTCCATTTCCGGGGACGTAAATAGCTGTTTTCGTGCCAACCCTCAATGGTATTCGTTCCATGACGAATTGATGGCAATTGACATTCCTAAATCACCGCAGCGCTGGATTAGGGTGTGGGCGTTTCTTCGTAGTCGCACTCGAAACAAGTGTCGTCTGCCCTTTGGAATTTGCACCCGCAATCCGGAGACGTGCAGGCCCACAATGTCAAATGCGTGAGTCGGTTTTTCGCAATTTCTGCAATCTGCTCTCGGCTTAGTTCAAATTCCCACTTTTTGTCAGTCTGCTTCGGCTCTGTGAAATAACCGAATTCAAACTGAGAGCCGCCCTCTTCCTTCAAACCGCCGTAAGCCAAAAGGTATCCCCGGAACTCCACTATTTGAATCAAGTCGTCCGACGGAGTAATCGCAGCCTCGTCTCCACTAAAGATCAGCTCATTAGCATACTTGAGAAACTGAACCAGCCTCTGCGGTATCGCCACACTTTGTTGAGCTTTTACTTTTGGAACTTTGCGTCTCATAAGATCCTTAAGATTTTCTTCGCGCTGATTCTAGGCAGCCGTCCATGACCTTTTGCGTTTTGAGGGCCCATTCCGGCCAATCCGTATTCAGCCTTCCCGATTGGATTTGCGCGGCAAAATTTCTGAACATATTGCTTTCCTGCGCATTGGGGTGGTTGTTGCTGTATTCGGGTGTTGTCCAACGGCGCAATCCCGGCTCCATGTTGAATGTGCAGTTGTTGATTGCAAAAGAGGTGTTGCGCGAAGTGAACTCCAATTCGTTGCCGAAAAATGGCAGAACAAAATCGTCGATCCGCAAATATCCACGGTCGCCGCTGATCATCGCCAATTGCTGATTTTCCGTAATGAACGACGCATAGAACCCGGCGGAAATTCCTTTGTCGAAAAGAAGTTCGCCCGAGAATTCGGTGGGCACACATCCCCCGCCCTTCGTTCGCTTGCTCTCGGTCAGCAACCGGCCAGTGACTTGACGGGGCATTTTCCAATCAACGGCCCACAGAGCAAAACGAATGCAATACCAGGCCAGGTCGCCAACGCACCCGTGCGGTTCGAGCGCGCTGTTGGCGCGAATGTTTGTCGTGAAGAAAGTTTTGTCCTGGTTGAACGTAAAAGCCAGGTTCAGGCGGCGCATCGTTCCAACCGTTTCTGGCATTGCCGCGCGCGCAGTCTCCAGTCGCCGGCTGTGCATGAACATTACGCCGTCCATGAATTGGACGCCGTTCCGCTGGCAGGCTGCCACCATTTCCTCAAGGTCGGCTGTCCGCACTGCGCACGGTTTTTCGCATAAGACGTGCTTGCCCGCTTTGGCGGCGGCGAGAACCCATTCCTTCCGCAACGCGGTCGGCAATGGAATATAGACGGCGTCGATGTCGGGCGCGGCGATCAGTTCGGCGTAACTGCCGGAAGCGCTCGGTGTGAATGGAAAAGGCGCCTGGGCCTGACAGTCATCAATAAATCGCATGGCCGACTCCAGCTTTCGGCTTGCCACCGCCGCGACGACGCCATTGCCGCTGTTGAGAATGGCCAACCAGTTTTTCCGCGCAATTTGCGCCGCGCCAACAACGCCCCATCGAGTATATGTGTCTTGCATTGAAGACAGAAGAATCAGTCAAATCTGGCGGCGCGTCAATCGTATGAAACACATCGCGCGAAGATGACGATTAAGAGCCGTTTACGGCAAATAAAAGGCAGGCTTGTATATCTTCAGCGGTCAGATCAGGAAAGTCCTCAAGGACTTCGGGGGTGGACATGCCGCTTCCCAAATAATCCAGCACGTCAGTCACAGCAATGCGAGTCCCGCGAATGCATGGTTTGCCGCTACGCACGAGTGGGTCAATGGCGATGCGTTCTCGGCAATTCATGGTATCAGTATTCGGATTCTACCGGTGAGAGTTAAGCACAGCTTAATTTTCAGACTCCGTGCGCCTTCAATTTAAAACACGTTGAGTCGATTCCAAATTAGGCGAATTCCACGCGTGGCTTGATTTCCAAATCCTCCGCGATACTCCGCAATATTGCGCCCAGGTTGTGAGCAGTGGGATTGCCGTTGCGATTGAGCATTCGATGAAGAGATTTTTCACCCAAACCGGTTTGTCGAGACAGTTCTTTGAAGCTGATTTCTGCATTAACCAAATCGCGCAACCTGGAAAGCGCCCCTGCCGTGTCACCTTCCAAAAGCATCTCGACCGCGCCAGCATAGAAGAGACGCGCATATTCACGGTCGCGTTTGATTCGCGCCGTTGCAGTTTCCCGATAATCTCGCGTGGTTATCATTCTAATTTCTTGTTTGTTTATAACGTTTCCAACGCACCACGGCGGCTGCAATGTCGGCGCTCTGCCTTCGCTTGCTTCCGCCGCCAAGTAAAATTATAAGTGCGCCGCCCTCGCGACCGTAATAAATGCGGTACCCCGGCCCAAAATCCATTCGTAATTCAAATATTCCTTCGTGCAACGCCTTAGCCGCGCCAAAATTACCTTGTTCCAGGCGTCGCAAATATTTGTCCACGCGTTCCGCGGTGACGTTGTCCAAATCTTCAAACCATTCCCCGAATGGCGAAGACCCATTTTCGACGAATTCCCGAATCTCAAACGGGCCGGTCATATGGTATCATTTATGTTACTCGAGTCAAGGAGTGAAGGCGAAGTTTACTCACAAATACGGCGAGAGGAGTCGAGCAAGGCCGTCGCGAAGGCGGATTGGCAAGGAGCGAGCGTCAACTTCTTCCATTGTCACTTCGTGGGCGGTTTTTCGCTTTTCTTCGATGAGAGCTTCAAGTTGGGCGGCGAAACCGGGATCGTAGCACTCAAGGTTGTATTCGAAATTGAGGCGCAGGCTGCGCGCATCCCAATTCGCGGAACCTACCAGCGTCCAACAGCCATCGACGACCATCAACTTGGAATGATCGAATGGCGGCGCAGTCAGCCAGATACGGCAACCGTGCTCCAGAATCTGCCACCACATCGACCGCGACGCCCAATGCACCACCGGCAAATTATTTATTGACGGCAAAAGAATCTCCACTTTCACGCCGCGCATCGACGCCAGAATCAGCGCCGAGACGATCGCCGCATCCGGCAGAAAATACGGCGTCATGATTTTGACCGAACGCCTTGCAATTGACAATGCACCGAGCAGCGTCCAGCGCAATTTCTCGAAATCTTCATCCGGTCCGTCGGTAATCCCCCTCACCAGCATGTTGCCGTGCGCCTGCGGCTTGGGAAACCATGCTTCGCCGCGCAACGCCTCATTCGTTGTGAACATCCAATCGTCGGTAAACGCCTCCTGCAATTGCGTAACCACCGGCCCGCGAACGTGAAAATGAATGTCCTGCACCGGGCTTGCGGGATTCTTCAGCAGGCAATTTCCCGCGCGAATATTCATTCCGCCGGTGAATCCGTCCACGCCGTCGATCACCAGCAGTTTGCGGTGAGTCCGCATGTTCAGAGTCGTCACGCTCCACGGCGCGATCGTCGGCAAAAAGCGCGCAAATTTAACTTGTTGACTGCGCAATTCGCCCAAAATGCTCGGCCACGAATATCGCGTTCCCGCTGCGTCGATCAATACGCGCACTTCAACGCCGCGCCGGGACGCATCACCCAGCGCTTTGGCGAATTCGATGCCAACGTCGTCGCGGTCGAAAATGTAAGTCTGGAGGGAAATCGTTTTTTTGGCTCCCCCAATGGCTGCAAGCATCGCCGGAAAAGCCTGGTCGCCGTTGATCAGCGGCTTGATTTCGTTGCCAGTGAGAATCGGCCGGCCAACCACGACGCCCACGACGCGAGCCAGTAAAGTCATATGGCCGGCGTGGGGCGGCAAATGTTCCGGCAACTGCTCCGGCTGACATTCGCCTAGCGCTGAATCCACTCGGTAGCGCTCCATTTGTCCGCGCAACAAAACCGCTCGTCGCCGGAGGCGGTTTACCCCGAAAACAAAATACATCAGCGACCCGACCATCGGCACGAGACAGATGAATCCCACCCAGGCAATGGCCGATCGGGTTTCGCGTTTGTAAAGAACCGCGTGTCCGCACGCGATGATCGCCAGCGTCAGCGCCACTCCCGCTGCGGCAAGGTGCCAGAACTTGTGCGGATCAAATAAAAGGATGATGGCCATTGGTTTGAAAGGTCGGGCATTGCCCCGACGACCTATTGGCCACTGCTCGCAAGCGCATCCAGTTTGGCCTTGGCGGCAGTCAAGTATCGCCCCAGATCATCCAGGACAAAAGAGGCCATTTCGTTTCGCGTCGCCAAAACGTCGCCGGACTTCATGACAATCGTCAGTTTGGCGCCATTGGAGACCTTGAGAAGCGACATGCCGCATCGCGTCCGGTAAGCGGCCTCGAAATTATCCAGGGGCGTCGCGTTATGGTCCGACTGCGAAATGAATTGAACTCCGCGGATCAACCCGTCCAATTCATCGTAGTCGATATAATCCACCTCCAGTTGCTTTGACGCCAGTCGCGTCCGGAGCGAAACCGCGTACACGGTATTGGAGTAAAGTATGTTTGTAAGCGTCTCGACTCGAATCTCCACCGGATAATTGAGCTGGTTGTTCAACGTTCCAATGACGGACATGCCCCTTAGAAGCGGCGTGTCGGCGAGCGCGTTGTAAGCCTCAAAATTCGATCTCGGCGCATTGGTCGTTTGGGCATTGAGCGTCCATGTCAAGCAAAGGGATAACAAAAGGATAATGTTCTTCATAGGCCGGGGAAAGAATGGCCGCAAGCGTCCGCAATTTAAAGGCCAAACGGATTCGCTGAGCGCTCAGCCGCTAAATCGCGTACTCCATGGTCGCCTGCGCTGCGCTTCCCAGGCGTTGCGCTCGTTCGCACAAATCCGCGAGCGTCACGCGCTCCATGACTTTGACAACGGCCTCGCGCGCTTCGGCCATGACTTCACGAATCGGGCAACGCGCCTCGTCCGGACAAGTGCAACGCTCATAAAACCGGTCACTCACGCAACTCACCGGCGCAAGCGCCCCTTCCACATGGCGAACCACAGATGCCAGTGTGATATTCTGCGGCGGTCGCGCCAATCGGTATCCTCCCGCTGCGCCTCGACGGCTTTCGACAGCACCCAAAGCTTTCAAATCATTCAGAATCTGCTCGAGGAATTTCTTCGGGATATTCTGCTGTTTTGAAATGTCTTGAATGCGGACCACTTCCTCTCCATAGTTCAAGGCAAGCACCAACAACGCACGAATGGCGTACTCACCTCGAACGGAAAGTTTCATTGTTTATAAGATGCCATCTCTACTGATACGGTCAAGATTATCTTATTACTAAGCAAACAATTGAAATCCAGAGCTTTCAATAGTGAATACTTTAATGCCAACAATGTCTATTGACATAATAGGGATTTCCGATAGCTTTTTTTGCATGATTGCCAGAATGGCGAGATTTTTTTTAGTAGTTTTAATCACGCTTGCCGGTTTTTCCGTGGAGGCGGGGAATTCGATTTCCCTTTTAAATGTCTCTTACGATCCGACGCGCGAATTTTACACGGAGATCAACGCCGCGTTTGCGAAGGATTGGAAAACGAAAACCGGCGACGACGTGACTGTCCGGCAATCGCACGGCGGTTCCGGCAAACAGGCTCGTTCGGTCATCGACGGATTGCAGGCTGATGTCGTGACGCTCGCGTTGGCTTGGGACATTGATGCGTTGCACGATAAGGCGCAATTGCTTCCTGAGGATTGGCAGAAACGGTTGCCTGATAATAGTTGCCCTTACACTTCCACGATTGTTTTTCTCGTCCGCCACGACTCCACGAAGAAAATCAAGGACTGGGACGATCTCGCGCAACCGGGCGTCAGCGTGGTCACGCCGAATCCAAAAACTTCCGGCGGCGCGCGATGGATCTATCTTGCGGCGTACGGCGATGCGCTGAAAAAAAATAATGGCGACGATGCGGCGGCGCGGAAATTCATGTCGCAATTGTACGCGAACGTTCCTGTGATGGACGAAGGGGCGCGCGGCGCGGCGACGACTTTTGTGCAACATAACATTGGCGACGTTTTGGTCGGATGGGAGAATGAGGCGTTGATGATTGTTAATGGATTTGGGAAAGGCAGGTTTGATATTGTTTATCCACCGCGAAGTATTTTGACGGAGCCGCCGGTGGCTGTCGTTGACAAATATGTGGACGCGCATGGAACGCGGGCGGTGGCGGAGGCGTATTTAAAATTCCTCTATACACCGCAAGGGCAGGAAATTGCGGCGAAGCATTATTTTAGGCCAAGATCGCGGGAGCCGAAATATCAGGATTTTCCTACGGTGGGTTTGTTTACAATCGAGGAAATGTTTGGGGGGTGGAAGCAGGCGCAGAAGATTCATTTTGATGAAGGAGGGGTGTTTGACCAAATCAACCGAAGCCGTCGGTAGTTGCTAATGAGCGCGAAGGCTTCGACTCCGTCCAATCCCCTGCCCGGCTTAAACCTTACGCTGGGGATTACGATTATTTATTTGACTGTGGTGGTGCTCGCGCCGGTGGGGGCGCTTGTGCTGAAGGCTTCGCGGTTGCCAATCAAGGACTTGTGGACGCTGGCGACGAATGAGCGGGCGATTTCCGCTTACGAATTGAGCCTGGGGGCGTCGCTGGCGGCGGCGTTGATCAATGCGCTTTTTGGGACGCTGGTGGCGTGGGTTTTGGTGCGGCGGCGATTTCCGGGTCGGCGCATTTTGGATGGGTTGATCGATTTTCCGTTTGCGCTGCCGACGGCGGTGGCGGGGTTGACTTTGGCGAACCTTTTCTCGGATCACGGATGGCTGGGGCATTTTCTGGTTCCGATGGGAATCAAAGGGGCGTTTTCGCGGCTGGGCGTCGTGATTGCGCTGACGTTTGTCGGGTTGCCGTTTTCGGTGCGGACGGTTCAGCCGGTGATTGAATCGCTGGAGAAGGCGGTGGAGGAAGCCGCCGCGTGTCTGGGGGCCGGGCGGTTGCGGACGGTGATCAGCATTACGCTTCCGACTCTGCTGCCGACGGTGTTGACGGGGTTCGGTTTGTCGTTTGCGCGGGCGTTGGGGGAATACGGATCAATCGCGTTTATTTCGGGGAATTTGCCGCAGACGGAAATCGCGCCGTCGCTGATTGTCCAACGGCTGGACCAATATGATTATACCGGGGCGGTGGCGGTGGCGATGGTGCTAATGGTTTTTTCGTTCGGTGTGTTGCTGACTTTGAACTGGCTTCAATCGTGGTCGTCGAGTTTCGAGCAGCAATGAATATGCCTCGCAAACATTTAAATTTTGGTCGCCCGCTTAAAGCCGCCAACCCCGGACGCCTCGGCGAGGCGTCCCTACCACAACGCCTCGGAGTCAGAACAGAGAGGGATGCACCGCTCGCGGATGCTGAGGCGTCCCTACCACAGAATTCAGAGTTGTCCCAATGAACACGCCCACTCTCACAAGATCGAAGGCGCGGACGGCGTCGGACCCTCTCGGCGGGTCGTGGTTTTTGCGATGGGGGTTGGTTTTTGCGGCGGTGCTGTTTTCGGCTGTGTTTTTGCTGTTGCCGCTGGTCAACGTGTTCGCACAGGCGTTTGCTTATGGTTGGAAGGTTTATTGGACGGCGTTGAAGGACCCGGACACGGCGGCGGCGGTGCGTTTGACGTTGTTGGTGGCGGTTTGCACGGTTCCGTTGAACGCGATTTTCGGGCTGGCGGCGTCGTGGGCGATTGCGAAGTTTGAGTTTCGCGGGAAAACGCTGTTATTAACGTTGATTGACCTGCCCTTTTCGATTTCGCCGGTTGTGGCGGGGTTGATGTTTGTGTTGTTGTTCGGCGCGAGCGGGTTGCTGGGGCCGTGGCTGGAGGCGCATCATGTGCGAATCATTTTCGCGGTGCCGGGAATGGTTTTGGCGACGATTTTTGTGACGTTTCCTTATGTGGCGCGGGAGTTGATCCCGGTGATGCACCAGCAGGGGCGCGATCAGGAGGAGGCGGCGCTGACGTTGGGCGCGGGCGGCTGGCAGACGTTCTGGATGGTGACGTTGCCGTCGATCAAGTGGGGCCTATTCTATGGGATTGTGCTGTGCAATGCGCGAGCGATGGGAGAATTCGGGGCGGTCTGGGTGGTGTCGGGGCATGTTGCGGGCGAAACGGATACCCTGCCCTTGCGCGTGGAGAAGCTTTACAATGAGTTCGATCCGGCAGCGCCGTTTGCGGTGGCGACGTTGCTGGCGTTCCTGGCGCTGGCGACGATGGGGTTGAAGGCATACCTGGATTGGAAGAGCAGGCACGAGGCTTGACGGGTAATTCAACGCAAGGGCGCTAAGAAGCAAAGGCGCAATGCAACGGGATAGGGTTTTTGACAGGATGAACAGGATATAAAGGATGAGGAAATGAAACTGTTTTTACTGAGTTCTTGCGACTTGAGGCGGTAAGGGCTAACTTGCGGTCATGCCTGCGGTTACTTTGAAAGCGCATTTTAATGGCAAAGAGATTGTTCTTGATGAGCCGTTTGATCTGCCTACGGATTCTTCTCTGATGGTCACCATTCTGCCGAAGGAAAACTCTGCTGAAAGTGCTGAGTGGCTTGGCGTGGCTGTCGCCGGTCTCGAAAAAGCGGACGGCGCCGATGAGCCTGATTATTCGGCCTCCGATGTAATTGGATGAAGAAGGGAGACATCGTTAATCTTCCGCGCCTCAAGTCTGAGGAAGGAAATGCCGATTGCTAATTAAACGTAGTTTGTTAAAGTCAATCGTGTGAGCGTGTGCGCTTAAAGTCTATCTGGATAAACTTGATCTGACATGGCAAAAATTCCCAAATTACCTCTTCCGAAGCCGGGCCAGATTTCCCTTAAGCAGGATGAGTCCACGACGATTCCGGCCATTTTTGCTAATTCATATAATGTCCTGTTCGAGAAGGGGATTGTGCGTGTCAATTTTGCTTGTCTCTCTGCCGGGCAGTTGCTCAAGGGGGCAACAGTGTTTTTGCCAAACGACCTAATCCTTAGCAACAAGGATGAAACGGTCGACTATTTTAACAAAATGCAGGATGTTAAACCAGATGAGCCGACACCCTTTTTTTCTGAAAAATTCGATGTTTTTTATGGGCAAATTTTTGCCTTCTCCCGGAGCGGCCAAATGAGCGAGACGAATCCTCTATTTGTTAGGCTGCATTTGCTCGCCACGGCTACAGCTTCGGCCCCATGCGTTGCTACCGTGAGTATTAACATGCCGATCGAAGCTCAACTGGGTATTGTTAAGGCCATTTACATCGACGACTGGGCTCAACAGAAGGCTTCATGAAAACAATAAATATCTCCAAAAGCGCCCATTGCCTTCTGGCCTTTCCGCTTGCAATTGGAATGCTTCCTCCTGAATCGTCCACAGCAGGGTTTTATTGTGCCGATAATCCCATTAGCGCGTCTCAGGCCAGTCTCCCAATCACGCTCCTGGTTTCAGACAAAACGATGTCGTCGGCTCTCCGGTTAACCTTTCCAGCAGTGCCAAAACCCCTCTCATTTGCTGAGGAAAATCGATTTCACAAGTTAGCCATCAAGGAAGCATTGGGATCAATTACAGGATTGGAGAAAAAAGAACTGGAGATGCTGGATGGTCGTAGAACTGTCGACAAGCCACTACCGCCAGACACAGTCATTGCGCGCGAAAGGCTTTATTCCAAAATTGACCAACTTCTTGAGAAACTTGACAGAGTTGGAGCATAGATGAGTTCTCGTCCGAGGATAAAAAGGCGCAATCCGCCATCATCTATTAGAAAAAATAAAAAGCACTTCAGAAGTGACGCGCTACCATCACTTCTCGCGGATTTTGGTCGAAGGTGCGCATATTGCTTAAGCCATTCAGAATGCGTCGGGGGAGACAATGCTTTTGAGATTGATCATTTTCGTCCCACATCAAAAGGCGGCTCGTACACAAATTACCAGAATTTGTTTTTGGCATGCCGTCAATGCAACAAACATAAATTGAATTTTTGGCCTGATGACGACGAACGGAAGATGAGAGCGCGATTTCTGAACTGCACGGAAGAATCCGATTATAACGAATTGCTTTTTGAAAATTCGCAGAGCCAGATTGTCCCCCACCTTGACTCGAAGCCGGCTATTTACCATTGCAGAATTCTGAAGCTAAATCGCATAGACTTAGTTAAGGCACGATTGAAACGGACGGCACTAATTTCAAAACTCAAAGACAGGGAGAAACTGAAGCAATTGAACCTTACCCCTGAAAAGGTCGAAGAACTTATTACCGATATCGTCGAGTTGACACAATTGATTGAATGCTTAATTCCTCAATTCTTGCCACCCCCTTCAACAAGGAATTAAAATTCTTTGGTTTGCGTTTTTATTAGACGAGAATCTTTCCTCAACCTGTCGAACTCAGCCAACATAGCCTGGGTTTCAGGCTCTTTACGCGGAGTTGCCACGATTGAAGAGCGGCTTCGTGGAGCGTTAGAGGCGGTCGCGATGGGGTTGGTGGTCGCGATTCCAGCGGGTCAGGGCGGCGTCGCTGGTGTTTTCAAAGAGGTATGCGGGGGTTTGCGACTCAACGTGGCCGTCGCAGGATAGCACGTTGATCTTCCCGGCGTGGCGCGTGGTGGCTTTGAGGAGATCATAACCCAAGTTGCGCATGAAGGCGATGCTGTCGCTCTCGCCAATTGCTGTCATTTCTGCGGGGGCAACGATTTCCGACTCCTTAATTGCATTTGCATTTTCCCAATTCATTTCGTGATGCCCCATCAGGCCGAAGTTGTTGGTAAGATTTCCACGCCGAGCACGCCAAATCCGTTGTAACCGTAGTAGGGTCGATTATCGAGATTCCCATCGTGCATTTGCGCTGACGGGCAGAGCCACACACCCTTCTGCCAGTAGTGTGAAACAGGGTTCGTGATGCCAAAGCCGCCGAGCTGCAACTGCTCCTCCCACCATAGGCCCGGCGGATAGCTATTCGTCGATCCGGCCCAGAGCGGATAAACGGCGTAGGTTGAGAGGAATGTGCTTAAACCGATGCCTTGTTGGTGGAGGTTGTTGACGCATTGAATTTGTTGGGCTTTTGCTTTGACGCTGCTTAGCGAGAGCAATAGAAGCGCGGCAAGGATTCCGATGGTGGCGATGACAACGAGCATTTCGACCAGCGTGAATCCAAGGGAGTTTCCGATCTTATCATTGTTGCGCGGGCAACATGAAGTTGCAGCGGCCAAGTTGGATGACAATGCGGCGGGCTTGGTTGCCTCGGGATTCATTCGTCTTATGGTTGAACACTGGAATCTCGGGAAAGTTTTAATCGTGGGGCGTGTCAGTTCGGGTTCGGAAAAGGGTTGAAAGGCGTTTCCGCCGCGGTGATAATCTGGCACACGACATGACGATTGACGAAGCACGCAGGAATTGGACTGACCTCGGCAATGAGGACCCAATGTGGGCGATCCTCAGTTTCGACGGTAAGCGGGGCGGAAAGTGGTCGCCTGAGGAATTTTTTGCGACGGGGCGGAAGCAGATTGAGGAGGCTCTCAGGACGATTGAGGAAACGGGGATGACTGTCAATCATGGCAATGCGCTGGATTTTGGGTGCGGATTGGGGAGGCTTTCGCAGGCGCTGGCAAAGCATTTCGAGCATGTCGATGGCGTGGATGTCTCGGAGTCGATGATTCAACAGGCGCCGAAGTTCAACCAGTTCGGCGACAGGGTTCAGTATCATCTGAATGTGCGGACGGACTTGAGTCTTTTTCCGAGGGGCAAGTTTGATTTTATTTTTTCGAGCATTGTTCTGCAGCATATCCCGACGAAGCATCAGCTCTTGTATATCGCGGAATTCATGGATTTGCTCGCGCCGGGCGGGGTTGCTTATTTTCAGACTGTGCGGACGCATGGGTTGCGGGCGTTTGTGCCGAATTGGTTTGTGGAATCGTACCGCAAGTTTAAGAACAGCGGCAAAACTTTTATTCCCATGTATGGCGTCGAATCGCAGGATGTCGAACGAATCGTAAGGAAACACGGATGTCACTTGCATAAGCGAGTCGGCGCGGATTTTGGAGAATGGAGCGGCAAATTTGCTTCGGAGACGTATTTAATCGTTAAACGCAAGTCATGAGGGCGCGAAAATGATTTTTTGTAATTGTCAGCGGAAGTTTTGGCCGCGAAGTATGGTTCCGCTTTTGTGCGGACTGGCCGGGTTTGTTGTGTTGTCGGCGCGGGGGGAAGGGAATTTGCTCAAGAACGCCAGGTTTGAGGAGGCGAGCAGCGGCGGCGGGGCGACGTCGTGGCAGGGTGTTGGGGCGGGCGCGGCGGATGTTAAGTTGGTCACTGCGGGCGCGCATGAGGGGCAGCAGGCTGTCTTGGTTCCAGCGGCGACGGCGGTTGAGCAGCGCGTGGCGGGGGCGATGGCGGGGGCGTATGAATTTCGGTGCTGGGTGAAGTCGGAGGCGGACGAGCCGGTGACGATTGTTTTGCAGGACCCGGACGAGCCGTGGGAGGCGTATTCCTGCACGGAGTTGCCTGTCAAGAAGGACGAATGGACGGAGCTGAAGGCGTTTTGCGCGCTGGATCGCGGCGGGAAGATCGCGGTGTCAGTGGGCGGGTTCACGGATGAAATGCGGCCTTATCACGGCGTGCTGGGCAAGATGAAGGCTCCGATACTGGTGGATGCGTGCGAATTGACGCGGCATGAACCGACGGTGGCGAGCGCGGTGGAGTCGTGGAACGCGCCGAGTGGCACGACTGGCTTGAAGGCGCGGCATATTGCGGGGATTGCGCGAAGCAGCGACGGGGGATTGGTAATTTCTTCGGCGATTGGGGGAACTTTCAAGGAGCGGACAGTTTTGGCGCCTTCGCCGACGTTTGAGAATGCGAAGAGCGAGACAGTTCACGATGGGGACAAGAGCGGGATTCGCGTGACGGCGGGGGATCGGTCTTACACTGCGTGGTTCACGACGAAGGGGTTGGTGCGGATCGAGGCAAAGAATGTGCGGAGTTTTCAGGCGCGGAATTGCGATTTGAAGTATGGGATTTTGCCGTCGCTGGTGGGCGCGGATGTTTGCTACGATCCGCAGGCGTTGCGGGGAGAAAAAATCGAGTTGCCGTCCACGCAATGGTTTGTAGGGCTGGTCGATGGGGGCGACAGCATGATGGTGGCGGCGTGGGAGAGCGGCGAGCAGGCAGTTTCGCTGGGGATTTCGGGCGAGAAAGAGAAGCGGGCGATTGACACGTTTTCTATCGCGACGGACAAGGCGGGGTTTTCGATTTCTTTTGTTGACCATCCGAATATCTGGCATCGGGAGGCGTTGCAGGAGGATTGGTTGAACGATTACACGGCGATCGGCTGGCAGCGACCGTTCCCGGCGCGTTGGATGGGGGAATTTTTTGTATCGACGGGCGGCAAACCGTATTTTGACGAACCTTATTTGCAGTATTCGTTTCCGTTCGCGAACGCCAACACGCGGATGTGGGGAGTTTGGTTCGAGGACTGGAACCATTATCCATTTTACTTCGATGGGGAGAAAACGATGCTCCACTTTGAGAAAGGATTCATCCCGAAGGGCGACGCACTGATTTATTTCCTGGAGCCGGCGGCGGCGGATTTGTATTCGCCGGTCGAAATTCTGGAGCAGGCGCTTGGAAAGGAGAAGGCGGAGGCGTTGCTCGACCTTGGGGCGAACCAGCTCAGGCAATTGAGCTACTCGACGCCGCCGGAGTTTATGTATGACAGGCCGGTTTGCGCGACGACGACCCACTTGTCCAAGATTCCGCAGGCGGAGAGGGCGACTGTGGGGGTTAACCTGGCGACGCATCTTTTTGAGTTTATCCGGGAAATTCGCGGGCGGCTGGATCAATACGGCGCTTTCTTTGATCAGACGGGAAATTATCTTGCCGATGAGGAGAAGAGTCATCCGAAAATGCACGATTATATTTCCAAATTGCAGGCGATGGTGACTGAGGCCAAGTCGAAGACTGGGGAAATTTATGCGACGCCGCTTTCCGCTGTGCAGGAGAAAACCGAAGCGATGAAGAAAGAACTTCTCGCGGGAAAGGGCGACGGATACAACTGCGGCAATCTCGACGTGCGCCCGACTGCCGGCGATCAGGACGATCTTTGCAGGCATTACAACAGGCTGGTTATGCGGTTGACGCAAACGGCGGCGCTGGATTGCGGGGATTCGCCGGAGAAAGCGATGGTCGCGAAGCATATTTGGGAGCAATCGCGCCTGATACTCCGGCGGCCAGTGCGCTGGGAATCGCGACGGACACTTTATTTCTTTGAACCGTAAATTTAGTGTGATTTCTGCTAATTTTATTCAAAAAGTCCGTCGGCGGGACGCCGCCAGATGCGGGCGAGACGCCCGCGCTCCCCGGGCTGATGAATTTAGCAAACACATCACCAGCCTATTTTCTGCTCAGACGGCCATTCTTGTTTTCGGCTTTTTGCTTGTTGGATGCGGTGAGAAAACGGACACACCGAAACCCGATGCGCCTAAAGCTACTGCAACCGAGGCTACTGCACCAGCAGCGGTGGACGATCAGTTGGTTAAAACCGCCTGTGGCATGATGATGGTTAAAATTCCGAGCGGCGAGTTCGTGATGGGTAATGCGGACGGGCCAATCGATGTCAAGCCGGCGCACAATGTGAAAGTTGATGGGTTTCTCATGGATCAAACGCTGGTTCCGCAGGAGGTCTATGAAAAACTCATGGGAACCAATCCGTCGCGGCGCAAGAATCCGCGCAATCCTGTTGAACAGACGACATGGCTCGCGGCGATCAAGTTTTGCAATGCGCGTTCCACGCAGGAAGGGCTGACGCCTTGCTACGATTTGAAGACGGGCGATTGCGATTTTTCCGCGAGTGGCTATCGGCTTCCAACTGAAGCGGAGTGGGAATACGCGGCCCGCGCGGGAACGAAGACGAAGTATTTTTTTGGCGACAGCGACGATCAACTCAAGCTTTACGGATGGTTTCAGGATAATTCCGAATCGAAGACGCATCCGGTCGGGCAAAAAAAACCGAATCCCTGGAAGTTATACGACATGACGGGAAATCTTTGGGAATGGTGCAATGATTATTACGGGACGAAGTATTATCGCAACAGCCCGACGAACAATCCGCGTGGGGCCGATAACGGGGAAAAGAAAGTGCTCAGAGGCGGGGCGTGGTCGAGCAGTTCGGAGAATTGCACTTCCTATGCGCGCGATTGCGATGAATCGGGGGCGACGGATGTTTGTTTGACGATGGATTCGTATGGGTTCCGTTGTGTTCGTAAGCTTTGAGTCTTGGTGATAATCTTCTGGTCAAGAAGATTAAGAGTAGGATTAAGATTACGATTAGGAGGATGAAAAAATCAAAAAACGCCGACGGCGTAGTGGTCGCGTTTGACGGGGAGATTGTCCAGGCAGCGGCGCACGGCCCAAAGCAAATCACGCGGCGGACAGGGCTTTTGCAGAAAGCAACTGTTTGTGCGATGAAGAAACGCTGTGCCGTCGCGCATCACGTCGCCGCCGTAACCGCTTTGTAAAATGACCTTGAGAGCCGGTTTTTTCTTGAGCAACTCCTCGGCCAGCTTGCGGCCCGTGATGCCTTCCGGCATGATGACATCTGTCAAGAGTAAATCCACTTCGGATGCGCGTGTTTCCCAGATTTTCATCGCTTCCGGCCCGGAGCCCGCCTGGATGACGCGATAACCCCAGCGTTCCAGCAAAAGATGAGTGACGTAGCGCAACGCTTCGTCATCCTCCACCAGCATGATGGTTTCGCGTCCGGAAGCGGGGGCCTCAGTTTCAGGCGAACCGGATTTTGCCGGGGCGCGGACTCCTTTTAGCGCGGGAAGGAAAATCTTAAAAGTCGTCCCGGCGCCAATGTAACTGGAGACTTCAATCCAGCCCTGGTGTTGTTTGACGATTCCGTAAACGGTCGCCAGTCCGAGACCGGTCCCCTTCCCCACTTCTTTCGTCGTGAAGAATGGCTCAAAAATACGCGCCATGTTTTCCGCAGGAATTCCCTGGCCGGTGTCTCTTACAATCAGGCAAACGAAATCACCTTCGCGCGCCTCGGGATGAGCTGAGTCGGGCGTGGAATTGAACGTGACGTGCTCGGAAGTAATTTGCAGTTGACCTCCGCCCGGCATTGCGTCGCGGGCGTTGACAACCAAATTCACCAGGACCTGCTCCAGCATTCCGGCGTCGGCCTGAACGAGCGGCAACGATGTTGGCCGATGGCAGCAAAGCGCGATGTCCTCGCCGATGATTCTCTCCAGCATTTTGCTGAGGTTCATCACAATCTCGTCGAGATCGACGGGCTGCGAGTGCATCATTTGCTTGCGGCTGAATGTCAACAATTGGCGCGTCAAATTCGCCGCGCGATCGGTGGCTTTGCTGATTTGATCGAGGCAGCCGGTCACTTCGCTGGACATCCCGACCGCGTCCATTCGGCCCAAATCCGCGTTCCCGCGAATGACGGCGAGGAGGTTGTTAAAGTCGTGGGCAATCCCGCCCGCAAGCTGCCCTATGGCCTCGAGCTTCTGGGATTGCCGGAGATCCTCCTGAGTTTTGCGCAGCGCGGATTCCGTTCGGATTCGATCCAACGCGCCGCCGCAATGATCCGCCAACGCCTGCAATGTGCCCAAGCTTTGCGGGCTGTAAGCTTCAGGGGTAAAACTTTGAAGCGAGATCATGCCGGTAACGGTTTTGCCGTTGCGGATTGGGACGCACATGATCGACGCTGAAGGGCGGGTGAATTCTCCGAATGGAGATTCGTCAATACGACTGTTGCCGGGGTTGCATTTGAGCACCAATTGCGCTCCCTCAGTGAGAGCCTTTCGGGCGAGAAGCGACGGGGCGCGAGTCTTGATTTTGCCTTCCCGTTCCTTGCGCTGGCCGTCAATCAAATCGGCGTTGAGGACTTGTGTCAGGACATCCGTGTCGGGAGAGTAAAGGTCCACCAAACAGGCATCCCAGCCAAGGAGGCGATCCGCCGTGTCCACTATTTTTTGACCCGCTTCGCGCACCGTTTGTGTCGCGCTCAGGAGCAAACCCAAAGTTGAAAATGCCGACAAAAGAACTTCGGTTTGACAGCGTTCGGCGACTTCGCGGGCGAGCTTTTCATTTGAGGCGCGAAGTTCCTGCGTGCGCTGGTTGACCATTGCATTCAAGTCCGCCAGCCGCCATGCCGCCTGTCGGGCCAGCGTCCATTTCTTCGCGAGCGTTTCAGCCATTTGCAACACTTCCACGGAGTCGAACGGTTTCTTGAGGATCAACAAACCATCGCTGTGGCCGAGGCGTCGCGCCATTTCATCCCAGCTATAATCGGAGTAGGCGGTGCAAATCACCACTTGCAGTTCGGGGCAAATTTCCCAAAGTCTTGCGGTGGTTTCAATGCCGTCCCAGCCCGGCGGCATTCGAACATCGACAAACGCGAGGCCGTACGGTTTGCCGGCGGCAGCGGCTTGCTTGACCATTTCAAGGCCCTCCTGCCCCTGATAAGCCGAGTCAATATCAAAGCTGATGGCGGCGGTTTTTTCGGACGCATCGCCGAAAAGGTCCGCGCTCATGTCTCCGAACACATCGCCGTCGTCTTTTGGCGACAACAATTTTCGGAAATCCTCGTGAATGCCACGATTGTCGTCGATAATCAGGATTCGCCGATTAAAATTGTCGCTCATGGAATTTTTTATTTTACAGCAGCGCTGTATTGAGGCGTTTGAGCATTGACCGGAGGAGTTTCTTCGGTCGCCTGCTGGCACGGGAGATCCAAAGTGAACGTTGCGCCGAGTCCCGGGCCTTCGCTGAAAACCGTGAATGAACCGCCTAATTCCTTGGCAGCCAGAGCGCCGCTATGAAGTCCGAAACCATGCCCGTCTTTGCGAGTCGTAAATCCGTGATTGAATATTCGCGTAAGGTTTTCCGCTGGGATGCCGACACCGTTGTCGATTATAGAAATTTTCACCCGGCCATCGGCTGCGGTCACGCGCATTGTCAATTGTTTGTCGGTGCGGCCTGAATCGTCACAGGCGTATTTGGCGTTGCGAACCACGTTGACGAGGATCTGCAAAACTTTATGCTTGTCAGTGCAGATCGTCGGAAGTTCGCGGTAGTCCCGCACAACTTTGACGGAGTGACGGGCGAGCGAGCCTTCATTCATTCGCAAGGCATCCTCCAGCAAATCGGCCAATTGGATATTCTCGAAGACGCCGGCGACGCGGGCGTAACTTTGCTGCATCGCGACGATTTCTTTTACGTGCTCCAGGTTGGACCGCAAGGAAGTGACTTCTTCGAGCACGGCGGATTTTTCGGAGTCAAGTTTATCGGCCAATTGGCGCAAGAATTCCGGGATTTTTTTGCCTTTCGGATCAGCCGTCAAAAAAGTCGCGAGGTTATCCGAATGTTCTTCAAACAATGCAGAGAGGCGGCGGACATCTGTCACGCGCGACTTGCGGACCCGTTCATCCACGAGTGTGGCGGCGACGTTGATGCTGTTGAGCACGTTGCCGACGTTGTGCAGGACGCTTGTCGCGACCTCCGCCATTCCAGCCAGACGCGAAGCCTGGACGTATTCTTTATGAGTTTTTTCCAGTTCGGCTTCGGCTTGTTTAATGCCGGTGATATCCTTGGAAATTCCAAAAGTCCCGATGATTTCGCCGTTCTGATCGCGCAACGGCATTTTTGTCGTTAAAGCCCACGATTCCCGTCCGTCCTTGGAAATTTCACGTTCGACTTTGCCGATGACCGGGCGGCCTGTGCGCATGATTTCCTGTTCATCCTCGAAAGCGGGGCGGGCATGTTCCTCGGTGAACAGATCGAAATCCGTTTTACCGATGATTTTGCCGCCCGAAAATCTTCGGCTCTGGGAATTGCTGCAACGGACGAAGCGGGACTCGAGGTCCTTGAAATAAATGCAATCGACGGAGTTATCGAGCAGCGACGTCAATAAGTGGCGTTCGTGCGCGAGGGCGGCTTCGGCTTGCTTGAAAGCGGTGATGTCTTTGGAAATGCCGAACGTGCCGAGGATTTCGCCGTCCTTATTGAGAAGAGGCATTTTGGAAGTCAGCGCCCAGGTTTCGCGACCGTCCTTGGCGACTTCGCGCTCCATCTTGCCGATCAACGGTTGGCCTGTGCGGACAATCTGCTGCTCGTCTTCAAAGGCAGGGCGGGCGTGCTCTTCGTCAAACATATCGAAGTCGGTCTTGCCAATAATGTCCGCAGCGCCGAATGGCGACCGTTCGGCGACCGCCTTGCTGCATTTGATCACGCGCGAATCGCGGTCTTTGAAGTAAATGAAATCCTGGGAATATTCGAGAAGCGCCGCGAGAAGGAGCTGATCGTTTGCAATTGCGCCTTCGGCCTGTTGACGTTCATTTTTGTCGTCCATGGTGACGCAGACTTAAGCAGTGATTGTGCCATCGCGAATTGTGATAAGTCGTTGTGCCAAGAAATCGCTTGGCCCATTATTGGACACCCTCTGATTCATTTTTGGAATTGCGTTGCTGCAATTCGGGGCCGCGTGTACAAGCAACGGAATGAGCAATCCTGTCGTATTTCAGAAGAGTCCCATCGTCCAAAAAACCGAACCGGGAACCTATTGGTGGTGCGCGTGCGGAAAGTCGGCTTCGCAACCTTTTTGTGATGGGTCACACAAGGGGACGGAATTTTCGCCGATGGAGGTTAAGATCGACGCTGAAAAAAATGTCGCGTGGTGCGCTTGCAAACATTCCAAGAACATGCCGTTTTGCGATGGAAGTCATTGTCAATTGTAAAGCAGCACGGTGAGTTGGAAGGTGGATCTTGCCGCTGCTGCGATTTTTCCAGCAGAGAGAAGGAGCCTCCTCTTCCCTGCCCTCTCCTACGCTAGCGCGGAAGAGAGGGAGACGTTGGAGACTTGAGGCGGCTCGTCGGCCCGTCCGCGGACGCCTCGGCGAGGCGTCCCTACCTTAACTTGCTTATTCCGCCTTGTGTTCGAGGTAACGGTCGTATCTTGGGCGCAATTCGGCGATGAGTTCTTCGTCGTGTAATTGCGTGGCGCGCTTGATGGCTTTGTCTGCCCAGGTGTTGGCCTGAAACCATTCCTTCCCGGCGGCATAGGAGCGCGAGAGAGTATCCATGAAACGGGCGTTTTGATCGTTTGTCGCGTCGCAAGCGCGCGTCGCCAGGAGCACGGCCATTTTTGGACTGCGGACTTCGGCGTTTGTCGCGGTTGCGTACAAGACTGCGAGATTGTTGAGGACTTCCGGGTTGTCAGGAGTCAACGAGAGAACTTTTTCGTAGTGCGAGATGGCGTCGGAGTAATCTCCGAGGCGAGATTGAGCGAGGGCCAATTGCAAATGGGTTTTGGCGACATTGGAATCGGCGGCGACGGCGCGATTGAGGGCGCTTGCGGCGTCTGAGAATCGGCCCTGGGCATTCAGCATTTCGCCGTAGCTGGCCCAGAAATCCGCCGTGTTGATTCCGAGCCGGCTGGCCCGCGTGTAATGCTGAAGGGCGTTTGTCTCGAAGCTTTTTGATTGCTGAAAATCCGCGGCGGCTTCATCGGCGTTGCCAGCAGATTGGGCGGCGTGGCGCGCGGCGGCGGCGTTGCGTTCCAATTCCTGCAATGTGACTGCCAGTTTGTAGTGGATGACGCCTGAATCGGGGTCGTGGCTGAGGGCGGTTTGATAGACGTTCGCAGCCTCCTCGGGTTTGCCTTGAGAATCAAGAGTCTTGCCCCACGAAACATAGGCGTTGGCGAATTTTGGATCGACACGGGTCGCTTCGCGGAATTGCGCGATTGCGGCATCGTAATTTCCCATTTGGAGCAACGCAGTTCCGAGATTTTCGTGGCCTTCAGCGGATTGCTGGGCTTGAAGGGCCTTGCGGAATTCGGAGACGGCTTGGTCAGGGTGTTTTCGTTCCAGCGCTTTTTTCCCGGAAGCGGAATGTTCCAGGGAGAGGGATTGGCTTTTAACCAGTTCACGGAAACGGTTGGGGAGTTTTGTGTGAGCATTCTCAGTGGTCATTTCGATCCACTGATTCGTGACGTAAATAACGCCCGTGATCACCAGCGCGATTAGCAGGTAAATCTGCAACGGTTTGCTGGGTGGCATTGGCGCGTCATCCATATGCAGAACCGCAGCGCCATAATACCCGGAAGAAAAGGCCGCGCCTGTGCCCGCCTCTTCCCGAGGATTTAGAAAATTGTCGCTCATTTATGGATCGCCACATAACTTAACGGCAAAGTGTGTGCCAAACTTCAGACGAAATCATTCATAAAAATATTCCCGGACTGGGACCGGTCTGAGTTGAGCGTTCCATGATGTTTATTCTTCGTTGAATAAAACTCCTTTCGTGAATATCTATTAGTTAAAGAGATATTAGGACATTTATGAAGAAGAAAAGTTATTTTCTCGGTCTTTTCGCAGTGGCTTCGGGATTGATTATTAGTGGTTGCACGGAAAGGGTTTATGTTGCGCAACCGCCGCCTGCGGCCCCTGCCCCTCCTCCTTCTGGACCGCAAGTCCCGCCGCCCTATGTGGATTCAGGTGTCGCCCCGACGGCACCTGAACCGTCCCCGCAACCGGAGGTCGTTGTTGCCGCGCCGGGACCAGATTATGTCTGGACGGCGGGTTATTGGAATTGGAATGGGGCTGCGTGGATTTGGTTTCCGGGGCGGTGGGCTTATCCACCTCGCCACGGCGCGATCTGGCTTGGACCGCATTGGGACCGCCGAGGTGGCCGGAGAGTATGGGTGCGCGGCAGGTGGCGGTGATATTTTTGAATAATTTGCCGATTTCAGGCATCTATAACTTTGATTCTGCTCGTTGACGGCAACCACTTGCGGGGGACGACCTCCTCGGTTGAGCAGTTATCAAAAGAGATATGCGACGATCCCTCGGAGCAGCAATGAGAGGCTTTTTTGTCCCTGCCTTCGGGTCGGGAACGCGATTGCCTTTGCTTAATATTGCGCGCTTCAAGCCACGCCTGCCGGAGGATTTCGTGTAGTCTGGCAACTTCGGTCGGACTTTCGACCGGTTCAGGGCGGCAACAACAGCTTTCCGGCCAAGGATTTTAATACATGCGACGAAACTCAATTTTGGTTACAGGAGCAGTGGTGGTTCTGACTGTTGGAATCGGAGCCGCTACCCTGGCTTGGAAAGCAGGGCATGGTGAGCCGCCACTGTGGCGGACGACAACAGTTACACGAGGCGATCTTGCCGCGACAATCACAGCGACGGGGACGGTGGAGCCGGAGGAAGTGGTCGATGTTGGAGCGCAGGTGTCCGGGCAATTCCTGGAATTTGGCAAGGACAAGTCTGGCAAGCCCATCGACTACGGGTCGGTCGTTGAAACGGGAATGCTTTTGGCCAAGATCGACCCCAGGCTCTTCAAAGCCCAAGTGGATCTGGATACTGCGGTGGTGGCTTCGGACAAAGCCGGGGAAGCCCAAGCCCAGGCCAACTTGGAGCAGATGATGGCCAAGGGGGCTGAGGCGGATGCCGATTGGAAGCGGGCACAAAAACTAGGCCCGTCGGAAGCGTTGGCGCCGACAACTTATGATTCCTACAAAGCCACTTACGAAATTTCAAAAGCCAACGTGAATCTGGCCCAGGCGGCCGTCGAATCAGCGAAGGCCGCCACGGTCCAGGCGATTGCCACGTTGGACAGCGCGCAACAAACGCTTGGGTACTGCGACATCAAATCCCCCGTCAACGGCGTGATTATTGATCGCCGGGTCAACATTGGCGAAACGGTGGCTTCGAGCATGAGCACGCCAAGCTTGTTCCTGATCGCCAAGGACCTCAAGCGCATCCAGGTCTGGGCCTCGGTCAACGAGGCTGACATTGGCAACATTCATTCCGGGCAAGTTGTGACGTTCGGTGTCGATGCGTTTCCAAACCGGGTGTTCCAAGGGACAGTCAACAAAGTCCGCCTCAATGCCACGATGACCCAAAACGTTGTGACTTATACCGTGGAGGTGAACACGGACAACTCGGACGGCAAGCTATTGCCATACCTGACTGCAAACGTCAATTTTCTCGCCGGGGAGGCGACCAACGCGTTGCTGGTCCCCAACGCGGCGTTGCGCTGGCATCCTCAAGACAACTTAATTGATCCGGCATATCGCAACAGCGATGCTCTGCAAACTGCAGCTTTGGCTGGAGTTGGAGCTGCCGGCAGTGATGCGCCACCTGCGGAACGGTCTGGATCACACGGCGATGGTCATCAACATGGAGGCGGACACGGAGGTTCCGGGCAGATCAAACCTCCGTCGCAGACCGGGGTGTTGTGGCTCGAATCTGGCAGTTATGTCCGGCCTGTTTCAGTGGAACTTGGGGTTACGGACGGGACGATGACTTCGGTTCGAGGCGAAGGTCTGAACGAAGGAAGCATTGTCGTGACTGGAATCGAAACCAAGGAATCCGCCGCCGAGGAATCGGGTTCCAATCCATTCATGCCGCAAATATGGCACCGCCGCGGCCCAACGAACGCCATTCCTATCCGGCACCGGTCGTAACCGCATTCGCCAAATATGGAACTGCTCGAATTGCGGCAAATTCGCAAAACTTATCACTTGGGCGAAATGGATTTGGAAGTGCTTAAAGGCGTAACCGCGACCGTTTCCAAAGGCGAACTTGTCGCCTTGATGGGCGCCAGCGGGTCCGGCAAAAGCACATTGATGAACATCCTAGGTTGCCTTGATCGCCCCAGTTCCGGGGAATATTGGCTCGATGGAAACGAAATTTCGCTGGCTTCAGTTGATGAACGCGCCACGTTACGGAATCGGTTGATCGGATTCGTTTTTCAAAGTTTTAATTTGTTGGCGCGAACTTCCGCGCTGGACAATGTTTCGATGCCTCTGACGTACGGCCCCGTGCACGTTCACGAGGACGAAATGCAGGAGCGGGCCGCTGCGATGCTCAAGAAAGTCGGACTTGGCGATCGGATGCACCATCATCCGTCGCAATTGTCCGGCGGGCAGCAACAGCGGGTTGCCATTGCGCGTTCGCTGATTAACCGGCCCCGATTGCTTTTGGCGGATGAGCCGACGGGAAATCTTGATTCGCGGACGAGCGAGGAAATTCTGCAAATGTTTCGCGACCTCAACGAAGAAGAGGGCCTTACTATTATTTTGGTCACCCACGCGCAGGAAGTCGCCGATCACGCCAAGCGAAGCATCCGAATGAAGGACGGTTTGATTGCGAATGAGGCGGAGTTGAAAGGAGCGCATAAATGAGAGCGCTACGCATTTTCAAAATTGCCCTGCGCGCCTTGCGGCGAAATGTAATGCGGGCGATGCTGACGACTTTGGGGATCGTGATCGGCGTGGCGGCAGTGATCGCGATGATGGAAATCGGCCACGGTTCGACGCTCGCGATCCAGCACACCATCGCCACGATGGGCGCCTACAACCTGATGATTTTTCCTGGCAACGCGATGCTGGCGGGCATCAGCACCGGCACTGGCGGCAGCATGAGGCTTTCGCCTGGTGACGCGGATGCGATCCTGCTGGACTGCCCGTCCGTGACGGCTGCCGCCCCGGTGGTCTGGGCGCGCGCGCAGGCTGTCTATAATAATTTGAACTGGCAGCCTGGCAGTCTTATTGGGACGACGCCGTCATACCTGGATGTGCGCGATTGGGGCCAGATGGCCGAGGGCAATCCATTCACCGAGCGCGATGTTCGAAACACCAGCAAGGTTTGCGTCATCGGGAAAACGATTGAAAAAATGCTGTTTCAGGACGAATCGCCCGTCGGCAAGGAAATCCGCCTGATGAACGTCAACTTTAAAGTTGTAGGCGTTCTGAAGGCCAAGGGAGCCAACATGATGGGTTCGGACCAGGACGACATCATCATCGCGCCATGGACGACGATCAAATACCGCGTCTCCGGAGCATACAGCAGTTCGACAGGCGTGACGACCACGACGACAACAACAATTCTTCCAAGCCAGGTTTACCCGGCGGCCCAGGCGCCGCTCTACCCTGCCGCGTCGGCGTCGCAACAGGCGGACACGCCGCAGCCGGTGCGGTTTGCGAACGTCAATGAAATTGTTGTTTCGGCCCGATCCGGCCCGGAAGTGAAGCAGGCGATTGATGAAATCACGGCGCTTCTTCGCGAGCGGCATCACGTTCATCCGAACATGCCCGAAGATTTCACGGTGCGCGACATGACGGAAATGGTCCGCACGATGAGTTCGACGACTGAGTTAATGACGACGTTGTTGCTGATTGTCGCAGCGATTTCGCTGGTGGTCGGCGGCGTGGGCATTATGAATATCATGCTCGTTTCAGTCACGGAACGAACGCGGGAAATTGGTTTGCGCATGGCGGTTGGCGCGCACGGCAAGGACATTCTCCGGCAATTTCTCACGGAGGCGGTGGTGCTTTGCATGTTGGGCGGGATTCTTGGAATTGGACTTGGGCGGGCGACTTCCTGGCTGGTGCGCACCATCAAGCATTGGCCGACGGCAACTTCTATCGGCGCGATTGTCGCGGCCTTTGCGGTTTCGGCGACGGTCGGAATTATTTTTGGATTTTACCCAGCCTGGAAGGCATCGCGACTAGACCCCATCGACGCGCTTCGCTACGAATAAATGAAGATCATCCCCCTTCTGATTTCAACCGCCATCATCGGAATCATCCCTTTCGGGTGCGCGGTTGGGCCGGATTTTCACAAGCCAAAACCCGAGGCGCCCGCTCAGTGGGTTGGCCTCACGAACGCGACGCCCGCCGCCGCGACGACTCCCACCACGGCGCCCGCGGACCTGACGAATTGGTGGACAAAATTTCAAGACCCGGGCCTGGTTTCTTTGATTGACGAAGGGTTCAGGACCAATCTTGATTTGAAAATCGCGGAGTCCGCCGTGCGAGCGGCCCGCGCCTCTCGGGGAATTGTGAACGGGACTCTCTGGCCTTCGTTGACGGGGACGGCTGCTTATTCTCGCGGCGCGGTCGGGAAAGCGCCTTCGACGGACACGTTCGCGGCGGGTTTGGATGCGGCGTGGGAACTGGATATTTTTGGCGGCAACCGGCGAAACGTGGAATCAGCGACTGCCACGATCCTTGCGCAGCAGGAAAATCTTAATGACGTTCGCGTGACGCTCGCTGCGGAAATCGCGGTGGACTACATTCAACTTCGCTCGTTCCAGGAGCAGATTGCCATCGCGAACGAAAACTTGAAATCCGAGCAGCGCACCGCGGAGTTGACCCGGCGGAAGCTGGCGGCGGGATTTTCCAGCGCGCTCGATGTGGCCAACGCGGAGGCGCAGGTGGCGACGACTTCATCGACCATTCCGGTGTTGGAAACTTCAAAGATACAGGTGATTTACGCGTTGAGCGTGCTGCTGGCGCGTCCGCCCGGGGATTTGCTTGACGAGCTTTCAAAGCCGGGGCCTGTGCCGTTGACGCCGCCGGAAGTCCCAATGGGGATGCCGTCGGAATTGATGCGGCGCCGGCCCGATATTCGCCAGGCCGAAGCGCAATTGCACGCCGCCACGGCGCAAATCGGCGTGGCGAAGGCCGATTATTTTCCGCAATTTTCGCTGACCGGCAACATTAATTATCAGAGCGACCTTGTCCGGAATCTTTTCGCGGGGACCAGCCGGCTTTGGGGCGTGGGGCCGACGATGACCTGGAACATTCTCCAAGGTGGCGCGATCACAGCGAACGTGCGGTTGCAACGGGAATTGACCGAGCAGGCGTATCTGACTTATCGCAAGACGATCCTGACTGCGTTGCAGGATGTGGAGAACGCGCTGCTGGCGTTCGACAAGGAATGGGACCATCGCAAGGCGCTGAACGAAGCGGTGGCGCAAAATCGCAAGGCAGTGGACTTGTCAAACCAACTTTATTCGCAGGGCACGATCGACTTTTTGACTGTGCTGGACGCTGAACGGTCGTTGTACGCTTCGGAAACTGCGCTTGCGCAAAGCAAGGGATCGATTTCGACGGATTTGGTTGCGCTTTATAAGGCTCTGGGTGGTGGGTGGGAATAAGGAATTTTCTTCGAGTCTCTCTGGGGAAGAAAATGTTTATTTGCCGCGCTGCCCGTCGAAAAGCGGCAGAGGGCTGCCGCACTCCAAGACGCTTCGCGAACTTTCACACTCACACGCGCCAGGCGCTGTCAATAATTTGATTTATGGTGTTGGGATGACGCGGAAGTATTCGAGCTTGTTCACGATTGGGATGGTCAGCGTTTCAAGCGCGTTAGTGCCGACTATTGGGTCACCGACATCGATCCAGGGTTTGGACAGGTCTAAAGTAGTTTGAAGCTGGTAGGTTTCGCCGGTCACCATCGGCCATGAGAAGGAGAATGCCCCGCCGTTTTTCTGCGCCGCCCTAAGCAGCCCGCCGATAACCGTGAGTGTGCCGTCGGTCGCGGTGATGGCGTAGTTTGGCGAGCGGTCGTTGGGGTCCTGGAGTATTGGGATGATCGGATACAATCCTGCGGGGCTGCTGTTGCTCGCGGCGCATTCGTATTTAAGGGTAATTTTGTCTCCGTTTACCAAGCCGGAAATGGTTCCGGTGAATGTGGGATTTGTCTGGCCAATCTGCCGGGATGCGTTGGCCACCGTTACGGCCAAAGGTGCGGGCGCGACGACGACGCTGACGGTATCGGTGGCGACGCTGTAATCAACGATGTCATTCGGCGTGAATACGACTGTGAGCACGTTCGTGCCGGCGTCAAGAACACTTCCGTTGGTCGGTGAGTAAGCGAAGCTGCCGGGGACCTTTGCCGTGGCGTTTAATTGGTTGGTGGTAAGCGGCTGGCCGTACGTCATACCAGCAATATCGCCCCATGTAATGATGCCGGTTTTTGGCGGCACAAACGACAGAATCGCGTTGCTGCTGATAATGTTGGCCACGGGTCCGTTGACTGCGAGCGCATACGCGCCAAGATCATTGGTCGATGCAATGGGAATCACCAGATTGGTCTTGGTCTGTCCCGGCAACGGCGCGAGATTCAGCATCCATTGGTAAGTCAAGGGTCCGGTGCCGATGACCGTGGCGGTGAAGGTGACTGGCGCGCCGTTGGTGACGGTTTGGGAAATCGGCCCGGCCTTAATGATGGGCGGTGTTTGCAATATCAACTTTGCAACCGCGCTCGTAATGGACATTGTAGGGGTGCTGACTACGACGCTGTAATTGGCGACGTCGCTGGGTTGAGCGCCATGAATTGTCAGACTGTCTTCATCCTGATTTGCCATGGCGCTTCCATTCTTGAGCCATTGATAAGTAAGACTCGTCGTCGAGGCAGCCAGCACATTGAACGTGGTGTTCGAGTTGAGTTGAACTGTTTGTGCTTGCGGGTCCTGAGCGATCAAGGGATCGGGCAACTGTTTGCGGATTGTGTTGTTGCCGGAATCTGCCACAAAAAGCGCGCCATTTGGATCAAACACCATGTCCAACGGGCCGTTGAACTGGGCTTTGTCACCAACGCCGTCGGCGCTATTCGTCATCCCGGCCACTCCCGCTATCGTGACGACGGATTGGTCGGGAAGAATTTTCCTGATTGTGCTGTTTCCGGAGTCGGCGACAAAAACATTTCCTTTGCCGTCGAGCGCCACGCCTTGCGGGTCGTTAAACCTCGCTATATTTTGGAGGCCGTCTACTGAGTCGCCATACGCTGTCTGCATTCCGGCGTAATTCGCGGCCGCCCAGGTTGCTCCGCCATCGTCCGTGCTGACTTTGAAAATCTGATTATTCCCGTCATCGGCAACATACAGATTTCCCTCGCCGTCCGATTTTAACCCCGCAGTTGAACTGATGCCATAAAGCCAGCTAAACGGCAGGTTTGTGGGTCCCGCGTCGAATAGCCCCGGCCCCTTTAGCGTGGTGATGTCGCCATCCGGCGTGACTTGTCGAAGTTCGCAATTCCAGTAATCCGCGACGTAGTAGTTTCCCCCGAGTCCGACCGCAAGCGACACGGGCCTGCCAAATTCTCCATAGGTCCCCACTCCGTCGTTTGTGCCGTACTTGTCTGGAAGCCCGGCAAATGTTGTCACGGTCCAATTTGAACCGGTCTGCTGCACTTTTCGGAGAACGTAGTTGAAGCTGTCCCCAACAATCACAGTGCCGTTGCTGTCAATGCAAATTCCATAAGGCGAACGAAACATCGCGTTCGACCCCACGCCGTCGGCAAAGGAGTAATCATTCGGATTACCCGCAAGGGTCTTCACTTTGCAGTCGATCAATCCGTTTGGAATAATTTCGCGGATGACGTCGTTGAATGTATCCGCAACATAGATGTTTCCGTTGGTGTCGGTGGTTATTCCTCCGGGGTTATTGAAGAGCGCATCGCCTCCGGCGCCGTCAGCGTAACCCGCCGTCGCCGCTTTCCCCGCCCACGTTATAAAGCTATTGGGTTCCGCGACGACCAGGTCGGCGTTGGAACTCACCACGTCGCCGTAAGGACTTACCACTTCCACGGTGATTGTGCCTCCTCCTCCCGCGTCGAGATCGTCGATTTCAACGGTTGAATTGCTTGGGCTGTTGATGGTGTTCCCGTTTAGCTTCCATTGATACGTGAGCGGCTCAAGGCCGATCGCCGTGACGCTGAAAGTTGCGCTCCCATCAGGAACCGAAGTTTGCGATTGTGGCTGAACGACGATCTGCGGCCCTGTCACAGGAATTCCTTCCATGATAACATTGTTTCCTCGCTCGGCCATGAATACGTTGTTCGCCCCATCGACGACGACTCCCGCCGGCCAGTTTAGCAGCGTCATTGCCTCGGTTCCCCCCGCAGCGCCGCTGGTGGTGGGCGATCCCGCGAGCGTCGTGGTAAGGCCAGACAATGAAACGACCCGCAAGGTGTCATTGCCAAAATCTGTCACGTAAATGTTCGCTCCTCCGGTATCGGCAGAGACGCTTGTCGGACTGCTGAACCGCGCCGCCGCGCCCACAAGGTCGTTCGTGCCGACCAATCCCGGCGATCCGGCAAGGGTCTTCACGGTCCAAACGCCGCCGACCACGGTGATTTCGCGGATGGTGTCGTTTCCGGTGTCTGCGACGAATAAGGCTGCGTTGCCGATGGTAATGCCACAGGGATGATTGAATTGCGCATTGGTGCCATCGGCCGATCCCGGAATTCCAGGTGAGCCGACGAGCGTGGCAAGGCTTCCGTCAGTAGTGATGACTCGGATGGCGTCATTTCCTTCGTCAGCAATAAATACCTGCCCCAGAGAATCAACCGCAACGCTGGCGGGATGATTGAGTTGCGCAATTGTATTTCCGCCGTCCGCCCAGCCCGGTTTTCCGGCAAGTCCGGCGGCTGTCGTGACCTGGCCGTTGAGGATCTTGCGGATCAAATGGTTCCCCCAGTCTGCGACGTATATCGCACCGCTGGTGTTGTCAGATGCCACGCCCATCGGGAAACTGAAAAGCGCCGATGCAACCGGCCCGTTTGAACTGCCGTTGGTTCCAGGAACGCCCGCGTAGGCGCTAACGGTGGCATCCCCGGTGACTGCGCGGATGGTATGATTTGCAGTGTCCGCGACAATGACATTTCCCAAAGAATCAATCGTAATCCCAGAGGGCGCATTGAATCGGGCATCGGGACCGGGAAGGTTGGTGGTTCCGCTGGTACCCGGCTTTCCGGCGAGGTTAAAGAAAAAATACGGCGTCTGGCCACGGGAGGAAAGGGTTGTCAACAGCAGAACAATGGCAGCGAGTGCCGACAAAAAATGACGCATGGAAAAAAGGAACTTTGCGGTAACTGGTTTACTCATACCGATGCACAAAAAATAATCGGTAGGTGTCGGGTTGTCGAGAGCGTTTTACTTCGGTTCCTAATCTTAATCGTAATCCTAATCTTCCCCCCTGTGAGAGATGAAGATTAGGATTACGATTAAGATTAGGAGGGAAAGAAAACTTAACTCGCCGTCAAACGATAGCCCACGCCCGGTTCTGTCAGCAATAATTCTGGGCGGGCAGCGTCGGCCTCGATCTTTTCGCGAAGGTGCGCCACATAGACGCGGAGGTAATGCGTCTGATCGGAATAATTCGGCCCCCACACTTCCTTGAGAAGCTGGCGATGCGTCACGACCTTGCCCGCATTGCGAACGAGCAATCGCAACAGCGAATATTCTGTCGGCGTCAGTTTTATTTCCTGATCTTTGACGGTGACCTTCCGAGCGGCAAGATCGACTTCCAGGCGGCCGCTTCGAAAAACGGAATTTTCCGGAATCGGCAGCGCGTGACGCCGGGCGACACGCAATCGCGCGAGCAATTCCACGGTGCTGAACGGCTTGGTCATGTAGTCATCCGCGCCGTTGTCCAGCGAGCCGACTTTGTCGTCCTCCCCTTCCCTGACGGAAAGCACGAGCACCGGAGCCTGGCTCCATTCCCGCAACCTTTTCAAAACCGAAGCGCCATCCATGTCGGGCAATCCCAAGTCGAGCACAATAACATCAGGCCGACGCTGGGCAGCTTCAACCAACCCGGCCTGACCCGTGGCTGCCTCAAACACACGATAACCTCCAGCTTCCAGGGCCACTCGCAAGAGCCTGCGGATTTGGGTCTCGTCGTCAATAACAAGCACGACGGGAGCATGTGTTTCGGTTTCACTCATGCGGTTGCCTCCATTGCCATTTCAGGACTGTTCGCGACCGGAAGATAAAATCGGAATTCCGCGCCGCCACCCGGTCGATTTTGAGCCTCAACGCGACCGCCATGCGCCTCGACAAGCCCTTTTACAATTGACAGTCCCAGGCCTGTTCCTCCCGCAGGCGCGCCGGGAACGCGGTAGAATTTTTGAAACAAATGCGGAAGGCTCTCTGCAGGCAGGCCCGGACCGCGATCAGCAACGGCAATCACCATTTCATCATTCGCGACGGACGCCCTGACTTCCACTGGAGTTCCATCGGGAGTGTAAGCGGCGGCGTTGAGAAGCAGATTGTTAAGGGCCTGCTCGATCAAAACAAAATCCGCCCTGACCAGCGGCAGGGAACGCGCAACGGTGATAATAATCTGATGCCGGGACATTTCTCTTTCATTGTGGCGGACGGCAACGTTAATGAGATCCGCCATGTCGCACCATTCCAGCCGCGGTTTGACATTTCCAGATTGCAAACGAGTCATGTCAAGCAAATTGCTGACAAGGCGGTTGAGCCGCGCGGCGCTTTCCTGAATTTCCGAGACCAGAGTTTTGTCGATCGCCGGTTGCTCGCCCAAGTTAAGACCGGAAAGTGTCGTCGCCGCGGCGGTAATTGCGGCAATGGGTGTTCGCAATTCGTGTGAGATGGAATTCAGCAACGCTTTGCTCAGTCTTTCCGACTCGGCGACCAACTGGGCCTTTTGCGATTCGCCATCGAGGCGCAATCGGTCCAAAACAAGCGCGGCTTGCCTCGCAAATGCGCCGAGCAAGTCGCGTTGTTCCAAGGTCGGTTCCGGTTCGGCGGGCAATTCCACTCCCAGAACTCCGACCGCGCCGCGATTCGTTTGAAGTGGCATGTAGATGGCTGCGGCGGATGGCAAATTATCCGTGAAACGGCCAGCCGCTTTTCCGAAACGAAACGCCCAGGCCGCGACGCTTTGTTCCTTTTCAGAAACAGCCAGGGTGCTTGCTGGATGCGCGGCGCGGGCCAGTTCCCCGGATGTATCGCGCGGAAGAACGGCCGCTTTCGCGTTGAATGCCTGCGCCATCTGGCGGACCAATCTTTGCGCAACGTCATCCAAATCGGCGGCGTCCGCAAGATCGCTCGTGAGCGTGTAAAGCGCCGTTGCGCGCTGCTCGCGGCGGCGCTCGGCGCGCTCCTGCCAGCGCACGCGAGAGGCAAATTGTCCGAGGACCAGCGCGACGACGAAGTACATCGCAAACATCATCACGTCCTCGACGTGAGTCAAACGCAGCGTGTATCGCGGCGGGAGGAAAAAATAGTCCCACAATATCGCGCTGGCCGCGGCATTGAACAACGAAGGTCCGCGCCCCACGCGAAACGCCAGCAATACAACCCCCAAAAGATAAACCAACGACTGCAAATGGCCATCGCGCGCAACCATCATCGAGTCAAGCAGAACATTTAACGCCGTGCAGACGCCCACGACACCCAACACCGCCGCGTATTCGCCCATGGAGAATTCTGGAGCAAAGCCCCAACCGCGTTTTACAAAGGATTTTTCCGCTGTCTCAGGCCGGACTACGTGCAATTCAATATGGCCGCTCTCGCGCACTAGCCGCCGAAGCAGACGCCCGCCTCGCCACCAATCGAAAATTCCATCGCCTCCCGGTTTGCCGACGACAATCTGCGTCACGTTTTGTTGCTGGGCGATTCGAAGAATTCCGCGCGCCGCATCGGCGTCCGCCGTCGTGATGATCTCCGCGCCCAACTCGCGGGCGAGCGTAAGATGCTTGTTCAGGCGTTCCTGGGATTCCGCTACGAGCGGTTGCGGCGGCTCGACATAGACCGCAATCCACGGACAGTCAAAACTATCGGCCAGGCGTCGTGTCCATCGGATCATGTGCGCCGAATAAGGACTGCCGCTGACGCCGACCAGCAGGCGATGGCCTGATTTCCAGGGGCCGGTGATCTGCATTGCTTGCAAGTAATCATGGACATCCTGGCCCACATGATCGGCGGCAAGGCGAAGCGCCATTTCGCGCAACGCGTTGAGGTTGCCTTCGCGGAAAAAATTCATCATCGCCAGTTCGGCGCGCTCAGGCATATAGACCTTGCCTTCGCCCAGGCGTTTCAACAGGTCCTCCGGCGGCAGATCGATCAATTCCATCTCAGCGCCGTCAAGAACACTGTCGGGGACCGTCTCCTGGACCGTTGAACCGGTGATTTGCCGAACAGTGTCAACACGACTTTCAGCGTGCTGGACGTTCATCGTCGTGTAAACGTCGATCCCGGCCTCGACCAATTCGAGAATGTCCTGATAACGCTTCGCGTGGCGGGAACCTGGCGCGTTCGTGTGCGGCAATTCATCGACGATGGCCAGTTGCGGACGCCGGGCCAGCAGCGCATCCAAGTCCATCTCCTCAATCGTCACGCCGCGATATTCGACTTTTTTGCGGGGAACGATGGGCAGGCCGACTGTCAAGGCTTCGGTTTCCTTTCGCCCATGAGTTTCGACGTAACCGACAACGACGTTCATGCCTTCACGCAACGCGCGCTGAGCGGCGCGAAGCATCGCGTAAGTTTTGCCGACACCGGCAGCCATTCCAAGAAAGACCTTGATCTTCCCGCGTTTGGTTGCGGCCTCGCTTTTCTGGATTGCCGCCAGCAAGGCATCCGGGTTCGGGCGATTGTCCCCAGCCATGCAGTCAATATAGGCCATAAAAGACCCGGCGGAATAGTTAAAATAGTATTAAAACAGCACGTGCGCCTCAATTTTATGGAGACAGACTAGGAAGCGGTCTTCGGCGCGCGTTGAACTATTTTCCCGCGCGACATTTCAAACGCCTCCTCGCACCAGCCCACTCCTTCGCGTTCATCGTGGGTCACGTATAACATTGGAACACGGAATTCTTCCCGAATTCGCGCGAGGTAAGGAAGAATTCTGGCTTTGAGCGGCTCGTCGAGGTTTGAGAGCGGTTCGTCAAGCAGGAGCAATTTTGGTTTTGAAACCAGCGCCCGCGCCAGCGCCACTCGACGCTTTTCTCCGCCGGAAAGTTCCGCGATGCTCCGGCCCAGCAGAGATTCGAGTTCCAGAATTTTAACAACATGTTCAAAGTCGAACGCGAGACCAGAACTCGTGTTGGGTTTTGCTCCGTAAAGGATATTTTTCCTGGCCGTAAAATGCGGAAATAAAACCAAATCCTGCGGCACATAACCAATCTGTCTGTCACGCGGACGCAATGAAACCCCTCGCGAGGTGTCGTTGAACAATTGATCGTCCAGCGCGATGACTGCCGATTTCGGGCGGCGCAATCCAGCGATCAATTCGAGCAGTGAAGTTTTTCCCGCGCCGGAATGCCCAAAAATTGCGGTGGCCTGCCCGGTTAATACAACATCAATTTCCAGCGCGAAATCAGCCAGCGACAGGACGATGTTCTTGAGCTGGAGGTTCACGCGCGCTTATCCCGCGATTTTCGCAGGAACCATTCGCTCGCCCAAACTGCCCCAAACGCCAGTGCCACTGAAATTCCCAGCAAGCCGAACGCTGCTGAATTATCGCCGAGTTGCACTGCTTCGTAAGTGGAAAGCGAAAGGGTCGCGGTGCGGCCCGGAATATTTCCGGCGACCATAATTGTCGCACCGAATTCGCCCAAAGCGCGTGCGAAAGCGAGGATTACGCCGCCGATGATTCCTCGCGCCGCCAACGGAGCGCTGATTGAAAAAAACACACGCCACTCCCTTGCTCCAAGTGTCCGCGCGATTTGCTCAAATCGCGGATTGACTTGCTCAAACGCCACTCGTGCGGAGCGAACCAGCAGCGGGAACGACATCACTCCCAGCGCGATCAGCACTGCGCGCCAGGTAAACGCGATATCGACGTTCCACCATTGATAAAAAACCCGACCGATCGGCCCGCGCCGACCGAGCACTGTCAAAAGGATTAGTCCCGTTGCCACGGGCGGCATGACCAACGGCAGCGTGACAATTGTTTCCACAAGAGATTTTCCGGGCCATTCGTAACGCGCCAAAACCCAGGCAAGGCCCACGCCAAAAGGCAGAATCGCGAGCGTGCTTAGCGCCGAAGCCCACGCCGTGAACCAGACAATCTGCCATTGCGCCGTCATTGGGAACTATTTTTGACAATAAAACCAAATTTCGCGAAAACCGCGCTGGCCGCCAGTGATTTCAAGTAGTCAAGAAACGCTTTTGCGGATGGCTTGCCATTCCCTTTCACTTCCGCGACGGGATAAACGATTTCCGGGCCTTCGCTCGAAGGAATTTCGTAAGCCACCGTCACTTGCTTGGAAATAGCGGCATCGGTTTTATAAACTATTCCCGCATCGACGTTGCCCGACGCCACGGCGGCCAGCGCCGCGCGCACGTTGGCAGTGGGAATGACTTTCGGTTCGAGCGCCGTCCAGAGCTTTTCCTTTTCCAAATATTCCCGCGCATAAATTCCCGCAGGCACCAGTTTCGGATCCGCGAGAGCAAGCCGGCGCAACTGGGCGCCGCTCAAATCGCTCGGGGACTTAATCCATGCCGCTCCATCTTTAGGCACGACAATCACCAGCGTGTTTGAAAGGCGGTTCATGCGGGTTCTTGGAATAATCAGCCCCCTTTTTTCCAATTCATCCATCCATTGCGAATCCGCTGAAAAGAAAATGTCGGCTGGGGCGCCTTCTTCTATTTGACGCGCCAGAAGGCTTGAAGCGGCGAAGTTAAACTCGATTTTGTCGCCCGACTTTTCTTCATACTGCTTCGCCGCCACCTTCAGGCTATCCGTCAAACTCGCCGCCGCAAAAACCAGCACCGTTTCGGCCTTGGCAACTAATGTGAAACACAGAAAGAAACACCAAACCAAAGCCAGGCATTTCGATATTTTTCTCACGCAATGACAACCTTGCCGTGATTGACAAAACTCCGTCAAGCCGCCTTCTCGACGGAATCAGCGACTACCAATCCTTGAATTTTCCCGGTTGGGGTTTGGCGGTCTGATTGTCAGGCGCGAAAATCAGAACCTTCTCCTTGTCCTGCTGCGATTCCAGTAATTGACGCGCCTCTTGCGGAGACATGGCGGCTTCGGCGCCAGCCTGTTGTTCCTCATCTCCCGGCTTTTGGTCGTCCTTATCTTTGCCGCCACTGGTTTTCTGTTGCTGCTTGTCCTTGTCCTTATCGCCCTGATTTTTGGCTTGCTCCTTGGCTTTTTCTTCGTCTTTTTGCTTTTGATCGGCCTGCTGCGATTTTTGCTGATCCTGCTTTTTATCCTGCTGGTCTTTCTGGTCCTTCTGATTTTTTTGATCCTGTTTATTCTGCTGGTTTTGCTGATTCTTCTGATCTTTTTGATCCTTCTTGTCTTTGTCTTTTTGGTCCTGATTTTGATTCTTTTGCTGTTGTTGCTGCTGCTGTTTCAACTCCTCTAGTTTCTGTTTGACAAAAGCCAGGTTGTTGCGAGCATCAAGATCATTCGTGTTCAGTTTATAAGCGTGACTCAAACTTTCGACGGCATGCTCCCATGATTCTTTTTTCTTGTCAGGATCGGTCAAAGGCTCACCCATCTGGTAGAGGGTGTTGCCAAGGTTATACCACGTGTTCTCCTGCGTTTTCGGGTCTGAGATCATCCCTTCGGATTCGAGAGCTTCGTTGAACTGCTTTGCAGCATCGTCCAATTTTTTCGCGCGATAGGCGGCGGCCCCGGCGTCGTAGTGCAACCGGTAATCATTCGTCTTCTCCTGCGCGAGGCGGTTGTATTCCTCCAGCGCGGCCTTGAAATCCCCCGCTTGATAATCCTTGTACGCGCTTGAAGGGGAACCCAATGCGCTCAAAGCCGTCAAGACGAATATAGCAATCGCCGCGACTTTTGTCAGGCCAGGCAAAACCGCCGCCGCAGCATTCCGTCGCGCGCCGGGACTTTCCGGCAGCAGTATTTCAATAATAAAGCAGAGAATCGCAAACCCCAACGGCCAGTGATAACGTTCCACGTAAACCCGCGTCAGCCGCGTGGATTCCTCGGTTTTCGGAAGAGTCGCCAGGCCGCGCGCATACAGAGTTTCCATCGGTTGTGCGCCTTGCAGCGGAAGATAAAACCCGTTCGCGTCGGTGGCGATTTGTTGCAGGAGCGTCTGGTTAAGGCGCGATTTAACAACGTTGCCGTCGTCGTCCTTGACGTAGGAGGCGTTGCCTTGATCGTCTTTAACGCTCAGCAACTCACCCTCCGGCGTCCCTACGCCTATTGTGAAAATACGCATTCCCGCATCCGCCGCCGCCTTGGCTGCCGCGATTGTCTCGGTGTCGGCATCGTGGTCCTCGCCGTCGGTGAAGAGCACGAGAACTTTATGATTGTCGTTTCCTTTCTCGAACGCGCTCATCGCGGTGTTGATCGCGGCGGAAAGCGCGGTGCCGCCTTGCGGAATCACGCCGACAGAAACGGCATCGACTGCCTGCTGGAATGCCTGCTCATCGATGGTCAACGGCGCCTGCAAAAATGCGGTCCCGGCAAAGGCGACCAGACCAAGGCGGTCTGTTTTGGCAAGGCGCATCAAGTCGATTGCCGCGAGCTTGGCTTTCTCCAGTCGATTCGGCGCGACATCCTGGGCGAGCATGCTTCGCGAAGTGTCAATCGCCACAATGATGTCCAGTCCTTGAAGTTTGGCTTCCTCCCATGCAAATCCCCATTGCGGTCGGGCCAGCGCCAGAAAAACTCCCGCGACTCCCGCAACCAGCAAGGCCATTCGAATTTTCTGCCGCGCGGAGGAGACGCCCACCGTCAATCCCGAAAGCAACCGGGCGTGGACAAATTGCAAAATCAATTTTTGTTTAACGCGCCACGACCAATAAAAAAAAACGATCAGCGCCGGAACAACGACCAGCAATATCCAGAAAACCTGTGGCTGCGCGAATCTCATGATTTCAAGGCACTCTTCTCCAAACGGTATGGGCCAGCGCCATTTCCAGAGCCAATATCGCCAGGCCCGCTATGGCCACCTTGCCGAACAATTCATCATAATGCTGATACTTGTTGACTTCCACCGTCGATTTTTCGAGTTTGTCGATCTCCTCGTAAATGTGGCGCAAAGTCTCAGCAGTGTCGGCGCGGTAATATTTTCCATTCGTCGCCTGCGCGATTTTTGTCAGCGTATCTTCGTCGATATCCACTTCCATGTCGCGGTAACGCATGATGCCAAATTGATCTTTGCCAACGGGATAAGGCGCGGTGCCCCGACGGCCAATCCCAATGGTATATACTTTGACCTTGAGAGCTTTGGCGGCGTCAGCGGCGGTCAAGGGCGGGATTTTCCCGGAATTATTCTCTCCGTCAGTCATAAGAATGACGATCTTGCTTTTGTCCTTGAGATCTTTGAGGCGATTGAGCGCGGCCATCAAAGCGGAACCAATTGCGGTGGCGGATTCGTCGATTTTCCCGATGTCGAGGCGTTCCAAATTGTGCTGGAGAAAATCGTGATCGAGCGTCAACGGCGCGGCGATATAAGCTTCTTTCGCGAAGGCGACCAAACCAATCCGGTCATTCGGGCGATTGTCGATGAATTTCGACAAGACCTCTTTCGCCAATTTGATGCGGCTCAGGCCCTGGCCAAAATCCTCCGAGCGCATGCTCCCGGAAAGATCAATGGCGACGACGATGTCGATGCCGCTGGCTTTGATGTGAGTTTCGCCTTTGACCCAGCGAGGCTGTGCCAATGCGAAGATAAAAACCGCGAGAGAAAGCCAGCGAAGGCTCGCCAGAACGGCCCCTGCCCGCGAGCGCCGCATTCCCGAAACGGGCCGCACCAAATCGACAGATGAATACACAAACGCCGCGGTTCTTTGGCTGGTTTTTCCCTTAAGCCATGCCAGCAACGGCAAGACCGCCAACAGCAGAAGAAAGTATGGATGCGCTAATGTCATTTTTCGGCGGACGCTTGAGCGGCAACTTCGGACGACAGGACTTGAGTGCCGGTCCATTTCGGCTCGGTTTCATTAACGAGGCGCAATGCGGCAGTATGCAAGGCGCGAAGCTCCGTTTCCGTCGGCTCGTATTTGGCAAATTTGATGAGATCGCAATTTTCCAAAAACTCGCCGAGGCTTTGCTTTTGCTCAGTCAACAACAAGTCTGTTCCCTGCAATTCATAAAGGAACTCTTCCGTTGTGCGGTCGGGCGCATGAAAATCGAAGCGTTCTTCGAGGTAACCCCGAATCGCGCCGGACACGGCGATTGAGAACGGCTTCGGCTCACTGATGAGGGCGAGCGCCTCTTCGAGCATTCGACGCGCGCGAACGTGCGCCGGAACCGGAGGCGTTACCGGGACTGCGGCTTTTTTCGCCTTCCAGCGACGCCACAAAAACCAGGCAATCGTCCCAATGGCGAGAATCGCAACAATCCAAAAAACCAACGCCCAGACATTGGCAATTTCGATCAGCGGTTTGACGGTATCGTGGAAGACGAGCGGCGCAGCATTGGTCGCTGCGGGAGACTGGGCGGGAATGACAAGCGCGGAAGTGTTAGTCATGCGGCTCCTTTGTCAACCCCGGCGACGACGTTTCTCGCGCGTCTTAAAAAATTCTCCCAAAGCGGATGCATAAGGCTCGCCTGTGCGCGCTTCGATGGCGTCGATGTTCGCGGAACGCAATTGCCGAAGCAGTTCGGCCTGGTGTTTTGCGCGCCGTTCCGCGAATGCGCGACGCTTACGATTGTCGTGCGTGTTGATTTCGAGCATCTCGCCCGTCTCGGCATCTTGCAATATCAGCCGCCCAACTATAGGCAACTCCAACTCGAAGCGATCGACAATCTGAATGGCAATGACATCGTGCCGTCGATTAGCCTGGCGCAAGGCCGGAAGAGTACGCGGCCCGAGCGTGGGGGAAACCAAAAATGGCGCGGGGCGGTTGGGATCGTGCTGGGCGGCGGCGCGATTCTCGAAAAGGAAATCGGATATGACGACGACGATTGCGTGTCGGTGCGCGATGCGATTCAAGACATCGAGGGCTTCGTTAAAATTGGTGCCGCGCTTTGCTGGTTGGAAACAGAGAATTTCGCGGATGACTCGAAGCACGTGACGTCGGCCCTTCTTCGGCGGAATATATTTCTCCACCTCCTCGGTGAAAAGAATGAGCCCGACCTTGTCGTTATTGCGAATCGCAGAAAAAGCGAGGACAGAGGCAATTTCCGCGGCCAATTCACGTTTGGACTGTTCCCGCGAACCGAAAAGACCCGACCCGCTCAAATCGACCACCAGCATGAGCGTCAGCTCCCGCTCTTCAACGAACTTCTTGACAAACGGGTGGCTCATTCGCGCGGTCACGTTCCAGTCAATGGAACGGACTTCATCACCCGGCTGGTATTCGCGGACTTCCTCGAAATTCATCCCCTGCCCTTTGAACACGCTATGGTATTGGCCGCCCAAAGTTTCAGAAACCAGGCGCGTGGTGCGAAGTTCAATCTGGCGAATCTTCTTAAGAATTTCGCGCGGAATCAAGGAGGGTGGCTGGCTTTCGGTTTCGTTCATGGCTGCGCGGACAACTTGCCAGAAAGCGGGATTTCGGTTAAAATTTCCCCCATGAGTGCAACGGAAATTCTGGCCAAGGCTCGTGAATTGCCGCCGGAAGAGCGCCGAGAAATTGTGGAAGCTCTTTTGGGCGATCTTGAACTTGATGAATCACCAGAATTTATTGCGGAACTAGAGCGCCGAGCCGAAGAGGCTCGAAAAAATCCTGATGACAGCGTTCCTTGGGAACAGGTCCGCGCGAATTTGAAGAAGAAATACGGATGGCAATGATCCGGACGGTCAGGTTCAAGGCGGCCGCATTGAAGGAGCTTTACGACGCGGTCTCGTGGTACGAAAGCCACGAAGTCGGGTTGGGTGCCCGCTTTGAGCAGGAAATCAATTCGACTCTTGTCAGAATTAAAGAGGCACCGGAACAATTCCCAATTGTTCGGCAACACGCTCGCAAAGCGCTCGCATCGAGGTTTCCGTATGCTATTTATTTTACTATAGTTGAAGAACGAATCATTGTAATTGCCATTTACCACGGTGCGCGTGACCTGTCCAAATTGCGATCGCGAATTCGGTAAGACACGAAATGTGTCCACCAAAGCTGAATCTACATTATAGTCGCTTAAAGCAATTTTCACGGTACCGGCAATTCGTTGAAGATTTTCGTTATTACCGTTTCGCTGTTTTTTTCTTCGGCTTCGGCTTCGTAGGTCACGGTCACGCGGTGGCGCAATACATCCATGCCGATGCTCTTGACGTCTTGCGGCGTCACATAACCGCGCCCCCGCAGGAACGCAAATGCCTTGGCCGCCAACGTCAACGCAATCGTCGCGCGGGGCGATGCGCCAAGCTGGATCAAGCCTTGAAGTCCCTCAATTTTGTAAGCTGCCGGGTCGCGCGTGCAGCAAACGATATCGACGATGTAATCCTTCACCTTGTCGTCGATATAAATATCATTCAATACCTGGCGGGCTTCCATGATTTTGCTCGCGTCAACAACAGGGGCAATCGTTGTCGCCACTGAAGTTCGCGCCATCAAATCCAAAATCTGCCGCTCCTCTTCGCGCGATGGATAAACGATTTTCAGCTTCAACATGAAGCGATCCACCTGCGCTTCCGGCAACGGGTAAGTGCCTTCCTGCTCGATGGGATTCTGCGTCGCAAGCACCAGGAAAGGCTCTTCGAGCTTGAAGGTGTGATCGCCGATGGTGACCTGTTTTTCCTGCATCGCTTCGAGCAGCGCGCTTTGCACCTTGGCCGGCGCGCGATTGATTTCGTCGGCAAGCACGAGGTTCGCAAAAATGGGACCGCGCCGCGTCGTGAACGCGCCGGTTTGCGGATTGTAAATTTGCGTGCCGATCAGGTCGGCGGGAAGAAGGTCCGGGGTAAATTGCAGGCGCGAAAACCGGGCGTTGATGGAGCTGGCAAGGGCCTTGACCGAGAGCGTCTTCGCAAGGCCGGGGACGCCTTCCAACAGCACATGGCCATTGGCAAGCAACCCGATCACGAGCCTTTCGACCAGGTAATTCTGGCCGATGATGACTTTGCCAATCTCGCCGAAAAGCGGGCGCACAAAAGCGCTGGCGTGCTGAACCTGCTCGTTGATGGCGCTGATTCCTGTATTCATAGATTTAAAAACTACTTATGCCAGAGAGACATTCCAACGGAAAATTTGTTCAGAAAAATTTTCCGGCAAATCGACGGCACGAAGCCCAGGATTGTCTCGGACTGGCGGATAGAGAACAAAGTGAACAATGAACGATCAAGCCCATGAATCAGGAGTTCCCATGTCCGGCGGTTCCAGCAAACGGCGAGGCAAATCGCGCGCGCCATGGATCAAGCGTTCGATGCTCAACTCCTCGCCGTTTCTGCGATAAAATATAATGTGCGCCGAAAAACGACCACCAACCGGGAACGACCGAATGCCCGTTAGCTCTCGCGCATGAAATTTTCGCGTTCTCCCCAATCCGGGCTGCCGAGCCAACTTTTCAATCGTCAGGTTGAACATGGTTAGAAAACGCTCCGCAACATCAAAACTCGCATTCTCAAGATACCAACAGTATTGACTCGTAATATCGGTCTCAGCACGTCTCGAAATGCCGACAGGCAAACTCATTTATTGCGCGTCGCAGACTTGCGAACTCGATCCAACGTACTTTTGCCATAGGGACGATGAGCGCTCCGCACACCCTCCAGCAATGCAGCCTCCAAAGCCGGCGAATCGTAATCATCGCGGAGTTCCAACGCCCGTAGCGCGTCGCGCACTACGTCGCTTTCGTCCACGTAACGCCCGCTACGAACCTTTTTCTTAACGAGCATTTCCAATTCATCAGTCAATGTGACTTTCATAAATTCAGCGTAGCAGTTTTGAACGCCGACGCCAACATTTCAATCCCCGAAATTCGAACGCCAAAGTCCGACCGGCGCTTTCAGGCTTGTTACACGTCCTTCACGCATTTCGTGTCTGCGTTACATCCGCCGCAATTTGCGATTTGAGGGCCTCCACCGACTCAAATTTCCTTTCGTCGCGAATTTTTTTTAGAAAAGCCAACTCCAAAGGTTTGCCGACAATATCTCGATTAAAATCAAGCATGTGCGCTTCGACATGGAGTTGCGGGTCGTTCGATTTCACTGTAGGTCTGTGGCCAATATTGACTGCGGCACGATGACTTTCCCCATCGACTTTCGCCTCTGCCGCATAAACTCCAGTGGGCGGCACAACCATCCCAGCGATTTCAATGTTCGCGGTTGGGAAGCCCAGCTTGCGACCCAGTTGCTGACCTGAAATAACCGGGCCGCACAAAGTATAACGTCGCCCCAACATCCGACCTGCCAAATCAAAATCGCCCGCGCGGACAGCCTCCCGAATTCGTGTGCTGCTAACGGGTTTCCCATCAAGGTCAAAATCAGAAACCTCCTCCACCGAGAACTTTAACTTGCCGCCCAAGTCCTTCAGCAACGACACATTACCGGAGCGTCGGTGTCCAAACATGAAATCGGCCCCGACACAAACGCTCCGAATCTTTCCAAAGTCCCGCGCCAAATCGCGAACAAACCGCTCCCCCGAAATCTGGCTGAACGCCCTGTCAAATGGAATGACATACGTCGTCTGAATTCCCACTGAAGCCAAAACTTCGAGTTTTTTCGCGAGCGGGTAAATCAACGCAGGAGCCTTATCCGGAGCGACAATTGAATTTGGATGTTTGTCAAATGTAACAACCACTGAAACGCCGCCAGATCGGGCCGCCTGCGCCATTGTCCATTGGAGGACCCGCTGATGACCAAGATGAACGCCGTCGAACACTCCAATCGCCACGCAGACCGGCGCGCCGCCCGCATTCAATTTAGACGCAGCATCGATAATGTTCATCACGCCGGAACGCTTGCCTGGGCGAGTTTCAAAAAGGGAATGACGCGCTTTTGCAACTCACTCGCCGACATCTTCAAAACGTCCTCAAACGTCACCGCGTCTTTGACGTCGAATTTTCCAGAACTGACCCGCCGCAACGTCGCCAGATGAGCGCCGCAACCCAGTTTTTGTCCCAACTCATGCGCAAGCGCGCGCACATAAGTGCCCTTCGTGCAGGCGACCCTGAACCTTCCGAACGGCTCGGTGTAGCTCGAGAAACGAAAACTATAGACGTGAATCAGGCGCGCCTTGCGTTCGACTTCGATGCCTTTTTGCGCCATTTTGTAAAGAGGCACGCCTTTCACCTTGACAGCAGAAACCATCGGCGGCGTTTGCATTTGATCGCCTTGAAATGACGCCGCGGCTTCGTTCAACTCCTCAACTGTCATCGGAAGCACGGGAAGCGACGAAACCAATTGTCCGTCCGCATCGTAACTATCCGTGGTTTCGCCAAACTTCGCGCTCCCCTCGTAAACCTTGTCGTCGGACATCAGTTTCTCAGAGAGCTTGGTCCCCCGGCCCAACACAATAATCAAAAGGCCGGTGGCATTCGGGTCGAGCGTCCCGCAATGGCCGACTTTCTCAAATCGAAACGCGCGGCGAATGGCATCGACGACATCGTGCGACGTTGGCCCGGCAGGTTTATCGACAAGAATTGCGCCGTCAAATGGATCAAACGTAAGCATGATTTACTTTGCAGACTTTAAGGCTTTTCGCAGCGCAGCGATCAGGCGGCGTTGCACGGAGAGCGGTTTGCCGACGATGCGCGCCCCCGCCGCCGCAACATGGCCACCACCGCCAAACTGCGCGGCAACCGCATTGACATCAACACTGGCACACTTCGAGCGCAGACTGACGCGCGTCAATTCCGGTTCGACTTCCTCAAAAATACAAGCGACAACCACCGGCTCGATTGCGCGGATATGGTCGATGAGCCCTTCTGTATCGCTGCGGTCGGCCCCAGTCCGCGCAAAATCTCTTTTTTTCAACCAGACGTAAGCAATGCGATTGTCGTCGATCAGATGAAAGTGGCTGTAAAGATGTTTAAGCAGTCTCACTCGCGAGAGGGAAAAGGATTGGTAAACCTCGCGTGAAACCGTATCCACATCCGCACCGAGCCGGACCAATTCTCCGGCGGTATGGTAAGTCACCGGTTTTGCGGTCGCGTATTGGAAAGAGCCAGTATCAGTTGAAACAGCGGTGAAAAGGCAATCAGCAATCGCCTTGGTTATTGGCCACTGGGCTGCTTGCAAAAGGCGGAAAATCAACTCGCCCGTCGATGCTTCCCGCGCGGAGATCCAATTCAAATCGCCATAGCGCGTGTTGCTCAGGTGATGGTCGATATTGATGAGGCATTTGCGGTTCTCAATGGCAGGACCGGTCACGCCAAGGCGCTCGAATGACGCGCAGTCCGTGGCAATCACCAAATCGAAAACCTGGTTTACCACCGGCTTTTCCAACACATGATGCGGGTCCAGAAAAGCGTACTTTTGCGGGACAACATCCTCATTCCAGCAAACGACATCTTTGCCATGCTTTCGCAACGCCAGCGTCAAACCAATTTGCGACCCGATGCAATCGCCATCCGGCCTGACGTGGCCCACAACGCAAATCGTTTGGCTTTTGGCAATGGCTTCGAGAATGCGGTCGATGATCTGCAGCCGGGATTTCATGAATCCGTCGAAGGCTTCTCCGGTTCGGCGTCCAATTCGTTGAGCAGTTGAAGGACGCGATTTCCGCGCTCAATCGACTCGTCAAGAACAAAACGTAGGTGGGGCGTGTATTTGAGGACGATCGCTTTTCCAAGCAAACCCTGGATCCTCTTGCTCTCCAATTCCAACGCTTCCATCGCTTTTTTCTTTTGCGCGTCGCCGCCGAGAACTCCAATGAACACCGTCGCCGTATGCAGATTCGGCGCAACATCAACGTCGTTTACGTTAATCAAACCCACCTGCTCCACCGGCAATTGACGGCGGATCAATTCGCCGATTTCACGTTTTAAAAGTTCCCGCACTCGTTCGAGTCTCAGGGACATAATTCCACTCCTTCCTCAAGCCAGTTTGGGGGCCACCTTTTCGGTCGTAAAACATTCGATCACGTCGCCGGGTTGCATGTCGTTAAAACCCTCGATACGGATGCCGCATTCCATGCCCGCGCGAACTTCGTTGACATCGTCCTGAAAACGCCGAAGCGTCTGCACGATTCCCTCGTAAATAAGTCCCTTGCGCCGCAGAATGCGCGCTTTCCCGCGCACCATCCGACCCGTTGAGACGATGCAGCCGGCGACATTGCCGCCTTTGGACAATTCAAAAATCTTGCGAACTTCCGCGGACCCAATGACAACTTCCCTGACCACCGGGTCAAGCATTCCGGCCATCGACTCCTTAACCTGGTCGATCAATTCGTAAATGATGGAGTAAAGCTTGATCTGCACGCCCTCGCGCTTCGCAAGATCGGCCACTCCAACATCAATGCGTGTGTGAAAACCGAGGATGATCGCTGACGATGCGGATGCCAGCAAAACGTCGGATTCCGTAATGGTTCCGACCGCGCTGTGGATGACCTGCAAGGCCACTTTCTCCGCTTCAATTTTCTTGAGCGCCTCGACAATCGCTTCGACTGATCCTTGTGTGTCCGCCTTGACGACAACTTTAAGGACCTTCGCCTGCGTCGCGTCCAGCGTCGCAAAAAGGTTTTCCAAAGTGACTTTCGTGCGCGCTTCGTTGGAGATGGAACGAGCTTCCATCGCTCGTTGCTCAGCAAGGTCGCGAGCGGCTTTTTCGTCTTCAAGCACGCTGAATTCCAAGCCGGCCTCCGGCACGCCGTTGAGTCCCAAAATTCGGACAGCGACTGACGGACCGGCTACTTTTTGGCGTGTGCCTTCCTCGCTGATCAAGGCGCGCACTTTTCCCCAGAACGGCCCGCAAATCACAACGTCGCCAACATGCAACGTGCCTTTCCGAACCAGCACCGTCGCGGTCGGGCCGCCAGGCTCAAGACCGGATTCAATGACGTTGCCCTTGGCGCGGCGGTCGGGATTGGCCTTCAATTCCAAAATGTCCGCCTGCAACAAAATCATCTCCAGCAGCTTGTCCACACCTTGCTTGGTGATCGCTGAGACGTCCGCGAAAATGGTTTCACCACCCCAATCATCCGGAACCAGCCCTTTTTCCTGAAGCTGCTGGCGGACTTTCATCGGATTGGCATTGGGATGATCGCACTTGTTGACAGCCACGATGATCGGCACATGGGCCGCTTGAGCGTGGCTCAACGCTTCCAGCGTCTGCGGCATGACTCCGTCGTTGGCGGCGACCACGAGCACGACGATGTCGGTGACAGTCGCTCCGCGCGCGCGCATGGCGCTAAACGCCGCATGGCCGGGCGTGTCAAGAAACGTAATTTGCTGGACGTCATTCTTCCGCTCTGGATGCGGAAACGAAATCGTATAAGCGCCAATGTGCTGGGTGATTCCCCCGGCTTCACCCGCCGCAACGTTGGCCTTGCGAATCACGTCGAGGAGCGTCGTCTTGCCATGATCGACGTGGCCCATGATGGTCACGACCGGCGCCCGGGGCTTCATCTGCTCCGGTTTGTCTTCGACATCCAGCTCAACCTTCTTGACAGGCGTATGAGCGCCCGCGCCGCGCTCGCGTTTTTCCAGTTCAAACCGAAATTTATACTTGGCGCAAATGCGCTGGGCGACGTCCTCGCCAATCGATTGATTGACGTTGGCGAATTCCCCGATCTCCATCAAATCCGCGATGATCTGGAACGGCTTGCGCTTCAGTTGCTCGGCCAGATCGCGCACAATGATCGGCGGCTTGAGCGTGATGACTTGATCGGTCGCCAAAGGAACAAATTTTTCCGGTCCCTTGTGGGTGGCAGGCGCCGGGCTTGCGGGCCTTTGAGGCTGTCTTGGAGCAAATCGCTGTCCGCCGTGTTGCCCTTGCGGCGGTCCAGACGGGCCGCCCCGAACATTGCGCATGTCGCCTCGCTGCGGGAAGTTTGGTCGGCCTTGTGCCGGAGCGGCAGGCGCGGGTCCGCGGCCTTGTTGTGGGCGATCCGGCTGAATGCGCGCGGCGGGCTTGACCGGCAATTGCACAAATCCAACCTTGTCACCCACTTTCGGAGCGGGAGGTTGCGGAGGCGGCATCGGCGCGGGCGGAGGTATTACCACTTTTGGAATTTCAATCGACACAGGTGCTGGCGGCGGAGCCGGGGGCGGTGTTGGAGCCAAAACGGGTGGCGCTTCGACGGCAACTACAACAGGCGAAGGCGCAACAATTACCGGTTCAGGAGGCGTCGGCGGAGTGACTGGCGCTTCAACAACTGGCTCAAGAGATGGCGGAGGCGCAGGTGCGACCACCACTTCCCTTGGAGGCTCAACGGCGACGGATGCGGGTGGCGCGACTGGCGGCGGTTCAGCAGCCGGTGGTGTTGTCGCTTCAGCTTGCGCCGGGGCTGCCGGAGTGGCCGCTGGATGAGGAAACAGCGCGGCCAACTGTTGTTCAAGAAATTCAGCGGTTATTTTGTCCAGCGAACTTGACGGCACCTTGGCCTGGGAAATGCCCAGTTTTTTGGCCTCGGCAATGACATCCTTGCTTTCGATGCCAAGCTTCTTCGCTAAATCGTAAATTCGAACGGGCATAGTTTTCGATCTGCCAACGGCCGCTGTCCCACAACTCTTTCATGATCTCACCATAAAATTGCGGGCAGACAGCTCATCTGATTAAATTAATGTAAATCTTTCTTCTCACCACTTTCACCTGCTCCGCGCCGGGCCACCTCGGCCTTGATCGCTTCCATAATTGCCGGCGCCTGGTCCTTGATCTGGTCGATCTGCTCCAAATCGCTTAACTCCGCCGAGAACAACGCCTCGAGTGTTGAAAAGCCCGCATGAACCAGCACGTTTGCCACATCATGCGTCAGGCCCGGAATCGCCTCAAACGTTTGCACTGCCTGCGCGACCTTTTCCTCAAATCCCACATGCACCACCGCCTCCGGTTCGATGTCAATCTGCCATCCTGTCAGCTTGGAAGTCAGCCGCGCGTTTTGTCCGCGTTTTCCGATTGCCAGGGAAAGCTGATCTTCGGCAACCGTGATTTTAACCCGCCGACGCGCTTCGTCCACTACAAACGATTTCAACTGCGCGGGAGCGAGAGCATTGGCGATATATATTTTGGGATTCGAGTCCCATTTGATGATATCGACCTTCTCATTATTCAATTCGCGCACGATATTCTTGACCCTCTGGCCGCGAAGGCCGACGCATGCGCCAACGGGATCAACTTTCGGATCACGTGTGTGAACGGCCAGTTTTGTGCGAAAACCGGGTTCGCGCGCAATGGCTTTGATCTCGATCGTGCCGTCGTTGATTTCAGAAACTTCCAATTGAAAAAGTTTGATGACGAACTGCGGGTCCGCGCGGGAAAGAATAATCTCCGGCCCGTGAGTGCCGCTTTCAACGGCTTTGACGTAGCAACGGATTCGTTCGCCGATTTGATATTCCTCCGTCGGAACGCGTTCACGATTCGGAAGCAGGGCTTCGTACTTCCCTAAATCAATCGTGACATCGGAACGTTCAAATCGCCGCACGACTCCGCTCATGATGTCGCCTACCCGGTCCTTGAATTCCGCAAAAATAAGCTGTTTTTCCGCCCGGCGGATATGCTGCATTAGGGCTTGCTTGGCATATTGAGAGGCAATTCGACCGAAACCGGCGGGGGTGACTTCAACTTCCAATTCTTCACCGAGGACGGCGTCTGCCTTAATGCGGCGCGCGTCGAAGACGGAGATTTGATCGTGCTTGGACAGAACCTTCTCAGAGACAACGAGTTTTGCAAATGCCCGAATATCGCCGGACTTGGTGTCAATAACACAACGAAGCTCGCGAGCGGGGCCGACAGCCTTCTTTGCAGCGGAAAGAAGCGCTTCCTCAACGGCGCCGACTAAAACTTCGCGACTGATCCCCTTCTCGCGCTCCCAAAACTCCAACACGGCTAAAAAATCGGCGTTCATAATGTCTCATTTTTCCCTTATTAGGGAACAAAAAAGTCGGCAGAACCTGGCTCTCCGACTTGCGCGCTGAATCCGAGTTCAGCAAACCATTTTTTACGTGTTTATATTACCGCGATTTAACACGCCGTCAACCTTAAAAAACTACGCAGAAACCCGCGTGATTAAAAGTCTTCCGTTATGTCAGAATATGCGGGCATTTTTCTAAATGACGACGCGTTTAATATGAATTCTGACGCTCCTAAACGGCGGAGGCTGCTCTGGCTTTTCAAAGGGCCGTGGTGGTGGCGTGCCTGGTTGGGATTGATGGGCATCATAGTCCTGGTGAGCGCTTTTTACGCCGAGGAGGATTGGCGCGGGCAACATTCGTGGGACACTTATCGGAAGTCAATGGAAGCGGCTGGCATCAGTTTGGATCTTCAAACTTACACTCCAAAACCGGTCCCGGATGATGAGAATTTTGCCATGTCCCCCATACCAAAAAAATGGATGAATAGCTTAAGTCTTCCACTAACAAATGATCTTTATTCACGAGCGAGCGATTATGTTTGGGCGACCAATAGTTCCAAAAACGCCGGCCATCGTCATTTTGAGGATTTAGTGGCATGGCAGCAGGCGTTTGCTGCTCTCAAGAATGGGTCATTGAATCAAAACGGAGCGAGTCCGAAGACCAAACCGCAATTTTGGTCGCTTAAATTTGACCTGGCATCAAGAGCTCAAGCAGCACCCTCTGTTTTGGAAGGAATGAAACCTGACGAAGCGGAATTTGCTGAACTGCGACAGGCAAGCACCCTGCCCTACTCTCGATTTCCAATTATATATAGAATGGATGACCCGGCGCAAACGTTGCTTCCCCATTTGGCCAAAGTTAAACAGGTGTGCCAGCATCTTCACCTCCAGACATGCGCCGAGCTTGCGTCAGGACAAACAGACAAGGCCCTCGCTGACGTCAAACTGTCTCTATATTTGACAGATTCCGTTAAGACGGAGCCATTCCTGATTTCGTTTCTGGTTCAAAGCGCGTGCTTTCAGATCGTCACGCAATCGGTATGGGAAGGACTTGCCGAACGGCGTTGGACGGATGCGCAACTTCAGGAGTTGGAAACGTCTTTTGGCCGGTATGACTTTCTCCGTGAAGGCTGGGACGCGCTAACGAGCGAACGAGCTTTTGGAATTCGTGAAATTGATGTGGTCAGGAAACGGGGTCTTGGGTCTATTGAGGACATGGTGTATGGCCAAGATGATCCCGCGCGCAAAGCTTTTCTCAATGTACTCGGAGAAGCGATGCCGGAAGGGTGGTTTGATTTGGAAAAGGTGAATTACTGCAATTTATACGACGAGCAAATCACGAGAGATCTAAATCCGGCTGAAAAGAGAGTTTTTCCCACACAGCTTTCGTCGAACGATGTTGATTTTGCACTTAGTTTTGCCCCGGGAAGCTTTGCCCCTGGTGCAATTCTTAGACATAAATTGTTTGCCCCTTGGCTGAACATTGAAAGAACGTTTCCAGACAAAATCGCCATTCCACAAACTGTCGCCAATCAAGCAGCAATCGCCTGCGCCCTTGAGCGCTATCGTTTGGCCAAAGGCCAGTTCCCTGAAACTTTGTTTTCGCTCACGCCGCAGTTTATTGAGCGTGTGCCTACCGATGTTATTACAGGAGAACCTTACAAATATCGTCGAACTGCGGGCGGCCAATTTGTTCTTTACTCAGTCGGTTGGAATGGAAAAGACGATGGCGGGGTTCCCGGCAAACGCTTGTTCGATGAAAGCGAAGGCGACTGGGTTTGGGAGTATCCTGTTCAGTAGGCGCGACTGATATTCAAATGGCGAATAATTTTCCGCATTTTTTGCATTTCCAAATGTTTCCGCCAAGGCTGCTCTCGTCAACATGTTCAAAATTTGCAGAACCGCACGAAGGGCAACGCCGACCGGATTCTTTCTGAATTTGGGCAACTCTGTCCGCTTCCCACGATTCTGCCACATCGCAAGCCCGCTCATAATACTCATCCTCAACCATAACATCAGCATAATCCAATCCGCCTTCCTGTGTGACGGTATAAACCTCGTATGGAATAGCCTCTTTCGTGAGTCGCTGCGTTAATTTGGCCGCAACATCAATCTCGAGTGAAGCGATACTTTTCATAGGACACGCGAAAAGCCAATTTCCACGACCTCAGGAATTTGAATCATTCCCCGAATGCCCAAAGCTTCTTCGCAGTGCGAAGATACAGCCGTTCGCCCACAAGCGCCGGAGTTGCAATGATGCGATCACCAAAATCTACTTGATGCAGGATTTGCGGCTTGTCACCACCAGCCTTAACCACAGTGAGCTTGCCCGAGACCGACGCGACATAGATGCGTCCGTCAGCCGCAACCGGCGAGGCATAGTAACTTCCGTCGGCGCCTAAACGCTCTTGGACATAAAAGGCCTCGCCCGTCTTCGCATTCAAGGAAGTCATCAAGCCGCCATCTTTTACCAGATAAATTCGTCCGTCATATTCCAGGGGCGAGGGCACATATGGCAAACCCTGGCGAAATTTCCAGGCCACATGTGTGTCAGTAATATTTCCCGTTCCACCCGGCTTCACGGCAACCATGATATTCTCGCAACGAATTTTACTGCTATTCATGAGATCCCAATCTTCCTTGGTAAGCTTTCCATCGCGATTGACGTCCATGCCCCGGAAATAATCGCGACTTTGCGCGTCGAATTCATCGAACGTGACCTGACCATCACCGTTCTTGTCATACTCCTTGAGAAAATCTTCCCACTTCGGCATCGGCGAATCCACCGCCCCATTTGACCACGCTGCAAAATACAACATTCCGTCATCGACCACTGGGGTCGTGCAGACGAAGGCGGTAATGCCCTCCACAAGCCAGCGCTCCACGCCGTTTTTTGCGTTGTAGCCCCTCAAGCGTCCGCGCGCGGCAACGACTATTTCGTCGACCCCATTGTTCCGCCACAGTACGGGCGTTCCAAAACTGCCCGGCGAGTCGGGTCGCGGGGTTTCCCATAGTTTCGCTCCCGTTTTCAAATCAAGCGCCAGGATTGAGGAAAACCGAAACTGATCACGACTCACGATGACGCGCCCGTCCACGATGATGGGTGAAGTGCCTGTCCCGTATTGACCCGCGCTTAAAACAACAGGAAGAGGAGTACGCCATAATTCAGTCCCATCGAAATCGTGGCAAATGACCCCAAATGATCCAAAGTAACTGACCACATTTTTCCCATCTGTCGCGGGAGTCGAGGCCGCCGGGCTGCCATCAATCCGATGAAAATCCTCGACGGACGCCGGTTTGATATCGCGCGACCAACGGACTTTCCCATCCGCAGTGTTATAGCATCGCGTCTCAAGCTTCCCATTATCGTAAGTTGTCAGGAAAATGCGGTCGTCCCAAACGCACGGCGAGGATGGAGACCACGGCGTCTCGACGCTCCATATTTCGCTTTGGCCTGGTCCGAGTTTTGCGGGTGGTTTGGCGGAGGAGGCGACTCCGGAACAATTCTCGCCGCGAAATTGCGGCCAGTTGGAAGAGGTCTTTTCATCCGCCATCAACACGAACGCAATCGCGATAGTCAGAACAAAGGGAATTGTTCGTTTCATAAAATATTGCGACAACCAAAAATTAATTATTTGTTCTGCTGGTTGTCGTGCCAGCGGACGGCTTCGCGCAATAATTCCGTGGCGGAGGCAAGGTTGAGTTTGTCTTTGATGCGGGCGCTGAAGGCTTGAACGGTCTTGAAGCCGACGTGCAATTCGTCTGCGATTTGGCGCGTGGTGTAACCGCGGCCCAGCAATTGAAACACCTCCAACTCCCGGTCACTCAAAGTTTCGATCCCTGCGCCTTCGGGCTTGGGTTTTCCATCGACGAATCGCTCTGCCATCGAGAGGGCCATTTTATCACTTAAGTAAAGATTCCCGGCCAGCACGCTGCGAATGGCTTGGAGAATGCCCTTCGTTGCTTCGCGTTTCATAATGTAACCGCGAGCGCCCGCCCGCAAAGCGCGCTCGGCATAAAGCCCTTCATCGTGCATTGAAAGAACGATCACCAGCACGTCGGGGTGCAAGGCTTTGATGTTCTTGATCAATTCGATGCCGGAACCGCCTTCCATCGAAATATCGGCGATGACAATTTGCGGGGTCGCCGTTTTAATGAGTTGCAAAGCCTTTGGCGCGGAGTCAGCTTCGCCGCAGACCTGCAAGTCAGCCTGCTGATTGATGAGCGTGGCGAGCCATTCCCTTACCAGCGGATGGTCATCGACAAGGAGCACGTTAGTTTTTTGCGCCATTCGATTTGAAGGTAAGGCGTTGGTCAGGGAGTTTGCAAGTAACGCGCGTCCCGCGCAACGGCTGGCAATCAATGCTAAATTTCGCGCCGATCACGCTCGCCCGATGGGTCATCGTCCGCAATCCCATTCCGCCGGGAGTCTTAATCGGCATCCCGACGCCATCGTCAGCCACGGTCAATGTCACCCCGCCGTCGCCGCTTTCCAACCGCAGGATAATTTTCTTCGCGCGGCTATGTTTGACGGCGTTCGTCACGGCCTCCTGCGCGATTCGGTATAAATGGGTAGCCACAGCCGGCTCGCTGATTTCAACAGGATGATCAAACTCGAACGTGCAAGGCGTCTTGAATCCTTCCGTCATGGCGACGGCGAGTTGCCGAAGGGCGTCGATGAATCCTTCGCCAGTCAAGTCGATCGGGTGCAGACCGCGCGCGACCGTGCGTGTCAAGTCAATGGCCTCTTCCACCATTTCCACGATGTGATTGACCGCCCTGACTTCCGGCAGCGATTTCGCGGCCAATTGTTCGCTTAAGACTTCGCCGGCCAACGCCACGCCGGTGAGATGCTGGCAAACGCTGTCGTGCAAATCGTGGCCAATGCGTTGTTGCTCGCGTTCGCTGATGCTGAGAATTTCCTCTTCGAGCCTCATGCGTTCCTGCATTTCGGCCTGAAGCGCGGCCGTTCGCTGGCGCACGCGTTCCTCCAAATCATCGTGCAAAGAGCGCAATGTCGCCATGATCCAGACAACCACCAAAAAGAGCGTCAACAAGATCGCCGCGTTCCAGACGGGGACAAGCGAACTCGAATACTGCGCGCCGGCAATCAAATCGCCCGCGATGGAAACGGTCACGCACAATGCCGAAACCAGAAATCCAAATCCCCTTCCAACGAACCAAACCGCGAGCATTACTGGGATCAGGTAGAACGCGAAAAAATAAAGCTCAAACCCGGCGAGGAAATCCATCAAGCCCACCAGCGCGACCATCGACAGGCTCAATACGATGCGGAACGCGATTGATTGCGCGTATAATTGTTTAAACCTAACGCTGATCGTCACGCGACGATAATAACATCAAAAGCCGTTGCCGTAAAAGTTGCTTCTTCAACGTCGTAAACAGGCTCAGAACGATAGGCAAATGGTTTGGAAGCAAGGCCGTCCCCGTCGTGACGGGAGAGCCACGACCAGATTTCAATTTGACTTTACTCTGAAGTAGCTGGCTGTGTTGATCGCGGGGAAGGAGGCGGTTTGAGCGCTGGTAGTGAGGATGCTGGTCCATGTTGTCGGAGGAAATTCATCGGCGCGTTGGACGACGAACGGCGCGGTGCCACCAGTCCAGGTGAGATTGATGTTCGTTCCTGAGAGGCTTCCTAATAATGAAAAGCCACCGGTCACAGTGATGACCACAGCATCGTAAGCGACGGCGTGGACTCCGTCGGCGGCGCTGAGTTCCAGCGTGTAAATTCCGCCATGATTGAAGGTGACAATGGTGTTGGTTTGCGTCGCGTCGGCAAAGGTGATTGGGTTTGAGGTGGTTCCTGGACCTGAATACAACTTCCATAGAATCGCGGGTTTCGCGCCGGCATAGGCGACATAGCCTTGGAGTTGAATGGGCTGGGAAACCGTGACGGAATAATTCGAACCAGCACTTGCGACAGGAGCGCCGGGGGAACGCGGGCCTTCGGTTGGACCGGTGGATTGGACGACTTCAAAATTGGTCAGATTTACGCCAGGACTGGAAAAGTCGTCGAATGCATTGTCGGGCCAGCGGTCATCGGGAGCGATTGAAATGGAGAAAAAACCGCCATTGTCGGCGACGAGCGCTCCGTATTTTTTCAAACCAGCAAGGACGGCTTTTTCTTCGATGGTCCAATTCGCGGGAACGGCGAAACTGGCTTTGAGCCGGAGTCGCTGGCCCATCGACGGAAGGTTCGGGAGGGTGTTTGTGGAGGCGTAGTGGGTCGCGGGGTAAAAGTAGCTGTTGTAGAGCGAGCGTTTGACGACGAGGCGGCAGGCGTGCTCGACCATCCCGCGCTCGCATTCGTCGAAGCGCACGAGCGGTCCGAACATCGAAAGTCCCGCGGCGTCGCCGGAAGTCCAGCCATCGGGGCGTTGGGCGTTGGAGTTGAGATCGAAAATTGCGCCATTGGCGGCCTGCCAGTCATTGGTGAATAGGAAGGTTTCCCAAGTTTCAAACGACAGACCAGCCCCGGGTTGAACGATGATGCCGTGGCGATCCGTACTGCCGATTCCGTTGGTGTCAGATTCAGACGCAAGCAATGTTTCGTCGCCGGTTTGGGATGGCCAGCCTTCGATGGGCATGTTCGTGGGAATCGGATACAGGCCGTAGGGATAAGTGCCGCCGTTCAAGTCGGATTGGTCGGGGTAATCGACGAAATTTATGGGAACCAAGGGCTGAGAATCCGGCGCAAGAACGTAGTTCATTTCCTGGAACAATCGCAGCGTCTGTCGCGACGCTGACAGGTCGCTGGAAATCTGCGCGATGATCTTACTGGAATTGGTCGCGAGCGGGAGACGGGAGACATCCTCGTTGTAAGCGCTTGTGACCGGGAAAATTTGCATTGAAGCGACGACGGCGTCAGCCTGGGCGGTATCAAAAAGAATGCTGTTGGTGACAACAAGCAGAGGACCGAGGATTCGGCCCTCTTGGTTGATGCGTTCGGCAGCGCGCGAGGAAAAAACGAATGCCAGCGCGGCCACAGCGCTTGTCAGCCAGCGGATTACGGCGGACGGCAATACGCCGGAATTCACAAGGTTAACCGCGGAACACGATGGTAACCCCGTAATCGGTCAGGACATTGCGCGTCCCGAGTTCGACGTAGCCGTAGGTTATTGGATTGATGCTGATGATGTTGGGTTGGCCGATTTTCGCGAGGAAGGCGGAAACAATTTCGTCGAATCGGTCGTGGCCGACTTCAACGCATTCGGTCCGCTTGAAAGTGCGGATTCGCACAGTCTTGTCGCTGTCCTTCGCGACTACGTCCAGGGGACGATTGGCCGGTTTTTTAATGAGCGGCTCGTCTGTAGGCATGGCATCGCGCACAGGAACGCTGAAGTGTTTTTCCACTTTGGCTGCCAGCGGTTCAACCTTTTCAGGCGGCGCATCCACAGGCGCGGGAACTGTGATGCTGTTGTTGCACGCAGGGCACTCTATGGTTGAGCCGGCGCCGCTGGCGTCCACTTCGAGTTCTTGATCGCACGTGGGACATTTGAAGCTGATGTCCATAGTTAACTCACTTTCTCGGGTTGTTGACCGCAGCTTACAACTTCGACCGGCAAGAAATCGAGATAAATCTCGAAATCAATCCGGATAGGTTTTTTCCAACTGTTTCAGGCGGGCATAAACTGGCGAACTGGAGTCGATGCGGCCTTTTACCTTCATGAAATAACGGCGCGCGTCAGTAGAGCTGCGGACGGCGAGCAATTCCGCGTAATCCAATTCAATCGAGGCGCGGCGCGGATCGCTGATGGTGTTGCCGTAAGCGGTCAGAAATTCCTTTAAACCCGCCACGCCGCGTTGCCGCGCTGTGCCGAGCGCGGGATCGAGCGATTCGGGCATTCCGGGCAGTTGGTCATCAGCTACTATCTGGACGGCATCTTCGTCGCTGGAGTGGTGTTTGTGTTTGTTGAAGGTGCCCCAGTAATTATTGATCTGCCAGACGCCAAGGGCGAGTCCGATGATAACCACCGCCGCAGTAACGAACTTCATGAAACTGCCAGTCATAACGCCTTCCTCATATCGTTGCGGGCATGGTGTTACCTGGAGGGTGGTTTCGCAATTAAAATCCTTGGCTGGCGATTGTAGTCCATTTCCAGCGCCTCGACCGCCCAGCCGTCCTTGATGAAAATCTCACGAGTCGCTTCCGCGCCATCCTCGTCCAATTCCAGCATCAGCCGTCCGTCGCGTTTAAGGAAATCCCGCGCTTGCGCTGAAATTCGCCTGTAAAAATCGAGGCCGTCGTTCCCGCCATCGAGCGCCGCGCGTGGCTCGAAATCGCGCACTTCAGCTTCGAGCGATTCAATTCGCTCGCAGGGAATGTACGGCGGATTTGAGACAATCAAATCAAAACGCAGCTCCGGCGGAATTGCTGAAAATAAATCGCCTTCGTGGAATTGAATATTGGTTTTGTGGCGTTGCGCATTTTCGGCGGCCAAGGCCAAAGCGTCCTTCGAATTATCGGTGGCGTGAATTTTCGCGGTCGCGGCGTGAAGCCCAAGGGCAATCGCAAGACAACCGCTGCCAGTGCATAAATCCAACGCGACTGCGCCGTCAGTCGTGGAACTGCCCTGCTCTTTTAAAAATGTCCATGCCCGCTCGGCGAGCAATTCAGTCTCCGGGCGCGGAATCAAGACGCGGCGATCCACGGCGATTTCAATTCCGCAAAATGAGGTCGAACCAACTATATACTGCAACGGTTCGCGTTGGGCGCGCCTTTGAACCAAAGGCCGAAGCGCATCGAGTTCCGAATCGGTCAAAGTCCGCTCAAAATTCAGGTAGAGCTTCATGCGCGGCATTTTCAGGACGTGGGCGAGCAGCAATTCCACTTGAAGCCGGGGGGACGCAACGCCGCGCTTGTTCAGAAAATCCGTGCTGCGCTCAATGACCTCCAGGATGCTCAACAATCCTCCCGACGGCGCTTTATCATTGCGCGCGCAATTTTTTCAACGCGGCGACCGCAGCTTCGCTCTGGGCGGCTTTTTTGCTTTTGCCCCGACCGCGTCCCAACTCAATCCCAATGTGTGTGACGACGCACTCGAATTCGCGATCGTGGTCCGGGCCGCTAATGGTGACCAGTTCATATTGCGGAGCTTCGGGCGATTGGCCTTGGAGCAATTCCTGCAATTCGCCCTTGGGATTATCCAGCGTTGGTATCGAAGTCAGTTCGCCAAACGCCCGGCGGAAGGAACGCAGGACAAATCCACGCGCCTCCTCGAATCCGCCATCCAAAAAGATTGCGCCGATCAAGGCTTCGTACGCGTCGGCCAGCGCAGAAGCGCGAGTGCGTCCGTGATTGGCCTCTTCCCCCCGACCGAGAATCAAATGGTCGCGAATGCCGATCTGCCTTGCCTGTTCAGCAAGCGTGCGACGGTTGATCATTTGGGCGCGCGCCTTGGTCAGGGGACCTTCGCTGACGTTGGGAAATTTCTCGTAGAGCTCGCGCGTCAAAGCCAGACCGAGCACGGCGTCGCCAAGAAATTCCAGACGTTGATTGTGCTGGGTGGCGCGGCCCTGTTCATGGGCAACGGACGGGTGCGTCAGCGCCAGTTGCAACAACGCCGGGTCGCGGAACTGGTATTGAATTTCTGCCTGGAACGCGTTGATGTCGGACACAAGATTACTCCGCGTTGTTGGCGCTGACACTCTCAACGGGAGGCTGCGCCGGTTCCGTGCTTTCAGCAGATTCAGATACAGGCGCGGACGGCGCACTAGTTTCCGTCGGCGGCGGATTCAAACCGTGGGCCAGCAGGTTGGCAGTATCGCGCTGCACTTCCTCAAGTTGGTTGAGCTGCAAATTGGGATCGGTGATTGTAAAAACGTCACCAGTCTTTGGATGCTCGTAAATGAAGATGCGCGATCCCTCGCGTTGAATTTGCTGCCGAACGCGCAACGTGCGTTTGCGTTCGAGCATTACCGCCAGAATGTAACAGACTGGACCGTATTTTGGATCGTTGGTTTCGATGAGTTTTCGCAGGAGCGATTCGGCTGATTCCTTGAGAATCGGTTCCGGCGCCGCAGCGGGAGGCGCCTGGAAAATTCCGTGCCACTGGGAAATGAATCCTTTTCGGTCGTTCGCGCCTTCCTTGTATTGCGATTCCCAACACCCTGCGCAAATATCGAGGCGCTGATACTCCTGCTTTTCTTCCAAAAGCACCGTGTGAAATGGTTCCTTGTCGGCGAAAGTCTTGCCGCAAGCCTGGCAGGCGTGCGCCCGCGATTGAATTTTCCATTCGGTCATCAAGAGGGTTGAGTATGCGACACTGGGATTCGCGGTGCGAGTTCAAAATTGACGATTGGTGTCGGCGCTTTTCCTTGGTCCGCTTCCTAATCCTAATCTTAATCTTAATCTTAATCCTAATCCTAATCTTTTTAATTAAGCCGGGAGATTAGGATTTCGATTACGATTACGAATAGGATTAGGAGAAAACCAAACCGCACTCCGCAACTTTTGCAAATTGAACTTCGCGCTCCCCTGCCCTATAACGGGCGCGTGTCCGATGAAAAGCAGCGCCCAATTGATGCCGCCACCCGCTTCTGCGCGGTGTTCGGGCATCCGATTCGCCATTCCGCTTCGCCCGCGATGCAGAATGCGGGTATCGCGGCGTTGTCGCTGAACTGGCGCTATCTCGCGTTTGAGGTGCATCCAGATAATTTGCGGACTGCCATTGAAGGGGCGCGGCTGATGGGCTTCATCGGGTTGAACCTTACTGTTCCTCACAAATTGCTCGCGGTTGAAATGGTGGACGCGGTCGATCCGCAGGCGAAATCCTGGGGTGCTGTCAATACCATTGTGTTTGAAACCCAGAACAATCAAGGCGATTGGATTCCGGTCGGTCGCGCTGAAGAAATTGGCAAAGTGCGAAGCCACGGCTTCAATACGGATGCGGACGCCATCGTGCAGTCGTTGAAAGAAGAATTCTCGCTGGCGTCATTGCGCGGGATGACGGTGCTTTTGCTGGGCGCGGGCGGCGCGGCGCGGGCGGCGGCCTTGCGGCTTGCGCGCGAAGGCGTCGGCAAATTGATTCTTGTCAATCGAACGGCTTCACGGGCGGCGGAATTGGCTGAAGCCGTTCGTAAGGAATGTCCAAATGTCCCCGTTGCGGAAGGCTATCCCGATCCCGCAGTGGACTTGCTTTTGAACGCAACCTCGCTCGGCCTAAAACCGAACGACGCGCCGCCGGTCGATCTCGCGTGGTTGCGGAAACACCCCCCGCGCTTAGTCTATGACATGATTTACCGTCCAGCAGAAACCGCGTTATTGCGCGAAGCGAAAAGTTTGGGATGCCGATGCGCGAATGGCGTTGGCATGTTGCTGCATCAAGGCGCGCGCGCGCTGGAATTATGGACAGGCAAACCCGCGCCGCTGGCCGAAATGCGCCGCGCACTGGAAAGACCGGAATGACGCTCAACAGAAGCAAACAAAGGAAACGAAGGTCCAAAAGAAAGATGCAGAGGGGAAATCCCTACATCAACCCTATGTTTGACTCGAAGTAATATTATTTCGTTTTCTTGGTGCAAAAAGAATGTAATGCACGAGCTGTACCACAAGTCTGATGAGCTAACTCGCGTGGCCATCGGCGCTGCCATTGAGGTTCACCGCACAATGGGGCCAGGCTTGATCGAAAGCATCTACGAACGATGCGTTATGCGCGAACTCGAATTGCGCGGCATTGGCTCCGTCAATCAGCGGCAAGTGCGCATTGAATACAAAGGACTCATGTTTGAAGAGCCGTTGCGCTTTGACATCCTGGCGGAGAATTGTCTTTTGCTGGAGCTCAAATGCGCCCAGGAAATTCTGTCGATTCATAAAGCGCAGCTTTTGAGCTACATGAAGCTGCTGAATATTCCTCTTGGTCTGATTATCAACTTTTACGAGACAAAATTAACCGATGGCATCACGCGCATGATCCTTCCCGGCGCCAATCGCAATGAAAAAGCTGGGAACATTAACTGAACATGATGAAGTAAACGAAACTTCGAAAGATCGTTCACGATGCGCCCATATTCTAGGAAATTCGTGTTTGAAAGGTTTGTGTTACAACCCAAATAATATTCCTTCGTTTCCTTCGTTAGCTTGGTGTGCAAGAATTCCGTGACGAAAGGCATGGAACACTTAATAGAAATAAACGAAGGTCTTAAAATCATGTGGAAAATCACTCGGAGCGCTGCGAGACGTTGATGAATTCAATTTCGACTCAATATTTCTGTCGTGAGCGATCTTCTTAACGCCATATTCGACCCCAAAAACTGGGCGATGGTGCCGTTTCATTTTTGGACGGTTTGCGTCTTCCTGTTCGGCGCAATCGTCGGCAGCTTCCTCAATGTCTGCATCCACCGGATGCCGCGCGGGGAAAGCGTCATCCGCCCGTCGTCGCACTGTCCCGGGTGCGGCTACTCAATTCCATGGTACCTGAACATTCCGTTGTTCACCTGGCTGTGGCTTCGGGGCCGTTGCGCGCATTGCGGGGAAAAAATTTCACCGCGCTATTTTCTGGTGGAATTATTGACAGGATTGATGTTCGCGGCGTGCTGGGTCCGTTTCGGTCATCAATCCGCGCTGGTGCCGTTTGTTTTTTGCGCGCTCATCGGAGGGCTGATTGCGGCGACGTTTATCGACTTTGAGCATTTCATCATCCCGGACGAAATCACACTTGGCGGCACGGTCGTCGGGCTGTTGCTGGCGTTTTTTGTGCCCGGCTCGCATATCAGCTTTCCATTCCTCCAACCCATGACTTCAGCCAGCGCGGCGATGAAAGACAGTTTTCTAGGAGTGTTGGTGGGCGGCGGCGTTGTCTATGGCGTGTTGCGATTGGGCAAGCTGCTGTTCGGACGGCAAAAAGTGCAACTAACGCCGCGCTCGCGCATTGTCTTCACCGAAACGGCGCTGATATTGCCCGAGCAGGAAATTCTGTACGAGGAATTGTTTTATCGCCCTGGGGACACAATCCGTTTTGAGGCGGAACGCGTCGAGATGATCGACCGATGCTATGGCAAGGCGAAGGTTTCATTGCAGCCGAAGAAATTGCAAATTGATGGGGACACGTTCGATCCTGACACCGTGCATCATTTGGAGGCGGAAGCGGAGATGGTCGTGCTGCCGCGCGAAGCGATGGGTTTGGGCGATGTGAAGTTCATGGCGGCGATCGGGGCGTTTTTAGGTTGGCGGGCAGTGCTGTTTTCGCTGGCGGCAAGTTCGTTGATCGGAACGCTGGTGGTGGGGATGTTGATCGCGATGCGGCGGAGGGAATGGTCGGCGCGTTTGCCTTACGGCCCTTACATAGCGCTGGCGGCGGTGATATGGCTTTTCGGAGGTTATTTGCTACTGCGCGGGGTGTTTTAAAAAGAAGCACCCCTTGTGCCAGCGCCTCTAAAAATTCTGTCACGTTCAGATGAAAGAATTTTATTGCAACGCGTCATTAGTGGAGCTACCCTTTCCCAACGCCCGAAGAAATGGAATTGCGTACCAAGTAACCATATGAAACGAAAACTTTTTCCTGCTGATGCAGAGTCAATTGATGCTTTTACGCTAATTGAACTGTTGGTTGTCATTGCCATCATTGCAATTCTTGCCGCGATGTTGCTTCCGGCATTGGCGCGGTCAAAAGATGATGCGCAGAAAACGACCTGCATAGGCAATCTTAAGCAATTTGGCGTTACTCTTAACATGTACACCGACGACAATAATTCATGGATGCCTTATTGCGGTTGGGACGGTGGCGTTGGTCCGGACCCTGCGCCCGGTTGGCTTTATACTCTTCCCATTCCGAAGGGGATGGTCAATCCAAACAGCGAGGCTTGTCCAAATCCGTTCAAGACGCCGTGGGCTGTGAAAACCGGCGATGGCGAAATGGCGGCGACCGCATGGCAATCTGGTGTCTATTTTCCTTACATGAAGATGCCAAATTCATATCTGTGCCCCAAGGATATTCTTAACTCAGACTGGGGCCCTAATGCGAAAGGGGCTAGAGGGGTTAGAATTAACATGCTTTCAACCTACGTCATGAATGGCTCGTCGTGTAATTTTGGTGGCACCGGTCTCCCCCCCACGACCAAAATCACCGCTGTGTGGAGCCCGATGTGTTATCTGCAATGGGAGCCAAACGAGAACCTTGAGTATAATGTTGGCCAATTGCCAGCGTTCGAATATAACGACTCTTCAAACAGCCCTAACGCTCCACCCAGCGGTTCTGAGGGGATCGGCGCGATGCATAATGGCGCTGGCACCGCTTTGGCCCTTGATGGTCATGTTGATGTCCTCGGCAAACTAATGTTCGAGCGGATTTCCGACTTTGCAGGGCCAGGTCCCCAAGAGAGAGGTTTGCTTTGGTGGGCTCCTATGGTTGTAAATGGCGGCTGGACGATGGCCATGGAACCAGCGGGCGGACGCTTGCCTAATTAAGGTCGATCTTTTAGAAAAAGAATGGGCAGCGGCCATTATGACGATGGCGCTGCCCTTTTTTGTGACTGGCGTTAACGGGTGAAGCTGGCCACAAGACCTTCGTGTAAAACGGTTTTGGAATTCAGCGAAGTTTGGTAGTCGTTTATGCGTGCCCGATGATTTTCTAGGTTCGATTAGTTTGATCATCGCGTTCTTGCATTTTGCGGATTTTCCAAGCATTTCTCTTCCGAACGATGAACCCGCACTTCCTTTATCGCGCCCGATTTCTCCGGCTGGGACTTTTCGTCCTGGCCGGTTTTCTTTTAACCTCCGCGCGCGGTGAAACGCCTCCCCGCGAGCGGTTGTTGCTGGATTTTGGGTGGAAGTTTCATCTTGGCGATGATTGGGGGCTTGGGGAGAAGTTGGACAAGGCGGGTGTCAGCCTCGGGCCTGCCGCCGAATCTTTCGGCGATGCAAGCTGGCGCACTGTCAATCTTCCGCACGATTGGGTGGTTGAACTTCCATTCGATCAAAAAGCCGACACCAGCCACGGATTCAAACCGGTCGGCCCCGGATTTCACGACAACAGCGTCGGTTGGTATCGGCGCACCTTCGATTTGCCGGCCAGCGACAAAGGCCGCCGGTTGACCCTGCAGTTCGACGGGGTTTATCGCGATTGCCGCGTTTTTTTCAACGGCTACCTCATCGGCCACCACGAAAGCGGCTACACCGGCTTTGAATACGACGTCACCGACCTGGCCCATTGCGGCGGACCGAACACCATCTCGGTGCGCGTCGATGCCTCGCAATTTGAAGGCTGGTTCTACGAAGGCGCGGGAATTTACCGGCACACATGGCTTGTCAAGACTGGCCCCCTCCACATCACGCCGGAGGAAACATTTGTTTACAGCACATTTCCCGATAATGTTCCCGGCGACCGCTCGACCCTTCACGTCAAGACCGCGCTGCGAAACGATCAGTCCGGGCCGGTGAACGTCGCCGTTTCCTGGGTCGTTCTCGATGATAAAGGAAGAAATGTCGCGCAGGCGGTCGATTCCGCCGCGTTGGCTTCCTGGAGCACACGGCAATTCTCGCAGACAATCCCGCTCGATTCGCCGGCGCTTTGGTCGCCCGAAACGCCGCAACTTTATCGCCTCGTCACGACCACTGGTTACGACGGCGAAGTGATGGACCAGACAATCACGGAATTCGGCATTCGCACCACGGCGTTCGATCCCGATAAAGGTTTTCTGCTCAACGGCAAACCTTACGAGATCAAGGGAACTTGCAACCATCAGGACCATGCGGGGGTCGGTTCCGCGCTGCCGGATCATTTGCAATATTTTCGCATCGCCCAGTTGAAGGGAATGGGAGACAACGCCATCCGAACTTCGCACAATCCGCCAACACCGGAATTGCTGGAGGCGTGCGACCGCCTCGGAATGCTTGTCATGGACGAAAATCGGCTGCTCGGCAGCGACGCGCAGAACCTCGATTACCTTCAGGAACTGGTTCAGCGCGACCGCAACCATCCGAGCGTTTTTATCTGGTCGTTGTTCAACGAGGAAAACCGGCAAACCACGCCGACCGCCGCGAACATCACATCAACAATGCAAAATCTTGTTCATCGGCTTGACCCGACGCGACTTTGTACCGCGGCGGCGAATGTCGGGAACACGTTTGAAGGCGTGGATAGCGTCCTGGATGTGCGGGGGTGGAATTATCATATCGAACCGGTGGACGCGTATCATCGCGAGCACCCGGCGCAACCGGAAATCGGCACCGAACAGGGCAGCACTGTTTCAACGCGCGGCATTTACGCCAACGATTCTGAGCGAGGTTACGTCAGTGCCTACGACGATAACGCGCCGCCCTGGGCCAATACTGCGAAGCAGTGGTGGGGCGTTTATGCGCCGCGTCCGTGGCTTTCGGGCGGGTTCATTTGGACCGGTTTCGATTATCGCGGCGAACCGACGCCTTACGCGTGGCCATGCATCAATTCGCATTTCGGCATTTTCGACACGTGCGGATTTCCGAAGGACAATTTTTATTATTACCAGGCGTGGTGGACTGACCGCAATGTCCTCCACATTTTGCCGCATTGGAATTGGGCCGGCCAGGAAGGCAAGGAGATCGACGTGCGCTGCCTGAGCAATTGCGAGGAAGTGGAATTGTTCCTCAACGGAACCAGCCAGGGCCGCAAGAAAATGGCGCTCAACTCCGAGCTTCGCTGGAACGTCAAGTATTCGCCCGGAACGCTTTCCGCGAAGGGTTACAAGGGCGGCCAGGAAGTGGCGCAGGACCAGGTTGAAACGACCGGCGCGCCTGCAAACATCAAATTGTCTTCGGACCGCCCTTCGATTGCCGCGAATGGAGAGGATGTCTCAGTGGTAACGGTAGTGGTGACCGATTCAAACAACCGCGTGTCCCCCCTTGCCGGAAATCTTATTGACTTCAGCATTTCCGGGCCGGGGAAAATCATTGGCGTCGGCAATGGCGATCCCAGTTGCCACGAGCCGGATGTCTATATCGCCGCGCAACCAAGCCACAACGTCGCGTTGAAAGATTGGCGGATGAAACTTGTGGATGGAGTTGGCGAACGCCCTGAAACTGCTTCGACTTTTGACGACAGCCAATGGGAACAGGCGGACGTTGCGAGCGAAGGCGGGCCGTTGACGCCGGGGCAAAACGCGATCTACAGAACAAGTTTTGACGTCAGCGCGGACGAAATGAGTTCGCCTTCGGTGATACTTAATTTCGGCACGATCGACGATAATGGGTGGGTTTATGTGAACGGACAACTCGCGGGGGAATCGCACGATTGGGCGGGACATCCGTCTTTCGCGGCGGGCAAGTTTTTGCACGAAGGGAAAAATACAATCGCGGTCGTTGTAAAGAACGTTGACGGCCCGGGAGGAATCAATCACGGGGTTTCGTTGCAGATCGCCGATAACCCCAAGCCGGTGCAATGGAAACGGAGCGTCTTCAATGGCCTTGCGGAGGTCATCGTCCAGGGAACCAAAGAGCCGGGAACCATTGAATTGACAGCGCATTCCGATGGCCTGCAATCGACAACACTAAATATTTCGGCCGAGTCGGCAACCCCGCGTCCCGCAGTGCCTTAATCTGTATTTGACTGGTAGGGATGGCCCGCCGGGCCGTCCGCAGACGCCTCGGCGAGGCGTCCCTACCAAAAAGCGGATGGCGGTGATCCCCTGCCCTTGCGTTCAATTTTTCAATTTACTCTGTCGGAGCAAATCAAGGCCGACCGCGATAATGATGACGATGCCGATGATGATTTCCTGGGTAAAATTCTGCCAGCCCATCTGGTTTGAGCCGTTTCGCAGAACAGCCATGATCAGCGCGCCGATCATCGAACCAAGAATGCTGCCCGTGCCGCCGTTCAAGCTCGCGCCTCCGATGACCACCGCCGCGATGATGTCCAATTCCAACCCAATGGCAACCGTCGGATCGCCTTGCGTCAGGCGCGATTCCTGCATCACCCCCGCCAATCCAACAAAGAGTCCGGCAAGCGTGTAAATGAGAATTTTTTGCAGCGGGACACGAATTCCGCAAAGCCGCGCCGTCGCCTCATTCGAGCCGATGGCAAAAATGTATCGCCCGAAAACCGTCCGCTGCATGACGACCGAAACGATGATCGCGAGGCCAATCGTGATCCAGACTCCGGGTGGCAATGGGAACAAATTCGTTGGCGAAACGAGCGCCATGAGGTGGTTCAATGGCGCACCGGGAGGGCTGTTGACGGTTTGGTTTCCCGCCAGCCATTTGGCAGAACCGCGCACGACACCCATCATTCCGAGCGTCACAATAAACGGCGTCAGATTAAAGCCTGCGATGATGACGCCGTTGACCAGGCCGATTGCGCCGCCGGCCAACACCGTCAAAGCCACCGCCGCCAGCGTTGAATAGCCCTTCACCACCAGAGTCGCCCCCACCACGCTCGTAAACGCCACGCCCGATCCCACGCTTAAATCAATTCCGCCGCTGACAATGATCATTGTCATGCCCAACGCGCCAATCGCGACGATCACCGTTTGAGTCAATATAATTTTAAAATTCGCCCCGGTGTAAAAATACGGGCGCACCTCCGAATCCAGCGAGAAAAGGCCCAGCACTACGATCAACCCGACGAACGGGCCGGCGATGTTGAGGATGCGGAACAGTTTGAAAGAGTTGCTTGAGGAGGAATTGTTCATGAATTTTACGCGGCCGCCGCTTCCGCCTGGCCAATTGCCGCAGCCATGATCCAGTGCTCGGTCCATTGGTCCACGGGCCGAATTTCAGAAAGGATGCCCCGGCACATGACGCCGATCGTGTCGCAAACCCCGAGAAGCTCCGGCAGATAGGAACTGACGAAAATGATTGCTTTGCCGTTCGCCGCAAGTTCGCCGATGAGTTTGTAGATTTGCGCCTTGCTGCCGACGTCGATGCCGCGCGTCGGTTCGTCGAGCAGCAAAATATCTGCCTGATGATGAAGCAAGCGTCCGATGGCGATCTTCTGCTGATTGCCGCCCGATAATTGACTGATGATCTGCCCCGGATCGTTCGCGCGAATTTCAAGGCGCTTGATCCACTCCTGCGTGACCTGGCGTTGACGGCGCCCCTGAATAAACCCGAATCGCTTCACAGGCTCATAACGCGTGATCGTGAGATTGTCGGCAAGGCTGCGATTGAGCATCAGGCCTTCGGCTTTTCGGTCTTCGCTCAGCAGTCCAATTCCACTGGCCAAACGTTGGGCGGGCGTTTGATGAGTTGCTTCTTTTGAACGCACAAATACCTCGCCGCCGGTGATTCGGTCCAAGCCGAAACAAGCCCGCAAACATTCAGTGCGCCCTGCCCCAATCAATCCCGCGATGCCGAGAATTTCCCCCTCCCGCAATGTGAGACTTGCCGACTGCGGCTTTACTTTTCCAGAAACGCCGCGCAACTCGAACACAGGCTTTCCGATCTGATGGGGCGTCCGCGGGTAAATATCGTTGACTTCACGGCCCACCATCCATTGAATGATCTGGCGCAAATCCGCCGAAGCCATTTTCCCAGTCGCCACACTTTCGCCATCGCGCAGGACTGTGAACTTGTCCGCGATGCGCTGGCATTCCTCCAGAAAGTGGCTGATGTAAATGACGCTGACGCCGCGCGCCCGTAACCGCGCGATGATGGCGAAAAGATTTTCAGTGTCGGCCCGCGTCAGGCTGCTAGTCGGTTCATCCATGATAACCAGCTTCGGTTCGCCGACGAGCGCGCGGGCGATTTCGACGACTTGCTGTTCCGCGATGCTGCGAGTATTGACAGGCGCATCCATCGGGATTTTGTCATGTTGCAACTGCGCTAGGGCCTTGCGCGCCAGATCGCGGCGCTTGGAACGGTTCAGCCAGCCTAAACGAGACGGTTCTTCGCCCAGCAAAATATTTTCCTCAACGCTCAAATGCGGGGCGAGCGTCAATTCCTGGTAGATCATCGCCACACCACTGCGACGCGCGTGAAAAGGGTTGTCAGGAACGAAGGATTTGCCGTCGAGCTCGATTTGGCCTTCGTCCGGCTGATGCGCGCCACTGAGGATTTTCATCAGCGTGCTCTTGCCCGCGCCGTTTTCGCCAATCAGCACATGGACTTCGCCGGGACCGACCTCGAAGGAAACATTTTTCAAGGCGCGAGTGGCGCCGAAGCTTTTCCGCACGCCTGACATTCGCAGGCGCGGAACGTGAACCGTTTCCGTATCCATGTAATTGGTCGGCCTCAATGATGAACGGACGGGACGCGGCGCGGCGAGTTAAAAAATCGCTCTTCTCACCAGAGGAGCCGGATGGTTCCAACGAGCGTGAGGACAAGGACCATTTTCTCGAATACGCTTTGATTGATGCGATCCACGATTCGCGGACCGATCAACGCGCCCGGAATCAATGCCAAAAGCAGGACGGCGTCTATCAAGAGTGATTCCCGCGTGATCAGTCCCAGATTGGCGCTCAACGGCACTTTAAAAAGATTCACCAGTAGGAAAAACCACGCTGAAGTCCCGATGAACACGAGCTTCGGCACTTTGACCGCCAATAAGTAAAGCACCATGACTGGACCAGCGGCGTTGGCTACCATCGTGGCGAAGCCGGCGAGCAGACCCATCATGGCTGTGAACCCCATCGAGTGCGGGACATGCGCGGACGGGTCTTCCTTCCGCCTTCCGCGCCACACATGAAGCGCCATCATCGCCAGCAAAATCATGCCCATGATCCGTTTCACCTGGGAATTGTTGACACGATCCAGCGCAAAGTACCCGGCAATAACTCCCAAGGCCACCCAGCCAAAAATCCGAACCAAATGCGGCCAACTGGCATGTTTCCGAAAATACATCACGCCGAAAATATCCCCGCACAGCAGCAGCGGCAGAAAAAAACCGGTCGATTCCCGCGCGGGCAGAACATTTGCGAAAAGGACGACCGGCAAAATTCCCAGCCCAGTGATTCCAGTTTTTGACAACCCCGCACAAAACGCCGCGACAGCCAGCACGGCCCACTGCCAATATGATAATGATAAAAACACGGCGAAAACTTCGCCCAACTCTGGAAACACCCGCGCTCAAAGCAAGGCAAAAGAAATCACCGGTCTGCCAATAAGAAAACGAACCCCTTCTCTCCCTACCCCCATCTTTTATAAATTCATGGAGAAAATGGAGTAAATTATATTTTTCCAGGCCGATTTTAAGTGCGTTGCGCCTCGGAACCGATCCGCAGGTTGTTACAAAAAACGAGAGAGGCGCCGCCCACAATGCGGGCAGCGCCTCTTGAAATCTATTTGCGGAAATTATTTATTTCCGAAACCGACGGGCCAAACCGAACAATCCGCCAGCGGCAAATCCGAGGAGAGGCATCGTTGTGGCTGCATCCGGCACTGTCGCTGAGTCACCAAGATCGTTAAATGTCACGTTTACCCCAAGGAACGTGGCGCCAAGATAATTGAAATCTTGTTTGTCATCCACATTGTTACCGAACAGCGGTCCATGATCGGAAGAAAAATCAACGTCACTGTGAACGGCCAGACCTAAATCTAAAGAACTATCGAGCGACGAAGTCACCGAGTTCACTTCGCCAGAGGCATCAGGTTCAGACCATTGAGCGTGACCGTTAATCAAAAACGTGCCAAATCCTGAAACGAACCAATTATCGGGCCCGATATCAATCACAGTCAACGGAGACGGTTGATTATTATTAACACCATTAACAGTAATAGTAGCTGTCAGGGTGGTGTCGGAAACTTCGGTGAGCAGAATTTCCGGGGGGACCCAGGTTTGCGCATGAGCTGAAAAGGCACAGACCGAAGCTGCTGCCGTCGCTAGAACGAAAAATTTTGTCATTTTCATAGGTTGTCTGATCTTATTTTAGGATTTGCTTTGTTGAGCGCGTCAGCTCATTAAAGCATAGTCCGTTCCAAGAATTTTCTCATTGTTATTATTATTACTTAAGTTAATGTAAATCAACAGCTTGCAACTTAAAATTTAGATGGCAATTGACTGAGTTCGTGATTTATTTCGTAAAACAATCCGACACAAAAAGGGGTAATCGACTCGTTTAAGTTGTTATGAACAAGCATTTTAGTAGAAACTGAAAGTATTCCCGACTTTTTCGTATTGTCGGTTTTTTTTTGCCTAAGCAAGGAACCGATCGGCGATGCTAATCAATCAATTCGCGCCGTGCGCTGCCGAGAAGTTGCTCGATGAAGCTCGTGGAATAGACGCCGCGCCGGAAGTTCGGGTCTTGCAGGATCGCTTGCTGAAAAGCGATGGTCGTCTTGATGCCGGTAATCATGTATTCGCCGAGGGAACGGCTCATCTTATCCATTGCTTCTCGGCGGTCCTTGCCGACGGTGATGAGCTTGCCGATCATTGAATCGTAATTGGCCGGAATTGTGTAGCCCGCATAAGCGTGGCTGTCCACACGCGTGCCGCGTCCGCCGGGAGCGTAATACATCTCGATGCGGCCCGGGCATGGCCGAAAATCGTCGAATGGGTCTTCCGCATTGATGCGGCATTCGATGGCGTGCCCGCGCATTCGGACGTCGCCTTGCGGCAGACGCAGCGGTTCGCCCATTGCGGCAAGGATTTGAAGTTTGACGATATCGACACCAGTGACTTCCTCCGTGATTGGATGCTCGACCTGGATTCGTTTGTTGACTTCGAGGAAATAAAAATGCCCCTGCTCATCCACCAGGAATTCGACGGTGCCGGCATTGGTGTAATGCGCCACTTCCGCGACCCGCACGGCAGCCTTGCCCATTTTTTTGCGGAGGTCCTTGAATTTACCTTCAAGAAGAGGCGACGGTGTTTCTTCGACCAGCTTTTGATTCCGCCGCTGGATCGAGCAATCGCGTTCGCCAAGGTGAATGATGTTGCCGCGGCTGTCGCCCATGATCTGAAATTCAACGTGGTGGCCGCTCTCGATGTACTTCTCGATGTAAACGCCGGAATTTCCAAACGACTTCTCGGCCTCGCTTCTCGCAGTGTGATAACCCTTCACGAGCGACACGTCATTGTGCGCCACGCGCATTCCGCGTCCGCCGCCACCCGCGATTGCTTTAATCATGACCGGGTAAGTGATCCGTTTGGCGTTGGCCAGGGCATCCTGTTCATTTTCAACGGCGCCTTCCGATCCAGGAGGTGTTGGAACACCGGCCTTGCGCGCGAGGACGCGGCTGACCGCTTTGTCCTCGAGGGAATTCATCGCGCGCGAACTGGGACCGATGAACTTGATGTTGCAGCTGTCGCAAACGTCAGCGAAGTGGGCGTTCTCGGACAAAAACCCGTAACCGGGGTGAATCGCGTCCACATCGGCTATTTCTGCGGCGCTGATAATGCGGTCAATCCGCAGGTAACTTTCGGAGCTGGCTGGCTTTCCAATGCAAATGGCTTCGTCGGCCATCTGGACATGCATGGAGTTGGCGTCCGCCTCGGAATAAACGGCGACCGTCCGGATGTTTAACTCCTTGCAGGTGCGAATGATGCGGACAGCGATTTCGCCACGATTGGCAATCAGAATCTTCTCAAACATGTTTTTATTTCCCCTCCTAAAAATTAGGTGGGACGAATCCGGAAAAGCGGCTGGCCGAATTCGACAGGTTTGGCGTTTTCGACAAGGATATCGGTCACGACTCCTTTGACTTCGGCCTTGATCTCGTTCATGACCTTCATCGCCTCAATCAAACAAACGACCGTCTCAGGCCCAACCTCGGTTCCAATCTCCACGTAATCAGCGGATTCCGGGGATGGAGCGCGGTAAAAAGTGCCGATCATGGGCGATTTAATCTCAAGAAGGCTTGAGGGAGGAGCCGCGACGCTCTGTTGCGCCACAGGCGCGGATGCACCGGCGGCTGCGGCTGGCGGAAGCGCGGCGTAAACTTGCGGAGCTGCAGGTTCGTCCGAGACGGCTGGGCCACTTGCCGCCCGCTTGAGCTTGATTTTGAAATCCTGTCGTTCCAATTCGAACTCTGAAAGGGAGTTTTTCCGCATCAGGTCGATAATGGCTTTAATATCTTTTAGGTCCAAATGACCTCCCGTGGAAGTTTCGCAATGCCTTTGATATGAGTGAACATGCTTATTGACGGAAAAAGCAGTAGTCGAATTGACCCTGCTTTTAAAACGTTTTCTTAATGACGCGAGGAGAATACACGGTCGATTTGACGCTTGTCAAGCGATAACATTCAATTTGTAATAAAAAGGTGGCAGTTTCGCGCTAATTTTCGCAACTTTAACGTTAATTTAACCGACTACAAAGCCAGCCTAAGAGGAAAAACTCTGTCCACGCCAGTGCAGGAATGTAAAGATGGAACTCCACGCTACTTTGCAAACAGACGGCAAGCACCCCGAGAAAAACTGAAAAAGCCAGCCAATCCAAAGGTTTTTGAGCTGAACTATATCGATATAGTGTAAATAAAGCAGCAATTATCCCAAAACAGTAGATTCCGCATCCTAAAATGCCGGAATCGGACGCTTGTTCAAGGTAATCGTTATGGCAAAGCTTCGTCGGCTCATCATCGGGACGCTTGAATTCCCTATAAGGAATCTGAAATGTGCCCGGTCCCGAACCTAGTATTGGGTGGTTCTTGATGACCATCATTGCGACCCGCCAGTAGGCGAACCGGGCGCCAACACTGTTGCGCTCTTTCTGGAAAAATCCGGCATATTTGGCAACAAAACCAGCCAATCCTAAAATCAAAACGCCAACGATTAACGCCTTTTTCCATTTAAACGGGACATTTGAATGCCACAGAGCTACTAATCCCACAGCCAATGCCACCAGCCAGCCCGCCTTGGACCCGGACCAATACAAACAAGCCAAGCCGATCAGTCCGAATAACAACACCATGCCGACGCGCATCGGCGGACGGACTTTTGCGGTCAACCGCCACATGAAGGCCATCGCCAGCGGCAACGTCAGAAGCAGTCCCCCTGCAAAAGCGTTGGCATAGACGAAGGTGGAATAAATCCGTTTGCTTTCGATCCTTTTGATGAATTCCGGGTTCTTGAGAGCATCGGGAGGGATCCCGAGACCGCTGGTTCCCGATTCGATCAACTTGCGGGTCGCTTCCAATCCCCCAAAATGCTGCTCAACACCGTTGCGAATGACCCAGCACAAGGCCAGCGAGATGCCGGCCCAAAGCGGCCAGCTTGGCGCCGCCCCTTGAAACGCCAGATAGCCAAGGTAAAACAAAACAACGCAGACGGTGAAATGCGCCAGCGTCTGGCCAGTCAACGACATATCCACGGTTTGCGTGGCGGCGATAAATTCCCAAGCGAGCCATAGCGCAGGCAACGCAAAAATCCATTTGAACTTTAACTGCTTCCACGGAATGGCGATCAGCCCGATCAACAGGAGTGGGAAAAGCATCCAATAACCCCAGAGCGTCGGCCATGACTCGTAATAGGCGTGTTTTAGGTCTTCAGGCGGTGGAATAACGCTGTCCAGAATCACTGGATCGCCGAGTTTGCAGAACACGACCAGGAAGAACAATCCAGACGCGACTGCGAAGAGCAAAGGCGTTGTCGATTTGGGCTGAGGAAGCGGCGGTTTCGCCGGCTTCAATTTCGTTGGAATGACTCGCGCCATTGCCGTTACATTTTAAGCTTCAACAGTCCCACTTCCAATGCCAGAGCTTCCTGGACGTTGGTGTAAAGCTGCCGTTGTAATCGGTCGATGACTTCGAGATTGGCAAGGGCGTCCGATGGATTGATTCGCGCGGCAATCGATTTTGCTACGGGGCCAAGATCAGGAAAAGTCAGCAGGTCAGCGCCGGAAATCAGCGTCTGAAGCCAGACATCCCGCAGCCACCAATGGAGGGCGGAGATCAGCTCGGAGCGTTGACGGCGATATTCAGCTTCGATGGCGGCGTCCAACTCGGTTTCCAGTTTGTCGCGCATCTTAGGCTCTAAATCCGTATAACGTTCCAACGGCGAACGGGCCGTGAGCGCTTGCTCGATGTGCTCCTTTTGTTCGCCGAGTTTTTTAAGGATCAATCCAAGCAAGCGATATCGCGAAAGCAACCCTCCGGTCGGTGCGGCAGCGGCGTTGCCAAATTCCGACAGCCATTGCACATACCCAGGTTCAAAATGAATTCCTTCGCCGGCAAAAGTCAGCCGCAGGCAACGGGACAAAATCGTTTCCAAAATTCGCTGAGGCTCCGTCGTCAGCAGAATCAGGATCGACCGCGCGGGAGGTTCTTCCAACGTTTTCAAAAATGCGTTTGCAGCAGCGACGTGCATCCGGTCCGCGCCGACGATCACTCCGACTTTGTATTGCGCCATCGTCGGCTTGAGGTTCGTCGTCTGCATCAAGTCGCGCGTCTGCTCGATGGTGATGATGCGCGATTTGGATTCCGGGCGAACCCAAACAATATCAGGATGATTCGCGGCATCAATTCGGCGGCAACTGTCGCATTGATCGCAGCATTCGATTGGCAGGCCACTCGCGCCGCGTTTGGGCGGGGACTGACAATTAAGAGTTTTTGCAAGCGTCCGGGCGACGCCTTCCATGTCGCCCATGGCGTTTCCCGTGAAAAGATACCCATGCGCCAAGCGGTCGCGATCCAAGCTTCGTTGAAGCACTTGGACGACGTGGGTTTGTTCCGTAAAATCCGAAAACATGGCTCAGGCTTTTTATTCCGGCGGTTTTTGATCGAGGGTTTTGACGGCCAATGGAATGCTGGACAAAGTCTCACCGTCGATTGAAAGATCGATCGAGTAAAGGCCGGTTTTATCAAGCTTCAATTGCTGGATGTTCACGATGAAATTCCGGGAAATGAACGTGGCGTCCGGCGGAAACTCCACATCGACCGCGACATTCATGCTGGCCATGATTGGCGCGCCGTCTTCATCGACAAAATTGACGACCATCTTGTGCTCGCCTTCCTCAATGCGGTCGAAGGCAATGCGGGTGGCGATGGAACATTGCGGATGCTGGGCGGGCAATTGCGGTGTGTAAATCGTGTCGAAGGTCCCGAGCAAATTGAGTTTGCCATTGTAATCCGTCGCCGCGTCGCACAGCACCGCCACCTGGATCGTCATAGTTTTCCGCCAGCTTACGCCTGAAAACGGACTAAACCAGCAATTATTTGGGAATGGGAATTACAAATGCTTGCCTAAATTATCACGAATTTGCCTGAAAAATCGCGAACAGTATCAGATTTTGTGCCGGCAAGGCTTCCTGCTTTTTCACCCCGTCCTTTGAAATTAAGCATCATGGAGCGATGACAACCAATTGTGGGAAAACTGTTTTAAAATCACCGTCCTTGCGCGTCAAAATTCCATCGAACCGGCTGGCAAATGAACCGATCAGAACATCGGCGATAGGACGCTTTGGAATTTTCGTTGAGCGGCGGGTGGCAACGAAACGGTGCCAGGCTCGGTGCGCTTCATCAGTGTCGGTTTGATTCCAAGGTTCGGGCCAATTCACGCCCAGGTTGAAGAGAAATTCATTTTGCGCGATAGCGTCGCCATTAAAAACAGGTGCCAACTCAACGTAGTTGACGGGACATACGGTCAATCCTTCCGGGCGTTTAATGTCCAATAACCGGGCCGACGCCAGACCGAACGCCGGGTCTGCTTCCGCGACATCAATCAACAAACAGGTATCCACCACCCAAGCCATTACTCGCGCTCTCCGGCACGCAACTCATCCAACCATTCGGTCGTGGCGCGAGAAGCGGACCGAAAACGTCTGGCAAAACCCAACATCGCCATTGCGCCAGCGGGCTGGCGAATCGTTGCCGAGGGGCTCTCTTCCCGATGCAGCCAATTCAATAATTGGCGAGCGCGAACCTCATCCAATTGTTTCACTTTCTCAATGGCCATCTCAATCGCGCTCATGCGATTAGAATATGCCTCAATGCCGAATCGAGCGCAATCACGCGGTCGGCACAAAAAATCGCGCCACCCCCCCCGCACAGCACCGCCACCTGGATCGTCATAGTTTTCCCGCCAGCTTACGCCGGAACAGGAGCAAACTAGTATATCGTTTCACTAAAACGTTTACATATTTACGCAGCCAACAAATCGAACTTTTTCCAACGATGGACGACTGGAGCGGCATTGATCTCGGCGACGCCCATGAGAATCCGTTCTTTGAGTTCGGCTTTGGATTTGACTCGGATTTGTCGCAGGAAAGTGTGCGCCATCTTCCCAAAG
>DASXZW010000083.1:0-18751 GCA_036501665.1 Verrucomicrobiia bacterium
ACAATGGCCGGATGGAAGGCATCAACAACAAAATCAAAACCCTTCTCCGACAAACCTACGGACTGCGAGACCAGCGTTACTTCGTTCTCAAACTCTATGGCCTTCATCATTCCAGACACGAACTTCTCGGATGAACCGAAATTCAGCCAAGCGGCGGCATGATGCTTCGACTTGCCCACGTCTTCCAACGACCGGTTGGAGAGATTTTTCAATTGGCAGAAAAGCCAATCGGCAAAGCCGCATTTGGTCCCATTTCCCGACGCGCATCCGCCTGCGCCGGTGAATCCACAAACATGGCGGAAAACAACAAATAGAAAGGCAAATCAATGTTAGCAACGTTTCAAGTTCATAAGCAGACCTATGGCCGCTGGCCTGCCAAGAATGGCAAGCCGGGTGGTGAATCCTTCGACCTGGACCTCATCGACATGAGCCTCCCGGCGGAACATGCGTACCGGGGCACATTGCCCTACCGCCTGTCCCCGGAAGAAAAGGATAAATATTGGGGAAAGATCGAACGCAAAAGTATTCAGGTGGCGGTGCATGAAATCCAGACCACCCAACGCGGCCCTGTGCTGAGAGGAGCCATCATCTCGGTCAACGAGAAATAATACTATGCAAAAATACCCGCTGGACAGCTACGCATATTCACTGGCCCGCATTCGTTGGGACGTATTCGGCACCTTGACCTTTAGGTCAGTCCCGTCCCCGAAGAAAGCGTATGGCCGTGCCTGGGCATTGATGCGCCAGGCAGCGAAGCTGGTCCAGCGGCCCTATTCCCAACTCCTGATTGCGTTGCGCTCGGAGTTGGGTGAGATGACGGGAAGGTTCCATTTCCATTTTCTTTTGGGTGGAGCCCAAACGCGCAACGAAATCACGCTGGCGCACCAGCTTGAGCACCGATGGTTCGGATTGCTTGGGCAGGGCGCCATCAGCAAGTGCCGGCCATACGACCGCTCCCGCGCTGGGGTGGCGTACGTAACCAAGTGCCTCGGAGCAAAAAACTGGGGCGCGAATAATTACGAATTGGGAAAGTTCAATTTGGCCGATACGGTGACGCTGTCCCGGTCTGTGTTCCGTGTGATTCGGGACCTGGACCGCATGGGGGCAGACACCGCAGCGCGCACATGTGAGAAAGACGGGCTTTCGATGAGGAAGCCACTGGCAGCGCAGGCTTAGACCAGCCTCCCATGCGCTATGCCCGAAAGGGCCGGTGCATGGATGACGAGGCCGTAAACGCGGTTGTCTCGCCAGTTAAAACGCGGTCTTACTGCCGCGCATGTGAAAGGGGTCTCAAGGGCCCCAGGGGACGGGCGGAGCGGCTTTAGCCGCCCGCCCGCCCCCTGGGTGACTTGAAGATGAACTCTGTACGCGCGGGAAGCGCGCAGACAAAGGCGATGCCAGGTGTAACCGGCGTCGATCAATGCAAGGCGGTTTTGAATGAAGGAAGAGCAGCATCAGTTTTTAACATTGGTAGGACAGGCACCGGCACGACTGACAGTCGAGCAGGTCGCCTGGCTGCTTGGTTGTCAACCGCATGATGTGCCGATTCTTGTCTCAACACGGTTGTTGAAACCTTTGGGAAATCCTCCGCAGAACGGCACTAAGTATTTTTCGAGAATGGAAGTAATTGAATTGACGAAGGATCGCGCATGGCTGGCGAAGATGACGCAAACAATTAGCCAGCACTGGCACAAGAGAAATATTCGACAGAAAGGCCGCTTTGAAAACGGGACAGGAAACTGCATCACTTTGGCATCAAGTCCATGAGCTTGCGACAAGGTCAAACGGCGTTCAGTCAAGGCCGCCTGGATCGATATTTGTTAATACTTTTATGCCGGACGAGGATGATTGGTACGGCACACAGGACTCGACGCCTGAAGATTGACAGCATTGCGTGCCCACAATAGGAATTTCGAGAGTCTGTTCTGTTGATTTTCGGACTGGCTCTTCCGGCCAGCAGATTGGTTCTAGGCCAAGGCGAGGCGGCGCGAGTTGGATGACCTGAGAAAAAAAGAAGTCAATAATGGGTTCCAATTCGCGGAGAGTGGAAGAAATCGTGTTGGAAAGAATATTGAATTCGGCTTTCGTGAGTTCAGTCCACGACATCCGCCCATGCCATTCGCGGTTAGCCTCACCTAACGGGGGAGCGCAGAGAACATTATATACCCACCTCATTGGGACTTTGATGCCGTGGAGTGCGATATGACGCCTTTCATAAAACGGGTCGAATGGAGCGTAAAGGCGCTTTTCGTTGAGCTGGACAGTTGCCCTTTCAGCCATGTCGTGTATGCGACCCAAGTGGGCATAGAAAGCTGTCCATGCGTTGAGATTCCAAGCGTAATCAGCAAAATTTGTAATGCATTCTCGCTCTAGGAAGTCCGCTTCGAGTTGCCAGCAAAGCGCAAGGCTTTCAAAAAGGGTGTAAAGACACTGCCAGAGAACATCTCGCACGGCGTAGGCTTCTGCACTGGCATCCGGCATAGGCAAGGAGTTTGTTCGACCATCATTCCCTATATAGGTCGCCCAAAACGTTGCATAACACGGTATTTTGTTCAAAATCCGTTCGGCGAAGTGGCGCTCGACATCGTCGCCGAATTTGGAAATTAATTTGGGATCATGGGGCATAGAAGCTAAAGTGCAAATCCGAATACGGTGCTCCGCTTAAGCCAGGCAGGCAGTTAATTTGCTCGAAGGCCGCAGATCACCCGCAGACTATAGCTTTGGCAAAGTCTTGATTCAAGAGACGCTTCGAGTGAATCAGACTGAATCCGCCGTATTCACGAGGCCCGTTCTATATGCAGTTCAAACCGGAGTGATTCGTTTTTCGACATGAAATGTATCAAAGCGTTGCAATATCTGATCATCCGATCCGTATCTATCTCAGGAAGGTTCTTAGAACCAGAGCTTTCCAGAAAACTATGAGTAACATAGAGCGAAAGACACCCAATGCAGAAATCCAAAGGGTGGTCCAGGCGATTAACTATTCTTCTGACGAAATCTTGTTGATCGAAATGACAAAAACTTGGAACGCCGCAGACTTCTTGTACGCTATTGAACGGCTCCAAGTTGATCAGCCTAAAGATCGGCGCGATCCTTTGCTCGACTTATATCGGAATTTGCGTAGAGAGCGTGCCGATGTGGACGCGCGTTTAGCAGCCGAAGTGTCGAGTGCCAAGAGACATGCTGACCTCGTCCTTAGACTGGATGAAATTAAGAAGCCTCATTGGACTCTCGCGCCGAATTTTTGGATAGGCACGGTTATTTTGGCTGTCAGTGTCCTTGCGGTCTTCGTGGCGATATGGACAGCTTGGCATCATTGATTATGCGGGTTTATTTTTCCGCTGTGGTGCCAGACTGAATTACCTCAAGTTCTCGCATCAACTTGGCCGCTTCTTTGACAGGGTCTGCGCCACAAGCTCTGCAGAACCAAAAGAATTCGGCCATGTCCAGGCGGCGCTCTCCCAATTCCAAGCGTCCCACCAAGCTGCGCTCGCGATCGAGTTTCGCGGCCAACTGCCGCTGAGTCATTCCCGCCTTCGTGCGTAAAGCCACGAGTGTCTTGCGAACGCACTCGCTCTGGCGGGAATGAATCGTTTTGTTCATGCCCGCATCCTGCGGGCGCTATTTGCTTGCTTCCAAATTGCGGGCAGACGTAATTTCGCTCGTGTGTTTGATTACTTCATAACGGTCAAAGGCGATGGCAAGAGTTCTTGGTGAGTCTGGGAGGTACGTTAATGACCAAGTCGGCGAAATCGAACGCAGGCTTTGGCTGGTCAGTGTTATTTCCATTTGGATAGCAGGCGTGGGAAATGGTTTGCTGCTAAGCCGCCTCATGCCTGCGGCTTGGGCTTCGGCCCGTGCCGGGATTTTGATTGAGTTGATTGTCCTCTTGTCAGTGGGCATCCTTTTTGTTTGGTCATGCCGAAAGTTTGACAGCCTTTTGAAGGATCGCCGTGCCATGCGGCGTGGCGCGGCTGGAGAGGCGACAGTGGGCCATCTATTGCAGAAACTTCCAGAGAGTTATTATGTCATAAACGATCTTTCGACCGATTTCGGAAATCTCGATCATGTGGTCGTCGGCCCTACCGGCATTTACGCGATTGAAACCAAAAACCATCGAGGCGTTGTTTCCCCTGATGGCAAAGGTGAATTGCTCATAAACGGGCAACCGACGGAGAAACCATATATTCGACCCTTTGTTTCTCGAATGATGAAAATTCGAGAGAAGATCATGGTGATGGCGCCAGGCCGTGAGGTCTTTTACGAGCCGGTTTTCGTTTTCACTTCCGCGTTCGTCGAAGCTCAATGGGGAACCACTGGCCAGGTAAAATGTCTGAGAGATGAAAATCTGCTTCATTTCATTACGGAAAACAAATTCGGGACTAAATTGGAGCCAGTCGAAGCAGAACGCATCGCGCGGGCCTTTCTCGCGCTCGCGCGTATGGAAAAAGGCTTCGATCCGAGTTCCGGTGAATCAACGGTTACACAGCCTGTCAAACCTATTGATTGACAGCGATAGGCATCGGCACGATTTTTCTCTCGTAGTCTTCCAATGACGGAACGATGACTTTTGCCTTTTTAGAATATGCCCGCGCGAAGGCTTTGGAACTGTGCCCAAGAGCCTGTTGCGCGAACCTCTCAGGCATCCCAACAGTCTTCGCACGTTCCGCCCAGGCGTAGCGATAGCTGTGCAACGAAATGCCAGTGATGCCGACTGTTTTGAGACGTTTGATGAACATCTTTGCGCGATGGTTCTCTTTGATTCGCGCCAAGCGGGGGAACAACGGGCCGAACTTCGGCAAACTCTGTAAAATTGCCGCTGCTTCCGCGCCAAACGAGATCACAGCAGGGACATCGTTCTTATTACGGGAATAAGAGAGGGTTCGGTCTGCCCAATCAACGTCCTCGGCAGTCAATTCGGCGATGTCCGTTTGCGACCCGCCTAAATGCCAGAGTAGTTGGTAATACGCTCTTATTTCGGGATTGTGTTCGCGCTCCACGATCTTGCGGTGCTCTTCCGGCGTGATGGCGCGGCGCTCCTTGTGCTTCACAGTAGGCCACTGACGTTTCGGCAGGACGGGCCAGGGAAGCCAGTGCATTCCGACAGCGAAGTTGTGAAGGCGGCGCAAAAACATATTCGTCGAAACTGTTCCGTTGTTGAGAACTTCAAGAAACTGCATCGAAGTCGTTTCAATCAATTTGCGGCTGCGGATTGAATCGTAAGCGCGGTCGCGCATGGCGGAAATCCAACGGGCCTGCGTTAGCCCTTTTTTGAGCGGAGACATGGCGTCCATGACATTTTCCCAGGTGCGGGTGCTCAGTGCCTGGTCGGCGTGCTGCAAATAGACCTGGGCAATTTGCAGGTTCATAGCAGGCTGTCGCGTTGCCTCGTTTTTTGTATTCAGCAACGTGATTGCCTCGGATTCGATTTTGGTGCGAAGGCTGGTCTGTCTGCCTGTCGTTGTGTCCTCGCAGTAAAAGACCTCAACTCGCCGGAACATGATGAAGCGTTGTTTCATAACCGATTCACTGAATTGTGAACCAGCCCAGACTGTTCGCGTTAGCTAACAGTCGGCGAGTTTCAGCGTAACGGTGGCAGAACGGTGGGCGAACTATTCGGTCGCGCCTTCGTTTACTGACACTTTCACTGACAGTGGCCAATCCGAAGCTCGCAAACCATTGCCGCACTTGCGGTTAAGAATGGAGCCAGTTGCCGGACTTGAACCGGCGACCGACGGTTTACAAAACCGTTGCTCTACCACTGAGCTAAACTGGCATCTGGTTGGACAATTTACCTGTCGGAATCCCGCCGTCAAGGTATTGCTCTCGCCACTCTGCCCGGCTGCACTCGAACTTGCCCTCGCGGTCCGCAGAGTCGCATCTTTAAACAAATCCCCAACAGGTTTTATTCTTTAATTTCTGCGGGCGGGAATGTACTTTGCATGTTTCAGAGGAGCACTTGTGAGATTGATTATCGCTGTCGATGAATTGGCCCGTGAAATCGAAATATGAATAAACAACTCATCAAAATCATTGCCTTCGTTTGCCCGTTTGTTTCCTTCCTTTTGCAACTCCACGCTCAGCCGGGCATCAGTGTGCAATTCGAGGGTGTGCCCGGGGGAGGAAACACGCCAAGCGTCCTCACGCCTTCCAAGATTGCCGGCGTTTATCCGCTCAGCAATTGGAACATTGACGACCATGCTTCGGGCGGAACGCAGGCAAACCTTATTGACAGCGCCGGCGCGACCACATCGGCCTCCGTTCTGGTGGATTACTACAACAATCAATACGCCACCGGCGATTCGCAAAGCACCCCGGACGGCATCATGATGTCTGGAGGATTCTGGAGCGGAGGCGGCTACACAGTTATTGTGACGAACGTCCCTTACGGCGTTTACGATGTGTATGTCTATATGCTAAACGACAACAATCCGAATCGCCGTTACGGATTAATGCTGGGTTCGCAAACTTTTTGGGGCGCAGTCTTCAACGGGAACGGCGACGTGATTCCGCCCTACGTCCTGGATGCCCAAACCAGCGAACTTCCAGAAGGCACCCAAATACCGGCCAATTACGTGCTATTTTCCGGGGTCACAGGCTCTGGGTTTATAATCAAAGGACAGACTCCTGATGGCAATGTGGCGATGATGGGAATGCAAATTATCAACAAAGCCGGCCCCCCTGCCCCAACGGTTCCCGTCGTTTCACCTACGAATTCTCCGATTTATGCGGGGACCGTTTTGACATTGCTCGAAGTGGCGACTGGAAAAGCTCCTCTCTCCTATCAATGGCGCACCGATGGCAGCACCGGTGGTTCTCGAACCAACATACCCGGAGCAGTGGCGACGAATCTCAGCGTGAACACCGCAGGACTGTCGCCAGGCACCTACAACTTCGACGTAATTGTCTCCAACGCACTGGGCAGTGTCACAAGCGGGGTCATTTCGCTTGTGCTTGACGCCGCCAGCCAGCCAATACTCGTCACAGACATCACGCCAGTCGCCGTTTCGGTGGAAGCCGGGGATCAACAATCTTTTTCCGCTTATTTCACGGGCACGCTGCCGATCAGCTACCAATGGCAGGCGGACACAGGGTCGGGTTTTACGAATATTACAGAGGCCACAAACGCTTCCTTCACATTGACAGATCTGGGGTTCACAAATTCGGGGCATTACAGGGTCCAGGCTTTCAATTCGGTGGGCGGCCCCGTCTTGAGCAGTCCGGCAACGCTCACAGTGACACCCGCAGGCGCTTATGATGCGGCGGTGCTGGCCGCCGCGCCGTTCGGTTATTGGAAACTCAATGAAACAGGAGCGACTTCTGGCGGCACGCTGACGGCAGTTGATGCCACCCGGCATTTCAATGGCGTGTACGGCAGCGCGTCAACTGACGGAGTCGCTGGTCCGAGACCCGCGAATGGTTTTACCGGCTTTTCAGCGTCAAATACAGCAACTCAGTTTACCTCCGGTATCCCTAATTCCTTTGTCACGCTTCCGGTTTTAAACCTGAACACAGATACTGTGACTATCACCGCGTGGATATATCCGATTGGCGACCAGGCCGATGCCTCCGGTTTGGTATTTTGCCGTCCCGGCGATGATGCTTCAGGCTTTGACATCAGCACTGCCAATCAATTGGGTTACACATGGAACCAGAATGATTCCGACAGTTGGGCCTGGAGTTCCGGAGTCACACCTCCTCAATATCAGTGGTCGTTTGTCGCTTTGGTGACCTCTTCTGAAAACGCCGTAGTCTATCTATTCAACACAAACGGATTCCAATCCGCCACCAATGCGGTGCCCAGCACGGCAGAGGCCTTCAATGGCACGACCTTGATCGGCGATGATCCTTACGACGGCGACTCAGGCTCGCGGAATTTCAACGGGAACATGGCTGACGTGGCAATATTCAGCTACGCTCTCAGTCAAGACCAGGTTTTGAATCTGTTTTACAGCGGGGTCGGCGGAGCGCCGCAGGTTTATGCGCCAACCGCGTCGCCTTCCAATAGTGTGTTTGCCGGGACAACAGTTACGTTGACAGCAAATGTGTTTGGCCCCCCGCCGTTTCAGTACCAATGGCAATCCAATGGAGTGAATCTTGCCGGCTCAACGCAGTCCACCCTGATAATCGCAAATGCCCAGGTAAACGATTCGGCGGGCTATGGCGTTATAGTCAATAACAACAATGGCAGCAACACCAGCCCTTCATTGATTTTGAAAGTCAACCCGGCGTCAGGCCCGGTTTTTGCACAGGAGCCGATTCCGGCGTCGCTCACCAGTTACGTCAATGGCCTGGCGTCGTTCAACGCGGTTGTGGCCGGATCACCGCCGATTTTTTTGCAGTGGGAGCATAACGGAACGCCTATGCCGGGGCAGACAGCCGCATCCCTCACGCTGCCAAACCTTCACACCAACGATTCAGGAACCTATACACTCATCGCGGCCAATTCACTGGGCACCAATCCAAGCACGGCTGTCACATTGACGGTACTGCTGCCGCCCAACAGCGGCGCTTTGAACGTGCTGACTTATCACAACGATAACACGCGGCAGGGGCAGAACACGAACGAAGTGCTGCTGACTCTCGCCAATGTTAATGTCAATACTTTCGGCAAAATCATTACCTATCCGACAGATGGCTACATTTACGCGCAACCACTGTACGTCGCGAATTTGCCGATCCCGGGCTGCGGCACGCACAACGTTGTCTATGTCGCCACAGAGCACAACAGTGTCTATGCGTTTGACGCGGATGGAATTGGCGGAGCCAACGGAGGCTTGCTTTGGTTTACAAATCTTGGTCTGTCGTCATTGAGCGACAACTACGAATTTGGCGATCGCTACAACGGCGGCAATTACACGGACATTGTGCCGGAGGTCGGCATCACGGGAACCCCGGCCATCAGCCTCGAACTGGGCAGTCTTTATGTTGACGTCCGCACCCGCATTGTATCGCACACGGCCACCAATTATGTTCATTCGATTCATGCCTTGAACATCACCAACGGCACGGAGCAGCCGAGCAGTCCTGTAGTTGTTAGCGCGCAAGTCCCTGGTGTTGGCGTTGACAGCGTCGGCGGAAAAGTCACATTCAATGCGACACAAGAAAACCAGCGGCCAGGCATGACTTTGGTTGGCGGAACTTTATACGTGTCCTATGGCAGCTTCGCAGACACCGATCCGTATCATGGTTGGGTCCTCGGTTTCAACGCGACAAACCTTCAGCAATTAACCAATCAGGTCTTCAATACGACCCCCAATGCAACAGTAGCAACCTTTGGCGCAAATGCCGCTGAGGGAGCGCTCTGGATGGGCGGCAATGGACTTTCGGTCGATTCCAGCAACAACCTTTACTTTGAAACCGCCAACGGAAGCTTCGACGCGAATACGGGTGGTGGCGATTATTCAGACAGTTTCGTAAAGCTTTCGACTACGAACGGCATGGCCGTCGCCGATTATTTTACTCCTTACAACCAATCCGATTTGGCTGCGGGCGACGCCGACCTCGGCTCAGGCGGCCCGTTGCTGTTGCCTGATTACGTTGGCAGCAAAGCGCATCCGCATCTCATTGTCGGCGCGGGTAAAGAAGGAACGATTCATCTCGTGGATCGCGACAATATGGGCAAATTCAATTCCGCCAACGACAGCCAAATCGTGCAGGAACTTGGGGGTGCAATCGGCAGCGCCTTTAGCTCACCGGCTTACTTCAATTATCAAATTTATTATCAAGGTTCAGGCGACGTAATGAAGGCGTTCTTCGTCAGCAACAGCGTCATCAATGCAACGCCCGTCTCCCGGGCTGCGATCAACTTCAGTGCTTTAGGCGGCACACCGAGCGTCTCAGCCAATGGAACCAGCAATGCTATTGTATGGGCGCTACAATCGGACGCGTTCGCTTCCAGCGGCCCCGACGTATTGCACGCGTACAACGCTACCAATCTCGCCATCGAGCTTTACAACAGCAGCCAAAATCTGGCGCGCGACAATCCCGGCGGCGCAATCCAGATGACCACTCCGACCATCGTCAATGGAAAGGTCTTTGTCGGAGCGCAGTACGCGCTCTCAGTTTTCGGCAACAGCATCTTCCTGGCAACCCCGACAATTTCTCCAAACGGCGCGTCTTTCAGCGGATCACTTACAGTGACTTTGTCTGATTCAAGCCCGGGTGTTACAATTTATTACTCGTTGGACGGCAACCCGCCGACAACGAATTCGACAGTTTATAAAGGGCCATTTGAGTTGACGGGTTCCGTAAATCTTCGAGTCATCGCAATTGAGCCCGGCGCAACTCCCAGCGCGGAGAGCCGGGCTTCCTTCGTGAACACCGGCGCGGTCGGCGCAGGAACCGGATTGACCGGAAGTTACTTCGCGAATCATTCTCCCGCCAATCCATTTTCGGGGACGCCAACGCTAGTTCGCATTGATCCGACTATGAATTTTAATTGGGGTAATGTAGGTCCAGATCCGAGCGTTGGTCAGACTAATTACACCGTAATGTGGACAGGCTCAGTGCAACCGCGCGCGACGGAGAATTATACATTTTACATCACGGCTGACGACGGCGCGCGCCTTTTCGTGAATGGCCAGGAAGTTATTAACGACTGGGTGAATGAAGCTCCCACCACCTATCAAGCCACCATCCCGATGGTCGCCCAGCAGCTTTATTCCATCGTATTGGAGTATTACTACGGGAACGATGGTTCGGCTGAAGCGGAATTATCCTGGTCGAGTCCGTCCACTGCGGAGCAGATCATCCCTGCGACGCAACTCTATCCTTACACCAATCCGCCGCCAACGGTCTTGCTGACCACTCCGGTCGCCGGACAGACCTTCACCGCGTCAGCCAGCGCGTCGCTGACTGCGGAGGCGGATGCTCCTTACAATCCGATCGGCTATGTCAGCTTTTACAGCAACGGCTCTTTGCTCGGGACAACGAGTAATTCTCCTTACTCAATCACGATAAGTGGCCTTGCTCAGGGTAATTACACGCTGACTGCCACGGCAACCGACAGCAGCGGCCTGATAGCTACTTCGGCGCCTGTGGCCATCACCGTGAATCCCGCGAGCGGTTTGCCGTATGGATTGACGAATCGTTCCCTAGCGCCGGCCTTTTACAACATGCCGGCTACCTACACCAGCGGGCCGATTCCTACTTTGCTTTCGCAGGCGGGAGTCTTCAACGACACGCCGAACATGATTCCAGTCGGCAGCCTGATTCCCTACGTGCCCAACACGCCGTTGTGGTCCGACAGCGCATTGAAAACTCGCTACATGTCGGTGCCAAACAGCGGCGGATTGAACACGCCGAATCAGCAGATAGGATTTGCGCTCACTGGCGGTTGGACGTTTCCGTCCGGGACGGTGTTCGTCAAGACGTTTGAATTGCAAACCAATCTGGCTGATACCAATTCCATCCGGCGCCTGGAAACGCGGCTGCTGGTGCGCGACACCAATGGCGTAGTCTATGGTGTTACTTACAAATGGAACCCCGACAACAGCGACGCAGTGCTCTTGAGCAATAGTTTGACTGAGGCTGTGACAATCATCGGCGCTGCCAGCAATTACGTGCAGAACTGGTATTATCCCAGCCCCGCGGATTGTTTGACCTGCCACACACCCCTCGAAAGCTATGTCTTGGGCGTGAACACGCGCCAGCTCAACGGCAAACAAACGTATCCGGCTACCGGCACGACAGACAATCAACTTCGCGCGTTGAACCGGATCGGGATGTTCTATCCGGCGTTTGACGAAGCGTCGATCAGCAATTTTGCGCAACTCGCCAGTTTGACCAACATCAACGCGCCGCTCGCCCAACGGGCGCGGTCTTATTTGGACGCCAATTGCGCGCAATGTCATCAACCCGGTGGCACTGGGATAACCTTCGACGCGCGTTACGATACGCCGCTCACCAATCAGAATATCATCAATGCCGCTGCCGCGTTTTCCCTTGGATATGACAACGCGAAAATCGTCTCGCCTTCCGACGTATGGCGCTCCGTGCTCTACGCGCGGATGAACACGTTGAATCCTACAACCAAAATGCCGCCTCTAGCCCGCAATACTATTGATGCAAATGCCATTGCGGTTATGGCCGCATGGATCAACAGTTTGGGCGGCACACCGGCACTGGCGCCACCGACACTGACGCCGGCATCGGGAGAATTCAGCACCCCGGTGACCCTTACATTGTTGCCGCCAGATACTAATGCAACAATCTATTACACCCTGGACGGAACGTTGCCGACGACCAACTCAATTCTATACAGCGGCCCGTTCAAATTGAGCTTTAGCGCCGTGGTAACGGCCAACGCCTTTGAAACCAACTATGTCAACAGCATTGCAGTCAGCGGCAACTTCACCATCGACTCGCCGCAATACAACTTCACAGAACCGACGCTGCTTGGAGATGGAACATTTCAAGTGGAATTCTGGGCGCCTGTAGGGCAGACGTACATTCTGGAAAGCAGCACGGACCTTCTCAACTGGAATCCAGTCAGCACCAATCAACCTGTGACTGTTCCCTTTACGCTTGCGGATCCCAACGCCCAAGGCGCTCCCTACCGTTTCTATCGAGTCACCGCGCAATAGGAAAATACACGGGATCCGATGGGAGGCTCTCTCTTGGCAAGCCCGACAACGAAGCCCAAATCCATTCCAGCCCTGGCTTGGTCGCGCAGCAACCACCATTTCGGAAAGTAGTTTTGGCAATCACTCTAGTCAACTCGAACGCTGAAAGCCGTCAGGCATAAAAAACTGGCCGCCTTGGTTCCGCTAAGTTGCAGGCACACATGCCGGTTGCGTTGCGTTTGAGAGAATGTGTTTGATAAAAACTACGCGGTCAATACCATTTTCTCTGTAAACTTGCAGAGCACGGGAAGCAGCCCTACTGCCACGACCCTTCTGCCGTCGCAGAACAATCTTAACCCGGCTGACCCCGCATATCATCTTAACATAGGCGATATATTGGACAACGGCGGCGTATCCTGGAAATGGTATTCAGGCGGATGGAGCGCCGCGCTTGATAGTTCCCCGAGCAATCCTCCGCACTTCGGCGTCAGCGGCACAACCGTTGACTCGCTTTTCCAGTGGCGCCATCAGGCTTTCGCCTTCTTCGAAAAGTCCAAACCCTTTGACGCCAGCTACACTGACGGTAGGAATCCTTACGCCACGGCGCATTTGCAGGATGAAACCAACTTCTTTAACGATCTCGCGGCGGGGACTTTGCCCTCGGTGTGCTTCATCAAACCTGTCGGCGAGAACAACGAGCATCCCGGTTACGCAAGCATCCTCCAAGGTCAGCAACACGTGGCAAGCCTCGTGGCTGCCGTGCAGGCCAATCCCTCTCTCTGGGCGCACACGGCAATTATCATCACCTATGACGAACACGGCGGCCATTGGGACCATGTGGCTCCTCCGACGCGCGACATTTGGGGCCCGGGCTTGCGCGTTCCTGCCATTATCGTCTCGCCATTTGCCGCGCGTGGCTTGGTGGATCACACCCAACGTGTACCTCCTCCATCCTGTCAACCATCGAAGAGCGTTTTGGACTTCCGGCGATCAATGGTCGCGACGCGGTTGCCCCAACCTTCGCCAACGTGCTTATCGACACATCTCTGAGCTTTGGCGGTTTCGTCGTAAATCGCCGCACAGGTCAAGTCTCGCAAGTGTTGACGGTTGTCACAATGGCTCCAGCACAGTGAGCGCTCCGATTGATGTTGTGCGGGCGGCCTGTCTGCCAACGCATCCCTTGCCAATGCAACAGGCACTACCGTTAATAACGATCCTGGCAGCCCTTACATCACTGTTTCGGCGTCACCTCTTGCCCCCGGAGCTTCCGCCTCCGTTACATTGGTGTTCACGCAATATGTTATCGCTTAAGCCAATAGTTTTCTTAATTCGACACCTTTTTGTAACATTTTGCGCCTTGCAATCGCTCGTCAAATCCATAATCTCGTTCCACAGCAATCTCTTCAGAAAATCTAATTTGGAACATGATTGCCCGCAAACAACGCGCGAGCCCGGAATGTTTTATGGCCGAGGGGACATCTGCCTTTTTTCGCAGCGCTCTTGCGCCAGGCCTCGGCCCGGTGGACATTGCTCTTTCAGGAAATACTTTGAAGAATTGCGCCGCTGTTCTGGAGTCAAATATTCCTTCTGCTTGTGTTTGTCATCAGTGAGTTCACAAAGAAATAAACGAGATGAAATTTAATTTATGAAAAAGAATATTTCAAATATCGACGGCTATTTAAGTTCTTCGAGTCCTTTTGGCCAATTGTCGTTACACGATTTACTTGACGCCCGCGACAAGTACCACGTCGATCTGATGAACCATCCAAACGTGATTGGCACAGCTGTGGGCCGATACCGCATACGCAAGGCTGACAGTTGGCCTGCCAAAAACGGTCATGGCAAGAGTCATGGCACCGGCGTCCGGACGCTGGAGAATTCCGAAGTGCGCCCGTATTCATGGCCGGCCATTCTCGTGTTCGTCGAAAACTGGGCCACTCAATCAGATCTTAGCGGAACTTCCGATGGCCTCGTGCCGAAGACTCTATACCTTTCCGACGGCCGCGCTGTGCCGGTTTGCGTAATCGAAGCTCCAAAAGAGTTGAAGAACGAGGTCGAAGCGATCAATGTTCAATACCCGCTCAATAACATTGGCGGCGGCAATCCGGTTATAGCTGAGGTCCAGGGCCGACAGTATGCGGCCACCATCGCCTGTCTGGTTGGAGATGGCCACAAGGTCTATGCGCTGACCAATCGCCACGTCACCGGAGAAGCGGGCGAAGTCGTTTATTCGCGGCTTGGTGGGAAACTCGAACGCATCGGTGTCAGTGCAAACAAACAATTGACGCGTGAGGAATTCACAATACTTTATCCCGGGTTGCCCGGAAAAGGCGTTTATGTGAATTTGGACGCAGGTTTGATCGAAATTGATAATCTTGATAGTTGGACCGCCGGGATAGGCACACAAGGTGAGACGATGGGCCCGATGGTTGACCTCTCCATTAGCAACTCCATGTCGCTTATCGGGTGCCACGTTAAAGGCTGCGGCGCCGCCAGCGGCGACATGGAAGGTGAAGTGCATGCACTTTTCTATCGCTACAAAGCCTTGGGCGGTTTTGAATACGTTGCCGATCTTCTGATCGGCCCGCGCAGTTCAGGGTTGGGCGCGGGAAAGAACATTCACAAACTTTTTTCCACTCATCCGGGAGATTCCGGCACCTTGTGGTTGCTCGAACCTAACCGGTCAACGCCTGAAACGTCAGAGGCGTTACCTTCAATGCCGCTGGCTATGCAGTGGGGCCGCAACATGCTGTATTCCGCTGAGAGCGCCACGCCGCAAAGTTACGCTCTTGCCACCTTTCTGGCTAAGATTTGCACTGAATTGGCGGTGGATCCCATTCGCGACTGGAATTTGGATCAGGCGGACACTTGGGGAGCAATCGGTCATTATTCCATCGCGACTCGCACGAGCGTGGCGCTGTCTGGCCGCTTCCCGAAGCTCAGCGCTCTGTTAAAGAATAACGCGTTAATCGTCAGCCATGATGACAAGACAATTATCAATAGTGACTTCAAGGGTATGGGTCAAAGTGACTTTGTCGCGTTGGCCGACGTACCGGATTTTTATTGGAAGCAGCGCATCGGCAAACAAGGCCATACACGGCCGATGGAAGGTCCCAATCATTTCGCCGACATGGACCAACCCGGGCCTGATGGAAAGACTTTGCTCGAATTATGCGAAGATCCGACTTTCATAGATGCCGACAAATGGAATTCGTTTTATGACTCGGTCGTGGACCTTTTGAGTGGCGAAGCAATCACTCCCCAGCATCGTGGTCTATTGCCATTCCGCGCCTGGCAAATATTCGATGAGATGGTCGATTTTGCAACAAAAGGCAAAGCCGCCGAATTCGTCTGCGCTGGCGGCGTTTTGATGCATTACATTGGAGACTCATGCCAGCCGCTTCACATCTCATACCTTCACGACGGCGACCCCATGCGGAAGTACCAATATACGTTCAAGAAAGGAAAGAAGGAAGGCCAGACGGAAATGCGCCCTCTTGGCAATGGCGTTCACAGCGCGTACGAAGATGAAATGGTCAATGCTTATCGGGAGGATATCCTTGATGGCCTCAAAACCATCCCCAGAGTTTCAAACGACGAACAAATCGGCAACGGGTATGAAGCAGCGCAACGGACTATTGAGTTGATGCGCGCGACGTTCAAAAAAATTGCCCCGGCCGATATCGTGGACGCTTTCATCGCTTACAATGGAAAGCCAAAAGATCGAGCCGAATACATGTGGGAGAAATTTGGCAAAAACACCATCGCCGTTATGAAGGGCGGAACGCATCTTCTCGCGGTTCTGTGGGAAAGCGCGTGGGCGCTTGGGGACGGGGAAAACAATGTCACCTCGACACAAGCGATTACCGAAACTGAGGCCATGGAGATATGTGCCGACAGAAATTTCCTTCCCTCTCTTAGTGTGGACCAGATTGGCGCGGTCTTGAAGAAGCCAAAGCCCTAATAGGTCACAACGTGGGTTCACGAGGCACAGCAAAAAATCGGCCGGGCGAAGAATCAACTGCATCTGCTCAAAAACGGAAATATGCGCCAGGACTACTCCCACATCATCCAGGCGACAAAAAAAACGGAACGCTCGACAAAAAACTTGTTGTCAAGGTGAAAAATCCTTGGAGGACCATTGCGGAATTCAATTCCGCTCTTGTTGGCGCTGCCCTGCCTGTGGCGAAAAATCGCGAACCTCAAAATGGCGGAGAGGGGGGGATTCGAACCCCCGGTACGGTTTAACCCGTACAACGGTTTAGCAAACCGCCGCATTCGGCCACTCTGCCACCTCTCCATCAACCTCTTATGACTGTTTCAAAGAAAACTCTTGCATTTGCCTACATTTTGCCTACACTTGCCGACATGAGTGAACGGCGAGCAGCAAAACCGGCGACTGTAAAAGTCGGAAACATCAAGGTCACAATCTACCAACGCGAACGAGACACAGCAACAGGAAAACGCATTGTTTACGAGGTTGCGGATTATTCCAGCGGCGAACGTCGAATGCGTGGGTTCAGCGACGCACAGGAAGCGAGATTGGAAGCCGAGCGCATTGCGCGACAAATGTCCGCAGGCGATAGCATGGCGGCGCAATTGACAAACGCCGACGCTGTGAGTTATTGCCGGGCTGTGGAGTTTTTGCGGCCAACGGGGATTCCCCTCGAATCAGCGGCACAAACTTTCGCGGACTGCCTCAAGGTTCTCGGTGAAAATCGGTTGCTGGAAGCGTCACGGTTTTTTGTGGAGCGCAGCCGGGCGATAAAAGCGCCAAAGGCCGTTGCTGATGTAGTTTCGGAACTGATTGCAGTCAAAGTTTCGGATGGCGCGTCTGACCGCTACGTGCAGGACTTGCGCTCTCGCTTGAGCCGGTTTGCTGAATCTTTCAAAACCGAGATCGGAAAAGTCACGAAAGAGCAGATTCAGGCGTGGTTCGACGGGCTTGGCCTTGGGCCTCAGAGTCACGGCAATTTTCGCCGCGTCGTCGGATTACTTTTCAAATTTGCCGTGGCTCGCGGATATGCGACATCCAATCTTGTTGACGGTATAGACAAGAAGAAAGTTCGTGGCGGCGACGTGGAAATCTTCGCGACAGAAGAAATCCAAAAGATGCTCGCTGCTGCCGACCCTGAATTTCTTCCCGTCTTAGCCATCGGCGCGTTTGCCGGACTGCGAACCGCTGAGATCGAGCGACTTTCATGGGAAGAAATTGACCTTGTTGGCGGATATATCGAAATGAAGGCTACGAAAGCAAAAACCGGCTCGCGCCGCGTAGTGCCGATTCAGGGCAACTTGGCGGCATGGCTCGCGCCGTATGCTGGCAGAGTCGGGAACGTATGGCAGGGTGATTCAGCGACTCTGCTTAATAGGCAACGGCAGACCGCCAAGGCATGTGGAATGGCTTGGAAGCATAACGCTTTGCGCCACAGCTACGCATCGTATCGGTTGGCGGAAACAGGGGATGCAACCCGTATTGCGTTTGAACTTGGCAACTCTCCCGCGATAGTTCACCGGCATTACAAACAGCTTGTTAGGCCGGAAGCGGCGAAGTCTTGGTTTTCCATCAAACCAGCCGTAGAATCAGAGAACATTATCCGCATGGCCGCCGTATGAAATCGAAACCGACAATAGATCAAATCGCGCACTTATGCGCGGTGCTTGTGACCAAGAGCAAAGACCCACTCGACGCGATTGCAGCGAAAGCGGTTGACATCTGGTTGGCAGCCGAGAGCGAAATTGAACGCCGATTCTCGGGGAAGAATTATACGTCAATGGTTCACGCTGAAATTGCAAAGATGAAAGCGCAGTTTCCACAGCCTAAAGGCTATCCGGTGGACCACGATAGTTTTGCGAAGTTAATGCTTCCAAAGTCGGATACAGGCGAGCGAGCTAGTGTTTTCCGCCGAGTGGAGAATGGCGATCAGGGCGCATACTCAAGGCTCAGGGCTACCAGTTATCCAGACGAGGTTTCGTATCTGAACGCGGCAAAAAAGTTTACCGAGCAATACGAGTTTATCAAGAAACAGTCTATATCGAACGTCCGCAGGGGCGCATCTCATCATAGTTCTTAATTATAGCACCAAAGCTGATCCCAATGGTTGTTTCGACGGGCTTGATCCAAGGCGGCCAGGTGACCAAAACCTTGTTGAGTCCAAAATTGGCCCGGGCGCTTGAAACGGCAT
>DASXZW010000084.1:0-102691 GCA_036501665.1 Verrucomicrobiia bacterium
TGCGCCGACATTTCGGAATGAACACCACATGATATTTGCATTCCCATGTTGTATGCTTCAAGCTTTCGTACCTTTGCATTATCTGTCCGTTCGTAAACTTCAAGCGGTTCACGAAAGGGAGATTCCGCGACGACTCCAGGAACTGTCAAACTTCGGGGGTCCTCCGGCAAAGCCGGAGGATTTCCTGTGGAATTAAATGAAAGAAGCCATACCGAGGCGGATCTCGGGTAGAGTCGTCTCGACCTCGCGACCAATGTATTTGAATGGACGGGGCTTGCGCCTATTGACTCGGCGCGTTGGTGATCACTTCGATCTTCGCGCCTTTCTTCAAATCTTCTGCCGAAGGAACTTTGATGATCTGTCCGCTGACTACCGGAGTTGGTGGTCCGCCCGGCCCAGCACTCGGAGTTGCGCCCGGAGTGATGCTGATCGGCTTGGCGGAGGCTTGCGCGCCCGAACCTGCGCCCGGTGGCGTGTCGGAAAGCAATTCCATATCGAAAACCAGCACGGAATTCGGTGGGATTTTCGGCGTGGGCGGATGCATTCCATAAGCCACGTCTGGCGGAAGGTAAACCTCCCATTCCGACCCTACTTTCATTCGCTGCATGACTTCAGACCAACCTTTGATTGTTCGGCCAGTCACCGCCGTGGGGTATTTTTCGTTCTGATCAAAAATTGTGCCGTCGATGAGGCTGCCCTTGTACTTCATGGTCACGGTGTCATGAGGTCCGGGGATAACGCCGTCGCCTTCCTTGATGACTTTGTATTGTATTCCATTTGTAAGGGTTTTAATGCCTGGCGCGGACTGGTTTTTGGCCAGGAAAGCGTCACTCTTGATCCTGTTTTCGGCTCCTTCCTTTTCCATTTTTTCCTGCTGAATCTTGCGCTCTTCCATCGCCTTGGCCCGCAGGGCGCCTGAGATTTCCTTGTTAATCGCAGCGAATTGGGCGTCGTTAAAGCGGGTGGGCTTTCCGGCCATGACATCCCTTATTGCCGCCGCGACGATATCAACATCCACAGGCAATTCCTGTTTCTTGATGTTGCGCCCGACGCTCATGCCGATGAAATAGCTGAGCGTGTCCTTGTCCGGCATCTTGGGAGGCGTCTCGTTGGAGGGCGCACCTCTCATCATGCCGCCTCTCGACATTTGAGGATTCGCACCGGGCAACGGGGCCTGAGGATTATTAGGTTGCTGCGCGACGGCGCTCAAGGCCGTCAGCGTCGTCATCAAAAGCACGTTTAGTCTAACTTTCATTTCAATAGCTCTTTAAATTTTTGCGTCACCGTACATTCATTCGGGTCTCCGGGCCGCTTTTGGAGACGGGCCGGAATGGTTACCAGAACACCGCAATAATGTCCAGCACCTGATTTCGACAATGTTTTGTCCGAAAAGCTCAATCTTGGCGCGATTTGGCTTCGATTAGGTGCGGGGCGGAAGCATCCGCTCAACAGCAACACGCGCCAGAATGGCGAATTTCGGCAATCCGTTTTCAACCGGCACCGAAATCTGGCCTTCGATCAAAGGCCGGCAATACTCGACAAATTTTTCGTTGGGCATGAACCCGTCTTTGCTGAGCCAATCGCGCGGGACGAGATTTTCGACGTTGGCGATTTCGCTCAACGGATGGAGATCGGTCTTCCACTGATAAGTCTTACCCGGAACACGCAGCAACTTGACCATAAATCCGCTCTTGCCTGCGACTGCCGCGCGAACTGCGGTTTCACCACACGCCACGGCTTCGGCAACATCGGTCGCGCTCGCGTAATGAGCGGCGCAACGTTGGGCATAACCGAGCTTGACCGAGCGCGTTTTAGTATTGAGCTTGCCAAAGACAAGTTCTGAAAGACGTTCTGCCGCGCCGGAAAGCACCGGGTGGCCAAAGGCATCGAGGCGGTTTTTGTCCGCGCTGTATTCCGAGCCGTCGGGATTTTTCAACCCTTCACCGACGACGACGATGCAGTAGCGAAGTTTGTCCACGGTCTCTTTAACCTTGGCAAGAAATGCTGCTTCGTCGAATGGGACTTCGGGCACCAAAACAATGTGCGGCGCGTCGTCGGGATTGCGTTTTGCAAGGACCGAACTGGCCGCGATCCACCCCGCGCTACGTCCCATGACTTCGATGATGCAGCACGAGCCGTCGTCGGTCGCCATGCTGCTGACGTCGGAGGCGATTTCCATGACTGTGCAGGCGTTGTATTTTGCGACTGAACCGAAGCCCGGGCAATGGTCGGTTTCCGGCAAGTCGTTATCAATCGTCTTGGGCACGCCGATGACACACATGTCGTAGCCGCGTTTGATGGCGTCCTGATGGATTTTGTCGGCGGTGTCCTGAGAATCGTTGCCACCGGCGTAGAAAAAGAACCTGATATTGTAGGCCTTGAACACCTCGAACAAGCGGTCCATGTCGCGGGCCGCGCGTTCCGGCTTTTTCTTGAAGTCGATTTTATACCGGCAAGTGCCGAGCGCGGCCGCCGGAGTATATTTGAGGCCTTCAATGATTTCGGGGCGTTCCTTATTGAGGTCAATCAGGTTGCCGTTAAGGATTCCGAAGACGCCGTTAAGTCCGCCGTAAATGTTTTTGATGCAGCCATGCTTTTTCGCTTCTTGCACGACGCCGGCAACGCTGGCGTTAATGACTGCGGTAGGCCCGCCGGACTGTGCCACCAAAAGATTTCCAATTAGTTCTGCCATAAAATAGGGCGTGATAACTAACAGCTGCTAATCATCGGGTAAAGGAAAAATCTGACCGGCCAGAAAAACGCCGAATTTCATATTTTGAGGTGGTAATCTTCGGCTCCCGAACTTAGCCCTATAGGCAATCGAATTTCAGGCCGTTGCAGCAGCGCCGACTTAAAACAAAAAAAAAGCCGCGACAAATGGAATCGCCGACATTACCTCCGCTGACGCCAGGCACTTTGTACTTGGTGGCGACTCCTATTGGAAATCTGGAGGACATCACCTTGCGGGCATTGCGGGTATTGAGGGAATGCGATGTTGTCGCTGCCGAGGACACCCGGCATTCGGGGCAATTATTGAAACACTTTGGAATTTCCAAACCGCTGCTGAGCTATTTCGAGTTCAACGAAGCCCGGCGCAGTGAGGAAATCATTGAGCGCCTTCGACGCGGCGAGAAAGTTGCCCTGGTCACCGATGCCGGAAGTCCGGGGATCAGCGATCCGGGAGAACGGGTCGTCCGAGCCGCGCGAGCGGCGGGTTTAAGGGTGGAGGCAGTGCCGGGGCCGAGCGCGCTCGTCGTTGCTTTGACAGCCAGCGGGTTGCCGACGGAAGAGTTCCATTTTGTGGGTTTTCTCCCGCACAAAAGCGGTCAAAGGCGGCGAAAACTGGAGAGTTTGGCGACGGTTCCAGGAACGCTGATTTTTTACGAATCACCGTACCGAATCACCAAATTGCTGGAGGAATTGAACGACCTTTATCCAACGCGCAAAACATTGCTGGCAAGGGAGTTGACAAAGAAATTCGAGGAGTATCGCGAAGGGCTTCCAGCGGCGTTGCTCCAGGAGCTGCAAGGCAGGGCGATTCGAGGGGAATTTGTGGTCCTGGTGGCGCCCGATGTCAAATAATCGGCGATTGACACTTTTTAGTTTACTTTCTGGAACAGCTTCACTAATCTCGCGGCATTCAGCTTAATCCCAGAGCCGAAAGCACGGTTAGAGCAAACCCCTGTAGGGAAACCGGGCAAGAAAATTGGGCCAACAGTATAGTAATATGTCAGCAAAATTATTCGTCGGTAACCTCACCTTCACCGCAACGGAGAATGACCTGCAAGATCATTTTGCCCAAGCTGGTGTTGTTGTTTCTGTCAACATCATGCAAGACCGCATGACGGGCCGTTCGCGCGGCTTTGCCTTCATTGAGATGGGCTCAAAGGAAGACGCGGAAAAAGCCATACAGATGTTTCACTCCAAGGACTTCCAAGGCCGTCCGTTGACGGTCAACGAAGCCCGGCCTCGTGAAGAGCGTCCTTCGGGCGGCGGCGGTGGTGGAGGCGGCTATCGCGGCGGTGGCGGAGGAGGCGGTGGCGGTGGCGGTGGTTATCGTGGCGGCGGTGGCGGCGGTGGTGGAGACCGGCGCGGCGGCGGTTATCGCTGATCCCTGACGGCCGACCTGGCCGTCTTTCCATATCGAGTGCCTACGGCGCGGACGACGAGGCGGTTTTCAAACAAATTTGCCTGGATTCAATATTCCCCTTGGATCCAGGCTCTTTTTTATATTTCGGTGCATTTCCCGGACTTCGGGACTTGCCGCCAGCGGCCACCATCGCTTCTTCGCAAGACCGATCCCATGTTCCCCGGTAATGACACCATCCCACGCCAGCACCTGGTGAAATAATTCATCCAAAGCGGAGCGTGTGCGTTGTTCGACTTTCGGCCACGCGCGATCATACATCACGTTGACGTGAATATTGCCATCGCCGGCGTGGCCAAAACAGGCAATCGGGAGGTCAAACTTTTTTTGGAGACGCGCCGTAAATTCAAAGAGGTCTTCCAACCGACTTCGCGGCACGACGATGTCCTCGTTTAGTTTGACCAAACCGGTATCGCGCAGGGCGAAAGAAAATTCCCGGCGAAGCATCCAGAGTTTTTCGCAATTTTCGCTGCCATAAGCGCGCTCCACGAAAACCGGTTTATGCGACTGCGACAGCTTATCCAACGACTGCGCTTCGCCGCGAACGGATTTCTCCTGGCCGTCCACTTCAACCATCACCAGTGCTCGCGCGCCGTGCAATCGCTCGCTTCCCGTCCGCTTGCGCGCGGCGTCCAATGTGAATTCGTCGGCGACTTCCAACGCACTCGGAAGGAAGCCTGATTTAAAAATCGCGCGAATAAAATCCGTAGCGATTTTCATCGAGTCAAAACCAATGACCAGCAGCGCGCGGAACGGCGGGAGAGGAATTAGTTTGACTGTGACCTCGGTCACTACGGCGAGCAGTCCTTCGGAGCCGGTTATCAATCGCGTCAAGTCGAACCCGGTTTTGTTTTTGTGCGTGCGCCCGCCCAAATCGACGATTGCACCGTCCGCAAGCACGGCTTTGAGGCCCAGAATGTAGTCCCTTGTCACGCCGTACTTGAGGCAGCGCGGGCCGCCGGCATTGGTGGCAACGTTTCCGCCAATGGTGCATTCGGCGCGGCTGGCCGGGTCCGGCGGATAATACATCCCCTGCTCTTCGACGGCGTCTTGAAGTGTTTTCAAGATGACGCCTGATTCAGCCACAGCGACAAAATCTCCGGCGTTGATTCCCGTGATTTTGTTCATTCGCTCCAGCGAAAGGACAATCCCGCCTCGTTTCGGCACGCAGCCGCCAACATAACCGTAGCCCGCGCCGCGAGCGGTGACCGGGATGCGATGGGCTGAAGCAAATTTCATGATTCGCTGGACGCTCGCTGTGCTTTTCGGTAAAGCGACTGCCTCGGGCAAATGACGCGCGAACCATTTGTCACCGGCGTAGGCTTCCAGTGCTGCCGCATCCAGACGCAATTCGCCTGCTGGAAGCAACTTCTTTAATTTGAGGAGAAGACTCGACGACTTCACGCGGCTACGAGTCTTTGGAATGAATCAATTCGCGCGCGCTCTCAGCCTGATCTTCCGGCACCTGCACCAAAAGGCCGCCGGCAGCGAGGGCAAATCCATCAATGGTGCGGGCTGCGATTTCATTTTTGATGTTGACCATGAAATCATTGGCTTCCAGGCGCGACCGGACCAAATCGGCATCCGCCGGATTGAGGGCTGTATAAACAGTGACGAAATCCATATCGACAACATCAGACCGGATGAGAAAAAACTCAAGTCTTGACCGCGCATAATTTAACTGCGGTAAATGCGCATCAGGTCTTCAAAAAAGAGTCTTTCCAATTGACGATTCGGCCAATTTAAGGAATCCTTAAAATATGAAGGATTTGGATACGATGACGGTTTCAAAGGTCGGCCAGAGCACCCTGCCCAAGTGGTGGCGAGACGCTTCGGGATTATCCGAGGGAGGCGTCGTCGAGGTGCGCCCAATGCGGGATGGCAAAGACAGCATCATTCTGACACCCAAACCCGCCAAAAGGCGAGGCGCTGTGGGCCTGCTTAAGCTTTTCTCGAAATGCCCGGCCCCAATTACTCCTCCCGAACGACACAATCTGCCGTCAAATGAGCATCCTCATTGATACGGACTTATTGTCGATGCTTGAGAGAAAGCAAGTCCCGATGAAGCTAAGGAATTGGGTCCAGCGCAATGAAGCTGATATTTTTATAAGCGTCGTGACTTTTGCCGAATTGCAATTCGGCCTGAATCAAGCCCCTGCAACGCATTGAGCAGGCCTGGAAATCTGGTTGACAAATCTGCGCCGGAAGCTTGCTTCTGCTACCGAACAACTGACTGAGCCAATATTGGTCCGATGGAAAATACTCCTCGCTGACTTAAAGGCGAAGAATCGGACTATGACGTGCGAGGACTCTTTGATCGCCGCGACAGCTTTATTTCACGGCCACACCATTGCGACTCATAACAAGCGTCATTTTGAACCGGCGGGCGTGCAAATGGTGGACCCGTTGGACTAATTCATATTTCGTGCTCTGTTGACTCGGTCGCTCTACCCAATCACATCAGCGGACGGATGAATCAGGTTTGTATCAAAAGTTGCCAGCTTCGCTCCGTGCATGGCCGCCAAGTCAGCCAAATAATGGTCTGTCACTTCCTCGGATTTACCCGGGTGCGAATCAAGAACCTTCAGGTCATCAAAAATCATGACGGCCTTGCGAGTATGAACAAACTTGTTGAGCAACTCGCGCGCCTTTTCCATTGGCGCATTGATTGCCTTTTTGTTTGTTGAGATTCGGAGAAATCCAAGTTCCGACAAGGGACAAAGCATGATGTTTTTTCCCACCAACCAACTAAAGGCTTTGGCATGTTGAGGATGGTCAGTCCAAATCGCGGCCAAAAGCAAATTTACATCGAGCAAATGCCGTTTTTGGGAGGATGCCGACTCAGCCCTTTCCAGATTTAGCTTCATGGAAACTCAGCCAGGGCTTCTTTGAGGGCCTCTTCGTTTATCGGTTTATCTAAAACGCCGACATAATACCGCCCGCGCTTTTCAATTCGAACTTTCGCGGCTTTTTTCGACTGGATCGGCTCCAGTCTGGTGAGAACATAGTTTCCGTCCGAAACCACTTGAACGTCGAACCTTTCTCCGGGTTTAGCTACGCGAAGGGTAACACGCTTCTTATTATCTGCGACGACTGTCATTGGTGGGAATCTCCCACTGAATTGGGTGAATTTCAAGTCTTTTGAGAATTGTTGAAATTGTTTGAAATCCTTATTTGACTTATTTGTGGCTCGTCAATGACTCGACGTAACGTAAATTGTCTTTGTGTCGGATTCGCTGGTTATCAATGAAATTTATTTGAGCGCTCAGGGCGAAAGCACGTGGGCGGGGTTGCCATGTGTGTTTATCCGCCTCACCGCGTGCAATCTGCGCTGCTCGTATTGCGACACTGCTTACGCCTTCACCGAAGGGAAGCGAATGGCCTCGGACGAAATTTTGGAGCGCGTGGAGGAACTGGCGGCTCCGTTCGCCGGGCGTTCGGCAGGGGTGCGTTTGCCGCTCGTCGAATTGACCGGGGGCGAACCGCTTTTGCAGAAGAATTCGCCGGAGTTGATGAAATCGCTTTGCGATTGCGGATTTACCGTGCTGCTGGAAACCAGCGGCGCGCTCGACATTGGCGTGGTTGACGCGCGGGCGCGACGCATCATGGACGTAAAGTGCCCGAGCAGTGGAGAATCGGCTCGGATTAGATGGGAGAATCTCGGCCTCCTCAAAAGCACCGACGAAGTGAAGTTCGTCATCGGCACAAGTCAAGACTACGAATTCTCGAAGGAAATTGTTTTGACTCGAAAGATCGCCGACATTTGCCCGGTGCTTTTCTCGTGGGTTTCGCCGCTCCTGTCGCATCAGCAGGACAAATCTCTGCGGGCGGTTCCGGAGGGCCAGACACCGATCACGCGACAGCAATTGGTGGAAAGAATTCTCGCGGATGCCCTGCCCGTCCGGTTTCAATTGCAAATGCACAAATTCATCTGGCCGCCGGACCAGAAAGGCGTTTAGCGGGCAAACATGACTTCCGCAACCAAACGAGTGCTCGATCAACTACGGGCTTATGAATCGCCCAACATGCTGGCGATTGAGCCGGATGGGTCGTGGCCCATTGTCTGGGAGAGGGCGCGTGGCGCTCGCGTTTGGGATGCGGATGGCAAGCAGTATCTTGACTTGACTGCGGCGTTTGGAGTTGCCTCGGCGGGACATGCCAACGCCAGAGTTGTAGCGGCAGGCCGGAGGCAATTGGGCAAACTTCCTCACGCGATGGGCGACGTTCATCCACATGCGTTGAAGGCGCAACTGGCGCGGGAACTAAGCCGCGTCACTTTCGAACGCTGGAGCGGCAGACGCCACGCGGGAAAAACCATTTTCAATAATTCCGGGTTCGAATCTGTGGAGGCCGCTCTTAAGACGGCTGTTCTTGCGACAAGGCGCAAAGGAGTCGTGGTTTTTGAAGGCGCTTATCACGGGCTCGGTTACGGCGCGCTCAACGCAACTCATCGAAGTTTTTTTCGCGATCCGTTCCGGGCGCAATTGCGGGAGTTTGGGCATTTTGTGCCGTTTCCCAAAACTGAAAAGGAACTGAAGCAGACCAGTAAAGAAGTCAAACGGCTTCTTGACAAAGGAACTTGCGGCGCGGTGCTGGTCGAACCGATTCAGGCTCGCGGCGGGATCAATGTGCCGCCCGTTGAGTTTCTGCCGATGCTGCGAGAGCGTTGCGACCGATTCGGCGCGCTCCTTGTTCTGGACGAAATTTACACGGGCTTTGGCCGGACCGGAAAGTGGTTCGCGTGTGAGGAATCGGAAACCATGCCAGACTTGATCTGCCTTGGGAAAGCGCTCACGGGAGGGTTTCCTCTTTCTGCCTGTGTGGGCCGCGCGGATATTATTGACGCAGCATGGCCGCCTTCATGCGGCGAGGCAATTCACACCAGCACGTTTCAAGGCAATCCGGTCGGGTGCGCAATGGCTTTGGCGCAAATCGCAGAAGTTCGCGATAAAAAATTACCGGAACGGTCGGCGCGGCTTGGCAAAATTCTACTCGACGCGCTTCGTTCGGCGATTCCGCCCGAACAAGGAGAGATTCGCGGACGCGGATTGATGGTTGGGGTCGAGTTACGGAATCGGGACGGATCACCCGCGACAGATCGCGCCTTCAAGGCCATCAAGGAAATGCTGCACCGGGGATTCATCCTTTTGCCGGAAGGCGAGCACTCAAACATCATCAGCCTGACGCCGCCGCTGACGATCACGCGCTCAGAACTCGCGGCAACTGTTCCGGCATTAGGGGAGGTTTTGGCGTGAAACTTTCGGAAATGAAACTGGTGCTTGCGGAACGCGAACTGCAATTGACCAAATCGCTTGGCCAGAATTTCCTTCACGATCAAAACCAATTGCGCCGGATTGTGGCGGCGGCGGCGTTGCGGACGAGCGATAAAGTATTGGAGATCGGCCCCGGCCTCGGTCCTTTGACCGCGTTGCTGATCGAGAGCGGCGTTGAAGTGCTCGCCATCGAATGGGACCGGCGGCTGTTTGATTATCTTACAGAGAAATTCGCCCAATCACCGAACCTAAAGCTACTCCACGACGACGCGCTCGGTTATGCGAAAGAAAACCGCCAGTGGACCGGCTGGAAGCTCGTCGCGAACCTTCCCTATTCCGTGGCGTCCCCCATTTTAGTGGAACTTGCGCTTGCCGACGCACCCCCGGAGCGAATGGTCGCGACGCTGCAGTTGGAAGTTGCGCAAAGAATTGTCGCCGCCACTGACGACGACGATTACGGAGTCCTGGGGCTTTTGGTGCGCTTGCAATTCCAGACTTTGGAATGCTTTAAAATTCCGGCGTCCTGTTTTTTCCCGGCACCCAAAGTCGATTCCGCGTGCGTCGCGCTGGAACGACGCCCCAAACCACTGCTGGAACCGGCATCCCGATCGGCGTTCGTCAAAATTGTCAAACGCGGTTTTTCGCAACGGCGCAAAATGATGTTCAATCTCCTGAAACAGGATTGGCCAAAGGAAACTCTCGCGCGCGGCTTCGAGGAAATCGGCATCTCGCCGCAAATTCGCGCCGAAAAAGTCAGTCTGGAACAGTTCGTGCGACTTGCGCAAATTCTGCAACCAATATGAGTGAAGAAATTTTCGACATCGTAAACGACCAGGACGAAGTCATTGGCCGCCTGCCGCGCTCCAAGGTGCATCGCGACGGGCTGAAACATCGCGCCACACATATTCTGGTTTTTAATTCGCGCGGCGACGTGTTCCTGCAAAAGCGATCCTGGAAAAAGGACAACTCCCCCGGCGTCTGGGATTCCTCGGCGTCGGGCCACGTGGATTCGGGTGAGGAATACGACCCTTGCGCCGTGCGCGAATTGCGCGAGGAACTGGGCCTTGCCGTTCCCGCGCCGCCACGACGGCTGTTCAAAATCGCGGCCTGCCCTGAGACGGGCCAGGAATTCGTCTGGGCGTATCGCGTTGAATCGGAAGGGCCGTTCGTTTTGCACCCGGAGGAAATCGACGTTGGCGGATGGTTCGCGCCAAATCACGTCGATACGTGGATCAAGAATCGCCCGAAAGATTTCGCAAGCGGGTTCATTCTGGTCTGGAAGAAATTCACGGGTAAGCAGTGAATTTTGCTTTTTGGTGTAGCGATTTCCGAGCCCTAATCTTAATCTTAATCCTAATCGTAACCGCATTCGTCTTTCCGCAACTGAGCAAGCGGAGGGATTAGGATTACGAGTAAGATTAGGATTAGGAATGAATTGAGGAATTGAGACCGCGATGACTGAGATACGTTCACGTTTGCCGCTTTGGCCATTTTTACTGGCGGACGCATTCCTTGTGGGAATGGGGGGGCTGCTCTTGTGGCTTGGCCATCGGCCGCTGTTGTGGTGGGAAGCGTCGCTGATTGTTGTTTGCGTGGCAGCGGCGGCAGGGAGTTTTATCTTTCCTTTTACTCGACGCAATCACGACGATCAGGCATTGGCCCAAGCCAAAATACTTTCCCACACCTCGCTCAAGCTGCAACAAATCGACCAGCTTGTGGCGCAAATCACTGGCGCCACTGGCCAGTGGCGGGAGTTTCACGAGCAATCATCCAAAAATACCGCGGCAACGAAGGCCGTTGCAGAATCGGTGTCCGCTGAGGCCAAGAAAACCGCTGAATTGCTCCAAAAGGCAGACGACATTGAAAAGGGTAATCTGCGCCTGGAAGCGGAAAAATTGCGCAAGGCCGAAGCCGAGTGGATTCAAATTGTCGTTTTTATTTTGGACCATGTGTTTGCTGTATTTCAGGCGGCACACCGTTCCGGGCAACCTGCGTTTGTGGAACAGATGGGCCTTTTTCAGAATAGTTGCCGCGACGCCGCCCGGCGAATTGGGCTGGTCGCGACACTCGTCAAAGCCGGCGATCCATACGATCCGAACCTTCACAAATTGCCTGATAACATAGTAGCGAACGGACACTCAATCGTCGCCGAAACACTGGCGACAGGTTACACGTTTCAGGGTCAAATCATCCGTCGTCCACTGGTCGCATTGAAAGAAACTCTACATTAAATTCTCAGTTGAAACACATAAGTGAATAGCCGCGAAGCTCATATTTTAGTGGCGGATTATGGCGCGGGTGACGCCAGAAAGGCGCGTATTCTTGCGCCGGAAGCGCACAGCTTTACGCCGTTGCTGTCGGAGTTTGCAGGCGACCAATGGCGCAAAGGCTCCGAGGGGATTTACACGCAGGCATGGGCAAGCGGCGGTGGCCCCGATGAAGCCGGTTTCAAAATCCGCATTTTTGCGACACCAGCAACTGCGGATAGCACGCTTCGAGCGTTGCTTCCCATCGTCGTCGAGGAGAAATGCCCTTTCAAGGTTATCGCCAATTCAGCTTTGCTGGAGCTGGCTTACTTCAATTGGCCGTCGGAAAACCCCTCGGGCGCGTTCTTCACGGTTTATCCGCCGACTGAAGCGGCGTTTAATGAGCTCGCGGAAAAACTCAAAGTAGCAGCGAGTGGAATTAAAGCTGCCGCACCTGCATCTCCCACGGCCTCAGTCGAAAAAACAAATCCGCTCTCACCAGAAAATCCGTGGCCCGGCTCAAGACCATACTTGCCGGAGGAAGCCGCGTATTTCTTCGGGTTCGAGGACGAGCAGGCTGAACTTTCGAGGCGGCTTGGTCGGGCGGCGCTTACGGTTTTGCTGGGCGCCGAACAGTCGGGCAAAAGTTCGCTCCTGCAAGCGGGTCTGACTGACGCGTTGAGCCATGCGAACATGGCGCCCGTTTACTTGCGCGTGAAACTCGGCGGTGCGGTGCATCCAGTCCAACAGGTGCGCGACGCGATCAATCGTGTTCTCACCGAACGCCAGATCGACGGCGCGCCATTCGGCGAAGGCCAGACGTTGCGCGATTATTTTCACGCGCAGCCGCAACCCTGGCTGGATGCCGACAAGAAGCCTGTCGTGCCCGTCCTGATTTTCGATCAGTTCGAGGATGTGTTCGCCGTCGATGGCGAGAACCAGGCGTTCGTGAAACCGGTCGATGTGTTTTGGACGCAGATCGGAAATCTCATCGAGAATCGGGGCCGCGATTCCGGGAAGGCTGCCCTGCCCTATTCCGATAACCGGAGCGACCGAGTTGCTTTTAAGGCGCTGATCTGTTTGCGCCAGGACAAATTGCCGAAGCTCCAGTCCCGGCGCGGGCTGATTCCTTCGATTTCGCAAAATCACTTTTTGCTGAAGTTTTTTAATGGACAGCGAGCCATGCAAGCGGTGCTCGCCCCGGGAAAAAATCTTTTTGACGCAGCCGATGCGGAACTGCTCGCGGAAGAAATTGTCAGGCTGGCCGGGAATGAATCTCCGCAGTCGATTGGCGGCGCACGAGTTCGAGTGGACCCCAATGAACCGCTGGAGCGCCTTCGGGTCGAGCCGGCGCTCTTAAGTTTTTTCTGCCAGCAGTTGAACGAAGCGCGGAAGCGTTCGGGCGAAGCGGTAATTACCGCGAAACTTATCGAAACCGAAGCCGCTCGAATCTTCGCGCGGTTTTTCCATCGTGAGGAACCGATTGAAATTCCCTTGCCGGTCGAGTCGCCGAAGGTGGAACAAAAGGCGCCCGTTGAACCGGAAGTTATTGTCGTTCCAGCGAAAGCACCCGAAAAGATCGAGGCGTTGATCCCCCCTGAAGTGCCAACGCCCATCGCGTCAAAAGCTCCCGAACCGGAGGTTGTTAAATTCGAGCCGGCGGTCGCAAAGACAGTTGAAGTTTTGCCCGTTGAATTGCCGGAGAAAGTTGAGCAACAGAAGGCGGCTGAACCGGTTGTTGATGTTCCAGCGCCTGTGCTCGAACGCGTTGAAACGCCGCTCATTCAGGAACCGCAATCCGTTCCGCAAGTCGCGCTTCCAGAACAAAAGGTCGAGCAAATTCCTGTGATTGCTTCCGAGGTTTCGGAGATTCCGCAGGAAATTAAGGCGAAGATTGCCGAGCCAAAGCCGCAGGCAGCCCAAGTGACAGTGGCGGCTCCCATCGAAGCGTTGGAAACGGCGCAGGTTCCTGTGCCGATGGACTTGCCGATCGTCAAAGAAAAGCAGACCGCAAAATCCGAGCCGACCAAACAGGCAGCTCAAGGGCCAAGAAAATCCACAAAATCGCCGGCGCGACAGCCAGTCGTCCCAACGCCACCACAGAGCGCGGAGGAGACGTGGCCGATTCCGGTTGCCGCCGCGCCGCAGCCAACGTTCCAATACCAAGGGTCAAAAAAAGAAATAGAGTCGCAATCCGCCGTGCCGGAACCGCGAGCCTCTCAAAAATCTCCGCCAACGGCCAATGGAGGAGATCAGAGAATTCGGCGATTGCGATTTATGATGGCGTCTTGCGGCATCGCATTGATCGTCATGTTGACAGTCATGATTGTCACGCGCGTTGAAGAAGTTCAGCGGCAACAGACGGAGCATGAGCTGGAGGAATTCGTTTCGCATCTGGCGTCAACTCGAAAGACTTTCAACGCGGCGCACCGGGAACTTTCCATCGCCGAGGCGAATCTCGCGCTCAAGGAATCGAACCTTCTGGCCTTGACCGTTCAAGCCCGCGAAACACAGCGAACAGCGCAGAATACCGAGAAACAAAACACGAAGCTCGCCGGGGAGCAGTCGAGTTTCGAGACCCGCATCCGCGCGCTGACCGCGGAAAGAGACAAGGCGGAAACGCGCGTCGCGCAGTGGAGCAGTTTGCTGAACGATTTGACGAACCAAATCCAGGCTCTCACGAAGGAGAACTCCGCCTTGGAAGCGCGAAACCGCAGCCTCACCCAGGCCAATCAAACTCGTCCCGTCGTCACAAACGAAAATCGCGTGGTCACGAACGCGCCGGGCACGTTTAGTTTGACGATGAGCCGTCCATCTTTCCAACCGGCGCCCTCTCCCGCGGAAGAAAAGCAGGCCGCCGCAATGTCGAGTCCTGCTGAAAAATTGGCCGCCCCAATCGTGCCGGATTCCGATCCTTCGTCGCGGCGCTCGGTGGATATTTTGCTCGCGCATGGACAATGCCTTTATTCCGAAAACGGAGGAAATTTTCAACCGCTCGTGCTCCGTCAAAATGTTCATCAGGGCGCTGTCATCAAGACGGGCAAGGCAAGTTGGTGCGACCTCATCATCCGGCGCGCGGGAACGACGATTCGTTTGGCACCCGAGAGCGCGATCAAAATTTCCAGTCTTTCGCTCGGCGCCCAAAACGGACTTCCGGTTGTCAATACTTCGATTGAGTTGAGCTATGGCCGCCTCTTCTCGATTGTCCGGGCGCTTGTTCCGGGCAGCTCGCTCGAAATCAGCGATGGCGCAGGACATTCCGTGATCGAAGGCGGCGGGCTGGGTTCTTACATGATCACCGCGCCGAAACCGGACTTTGGAGAAAAGCTGTCCGTTGTGCCGCTTCGTGTTTTCACGCAAAACGGAAACAGCGTCCTCGCCCCAAACCAGGAGTACAACGCCAAGGACGGCAATGTATTTTCACTGACAGCAACGACTTGGGAAACAACACTGTTGCACCTGGACGAACTCGAGGCCGAAGCCGATAAAGCCAGCGCCCAGGCAGAAACGCCGAAACCGGCGCAGTGATTTCCGCATCCCAAAACCCGCAATCCAAACGGTATTATGGCTCCAGGGCTGGCGCATCTAAATTCTTGTTACACATTGAAAATCAACCAAGCGTCTCTTGATGGAATTCGTTAGCATTGCTTGACAGGTAGGGACGGCTCGCCGAGCCGTCCGCGGTCGCCTCGGCGAGGCGACCCTACCCGCATTGAAATTTAGATGCGTCAGCCCTGATTAGGGCTCGCAGTCACCTTGACAACGTGTATTCCTGGCCTCAATACTCGCAATCAAAATGAGCTCCACTGCTTCACCGATCGAATACGCCACGCCGCTGAAAATCAGCGATCCCGCTGAGTGCTATTTTTATCATCGAATGGATATTCCGGGTTACGGTGAGACTACGGGGGATTGGGATTTGCGCGATTGCATTAAGGCGTATTTGGGAAATTATGACTTCAAAGGGAAAAGAGTGCTGGATGTCGGCGCCGCGTCGGGATTTCTCACTTTCAGCATGGAGCAACAAGGCGCCGATGTCGTATCGTTCGACATGGCCAAAGGCGGCCAGTGGGATGTTGTTCCGCAGCGCGCGTACCGTCGCGACCCTGAGGGTGTCCTTGCGCCGCGACTCAACGGGAATCGTCGGTTGAAGAATGGTTATTGGTTTGCGCATGAACGCCTGGGATCCAAGGCGAAGGCTTTTTACGGTGACATCTACAACCAGCCTGAAGCGCTCGGATCGTTTGACGTGGCCGTATTTGGAATGGTCATCACGCATTTGCGCGACGCATTCCGGGCGCTTTACAGCGCAGCGCGGCTAGTGAAAGGCGATTTAATCATCACCAACCAGACACCCGGAGGGAAAAGGAACGAGGCCTACTTTGTACCGACTGTTGAAAATGGAGAAATGTTCGCGTGGTGGGTTTTCAGTGAAGGTTGTATCAAACAGATGGTTTCCGTATTAGGCTTTGAGGTGATTCGCACAGTCAAGAGTAACCCTCGGTGTCTTGTCCCCGGACGCGACGGTCGGGAGGCTTGCACCGCTTTTGTTTGCCGCAGGGTTGAAACACCTTAGCCGGGCCCAACGTTTTCCCAAATTTCGATGTCTTTGACGAGACTACCTGGGTTGCACTACGCCATTGATCGCGCTCAAAAGTGGCTTTAACTTTTCCGCAAGACGATCAGTTCGGGCCAGCGCAGCTTCGTCAATCAAATGGTAAACGGTGTCAAAGAATTGATCCGCCGGCAGCAGGGCATCAGTATAATCACCGACAACCGGGACGCCAATTTCCTTGTAGAAATTGGCGATGTATTGGGCATTTCCGCGCGCCGGGTAGGTGTGCAATTCCGGCTGGTCAAGTAGATTTGGATATGTCGCCAGAACGCGAATCTGATGTTCCTTCGCCCACTGGCAGAACGATTGGATCAAGGGAAGCCCCGCTGGCCGCGCAGGCATTGGAAACGCGAGGCGGGAGGGCCGTCGCTCTATTTGCGCTGAAGCGGCGGAACGTGGATGAAACGTTTGATCTCCCCACTGGTCCACGTAATCGGCATTGTAGGCGCCGCCACCGGCCTTGTGCTCGGCGTAGCGTCGCGGATTGATCCAACCCTTCAATCCGCGAATCAGGCGATCTTCCGAAGTCAACATGAAAACGTCCCATTGATCAAGAAGCGATAGATTGTGGAAATAATGCGGATCTCTAGCCACTAGATAATCTAGCCAGACGTCACTTTTTTGGTTCGGCGTATAAAGTTCGTATTCCAAAATCAGGAGAACGGTGTCGCCAGCTTTCGCTTCGCTCTCAACAGTATTCAGGATGTAATCGGTACCGAGAGCAGCGTGCGTGGACAGGTTCAGCGTAGCCATGCCGGTTTGCTTTTCCAGTTCGCGCGCGCTGATGCCAAAAAGTGACGCCGAACCGCCAACGACTAACAATCGCGGCGGCGCGGAATTCCTGGCGAGCATTTGTTTTTTGCGATTAACCTCGAACGTCCAACGCGAAGATTCCGTTGGAACGCCAAGAACCAAATCGAACGCAATCAAATGCAGCGCCAGCGCCACGAAAAGCCCCGCAACCAAGCCCGCAAAAAATTTCCAAGCGTTCCTCATGCTCAGAAATTGAAATAGAGAAACGGACTGGGCGTGGCGGTGTAATAAGTCTTCAAAATCCAGAAGAAGAGCGCGCCCAAAAGCAGTCCGCCCTTCCACTCCAGGCGCAGTTGAAACCAACGCTGTTTCTTGACAGCTTCGAGCGCCGGTTCGTAGGCCGCCAGCAATTCCTGGGAATTGGGAAAGAAAAGCGCCCCCATCAACGCGACGAGCGTTAATTTGAACAACGAATCGTAAGATTCGACCTGGAATGAAGGCGGAACGAAATGGACGCCGCACTTCGCAATCAGGCTTCCGGGAAATCGGGCGGGATTGGTTGTATCCATCGACATCGTCAATCCGTGACCGCCGGACATGCAGGAAAGAAAATTTGTGGCAGTCGCAAAATTTGGCGCTCGGAAAAAAACCCAGGCGATCAATACGGCCATAAGAGTCAGCGCTTTTGTAGCAAAGCGATAGCCTGCGCCATCCGAGGGCCATCGTCGCTCCTTAAACTTTTGCCAGCGATGCGAAATCACCAGGTAGCAACCGTGCAAGCCGCCCCAAATGACATAAGTCCAACCCGCGCCGTGCCACAACCCGCTCAACAGCATCGTGACCATGATGTTCAACGAATGCCGCCAAGGGCCGCATCGATTGCCGCCGAGCGGAAAATAAAGATATTCGCGGAGGAATCGGGTCAGCGTGATGTGCCAGCGCGACCAGAATTCGTTGACCGAGCCAGCCTGGTAGGGCGAGTTGAAATTGATCGGAAACCGAACGCCAAAAATTCGGGCCAATCCGATGGCCATATCGGAGTAACCTGAAAAATCGAAATAAATTTGGAGCGCGAACGCAATCAGCGCCAGCCAGGAATCAAACCACGGCACCACTCCGCCTCCGCCAGCCGCGTGAAAAACCGTTTCCACATATTGAGAAAATGGGTCGGCCAGAAAAATCTTTTTGTAGAGACCAATCAGGAACAACGCCAGGCCCACACGAGCATCGGCGGCGTCCGGCCGCATCGGGCGTTCCGCAAATTGCGGGATCACTTCCCAATGCCGCACAATCGGCCCCGCGATGAGATGGGGAAAAAATATAACAAACACCGCGTAATCCAGAAAACGGTAGTGCAACGATTGCTTGCGATAAACGTCCACGATGTAACCGATTTGCGTGAACGTGAAAAAGGAGATCGCCAATGGGAGAATGATATCGAAGCGACGAGGGCCGTTCCCTGAAGTCAGAAAATTGACGAGTTGGCCAAGGAAATTAGTGTATTTGAAGTAACCCAGGAGCAGAAGATTCGCGGACACTCCCGCGACGCAAATCCAGCGCGCCTTTCGATGCCCGGCGCATCGTGTCAACAACTCAGCCACAGAATAATTGAAGGCGATGGAAAGCAGAAGCAGCGGGACGTATTCGATTTTCCAGTAACCGTAAAAGAAAAGTGAAGCGGCAAACAACCAAACCTTGCGCAGCCACAACGGACGCGACGGAATCAGAAAAAAGACAAGGATTGCCAGCGGAAGAAACAGAAGAATAAACTCCCATGAACTGAACAGCATACGATAATATTTTGGTCGCGGGCATTATTCCGATTCTCGCGAGAAGCGCAATCCCGTACGGAAAATTCGACGTTTGCGCAGTCTGAATGGGACTTCATGTCAGGAACATATCCACGCTTGGCGCAAGTTCGATATCAGTGTAACTTCTCACCATGCCTTTGATTATTGATGATGATGTCCTGCAAGCTGCCAGGCTGTCCGTCGAAGAAGTCCGGCTGGAATTAGCCGTTGCCCTTTTTCAAGGGGACCGGTTGACTTTGGCTCAGGCGGCTGAGTTGGCAGAAATAGATCGGCTGATGTTTCAGCATGTGTTGGCGGGTCGCGGCATTCCGCTGCATTACACGGACCAAGACTGGGCGGAAGACTTGCGCACGATCCATGCCACACCCAACGCTTGAGCAACGCTTCAGCTCGTTGATGAGCATCGGGCGCGCCTCGTCGCGTCGCGGCTTGGCGTTCCGACACTCGGTTGCCTTGGAATTCTCCTTCAAGCTAAAGAACGTGGCCTGATCCCCACAGTCCGTCTGCTCCTTGAAAAGCTGGAAACTCAGGCCGGTTTTTGGGTGGGCAACGCATTGAGATCACGCTTTCTCGCTACGGCGTCTGAGTAGTTGGCTCAGCGTTTTCGGGCTGGATAGAACGACCGAACAGGCGCATGATCGGCCTCCATATGATTACCCTCTGCCGGCGAATTGCTTTGGCGCTGTTGGCGGCTGCTTCGTTGTGCCTGCCTAGCTTGCGCGCGGATGACCTTTACTCTTTCACCAAGGAAATCCGCATCGGCGGCGAGGGCGGCTGGGACTACTTAAGCATCGATGCTCCGTCACGGCGATTATATGTGTCCCACGCGACCAAGGTGATTGTTATTGACACAGATAAGGATGAAGTTGTGGGGCAAATCACCGGAACCCAGGGCGTTCATGGAATCGCCATTGCGTCGCCGTTGCATCGCGGGTTTTCCAGCAATGGCCGGGAAAACAACGTCAGCGTGATCGACCTCGGAACACTGAAGACTATGATGAAAGTCAATACGGGCGAAAATCCCGACTGCATCATCTTCGAGCCGGGACGCCAGGAAGTCTATGCTTTCAATGGACGCGGAAGCTCCGCGACAGTCATCGACGCCGCCAGCGCCAAAGTTGTCGCTACAATTCCCCTGCCCGGCAAACCAGAGTTTGCCGCCGCCGACCCGAACATCAGCCGGGTTTTTTGCAACATCGAGGACAAGAACGAGGTCGTTTCGATTGACACAATGAAACATCAAATCGCCAACACCTGGCCGATTGCGCCGGGAAAAGAGGCATCGGGCATGGCCATCGACACGGCGCATCAACGGTTGTTCATAGGTTGCCACAACAAGCTTATGGAAATGCTTGACTGCGCTGACGGACGCGTCCTCGCAACAGTTCCGATCACACCGGGAGTCGATGCGAACTCGTTTGATCCGGTCACCGGGCTGGCTTTCGCTTCGTGCGGAGACGGCATGACAACAATCGCAAGAATGGATGGGCCGAACAAACTGACAGTCGCGCAATCGTTGAGCACGCGGCGCGGCGCGCGGACGATGGCGCTGGACCCGTCAACACACAAAATTTATCTGGCGACGACCGATTACGAATCGCAGGAAGACCAGCCTGAAGGAACGCCCGCCAAGCGACCGCGCATGATTCCGAATACTTTCAAAGTGCTGGTTTACGGATTGAATGCTGCTGCTGCGAAACAATGACCGACGGACAACCAAAGTCCGATTTTTTTCCTAATCCTGCTCGCAATCTTAATCCTGATCTTCCCAGCCAAAAATAAGAGATTATGATTAGGATTAGGATTACGATTAAGATCCAAAACTCGAACCCCCTACCGACGTAAAAACGACATTGACCGCTCCTTGATCGCAACATAGGTTTACGGGCGCTTGTCGCAGTAATGAGAACCATTCTCTTTGTTTGCACCGGAAATATTTGCCGCAGCCCCATGGCCGAAGGACTTTTTCGCCACGCCACCCGGGGACGCACCGATTTTGCCGTTTTTTCCGCCGGTGTCGGCGCTCTGGAAGGCCAGCCGCCGAGCCTGCATGCCATCCGCGCCCTAAAGGAACTGGGCGTTGATATTTCAAATCAGCGCAGCCGGATGCTCACTCCCGACCTGGTTGCCAAGGCCGATTATATTTTTGGGATGACGCACAGCCACGTCGATTCGATCAACCTTCTTTTCCCCCATGCGGCAGAAAAGACATTCCTGTTGCGCGAATTCGACGAAACCCTGGACGAGTTCGAGAAGGACATCAGCGACCCCATCGGCGGCTCGTATGAAACTTACGCGTACTGCCGCGACCAAATTGAACAGGGCATTTTTGCCATGCTCAATTTCATCGAGCAAAACTCAGGCGAGGCCGCTGCGGCCGGCTCGGAGCTAAAAGTCAAAGTGGCCCTCGGCAGCGATCACGCGGGGTTTCATTTGAAGGAAGTCCTCAAGCATTATTTGCACGCCTCTGGAATTCCCCACAGCGACCTTGGCGCAAATTCCGAGGAAGTCAGCGACTTCACCGATTTCGCGATTGCAGCCGGCGAAGCGGTGGCGGCGGGCAAAAATGAATTTGCGCTTTTGATTTGCTCGACAGGCGTCGGCATGAGCATGGCCGCCAACAAAATTCCGGGCGTTCGCGCCGCGCTTGTTTTTGACGAGCAAATGGCAACGCTCGCCCGCCAGCATAACAACGCCAATGTGCTTTGCCTCGGCGCCTCCAATACGGGACCTGAGCAGGCCAAGAAAATTGTCGCAACCTTTCTCGCCGCCCAATTCGAGGGCGGACGCCACGAACGACGCATCAGCAAAATGGAAAACACAACCAATTCTCCCGCACAACGACTCAGCAAGGTCGATCCCGCCATCGCCGACGCCATTTTATTGGAAAGGCAGCGCCAGCAGGAAAACATCGAACTTATCGCCAGCGAAAACTTCGTCAGCCTTGCCGTTATGGAAGCCCAGGGATCTGTGCTGACAAACAAATATGCCGAAGGCTATCCCGGCAAACGCTGGTATGGCGGCTGCGAAAACGTGGATACCGTCGAGCGGCTGGCCATCGAGCGCGCGATCAAGATTTTTGGGGCTGATCACGCCAATGTCCAACCGCATTCCGGCAGCCAGGCGAACATGGCGGTTTATTTTTCCGTGCTTAAGCCCGGCGACAAAATGCTGACGATGGATCTGTCGCACGGCGGCCACTTGACGCATGGAAACAAGGCGAATTTCTCAGGACGCTTCTTTGAGATTGTCCATTACGGCGTTCGCAAGGAGGACGAAACAATCGACTACGATCAACTCCAGAAAATGGCGGAAGAACATCGCCCTAAGATGATCACCGTTGGAGCGAGCGCCTATTCGCGAATCATTGATTTTGCCCGCATGGGACAGATTGCGCGATCAGTCGGCGCGATGCTTTTGGCCGATATCGCGCACATCGCCGGACTGGTTGCCACTGGACTGCATCCGACGCCGGTCGGTCACGCCGATTTCGTCACCACCACCACGCACAAAACCTTGCGCGGCCCGCGCGGAGGATTGATTCTTTGCAAGGAACAATACGCAAAGGAAATTGACTCGCAGGCATTTCCCGGAATTCAAGGCGGTCCCCTCATGCACGTCATTGCCGCCAAGGCGGTTTGCTTCAAGGAAGCGATGGAGCCGACCTTTGCGGCTTACCAGGGCCAGATCATCAAAAACGCCAAAGCGCTGGCTGAAGGAATGGCCCGCAACCGTTTTCGCATTGTTAGCGGCGGCACTGATAACCATCTTATGCTCGTCGATGTCGGCGGACGCGGCCTGACTGGCAAGGAATGCCAATCTGCGTTGGATGAAGCCGGCATCACCGTCAACAAAAACACGATACCTTTCGAGACCCGCTCGCCATTCCAAGGCAGCGGAATCCGGTTGGGAACGCCCGCCGTCACTACTCGGGGAATGAAAGAGCCTGAAATGGCGGCGATTGCCGACATGATCAGCGAGGTTTTGCTTGATATTAAGAATCTTGACACAGCGCATCAAGTAAGAGAACGTGTTCGGGAATTGACGGCAAAGTATCCTTTGCCGTATTAAGGAACGACTGGGTATTCCCCTCAATTGGCCGCCGGTTTGAACAGGGTTCAAGTTTCCCGCATCCAATTGGAAAGCCGACGAATGGGTCCTGCCCAGGCGCCAGCCTGACATTACATTTTTTTATGCCAAAAGTTGCAATCAAACGCACTCCTCGCAAGAGCGCCAAGAGTCCCGCGCCGCGTAGTCGGAGTGAAGATATTCCTCCGGACATTGAAGAAGCGCCGCCGCCCGCTCCTGCTCCTGCTTCCGCTTCGGCCCCTGCTGAGCCGCCCGCGCCTAGAGAAATGAAGCTTGAGCCGCCAACAAAGCCCGTTGAGGCCCGCCACGATGGCGCTCCTGTTACTCCGCCTGCCGCTCCTACTCGCGTTTCCTCCGTGCCTGTGGGCGCAACGGTGAACATTGCCGAGCTTCAGGCGATGGCGATGCCTGAACTGAACGCCAAAGCCCGCGACATGGGCATCGAGAATTTCGGCACCATGCGCAAGCATGAGTTGATTTTCCAGATTCTCCAGACAAACGCGGAGCGCGCCGGCGTGTTGTTTTCCGAGGGCGTTTTGGAAATTCTCCCGGAAGGTTTCGGCTTCCTACGCTCGCGCAGTTTTAATTATCTCCCCTGCCCTGAGGACATTTATGTCTCGCCGTCGCAGATTCGCCGGTTTGACTTGCAGACTGGCAATTTGATCGCCGGTCAGATTCGTCCGCCAAAGGACAAGGAACGATTCTTTGCGTTGCTCAAGGTCGAAGCCGTCGATACCGAAGAACCGGACAAGGCGAAGGATAAGACGCATTTTGACAACCTCACGCCATTGTTTCCAACCAAGCGATTTTTGCTGGAAACCGGCCCGGAGGAATTGTCCACGAGAGTTTTGGACCTTGTTTGTCCCATCGGCAAAGGCACTCGCGGGTTGATCGTCGCGCCGCCTCGCACCGGAAAAACCGTGCTGATGCAGAAACTGGCCAACGCCATCCTCAAGAATAATCCAGAGGCTTATTTGTTCATTCTTTTGATCGACGAGCGACCGGAAGAAGTCACCGACATGGAACGCAGTTGCAAAGGAGCGGAAGTGATCAGCTCCACCTTTGACGAACCGCCTGAACGCCACGTCCAAGTGGCCGAGATGGTCATTGAAAAAGCCAAGCGCATGATCGAACACAAGCGTGACGCGGTCATTCTGCTCGATTCGATCACCCGCCTCGCCCGCGCCTACAACACGATTCAGCCGCACTCCGGCAAGATTCTCTCCGGCGGCGTGGACGCAAATGCGCTGCACAAACCGAAGCGGTTCTTCGGCGCGGCGCGCAATATTGAAGAAGGCGGGTCGCTGACGATCATTGCCACGGCGCTGGTCGATACCGGTTCGCGAATGGACGAAGTGATTTTCGAGGAATTCAAGGGAACCGGCAATATGGAAGTCCATTTGGACCGCCATCTTGTAGATCGCCGGATTTTCCCGTCGATCAACGTCGAACTGAGCGGCACGCGCAAGGAAGAGTTGCTTTATCACCCCGAGGAATACAACAAAGTTGTTATTCTGCGCCGGGCTTTGACGGGCGTCCCGCCGGTGGAAGCGATGGAATTGTTGCTGGGCAAACTCAAGAAAACGCGGAGCAACATCGAATTTCTGCTCGGAATGGCCGTCTAAACGCCTTGAGGTCAAAGATTTCTGCAAGTCCTGACTCGACCATGATGGTCTTTTTGGCTGAACAGCGGCAAAGGTTGGCTGTCTTCCATATGGTGAGCCGGAACGACAGCAGTGCAAAGTGCCTTGGCGCATTTGAGGATGCGCAGCGTGGCTTATCAGGGAAGATTTATCCAAACTTCGAGGTAGGGGCGCCTCGCCGAGGCGCCCTTGGACGGCTCGGCGAGCCGTCCCTACCACAGGCCCTTGCAATCCTGGTTATTCTGTTTTTGGCGTTTCAAAGCGCGGTAGCTGCGCCGACTTTTAGCACTTCACTGGACAGAGATACGATAAGCCTCGGCGAAACGGTCACTTTCACGATGACCTTTCAGGAATGCACGCCCAATGCCGACCCGCGCTTGCCTGCGATGTCTGGATTGGAATTTGCCGGCGGCGGGATGACCGAGCAGTTTTCGATTGTCAATGGCGCAGCGAGCCAGTCGAAAAGTTACACCTTTGAAGTTCGCCCAACGCGCCAGGGCGATTTCACCATTCCAGCGCTTTCAGCCGAAACGGACCAAGGCCGACTGGAAAGCCACGCGTTGCATCTCCGCGTCGTCAAAGGAAACATTCCGTCGGCCCCCGGCGTTCCAGATGTAGTGGTCGTTCGGCTCGTTTCAGCCACTAATACTGTTTACATAGGGGAGACCTTTCGTGTTGATCTCCAATGCTATTGGCTCGACAACGCAGGCAATTTCCAACTGCCGCAATTTTCGTCCGATGCCTTCATCATCGGAAATATTCCAAATCATCCCAACCATTCCAATTCACGCATTGGCAACGTCCCTTACAATTTATTTGATTTTCAAATCCCTGTTACTGCCACAAAACTCGGCAAACACCCACTCGGCCCCGCCACCTGGGGCCTTACCGTTTATACTGGCCAGCGAACATTCTTCGGATGGACAGGCCAGCGTCCGGGAACCTTTACCAGCGATGCCCCGGAAATAAATGTCCTTCCAATTCCTACGATGGGCGCGCCTGCCGATTTTCACGGAGCCATTGGAAATTTTACCCTTGCCCAATGCGAAGCCGCGCCAACGTCCGTCGGCGTTGGCGACCCGATCACTTTAAAAGTGCGAATTGCCGGAGAAGGTTCCTTCGACAACGTCACCCTGCCCGCCAGCCAGTCGGATTGGCGGGAATTTAAGACCTATTCGCCTAGCTCCAGATTTGAAAGCTCTGACCCCCTCCAAATCCAGGGTTCAAAATACTTTGAGCAAGTCATCACGCCGATCAACGCGCAGGTCGCGGAAATCCCGCCGTTTTCCTTCAGTTTTTTTGATCCGACCACCGGCAGTTTTCGCACACTGACTCATCCGGCCATCCCTCTCATCGTTCATCCCACTGCCGCCACGCCGCAACCCACCGTCATCGCTTCGGCAAACTCGCAGCAGGAGGAGCAACAGCAAAATCACGACATCGTCCATATCAAGCCTCAACCAGGACGGCTCGCCGCAACTGCGCTTCCGCTAGTCCGGCAGCCAACATTTCTCGCGCTGCAAGCCCTTGCGCCGTTGGCGTGGATTTGCGCCGTCTTCTGGCGTCGAAGCAAGGAAAAGCTGGCCAACAACCCCCGAATGCGCCGCCAACGGGAAGTCGCGCGCCTCGTTCGCGAAGGCCTGGAAGAATTGCCGGGACTGGCCACCGCGAACGATGTTGATAAATTCTACTCTACAGTCCTGCGCCTGCTCCAGGAACAATTGGGCGAGCGTCTTGATATCTCCGCACCCGCAATCACGGAAGCGGCGCTGGCCGATTGCAAGGGACTCGATGCAACCGCCGCCAAATCGGTGCGCGAATTATTCGAAGCTTGCGAGAAGTACCGTTACACCCCCGAACACACTTCGCAGGAATTGGCGTCGTTGATCCCAAAGGTGCGCAATGCGCTGGAAATTATCCAAAATCTTCCCGCGCCCGCACCTGGACGGCGGCAAACTTTGGTGTCGGGCGCAATTGCTCTGGCGCTGCTTGCAAGTATTCTTTCCGCGCAGGCGCAACCAGCGCCCGATTTGAAGTTCAAAGCCGACAAGACGGCGCTGCTTGAGAATGCTCGCTCTGGGAAGGCGCAATCCCCAACCGCTTCGTTCGAGGCAGCAAACAAGGCTTACGAAGAAGGACATTACGCGGATGCGGCGGCGGCTTATCAAAACATGCTGGACCACGGCAGCATCTCATCAGCAGTTTATTTCAACGAGGGCAACGCATGGCTCAAGGCGGGCAAGCTCGGGCGCGCCATATTTTGTTATCTCCGTGCTGAAGAACTTGCGCCCCGCGATCCCGACATCCGCGCGAACCTGCAAATCGCCCGAACTCAAGCAGGCGCAAACACCGCCGTATTGCCTGGAAACCGCTGGACGCGCTGGATTGGCCGTTTGACAATCAACGAATGGACGGCGGCGGCGTCGGTCAGCTTCGCCTGCTTTTTTCTTGTCCTCATGGCGCGTCAACTTTCGCCGCGATTCAGCAGTTCCAGCGGTGGCCTGGCCATTGCATTGGGAATCGTCTCCGTCTGGTTTTTTTCATGCCTCGGTCTGTCAATCGACCAGCGCTGGGGAGAGGAATCATCAATTGTCATCGTGCCGGAAGCCGTGGCGCGGCGCGGTCCGATGGATGAATCTCAAAGCGCCTTCACCGTCCACGACGGCGCGGAACTGGCAGTCCAGGCACATGACGGCGAATGGTTGCAAGTCAGCGGACCCTCGAGGGAAATCGGCTGGCTGCAACAAAAAGACGTCATGCTGTCGCCTTGACAGAGCCTCTCAAATCGCGACGCGCCGACAATCTTATTTTTATCCTGTCAATTTCATGTTGTAAATGGTTGGCCGACCTGTTACACACAGCATACTTGCCAATGAGAAAAGCATCATTTTTACCCTTGAAAACGAACCGCACTCTTCACGCTTCCCGCTGGACAACACGTATTGCCTTGATAGCCATAGGCTTACTACTGGCGCCGATTGCATGGTCCCTATCCTTCACTCCAGGAAAACCAATCGATCCAACGCCGGTCGCGGGCAACGTCCTCAACCCGTCGATTGTCATCAACAATCTTAATCCGTCGAACATGTTCGTCGTCGCGGCCACTGACGCCGGGCCAGGTGTCAACCCGCTCGTTGTTTCGTATTCAACAAACAGTGGCAAAACGTGGACCACCAATATGATCGCCAACGGCGGCGATGGCTTGACGCCCGCGTACGGCTACCCTTCGGCGGCATTTGATTCTTTGGGAAACCTTTACGTGGCGTATGAGCCTGCGGGCTTCGAGGGAATCGCCGTTGCCGTCAGCACAAACGGCGGTGTCACCTTTACGCAACTTGCGAAACTATCTTCCTCGGATGCCACAGAGACCCCGCGCATCGCAGCAGGACCAGCAAGCGTGCCCGGCTCCGTCTGGCTCGTTTATAAGGATTACAGTCTTCCCGGCACGCCGTTGGTCGCGCACGGGATGCAGGCGACTGCCATCGGAACCAACAACCAATTTGGCCCGCCGATCATTATTCAAGATACGGCGCTTGGTGGTTTTCCAGATATTGCCGTCGGACCTCAAGGCCAGGTCATGGTGGCGTACCAGGACAACATTACAAATTCGGACCCGGCCAACATCTACGTCAATGTCAATACAAATGCCTTTGGAACCAACGGCTTTGGCCCGCCCATTCAGGTGGCCTTGTCCGCCGTCGGAGGCAAGACCTACATCCCCGCCCAATCGACTGGCATCGGCATCAACGCCACCCCGGGAGTTGCCTTCGATTGCGACCCATACAGCTCATTCTATGGGAAGGCTTATGTCATCTTCACGGCCCTGAATAATTCGACCCAGCGAATTGGCCTGTGTTCTTCGACGAACAACGGGGCCTCATGGAGCCCAACAGAATATGTCGAAGACGACACCTCGGGCAACAGCCATTTCATGCCGCGGGTTGCTGTGGATCCAATCACTGGAATCGTGGCGGCTTCCTGGTTCGATTGCCGGAATGATTTGGGCCCCGCGTCACAAACCGTAAGCGAGACCGTGACATCGCAAGTTGAGATCATGCATTTGGCCAACGTTTCAAACATCGTATGGCAAGTTAATGGCACCATCGTTGGTCTGGACATTGAAACAAACATGATTGATGCCACGACTTACAGCATCACCATTTCCGGAAACAACCTCACGGGAACGATTATTTCCAATAACAACACGAACATTATTTACGTTACTACGCGGACACGACCCTTCATCACTTTTAACTTGGAAGGAGAAACGGGGACCAACGCGGGCAGCACCAATACGACATTTATGGTGACGCTCAACGACTTCTTCCCGGATGCCTATACTTCCGGCAAGGTTGCAAATGAGGAGCCCGTCGCTTACTCCACAATCAGCCTTGACGGCGGCGCCACATTCCTGGCAGATCAGCAGGCTGTTTCGGCCGCGATCCAGATAAATCCGAACTCGTTGGTGAACCCTCCTGTTTTCGGCTATGGTTCGTATGTTTCCAATTCCGCAAGCCCCCTTGGTTTCGGAAATTATACCGGCCTGGCTTTTTATGCCGGACAATTTTTCCCTGCGTGGGCGGACAATGCTGATATCGGTCTGACCAATCCCAATGGACCCAACAGCACTTTCAACATCACTATCTCAGACTTGGTGATTCCGATCACGGATTTGACCGTAATCGTGTCCAATACGCCCAATCCCATCCTCGCCGATGGCGCAATAGCCTTTACCATTACGGCGTTCAATAACGGCCCGCTGGCTTCGGACTGTGTTATTACCGATACGCTGCCTGAAAATGTCACCTTCGAGTCAGCCGTGCCCTCCCTCGGCGCAACCTATTCCATCACCGGCCAACAATTCGTACTGACCATCCCTTCCATTCCCGCTCTGGGCTCGGCCTCCGCCCTTGTGCTATGCACGGCCAGTGGATCTGGTTTCGGCACAAACATCGCCACCATCGAAGGTCCGCTGACTGACCCTCGCCCATTTAACAACACCAACATCCTTTTCTTAACGTTTGTGGGTGAGGATTTGGGCTTGTCCGCTTCGATTTCGGAAACCAATGTCTTCGGTGGCCAGGTGGTTTCCAACGTGCTTTCCATCACGAATAACGGCCCCTCGGCAAATGGAGACATCATCGTGTCAAACGTCTTTTCCTCCAATTGGGGACTGCTGACAGTACTCTCCCCTGGCTGGTCTTCCTCGCCTAACGCCGTGAGCCCGGGAACTTATTCAGTAAAGAACAACGTAATGCTGCTGAATGTCGGCGTGATTCCTACCAATGGATTTTCCAATATCGTCGTCGCAGCGACAGCCCTGGCAACCTCGCCGACGGGCACGATAGACTCCACAGTCTCGAGTCTTGGCTTTGATCCTGACCCGACCAATAACTCGGCCAGTTTCTCTGTTGCGATGACGGCCGAAACAATTGGAGCAAGCCTTACCGCTGGTCCGTCTCAAGTGGGCGTTCCGACGACATTTTCTGTGACGGTCACAAACTTTGGCCCTTCCCCGTTTGGCTCCATCACGATCAGCAATATCTTCCCGAAGAGCTTCGGAACGATCAGCGTTGTTTCCTCCAATACTGCGACGATCGTCAGCAATTTGCTGGTCATTCCGCTGGGTCAGCTCGGCAGCAACGAATCGACGACCGTGGTTTTCACGGCGGTTCCCCAAAGTGTCGGAACTGTCACGGATAAGGCAATCATCTCCTGTTTCGATTCTGCTCCAACTGTGATCGAGAGCGTCGTCCTTTCGCCAACCGCCCCTCCCTCGCCCATCGAAAATTTCAAGGTATTGCCTGGCTCCAGCGGCGCTTTGCTGGTTTGGGACACTCCAGTGCCGGCCACGGTCCAGGTGGACTACGGCACGACTCCCGCCTACGGCAGCTTTTCCTCGCTGAGCGCCCCATCGCTGCACCATGTTGTTCTATTGTCAGGTTTGGCGCGCGGATCGAATTACTATTTCAACGCGATCTCGATGGAAGGCGGCCTTTTGTATGTCACGAACGGAACATTTCCCACTGTCAACAGTTTGATTCTCGGAACGCAGGATGCCACTTACACCGGTTCCTGGACGGAGATTAATTCCGGGGCTGGAATCTTTGGCGGCTACTACTTCTCCGCCGATACGACCGCCGGAAATCCCACCGCCTCCGCGACTTTCACGCCAATGATCTCGACGTCGGGAAAATATGACGTTTCGATCTGGTATCCTCTAAGCACGGCATTCGCCACAAACACGCCGGTCTTCGTTTCCGGCGGGACGAATGAAATATTTACGAACGTCAATGAATCCGTGAACGGTGGAAGTTGGCAGGCTTTGGCATCGGGCATGTATTTCGCTGTCGGCGCAAGTGGCAATGTCGTTATCAAGAACAACACAGGTTCCACCAACAACGCTGTCGCGGCCAATGGCATGCGCTGGGATTACTCTGTTTCGCAGGACAACCCTGGCAACGGCGGGGTGCCCCAATGGTGGTCTTCAGGCTTCTTTGGAACGAACAACGTCTCCGGGTCTGAAGACTCCGATGGCGACGGCTATTCCAATTACGCCGAATATGTTTTCGGGACCGACCCCACCGATCCGGCTTCGAGGTTGAATTTCGCTGTCACCCCGATCGCTGGGAACCTAATCTCGGTAACATTCTCGCCCTATCAAAGCGGGCGCGCATACCAATTATTGACATCCACGGAGCTAACCTCGTGGCTGGCGTTAACCAACCAGCCCACAGTCGATACCAACGGCATCGCAACCTTCACGGTTTCGAGGTCGGGCGTCGCCAACTCCATTTTCTACCGGCTCTCGGCGACGATCACGCAGTGATGCGGGGCTTGCGGGCGCAGCAACTCTATTTTCAAGTTTCGACGGAGCGCGGTTGAAAAGACCGCGCTTCATTGTTATGTATGAAGCCGTATGGCGGTCGAATTCAAAGACTATTACAAAACCCTGGGCGTGGACCGCAAGGCCAGCCACGACGATATCCGCAAAGCCTTTCGGAGATTGGCCCGCGAATATCACCCTGATGTCGCGAAGGACAAAAAGCGCGCCGAGGAAAAATTCAAGGAGATCAACGAGGCTTACGAAGTCCTCGGCGACGCCGAAAAGCGCAAGAAGTACGACGATTTAGGCACCGACTGGAAAAGTGGCTTTGTGCCGCATGGCCAACCCGGAGGCGGGCGCGGCGCATACCAATCCTACCAATACAGCGGCGGAACCGGGGACGAAGGATTTGAATTTGGCGGCACCGGGTTTAGTGATTTTTTTGAGCGATTCTTTGGCGCGACGGCCAATCGCGGGGGCGGTGGCTTTCCCCGCGAAGAAACCGAAAAGGGCCGCGATGTCGAAGGCGTTATCATGGTGACTCTCGAAGAAGCCTTGCGCGGTTCAGTCCGTTCCGTGACCATCCGGCGGAACGCGGTTTGCGAAGAATGCCACGGCACAGGAACCAAGGGACGGGGAGTTTGCCCTGTTTGCCACGGGGGCGGCCAAATTACCGTCACGCAGGAGCACAAAGTAAAAATCCCGCCTGGAGTTCGCGACGGCCAGCAATTGCGCCTCAGCGGAAAAGGCGAGCCAGGCACAGGCGGCGGGCCGGCGGGCGATCTTTATTTGCGCGTGCGCATGGCCAGTCACCCCGATTTTCGCGTCGAAGGCGGCGATCTTTATTACGACCTTGACCTCGCGCCGTGGGAAGCGGCGTTGGGAGCAAGCATTTCAGTGCCCACTCTGACGGGACCGGTGAGCATCAAGATTCCGCCCGGAACGCAAAACGGCCATCGGTTGCGGATCAAGGCCCGCGGATTGCCCGGTCGCGAAGTTGAAAAAGGCGATCTTTACGTAGTGGCGCGCGTCCAGGTGCCGAAGGAAAGCACCGACGCCGAGAAAAAATTATGGGAGCAACTGGCGTCCGAATCTCAATTTAATCCGAGGAGCTAATCATCTATTTCAGCAGAACAGTCCCGTCGGGGACGGCCTGTATTTAGAAATAATTGAAATGAAACAAAGCTCCGTAGGAGCGGCCCGGAAGTTACAGAACGCCCCTATCAACGCGCTTGCGATCATTCAAATAAGCGGAGAAAATTTCCTTCAACCCGTGACGCCAGCGCCTCCGGCGTTTCACCGAGCCACTCGGACACAAACTCATACACGGCGGCCAGGTTCGCCGGATGATTGATGGGCTTTCCCGCCGAGTCAAGCAAAGGAAAGTGATTCCGTTCGTTCGGCAGTGGCTGATCCGGCGCGTCCGTTTCAATTAAAAGCCGATCTCGCGGCACGCTTCGGAAGATTTCGCGCTGGCGGAGCTTTTTTTCCTGCGCGTAATATCCGGGAAAAGAAAAATATGCGCCCAGCTTAACGAAGTCGGGAATCATCTCGACCGAACCGCCATACGAGTGCAACAAGAAGCCGCGCTTCGAAACAGGGCCGCGCTGAAGAATCGAAAGCAGCAAACCCCACGCCTGGATGCAATGAATGCTCACTGGCAATTCCCGCTCGGCGGCAAGGCGCAACTGCCACTCAAAAACCTCCTGCTGTTGCGCGATGTCATGGTCTTTGATCCATCGGTCCAGTCCAACTTCGCCGACCGCAGAGGGAACCTGATTTAGGAATTCGACTAATCGCTCCCGCCATTCAGAAGTTCGCTCCTTCACATACCAAGGGTGATAGCCGAACGACGGCAAAACTTCGGGAAATTCCCGCGCCAATTTCAAAACCTCCGGCCAATCCTCCTCGCACGATCCATTGACAACCATCCTCGTGATGGGAATTGCCCGCACAGCCGCAATCACGCCGTCCAAATGCGGTCGCAGCCGATCATCCTGCAAATGATTATGCGCGTCGTAGAATTTCATTTGTCGATCTGCGCGCGGGCAAATGTTTCAATGCTGCTCCAGATGCGCGCCAGTCCATTGCGCCGGTTTGGCGTCAAATGTTGAGTGATGCCGAATTTTTCCAGAAACGCGGGCGGCGTCTGAGTGATTTCCTTTGGCATTTGCCCGCTGTAAAAGTCGCACAGCAGAACGGCAATTCCTTTGACAATCGCTGAATCGGAGTCCGCTTTGAAATAACACCGCCCCTCCTTCATTTCCGAGACAAACCAAACTTTCGCGAGGCATCCCGCCACACGGAAAGCCTCCGCCCTCAATGCCGCATCGAACGACCCCGCCTCGCGTCCACGCCCAACGATGTACGCCAACCGATCCTGCGCATTCGGGAATGCCCCAAGCACTTTCGCCATCTCCGCCTGTTTTTCGCCAATAGTCACTTCCGCAAAAACATATTGCGGAACCGGCCAACTTCCAAAGAAACTTCGCCGTTCGCAAAATCTTAAGCTTGCCGCAACGGCAAAAAAGAAGTCTTCTCGGCCAGTGGATTCCCGCGAAGCGCTCATCGCTTTAAACATGATTGACGGCATCGGGCCGGTTCGAGTCCGGCAGTTGCTCGAACATTTTGCCGATCCGCCGGCAATCCTTGGCGCTTCCCCCGCTCTTCTTCAAAAAGTTCCCGGAATCGGACCCGAAACCGCAGGCGCGATTGCCAATTGGGAAAAATCTGTCGATCTTCGCGGCGAAATCGAGCGTATCGAAAAGTTTGGATGCAACGTCGTTGTGCAGACCGATGAAAATTATCCCGAACTCCTTCGGCAAATTTACGATCCGCCCGTGGTTCTTTACGTAAAAGGGTCGCTGCTTCCCAAGGACAAGAACGGGGTCGCCGTCGTTGGCTCCCGGCTGACGACGCATTACGGAATGGAAACGGCCCGCAAGCTGGCCCATCAACTCGCCTATGTCGGCGTCACCGTTGTCAGCGGCGGCGCGCGGGGAATAGATTCCGCGGCGCATCAAGGCGCGCTGCATTCCAAAGGCCGCACCATCGCCGTCCTCGGCACCGGCATCAATATTATTTTCCCGGCGGAAAACGTCGAATTGTTTGAACGAATCACGACACAGGGAGCATTGATCACACAATTCCCATTCAATCGCAAAGCTGACAAGCAGACTTTTCCAATTCGCAACAGGATCGTCGCGGGAATGACTTTGGGAACCGTCGTGGTCGAGGCAAATCTCACCAGCGGCGCGTTGATCACAGCAGGAATGGCCGTTGAAAATGGACGCCAGGTCTTCGCAGTGCCGGGGCGAATCGATTCCCCGCGCAGCAAAGGTTGTCACGACTTGATCAAAAAAGGCGCGAAGCTCTGCGAAGACGCGGAGGACATCCTCAGCGAATTTGAATATTTATTTCCCGGCAGCAACAAGCCGTCGATGTTAAAGGACCCATCGGCAATGCCGGCGTTCACATTATCGGAATCAGAGCAATCTGTGTTTGACACGCTTTCCAACGAGGAATCCTCCATCGACGACATTATCCGGCAAAGCCGCCTGCCGCCGTCAACCGTCTCCGTCGCGCTGCTGGGCCTGGAAATGAAGCGATTGATCAAGCAGCTCCCAGGAAAGCAATTTATAAAGAATCAGTGACGCGCTTTGGTCACGATTTTATGTCGCGCATCTGAAATACGATTGCTCCGACGAGGAAGGCCGTCGCGATGATGGCCGCAAGAATCACCTCCGATTGCATGATTTGCGGCCAGGGCGTCGGTTTCTGAAAAATCCAGATCCAGGACGCCAAATGATGCGTGATAAACCAATTCTGATACCGCTCGAAGAATGGGATGTGCTCAACAACCGTGCTCGCGAACAGGCATGAAAGCGCGAGGATTGTGGCTGTCGCTGGTTTCATATTGAAGCAGGAAAACATCAGGGCGAGCGACAGCATAGTAACAGCATTGACTGTCACAAAAATCTGCGACAGCGCATACAGCCGCAGCCCTTCGTCCGCCTGAAACAGGCTGAACGTTCTGATTCCCGGCTGATCAAAAAAAACAAACAGCCCCTTCCACGGAAAGACCACTCGCGCGAACGCCACCGCGATGATGCCGAGCATGATGACCAGCGCCGTCGTAAAAATCGCGCCGGCAAGCCATTTGACCGCCAGAAGGCGCATTCGCGAAATCGGTCGCGACAAAATCATGCGCAAAGTGCCGTCCTCCGCTTCCTTGGCCACAAGGTCCCCGCCAATTAACGTGACATAAAGCGGCAGAAGCAGGCTCAGTTGCGGAATTATCATAATTATCCCGACCGTTAGCGCGGAAATATATTCTGAAGCCAGGTAACCATTCCCGCCCAACAACCGCTCGAAGTCACTTTCCCATCGTGAGCGCTTGAACATGATGAGCATTGCCACTTGCGCCGCCACAAAAACTCCAAAGCCGATATAAGTCCGCTTCTTCCCGGCAAGCTTCCACAATTCGTTTTTCAGCTGCGAAAAAAACATGTCAAGCAGCCTTCGACTTTACAAGATTCAGGTAAAAATCCTCCAGCGTCTGCTCCTCCCGCCAAATCCCGTCAACTGCAACGCCGCATTCCACCAGCGCCCTTGTCGCGTCGGCAATGCTGCGCCCATCTGTCAAAACGATATACTGGCCCTCCTTCGACTCAGAAATAATCCCCCTCACACGCAGCAATTCTACCGCTGTGTTAAAATCCGACGTGCGCAACAAAACTCGATCCGACGCCAAGCGCGCCTCGGCAATGCGTCCGTCAAACACTTTTCGCCCCCGATTCAAAACCGCGATGCGCGAACAGAGATGCTCCACTTCGCTCAACAAATGCGACGAAAGCAAGATCGTCAGCCCTATCTCGCGGTGCAGCCGGATTATGGTCTGCCGCATCTCAGCGATCCCCTCCGGGTCAAGCCCGCTGCCAGGCTCGTCCAGAATTAGCAACTCTGGCTCCGGCAAAAGCGCCTGCGCGATTGCCAACCTCGCGCGCATCCCGTGGGAATACGTCTTGACGTTGGAATGCTCGCGTCCGCGCAACCCCACCCATTCGATGACTTCGCTGATCCGCGCGTCACTTGTAGGCGCGGAATAATGGCTGAGAATTTGCAGGTTCCTCCAGCCGGAAAGATAATCGTAAAATGCCGGGGCTTCGAAAATTGCGCCGACTTTTCTCAAAGCCCGCGCGCGATGCGCCGTGACGTCGTGCCCGCACAATTTCACTTCGCCACTCGTCGGCCAAACCTGGCCGAGCATCATTCCAATGGTGGTGCTCTTGCCCGCGCCATTATGGCCGAGCAACCCGAATACCTCGCCGCGCGGGACTTCCAGCGTCAATCCCTCGACGGCCATCCGCCCGCGAAACCGTTTATGAACGTCCCGCAGCGAGATCATCGCGGAACAGTCCCCTGAATCGTGAGCAGGTTTTTGATGTGTCCGTCGGCATAAAGATAGTTGACGGCCCGCCTGGTTCCGAGCGCGGAATGAAAATTCTGCTTGTCATAGAAAACCGGAATCGCCGGTGGAGTAAAATTCATGCCAAAAACTGTCAGCGCGTCCGCGTTTTGCCCGTTTAACAGGCTGTTCCAGGCATAGCTCGAACCCGTTTGGCCAAACACCGTGAAATCCGAGGGGCAACGCAGGACATTCGTGTTTCCCAATTCCACACGCAACACGAGGTCCGGGCTGGGAGGCGCGTTGGTGACCGGCGAATTGGTGTCGCTTGAGCGGTCGCGCATGACTGGAAGATGGTTGCGATTGCTATCCACATAAAGTTGCAATGCGACTCCGATCTGATGGAGATTTCCGATGCAGGCCGTGGAATGCGCCGATTCTTTCGAGCGGCCCAGCGCGGGAAGCAAAAGCCCCGCCAGCACGGCGATAATCGCGATGACAACAAGAAGTTCCACCAACGTGAATGCCTTCATAGATTGGGGCAGCCGTTCATCGCGAACAAACGTCAACGCATCAACCGTCCCGATTCCATCTGGCGCTGCATTTCCTCAAGAAAAGGCGCCACTTCTGCCTTGGTCTGCGCGGAGCTTTGGCTATAGAACGTCTTCAGACCAATGGTCCGAATTTCTGCCTCCAATTGCAGGCTGATCGGTGGCGGACCATTTGTCCCGTTAGGCAAATTTTCACCCGCGTTTGCCGTGACCCGTAAATGCTTTATCGCATCATCAACCGCCTTATGGCGTTTGTCCTCCGGCAGTTTTTCAAAGGCGTCGATGGTTTGCTTGAACCCGGCAGGCAAAGTCGCCTCGATGAATGCCGCCTTCTCATCGTCACTCATTAAAGGGAAAAGGTTTTTCATGAAGCGCTCAAAACGCAATTGTTGACGTTCCTCGTAGGAGAGCGCGTTTAATTTGTTCTCCAAATTTTTTAGCGCTCCAGCGCGCTCCACTCCGGCAAGTTTTGAAAAATCAAGTGTTTGGACATAGAGTCGCACTTTTTCAGCCGTTACCTTTCGAGATTCCAAATACCGGTCCCCACCCCATGCCACCGCCCAAATGCCGACGATCGCGGAAACCGCCCAGACCAGAAATTGGCGCCGCTGAGTTAGCATGAGAAAAGGATACTACATTACTCTGTCGGCAGCCAACAAAATGCAACATGACGACCGTCCAACAGACTTAAGGAGTTCAGGAAATTTGGAGGTTCTTCATGAAAATTCAGCGCGAGGCAATGCCAAGACGTCAATCAAATGATCCTCATTTTTTAGAATCCTTTGGAAAGGTATGTCAATTGCTTAATCTCTGATCGAATTCGTCGGCAGAAATTAATCGATAACGTACTATTCGCGCGGCGGAAGCAAGCGTCGTCCCATATCCTCAAGCCGCCCGGCAACGCGGCTGATAAGATCAAGGCTGATCGCGTCAATTTCCGAATTGTCCTCGACGTAACTGGAAAGATACTCGGCAGACCGCGTCTCCAATCCCGCGCGACAGCAAACAATATGCGCCACTGATTCCGCTTCAATCTCCGTCACGCCCTCCGTCAAATTGGTTCGATACGGCCACCACCCCTCCTTGTCCGCGCCGACATGGCCAAGATAAATATGCGCCAGTTCGTGGCAAAGCACCTGATATGCGGACGCCGCGCTTAATTCGTCACGAAGCCCGATGCGCATTTTCCAATGCGCGTCAGTCCCTCGCGTCGTCGCAAACCCGCCTCGCAATTGTCCCATCGGAACGCGCTCCACGCGGACGCGGTCCCGCTCAGCATTTTTTATAGTGCGATCAAGTAGCGCGGGGTCGAAAATTCCCCTGGTTTCCGTGAAAGCAGCCAGCTTGTCCGGCAACGGCGGCCCCTGAGTGTCCGCGATGTCATAGACCAGCAAAACCGGCGTTCGCGGCGCGAGAATCACCATGCCTCTGGCATCTTCTTTAACCGTGCGCCCGAACGTCTTTTGCCAATGCCGGGCCGTCGCAAAATACGTGGCCAGCGGGTTCTGCAAATAGACGAGCATGTTGTTGAACGGAGAATATTCGCGAAACTTCGCCAGGAATTCCACGGCTTCAGCGAATTTTTTTGACTTCCGAAATCGCCGGCTCCTTCCAAAAAGTTCGTCCAATGACGACTGGTGTTCCTGGTCCGGCGTCGCTCCTTCGGCCAGCGCCATCGCAACCTCCCCTCCGCTCAACGTGTAACGAATATATTTTTTCGCGGCGGGTGGAAGCTCGCGGTTCGTCCGCAATTCGTCAAGTATGGAGGTCAGCGCGTGTCTCGACGGCCAGCCGACTTCCTCCTGCATCTCGCGAACCAATTCCGCGGCGGAGCCTTGCCGTCCGCCGATCCATTTCAAGACAAATTCCCTCGCTTTGGGATGGATCATTTCACCGCGCGATCAAGGATTTGACGCGCCCGTGTCAAAAACACGTCGGGGTGGAACGGCTTTTGGAGGAACTGAACCGGCTGGCTGACCTTGCTCCATTGCGAAGTATCCTGGTCCGTATAGCCGGAAATGAAAAGGACTCTCATCGCGGGACGCTGCTCGCCCAATCGCCGCGCCAATTCCGAACCGCTGAAACCGGGCATCGTCATATCGGTGACAAGAAGATGTATCTGGTCATCGAACTTGCCGGCCAGCTCCAGCGCGTCCTCGCCATGCCGGGCGTCAAGAACAGAATATCCCGCCGCTTTCAACACCTCGACGAGCATCATGCGCACCAATTCCTCATCTTCCACCAGCAGCACAGTTTCGCTGCCGCGATCTCCCGTTGGAACGATCTGCGTTGACTCTTCTTCCTCGGGACGCGCTTCAAATCGCGGCAAATAAATGTGGAACGTTGTGCCGACGCCGACATTGGAGATCACCTTGATGTCGCCATCCGTTTGCTTGACAATTCCATACACGTTCGACAATCCGAGGCCCGTCCCTTTTCCCGTTTCCTTGGTGGTGAAAAAAGGCTCGAACAAATGCGCCTGCACCTCCGGGCTCATGCCGCAACCCGTGTCCGAAATGCTCAATCGCGCGTAATCGCCAGGCGGCAATTGCCCCGATGAAAACGCCTTCGCCTCGGTAAATGTTATATTTGACGTCTGGATTCCCAGCGTTCCGCCCTGCCCCATCGCGTCGCGCGCGTTGATCGCCAGGTTGAGAATCATTTGTTCCATCTGGCCTGGATCGGCGCGAATCCACGGCACCGGCTGCGCCAGGTCAATGTTCAATTGGATGGTTTCCCCCAGCAATCGTTGCAGAAGATGCGTCATCCCCCCCACAACTTTGTTCAACGCGACCACCTTCGGCTTGAGCACTTGCTTTCGGCTGAACGCCAGCAATTGACCAGTCAAGGAACTCGCGTGCGCGAGCGATTTCTGGATGTGTCCCACGGTTTCGTGGTTTGGGTCTCCGGGCGCGAGACGTCGGTCAAGAAGATTGATGTAGCCCAGGATCGCCTGCATCAAATTGTTGAAGTCGTGCGCGATTCCGCCCGCAAGACGCCCGACCGCCTCCATTTTTTGCGACTGCCGATACTGGTCCTCCAATTGTTTACGCTCGGAAATATCCCGCACAATGACAATCCGCATCGGCACTCCGCCACGCACCACCTCGCTGATCGCCAAGTCAATGGGCACAATATTGTCCGAAGTGCGAACAGCGCCAACCTCAATCACTCGCGGCGGACTTTCACCCATGCGCGTTTGATATTCGTCATATTTCGCCCAGTCCTCCGACGAAATCAACTCGCGAAACTGATGATTCAGCACATCGCTCGCGGGACGCCCGAAGACCAGTTCCGCCGCCGGATTGAACAACGTCACTGCGCCGTTATCGTCAAGCACAATCACCCCATCCACGACGCTCTGCAGAATCGCCCGCGACCTTTCTTCGCCTAGGCGAAGCGCTTCTTCAGATTCCTTGCGCCGGGTAATATCCTGAATGACGGCCTGAAATTCCATGATTTGCCCGGCATCGTCGAACAGCGCCCGCACCGTGCATTGCTGCCAGACAAGCCGCCCGTTGCCCATGAGAATTTTGCTGTCGTAAGCCTGAATCGGCTCCGCAGGCGTCAGCGAACGAAATTGTTGCATCGGAATTTCGCGGTCGGGTTCAGAAAGGCTCGGGAAAAAACTTGTCCCCATCAACTGCTCACGAGTCTTTCCGTAAAACCGGCAATAAGCTTGATTGACAAAGAACAGTTTGCCTTCCGGTCCAAAACGGCAGACCAGGTCCGTTTGATCTTCAATCACACCTCGATAGCGTTTTTCACTTTCGCGCGTGTCTCGAACAGCTATTTCCCGTTCCATCCCCGCCGCCGCCAACAACAAATTTCCCACCGCCAGAACGCCGATGTAAGAACCAATTAACATCAAGCTCGTCTGATCGTTGCCCGACCAAAAAGGCCCGCGTCCATGAAGTAATTCGTAAATCGACCACCCCGATACAATCAACGTTCCCGTCGTGGCCCCGCGCTGGCCGAAACGCAACGCTCCCCAAACCAAAAAAGGATAAGGCAGGTAGGCAAGCGGATAACTCCCAACGCCGTTGACAAACCACGAGTTGAACGACAAGTCAGTCCCGCAAGTCAACAAAAGGGCACACACGAACGCTTCGACGATGGTTTGCACATTCCAGGCAACCGAACCCGGCCTAAGCCACGCCAGCACGAACGGAGTGACGACCAACACCCCCATCGCGTTCGGCACCCACCACACCACCACATTGGCGAACAATTCGTCCCACGGCAGTTTGCCGCTGTAACAAAGCCCGATGACGTTGAAAAGAGCGTTGACAGTCGTTCCCAAAACACAGGCGAGCAGGATGAAACCGCAAGTGTCCTTGAGCCGCTCCATCGAATTTTTGAAGTGTACAAAGCGTTCTAGGAAAAATGCGCAGACCAGCGCGCCAACCGTGTTCCCCACAGCCGTCGCCGCCGTGAAAAATCCAAAAGGAGAACCGCGTGTAAAGGAGAAAATCCAGGCCCCCACCAGCACGCCCCACCAGATGCGATACCCAAATACCAGCACCGCCGCCAGTGCGATTCCCGCCGGAGGCCACACCAGCGCGACTTCCCCGTGCATGAACGAGGACGCATTGCCCAGCATGCCGCTGACAAAATACACTAGCGCCAGCAGCAACGCGCAAATCGGCGTGCTGATACGCGAATATTTCATTGGTTGTTCGACATCTCGCGGATAACCCCCGCGCAACGCCCGCACAATTCGGGATGATGCGCATCCGATCCCACGTCCCGTTCCCAATGCCAGCATCGCTCGCATTTTTGCCCCCCAGCCCTGTCAACATCAATGCTGACTGCCGCCGCGTCCGGTTGGTCAATGACGACCACCTCGGAAACATTCAGCAGTTCGCGCAATGATTCCCTCCCTTCATCGGCAGAAATCCCAAATACTTTAGCCGGCCCTGTCACGGTGACTTTTGCGTCGAGCGCCTTGCCGATGGTTTTCGCCTGGCGCGCCTTTTCCAGGTGGAGTAGCGCCGCGTCGCGGACCTCGAAAAGCTTTTTCCACTTGTCAGTTTCCTCGGCGCTCAATTCAAAGTGAATCGGCTCCCAAACCGCAAGATGGACCGAACTGACTTCAATCTCAGGGATAAACTCCCATGCCTCATCCGCCGTGTAAGCAAGAATCGGCGAAAGCATTTCGCACAAACCCCGCGCCATTCGATGAAGCGCCGTCTGCGGCGAGCGGCGTCGGAGGGAATTCGCCGAGTACGTGTAAAGACGATCTTTTACAAGGTCATGGTAAATTGCCGAAAGTTCAACTGTTGCGAACTGGCTGATCCGCTGGTAAACAACATGGAATTCGTAGCGTTCGTAGGCGGCTGCGACATCTTTTTCGAGTTTTGAGTACTGCGCTAGAATCCAGCGGTCGATTCCAGTCAGCTTGTCATTAGCCACTGAATGTTGAGCCGCGTCAAAATCGTAAAGATTGGAAAGCTGGTAACGCAACGTGTTGCGAAGGTGGCGGTACGTTTCCGCAACTTTATTGATTCGCTCATCGCTGACAACGATGTCGCCGCGATAATCCTGCGAAGCCACCCACAACCGGATCACGTCTGCCCCGAATCGCGAGACGTAAGCAGTCGCCGTTTGTGGTTTTTCGTACTGACCCTGTTTGCTCTTGGAAATTTTTTCGCGGTCCGCATCCACCATGAATCCGTGCGTCAACACAGTCCGATAAGGCGCCCTGCCGTTCCCGGCGACCGAGAGCAGCAGCGACGATTGAAACCAACCGCGATGCTGGTCGCTCCCTTCCAGATAAACATCCGCCTGCGGCGACAATTCACTTCGCTTCATCAAAACCGCGCGCGACGATGACCCGGAATCAATCCACACATCGAGCGTGTCGCCGGATTTTGCCGTGGCATCCGGCCCGCTCCAATTCTTCGGTTTGACACTCGCCCAAAGCTCCCCCGCCGTTTTCTCAAACCAGATGTTCGAGCCATTGATCTCGATTAAGTCCGCGACATTGCGCACCACGTCCGGCTCCAAGATCGCATCCCCGGACGCAGTGTAAAAAGCCGGCAGCGGCACGCCCCACGAACGTTGCCGCGAAATGCACCAATCTGGCCGCGTCGAAACCGCGCCTTTGATGCGGTTGACTCCCCAATCAGGAATCCACGCAACCCGGTCGATTTCCGCCAGCGCCGTTTGCCGGAATGTTTGCGCGCCAATCGGCCGTTCCAGTCCGATAAACCACTGCTCCATCGCGCGAAAAACAATCGGCGTCTTGCTCCGCCAGCAAAAAGGATAGCTGTGATGATAATTCTCCTCGTGCAGCAACGCGTTCCGCGCCCGCAACTCATGCAGCACCACGACATTTGCGTCGCTCTTGCCATGCTTTTCGAGGATCGACTTGCCGATCATTTCCTGCGGCATCTGCTGATCCTCCGGCAGGTCCTTCGTCCACGCCAAACAGCCGTCATCATCCACCGGCGAATAAATCGGAAGGCCATTCTGTCGGCCCAAATTATAATCGTCCAAACCGTGTCCCGGCGCGACGTGGACGAATCCCGTTCCCGTGGAATTTTCCACAAACGAATCGCCGACGAGCAGCTTTCCAACCCGCTTGCAAAACGGATGATGATACTGAACCGCCGCAAATTCGCTTCCTGCCGCGGTGCGAACGGTCTCGTAATTTGTCCATTTGCACTTTTCCGCGACGACCGGCAGCAACGAAGTATGAATCCAATATTTTTCCTCCCCAACCTTCACCAGCGAATAGGTAAAAGTGGAATTATACGCGACAGCAAGGTTGGCCGGCAAAGTCCAAGGCGTCGTCGTCCAAATCACGACAAATGTCCCCGCCTCTCCGACCACCGGAAACTTCACATAAATGCTCTGGCTGGTGTGGTCGTGGTATTCCACCTCCGCCTCCGCCAGCGCGCTGCGAGCCGGGATGCTCCAATACACCGGCTTCTTGCCGCGATAGACGAGCCCCTTTTCCACAATGTCCGCGAAGAGCCGTAATTCGTCCGCCTCGTAATGCCGGTCCAACGTCAAGTACGGATTTTCCCAGTCGCCAAGAACTCCCAGGCGCTTGAACTGGGCTCGTTGAACGTCAATAAATTTTCGCGCCGACGCCTCGCACGCCAAGCGGATCGCCGCCGGACCGGGAATCTCCTGGTTTGCCTTCCTCATGTCCTGCGTCACCTTGAATTCAATCGGCAAACCATGACAGTCCCAGCCGGGGACGTAAGGCGCATCCATCCCGCGCGCGCTGTGATAGCGAACGACAATGTCCTTAAGAATTTTGTTCAGCGCCGTTCCAATGTGAACATCCCCGTTCGCGAACGGCGGCCCGTCGTGCAGCACGAACCGTTTCGCGCCTGCCCGGCGCGACTGGATTTTTTGGTAAAGATGAGAAGCCTCCCATTGCGTCAGACGCTGGGGTTCGCGAGCCACAAGGTCGGCCTTCATCGAGAAACCGGTTTGCGGCAGATTAAGCGTGTTTTTGTAATCCGTCATTTATTGGATGCGAAGTTTAAGGCTTGTTGCCAAATTGGCGCAACGGCATAGTTATTGTAGTGGAAAAACCGGAAAAAAACCCCGTTGATCCCGCCCTGCGCCGTCGCATTCAGGAACTCATCGCGGAAAAGGGCGGCGGCTACAATTCAGACCTGGTCGAGGACATTATGATCAATGCCCTCAAGCTCCTCACCGATGTCAAAGACCGCGGCGACGCCCGGATCATCCGCACCGCCGTGCGCGAATTGCGCTACGCCTTCCGCCTCTTCGCTCCCTACGACAACAAGCGCAAGGTCACCATTTTCGGCTCCGCGCGAACGCTCCCGACGCGCCAGGAATATTTGGAGGCCGTCGATTTCGCGAAGAAAATTTCCGAGGAAGGCTACATGGTCATCACCGGCGCAGGCCCCGGGATCATGCAGGCCGGCCACGAAGGCGCCGGACCCGAAATGAGCTTCGGCGCGAACATCCGATTGCCCTGGGAGCAAACCGCCAATCCAATTATTGACAAAGACAAGAAGCTCATTTCCTTCAAATATTTCTTTACGCGCAAACTCACTTTCATCCGACATTCCGACGCCATTGTCCTCTTCCCCGGCGGATTTGGCACGCTCGACGAAGGCTACGAAGCGCTCACGCTGATGCAGACCGGCAAAGGCCGCCTCGTCCCGCTGGTATTGCTTGATCGCCCCGGCGGGACGTATTGGAAAACTTGGGACAAAAACATCCGCGAACACCTGCTTCGCGCCCAGCTCATTTCGCCCGATGATTTGCGCCTCTATCAAGTCGCCGAAAATGCCACTCAAGCCGTCCGCATCATCACGCGGTTCTACCGCAATTATCATTCAAGCCGCATGGTGAAGGATTTGCTCGTCATTCGCCTCAAGCACCCGCCAACGCCTTCCGCAATCGACTCGCTCAACGCCGATTTCGAAGACATCATCATCGGCGAAAAATTCCATGTGATCCCACCCACTCCCGAAGAAACCGAGCACAACGACCACCTCGATCTTCCGCGAATCGCCTTCTCCTTCGACCGCCGCCAATACGGCCGCCTCCGCCAACTAATCGACGTCCTCAACTCCTTCTAGGTAGGGCGTTGCTGCTGCAACGCCACTAATATTTCTTGCAAAGATTTGCGGGTCGAATTTCCGCGAACCACACTACCAAACGCTTCTACCCGCAACTTCTCCCAAATCAATCCCTCTGCAACAAAAACGACTTCCCACTCTTCTGCCCCAAAGTCGATTCCACTTTCAACAACGCCGCGTAATCCGTCGGCGGAATAATTGCCGGCGCAGTTTTGAATTCATGTGTAATCGACCACTTGCCGCCGCTCTCTGAAGAAGTGATTTCTGCCTTGCCGCTCCCATCAGGCGCATCAAGAGCTTCGCTGCCCGGCGCCATCACCACGTGACGGAAACCCGGCGGCAACTCAATCTCCGTCCGCACTGCTCGATCACTCGACCGCGACACAAAAAGCGGCAACGCCCGCCGGTCCGCACCCGCCCCCATCAGCGACGGATTAAACGGCAGATCGAAGTAAAAATAATTCCCATCGAGTACACTATAATTATCCACATCTGCCGTAAATTGCTCCACCCCCGGATACGTGTCAAAGCGCGTCGTTAAATCGCCCACCGCCTTCGCACCCTGCGCAAGACTGGAAACCGTTTCCTGGAAATAACGGTCCCGCTCCTCCGGCGGCAACTCAGAAAAATACCGGTGCTTCGCGTTGAAATCGCCGCCGTAATAACGCCGCGTCACCTTCACACGCGTCCGACCCGTATCATCCGGCACAAGCGTGTAATCCGTCTGCACCTTGTTCTCGCACTCAGCCGCCGCATGAATGACCTCCGGCGCTTGCGTCGAAAGAACCATCCCGATTTCCCCGTCAAACACCGTCGAGCCAAGCTTCGCATATTGGTCGGTGTCATTCAAATAATAGGTTTGACCATCGACACTGAGGCGGACAAGCGGCGTATCGAATGAACCTGGCAATGGAAACGCCATCAACACATTGGTGATTCCGGCGATTGGCGGCAAATCCGAAGCCAGCACAAATTCCGGTTGAAATCCGGCTGCGGACAACATCGCATGCAAAAGAATCGCGCGGTCCGCAGCATGCCCGTAACCATCGGTCAACGTCGTGTCCGCCGCGGAAAGTTCGCTCAACGGCAGGTCTATGAAGGACGGCCCAGCCAGTCGAATCGACTTGGCCACGAAGTCCCGCACCGCCGCCACTGTTTCCAGTTTTCCGTGGGATTGCCCCGCCAATTCCGCCGCCTTCGCTGCTGCTTTCGTATTTCGCCCAGCACGATTCACCATGATCTCGTTCAGTTCCTTGAGGTATGCCGGCATGTCGCCGACATAATAACTGACGCCCGATTCGTAAACCCACGCGGGCGGCAATTGCCCCTCCTGCGGCAGCGCCGCAACGTGGTCCGCCTGCCAGTCGAAAGTCTGCTTCCCGCCTTCATTCGACTGCTTCGCCTTTATAATATCGCCCGGCCCGCTGACAATCTGATGGATCGTCACGCCTGCTGGCGCGCTCAACGTCACAGATTTGTGGTCGAGGTCGTCAGGCAACTGGAACGATTCAAATCCCGAAATAAACGCCCCGTTGGTCGTCGTAATCTCAAGACCGACTTCAATCACCGAACCGATCTCGACGCCCGGCAAATTGGCGACCAGAATTTTCTCGCCCGTGTAACGTTTCGCCGAGGCATTCCAACCCGCGTCCATCACATTGATTTCGCCCACGGAAATTTCCTGGCGTTTCCCGTCCTTCGATGTCACCACTCCCTTGGTCAGCTTCACCGACTGGCACGCGGGATTATACGGATACTTGATCTCCGAATCCCGAATCTTCCCCGCATACGTCAAAATGCGCTTGGAAAAATTGATCTTGAGCGTCGCCGTATGCGCGTCCGTCACTACCAATTCCTTTCGGCTGTCAATAATCTCCGCGCTCGGCTTCACCGGCGGAATTGCCGTGTCTGCCGCCGCTTCCGGCGCTGCTGTCATCGCAGAATCCGTCACCGCCAAAATCGGCGCCTTGCGCTGATCGTATTCCAACGACTTCAAAGTGTGCTTGAGCGTCGCGTATTGGTCCGGCGCGAATTCCACAACTTTCAGCTTCAACTCCCGCGCCCCGGTCAACTCCCCGTTCCGCGCCGTGACATGTTCCTGAAAACTCAAGGTCGGATCATCAATCGCCGTGTAAGTAGGCAACGAAATCGTCGGCCCAAAACCGCCCGATAATTTCAGCGAAATTTCCTCAGCCAAACCGCATGCGACTTCCGTCTGCAACGGATACTTCCGTTTGTCCAGGCCCGCCCCATCAAGAATAAAATTAACAATGCCAAAGCTCTTCCCAATCCACGGCAGGCTCACAATCGCCTTCCCCTGCCCCGCCGCCGTCATCCCGTCCACAGAATATTCCAGTTCGGCGTGGAGCGAAGACGACATGTCAAGCATATCCTCTGGCGTGATCTTCAACGACCGCAGCCGCGCCCCCGGCATTGCCCGCTTGAGGTTGCGCTCGAAAAACCGGCGCTGATCATCCGGCTTCATGTGCGCGAACGCGTTCCGATAATCATCATCATTCACCCCGTCAAAAAACAATTCCGACTTCGCATCCAGCGAACCTGCGGCAGTCAGCGTTCCGGTCGTCTGCACCCGCATCAAATGCTCCTCCGGCGGCTGCACCGGGCTGACCTTGAGACCTTCGCCCTCCGGTCGGCACACAAGAAAACTCTGGTTGCAATCGCTCGTCGGCAACAACGCCCGCGTGTTCTCATCCGTCGGATCCATTAAGAGGTAATCGCTCTTGTTGTGGAGCTGCACACTGACAATCGCATGATTGAAATCCGGGTCCGGCACTTCCGGGTCGCGCTTCACCCCGACGCTGATCAGCACCGGGTACGAATCAAACCCCGCCTGGCGCAACATCGAAACCAGCAACGCCGCCTTGTCCCGGCAAACGCCGTACTTCTTGTCATATGTAAGTTCCACGTCGTGCGGCTCGAACCCGGGCCGGTCCTTTTCCGGCGTCAATCCCATGTAACGGATTTTCTTCGACACAAAATAGAAAATCGACTTGATCCGCTCCTCCTCGTCCGTTTTTCCCGCCGTCAGCGTCTCCACCTCTTGCTTCATGTCGGGCGTCGTTGCGTCAAGATGAGATTTGCTCACGCCCCAATACCATTTCGAAACGCTTTGCCAATCCGGCATCGTGCTGACAAACAGCCGCTGCAACGTCATTTCGTAAGGAGGCATCGAAGGCTCGTCGAACATCCTCGGAACATTCACAATTTCCCAATGATGAACCATTCCGCCGTCCGAACCGGTTTCCTTGGAATACTTGACGGTCCCCGCGATTTCATCCCGCAAGGCAATGCGTTGGATCGGTCGGCTGGCGGGCGCGTGAACCTCATACGACTCATGCAAAATATAACTGGGCGCTTCGAACACGCTCTCTTCCGCGTATTGCCCTTCGACGATGGAACGCTCCGTGTTCTGGCGCGTGACCGAATGAATCAAATCGCCGATTTCCACTCCGGGAATATTGACCTGCAGAATCTTCATGTTCGGGTCGTACATGTTCATCTGCATCTGGCTTTCATCGATCGACTCCTTGGAATTCGCCGCCACATCAATTGGCACAACATGACCATCCGCTTTGATCAATTCCAGCGTCGGCACCTGGACTGTCCAATAAGGAAGCATGAATCCGATGGTCAAGGTGCGATTGCCGCGCCGCCCTTTTTCCGTCAGCACCTTCGTGTAAGTTTCATCCTGCGCCTCGCCAGTCCCGTCAGCCCGATAGACCCGCATCATTTTCTTCTCGACGGTTGCGTCGTCGCAATTCGGATATTTTTCCGGCGTAATTTCCGCGGCGGCGACCAGCGCCTTTTTCGCATCCGTCAACGACCAGATCGAACCCGAATAATCATGCGTCTCCGCCCCAGCCGTCCAGACCACAGACGCGAAAGCAACAAAAGATAAAAACAAGAGGCGGAATCTAAAGGAATAGAAACTCATAAAATCAAAAATGACAACGCGATAGCCTACGCCAAAACCCCAATTCTGCCAGCGAAATTCCTCCCATTTCACCTCCCCTCCTAATCATAATCATAATCCTAATCTCCCCTTCTCTCCCGATTTCAACCAGGATCATCCCTTCTTCGGAAACGGGCAAAGCGAATTAACCACACACTCCGAACACAACGGCTTCCTCGCAATGCAAACCCGCCGCCCGTGATACTGGAACAAAAGACAAAGCTTCACCCGATCCTCCGCCGGCACAATCTTCAATAAATCCTCCTGAATCGCATCCGGGTCCGTTTCCTTCGTCAACTCAAGGCGCCCCGAAACCCGCGCCACATGCCGGTCCACACCAATCGTCTGCTGCCCAAACGCATTGCCCAACAAAACATTCGCAGTCTTCGGCCCTACTCCCGGCAAAGTCACCAGATCATCAAAATTATCTGGAACTTTCCCGCCAAATTTTTCCACGAGCATTTTACACGCGCCCTGGATCGACTTCGTTTTCATCCGAAAAAACGAAATCTCGCTGATCTCCTCTTGAAGCGTCCCCGCTGGCGCGTCCGCCCAATCCGCTGCGGTTCGATATTTCTTGAACAACTTCGCCGTAACGACATTCACCCGCTCATCCCGCGCCTGCGCCGCAAGGATCAGCGCGATCAGCAGCTCCAGCGGATTGGAAAAGTCCAACTCCAACCGCACGTCCGGGTAAATCTTTTTCAGCCCCGCAATGATCTTGACAACGCGCGCGCTCTTTTGCAGGATCGATTCCATAAAGTCCGGTCAGTCTATAAGACGCGTACCAGCGCGTCAAATCGTGCCAGTTACAGCCTTCGCATTTCGCAAATCCAGCGTAAACGGAAACTGCCTGCTTCGATCCGCCACACGCGCCTTCATCGCTCCCGGCGTATGCCCATGCCGGATAAACCTTCCCAGCCTCCGGCTCTCCGCCTCGTAAGAATTGACCGGAAACGTGTCGTAACTCCGCCCGCCAGGATGCATCACATGATACGTGCAACCCCCGATGCTCTTGCCGTTCCATGTGTCAACAATATCAAACACCAGCGGCGTATGCACCGGAATCGTCGGATGCAAACACTCCGGCGGCTGCCACGCGCGATAACGCACGCCGCACACAAATTCCCCATTCGTCCCCGTCGGATGCAACGGCAACGCCCAGCCGCCCGCAGTAATCACATGCCGCGTGTCCGTCAGCCCCTTCGCCTTGATTTGCAACCGTTCCAGTGACGAATCGACGTATCGAACCGTCCCGCCCGGCCCCGCCTCCTCGCCCAATACATGCCACGGCTCCAGCGCGTGTCGAATTTCAAGATGAATATTCCGCGTCGCCAAATCCCCGTGTTGCGGAAATCGAAACTCCAAATGCGGCTCGAACCATTCGCTCTTCATCGGATAACCGTGACTCCGCAAATCCTCGATCACATCGCGAAAATCGTCCCAGACAAAATGCGGCAGCATCCACCGGTCATGAATGTCCGTCCCCCACGGCGCCAAACCCTCCGTGTAAGGCTGCCGCCAGAAACGCGACACCATCGCCCGCACCAACAACTGCTGCGCAAGGCTCATCCGCGCGTGCGGCGGCATTTCAAACGCGCGCATCTCCAGCAGCCCCAGCCGCCCGGCGCTGCTCTCCGGCGAAAACATCTTGTCAATACTGAATTCCGCTCGATGCGTATTTCCCGTCGCATCCACCAGCAAATTGCGGAACAGCCGGTCCGTCAGCCACGGCGGCGCAGCCTGGCTTTCAGGCAATTGCCGGAACGCCACTTCAAGTTCATAAAGCGAGTCGTTGCGCGCTTCGTCAATTCGCGGGCTCTGGCTCGTCGGCCCGATGAACAATCCGCTGAACAAAAACGAAAGCGACGGGTGGTTCTGCCAATAACTCACCAGCGACCTCAGCAAATCCGGCCGCTTCAAAAACGGCGAATCCCCCGCCGTCGGCCCGCCCAGCACAACGTGGTTTCCTCCGCCCGTCCCCGTATGGCGTCCGTCAACCATAAATTTCTCCGTGCTCAACCGCGTCAGATGCGCCTCTTCGTAAAGCCCCTCGGTTTGAGTCACCAACTCGCTCCACGATCCCGCCGGATGCATGTTGACTTCGATCACTCCCGGGTCCGGCGTCACTTTCAGCACCGTCAATCGCGGATCACGCGGCGGCGGATAGCCTTCCACAACCACCGGCATGTCGAGATCTTCGGCGGTTTCCTCCACGTTCGTAATCAGTTCCAGGTAATCCTCCAGCCCATGCATCGGCGGCATGAACACGTGCAATCTTCCGTGTCTCGCCTCGACGCACAACGCCGTCCGGGTGATCCACCACGCCGATTCATGCGCGCTCGGCGCTCGCGTGTCGTCGGGCGCGGACGCTCGCGGCAAAACTCTTCTCGCGCGCAACGCTTCCGCCGCCTGCCTTTCCATCCATTCCTGCGGCATCTGCCGCTCAAAACCTCTCGGCGCGCGACGCGGCAAAGGCTCGCGCGGCTCAAACGGATCGCGCTCATGAACATACGGATAATCCGACGAACTCGTCCACGGCAGGGAATCCAACGGAAGCCGGAATCCCAGCGGCGAATCACCGGGAATCAAATAGCACCGCTCCGACCGAAAAAACCACGGCCCGCTTTTCCAACGCGGGGTTTGACCCGCAATTCCCCGCTGCACCGGCAGCACAAATCCAATGACCCGATCCAGTCCCTGCTCAAAAATCTTCGCCAGCCGTTTGCGGTCCTCTTCAATCTTTAGGTTTGACTTAAAAGGATCGACATTCGTCGGCAGCCGTCGCTCCTTCCACAAGTAATACCACGCATCCTCGAACGCCGGCAAAATCCATTTTCCGCCGCAACCGAGTCGTTGCGCCAGCGCCTGGATAAATTGCTCCGCCTCCTTGTTCCCATGCCCGTAACTCCTGCTTTCCAGCGCGAATAGTTCTTCGTTCGCCCACACCGTCTCGCCGTCCTTGCGCCAATACGCCGCGAACGCCCAGCGCGGCAGCGATTCCCCCGGATACCACTTTCCCTGCCCGTAATGCAGAAGCGCCCCCTTGGAATATCGCTTCTTTAGCCGTCGCATCAAATCATCCGCAAGCCTCCGCTTAGTCGGCCCTTGCGCCGCGGTGTTCCATTCCGCGCCGTCCCGGTCGTCCATCGAAACAAACGTTGGCTCGCCGCCCATCGTCAAAAGACATCCATCCCCCTTCAACGCCTCATCCACCTGACGCCCCAGCTTTTCCACCTCGGCCCATTGCTCGACGGTGTAAGGCTTGGTGACGCGCGGCGATTCATAAATCCGCTTGACAGACATCTCGAAGTCCATCTTGCACTCAGACTCATCGACCGCCCCGCTGATCGGCGCGGCGCTTTGAGGATCGGGCGTCGCCGCCAGCGGAATATGCCCCTCCCCTGCGAGCAATCCCGAAGTCGGGTCCAGCCCAATCCATCCCGCGCCCGGCAAATAAACTTCGCACCACGCATGAAGATCGGTGAAATCCTTTTCCGCCCCGCTCGGCCCATCCAGTGACTTTACGTCCGGCACAAGTTGAATCAGGTAACCGCTCACAAATCGCGCCGCCAAACCAAACCGCCGAAACAACTGCGCCAGCAGCCACGCCGAATCCCGGCACGATCCCTTGCCCGACTTCAACGTCTCCTCCGGCGTCTGCACTCCCGGCTCCAGGCGAATCAAATATTTGACGTCCCGGCAAACGCTTTGATTGACAGCCACCAGGAAATCAATTGTCCGCGCCCGCTTGTCGCCCTTCTTCTCCTCAAAAACGCCGACAACGCTCTTGTAATACTCCTCAAACGCCGGCGTGGCGTCCCCCTCAATCCGGAACGGAGCCAGTTCATGATCCAAAACATGGTCGTAAGAAAACGGCGCGCTCTCCGCCTCCGGCTCAAGGAAAAAATCAAACGGATTCAGCACCGACATCTCCGCCACCAGATCGACCTCAATTTCAAAGACGTTCGTCTTCTCCGGGAAAACAAGCCGCGCCAGGTAATTGGATTGCGGGTCCTGCTGCCAGTTGATGAAATGTTTTTTCGGCCGCGCCTTCAGCGAATAGCTCAGGATGCGCGTTCTCGAATGCGGCGCAGGACGCAACCGCGCCACCTGCGGCCCCAGCGCCACAAGGCGGTCGTACGTGTAAGTGGTCCGATGATGAAGGGCAACGTGAATGGCCATTGGTTTTAAGGCGAACGCATTAAGAGTTTACTTTCAAGCGAACCATTACCTCCCTCTCCTCCACAACTTTTTGGAGGAGAGGGCTGGGGAGAGGAGGCTCCCTCTTCCATGAACGATTCATTGTTCGGCGCAAACATTTGTTTTATTAGTTTTAATTCGGCGCGCTCACATACCGGATGCGCTTCTGAATGTCCGTGTTAATGCTGTGATACGCATGGGTCAGGCTTCCGGGCGCGAACAATTTCGCCCGCACCACCTCCATGTCGTCCTCTCCGATCGCGTCAGTGAAAATCGGCAGCATATAATTAATTCCCGTCTGCGACGGCATCAGTCTGTCCTTGTCGTAAAATGAAGGGTGCATGTATCGCGCGTGAATGTGCCCCCATCGGTCCCGAAACCGGTTCGCGTCGTAACCATCCACCTGAAACCCTTTTTTGTCGTCGTGTTGAAGGATTGCTACAGCGTTGTTGCGCCCCTCCACCAGCAAATCAACCGCCTTCCCGCCTAATTGCGCCGCATAGAACCGGTCAAACAAAATCGGACGCCCGCCGCGTTGCGTATGCCCGACTTTGCGGACGAATATCGCCTCCCGCGCCGAATCGCTTCTTCTGTAAAGTTGAAAATACCGGTCGCCAATCATTCGGATCAATTTGCTGCGAAGCGCCTCCGCCGCGCCGCTCAAGACCACGTTGCCCGCCGGATCGGTCGATTGCGATTCCGCGCCGAACTCATGCCCCTGCTCATCCGTGATTCCCTCCCCGCAAACGATCACGACATTTTTCTGTAAATCATAAAGATACTTGATCTTCTCCACCATCCGCTCCAGGTCAATCGCCACTTCCGGCACAAGAATCATGTCCGGCTGCCCATAAGCCGTGCCCATCGCGATATATCCCGAATGCCGCCCCATCACCTCGATGATCGCGATGCGCCGATGGCTCTCCGCCGTGGTGCGAATGCGCTCGACGCCCGTCGCCGAAACAAACACCGCCGTCGCGTAACCCGGCGTCGCGTAGTTCACAATCTGGTCCAGCGCAAAAACCGCGTGCGACTGCGTCCGGTTATATTTGAATTTGCTGCCAGTCCCCTCCTTCGCCCGCACCCATTCATTTGGTTCGCTCGGATAATTCAGCCCCAGATCATTGTCGATCGTCTTGGGCGCGAGCACCGTCGGCAAACGATCCGCCAGCGGCTGCAAACCATTCAACGTTCCGTCGCCGCCGATGCAAATCAGCCCCTCAACGCCCACGCTCTTGAGCCGCATCGCAATCGTGTCCAGGTCATCCTTCTTGTCAGGATCAACAAAATCCCGCGAAGAACCAATCAGCGTCCCGCCCTTCGTCAGGTCCAATTCAGGAATTTCCTGGAACAGCGGGTTGAGATGAACGTGCGGAAGCTGCGGGTTGAAGAGCGAATTGAATCCCTTGATAAACCCAAAAATTTCTATCCGAAGCTGGTTGGCGCGGACGACGGCGCCGTGGATGGTCGCGTTAAGCGCGGGAGTATCGCCGCCGGCCGTCAGGATGCCTATGCGCTTCATGGTTTTATTGGCTCTGCTGTTGCTGTTCCTCCTGTTGAATCAACATGTCCGCCCCTCCGGCGTCGAATGACTGGCAAATGTAAGCCTCAAACAACGCGAACCCGATCGCGTTCAATTTCTCCTGAAATTGGTCCAGGTAAATATGAAATCCCTGGTCAAAAATTTCGTCCACCGTGCTGAACTGCAGCGACGCCTCCAGCCGCCCGCACAATTTCTCCGCTTCATTGGAAAAACGCCCGGTCTGAACGCCCGAAATCCGCCGCAACGCGTGGTTCAATTCCCCCGCGCAAAACCTCGCCGACCGCGGAAAATCGTCGTTGAACAATAAAAATTCCGCCACGTGCCGCGGATGAATTTCCGCTCCGTGAAGCGACTTGTAAGCGTCCCACGCGCTGCACGACCGCAACACCGCCGACCATCCCAGCGCTTCAGCCTGGCTGATCGTTTTCGGCGCGCCTCGCGCGGGCAGGCTGCCGTGCCGAATGTCCAGGATGCGCGAAGTTTTGTCCGCCCGTTCCAGAAATTTCCCCGCCTGCGCGAACCACCAGCCTTCATTGTGCAAAATCGTCGCATCGCCAATTCCAACCAGGTGCAGCGACGCCGCCTTGATCTCCTGGAAAAATTCGCTCGCGCTCTGCCGCCACATCTTGCGGGCCTCTGGCGAACGCACGAAAAGATAAATCCGGTTCAACTCCTCCCAATACTCAACCGTAATCTGGTCCCGCACCATTCGCGCATTTTCCCGCGCCTGGCAAATGGAGGAAAAAATGGAATTCGGATTCGCCGCCTGAAACACAAGAAACTCCGTCACCGATTTCCCGGTGGCTTTCTTGTGCAACTTCAAAAACGCCTCTTCATCCCCCGTGCTCTCAACAATCGGCATCCAATGTTCCGCCAACCGCTCATCGTCCAGGTTCGCAAGGTCGAGCAGCAGTTGCAGGTTCACATCGACGATTCGCGCGACGTTCTCCGCCCGCTCGATGTAACGGGACATCCAGTAAAGACAATTTGCAACCCGGCTAAGCATTTTTATCTCAGTTCAATTTCAAATTCCGCCAACCCAATCACTCCCTCTCCTCCACGTGTGGAGGAGAGGGCCGGGGAGAGGAGGCTCCTTATCTGCTCGGAAAAAATCCCGGCAGTTTCAAGATGCGCCCGAGACCAAAATCTCAAGCGAATTGTTTTCATTTTAAATGAAAGTGGTTTGGAATTATTCATCTCCATAAAGCACCCAGGTGTCCTTGCTCCCGCCGCCCTGCGAGGAATTCACCACCAGCGATCCCGCGCGCAACGCCACCCGCGTCAACCCGCCCGGAACAATCGTCGTCTTCTCCCCGCAAATAACATAAGGCCGCAAATCCACGTGACGCCCTTGAAAGTCCGAACTGTCCACATGCGTCGGATGCCGCGACAACGAAATCATCGGTTGCCCAATGTAATTGCGCGGTTCAGCAAGTACTCGTTCTCGGAAAGTCTCGATCTCCTTCGCTTCCGCCATCGGTCCCATCAACATCCCGTAACCGCCCGATTCGTTGGCCGCCTTGACCACGAGCTTGGAAAGATTTTCCACGATATATTTCTTGTCGCTCTCCTCGCTCGCCAGATACGTCGGAACATTCGGGATGATTGGGTCCTGGTCGAGGTAATATTTAATCATCTTCGGCACGAAGTAATACATCACCTTGTCATCGGCAATCCCGGTCCCAATCGAATTGGCCAGCGAAACGTGTCCCGCCCGATACGCATGAATCAACCCCGCCACACCAAGCTGCGAATCCCGCCGAAAAACCGTCGGGTCGAGAAAATCATCATCAATGCGCCGATAAATCACATGCACCGGTTGCAGCCCCTTGGTCGTCCGCATGAAAACCCGCGAATCGCTCACCACCAAATCCCGTCCTTCCACAATCTCAATCCCCATTTGCCGCGCCAGATAAGTATGCTCGAAATATGCGCTGTTATACGGCCCAGGTGTCAACAGCACGATGGTCGGATTCGCAATTCCATGCGGGGCGATATACTGGAGCATCTTCAGCAATTCCACCGGGTATTGCTCCACCGGCCGCACGCCGATCCTCTCGAACATGTCCGGAAAACTCCGCTTCATCGCCCGGCGATTCTCCAGCACATAACTCACCCCGCTCGGACACCGCCCATTGTCCTCCAAAACCATATATTGCCCATCCGCCCCGCGAATCAGGTCCGTCCCGCAGACATGAATATAAATATCCTTGGGCACCTTGACGTTCACGAACTCGCGGCGAAAATGTTTTCCCGAAGCAATGTAAAATTCCGGGATCACCCCGTCTTTGACAATTTTCTGGTCGTGATAAATATCGCGCAGAAATAAATTCAGCGCCGTGATCCGCTGAATCAACCCCCGCTCCAAATGCTCCCATTCCGCCGCCGGAATAATGCGCGGCACCAGGTCAAATGGAAAAATCCGCTCCGCCCCCTGCGAATCCCCATAGACGTTGAACGTGATTCCCTGGCGCAAAAAAGCCAGGTCAATCGAATGCCGCTTGTTCTCGAATTCGACAGCATTCAGCGACTCGAACAACTCGCAGAACTGGCGGTAATGGGACCGGACGCCACCCTGCGCATCCAGCATTTCGTCAAAAAACTTTCCGTGGTTGTATTTTCTTAACATTAACAGCGGCCTTTTGCGCATTTTGCTCAAAACTGGACTGACAAATCCAGCCTGAACCTGCCAAAATCACCTTCGCTAACCCCTAAGCAACCTCCTTGCCGCCACAACCTCTTCCCCTCCTAATCCCAATCCTAATCTTAATCCTAATCCAATTTATTAGAAATCACGCAAAGGAAAAACCAGGAGTTGCGCGTTTTTGACATACTATTTTCTTTGTTTCCTTCGTTCCCTTCTGTTCAAAAAATTCAGACCCTACTTCCCCCCACCCGCCTTCTGCGCATCCTCAATTTTCTTAACCTGCTGCACCAAATCGTTGTATTTTTCCACAATCTCATTCCGCGCCTTCACACTCTCGTTGTACTTCCCCACAAACTCATCCCGCTCCGCCACCAACTTCCCCACCGCTTCATTTTGCTTCCGCACCCCGTCATACGCCTCCTGAAGTTTCGCTGTCAGCATGTTCGTCAGCGATTGATATTGCGCAATCTCATTGCTCAACGATTCCGCCGAAATCTTCAACCGCAGAACCTCCCGCTTTTCCGACACAAGTTCCAACTCATTCGTCTTGACGGTTCGCTTCAACTCATCAATCCGCGCCTCATGCCCCGTCATCTCCGCGTCCAGGCTCGCCAGCGAATTCGTATAACCCTGGATTTGCGTCGCCTGCTTGAAAACCATCTGGTCGAGGCTCTCAATCCGCTCCCGCTGCGCCGTTTGAAAATACCACTGCCAAGCGCACAACCCGCAAAGCCCCAACGCCACCACGACAAATAAATTCTGCTGAAAGTTTTTCATTGTGCCGCACCCGGAGAATCCGCCTTCACCGCAAAAGCGACGCGCTGAATGCCCGCGCGCTTGACCATGTTGAGGACATAAACCATCTCGCCGTGCGTCGTCTCCCGGCTCCCGCTGAGATACACCGGCACATTCGTATTGACGCTAAAACGGTTCGTCAGCGTCGCGAAAAGTTGCGCCGCATCCAACTCCTTCCCATCCATCGAAACTTGCCCGAACCGGTCCACCTTCAGCCGGATCATGTCCGGCTTCGCCGCGCTCGTCGCGAGCGTCGCCGTCGGCAGCGCGGCCTTGATCGTGCGGACCTTCTGCATTTGAAGGCTCACCATCATGAACGACGCCAGCAGAAAAAACATGATGTCAATCAAAGGAATAATTTCCAGCCGGGAACGCCTTCGCGGTATGGGCGAACGGATTTTCACCGGCTCTCCGCTCCCGGTTGGCCCGCCACCATGAATGCCACATTCTGCGCCCCGCCGCGCCGCACCGCGTCCAGCACGTCGGCCATCGCCCCATTCCGCGTCATCGCGTCCCCGCTGATGCACACCGGCAGATTCGTATTGACGCTAAAACGATTGCTCACCGCCGCGCTCAATTCCGCCAGCTTGATCTTCTTTTTCTCCAGCCACACCACCCCGTTCGAGTCCACCGCGATGTTGATCATGTCCGGCTTGTAATCCGCCCGCCCCTCCGCCGCCTCCGGCAGCCGCACCTTCTTGTTCTGCGTCCGGTCCATCTGCAAACTCACCATCATGAACGACGCCAGCAGAAAAAACATGATGTCAATCAAAGGAATGATCTCAATCCGCGAATGCCGTCGCGGCACCGGCGAAGAAAGCTTCATATTCCCTCAACTTCTGGTAGGGCGGTGCTGCCGCGCCGCCCACTAATTAAGCAGAGCAGCAATTGCGCCTTTCCGGAGACGACTGCGGCGGCGAGATGCACCAATTCTCCTCTCATCCGTGCCATCCGTGAAATCCGTGGTTGAGCTTCCACTTTCATCGGCTCAACCCCGATTCCGACGGCGACCCCGCCCCCCGCGACGCATCCAACTTGACAGGCGCAGCCGCCGATTGCGCCGGATGCGCCATCAATTCAACATTCGTCGCCGCCGCCTCCAACTCAAACTGCAACCGCGTCACGCGCCCGCTGAAATAATTGTAAGGAATCAGCGCAAAAATCGCGATCCCCAGCCCGCACGCCGTCGCGATCAACGCCTCGCCGATTCCTCCCGTCACTGTCGCCACCGCCAACTCCGCGCTGCCAATGCTCAAAAACGCCCGCATCAACCCCGTCACCGTCCCCAACAAACCAAGCAACGGCGCGAGCGTCACCAGCGTGTCCATCACTGTCAAGAATCGCCCCGCCCGCTCCAACTCAATCCCCGCCGCCAATTGCAGCGCCCCCTGCATCGAAGTATGAGCATGTTCCAGCCCCGAATGAATCGTCCGAATGATCGGGTCGCTCGACCCTTCCGCCAATTTTGTCGCTGCGGGAATATCGCCATTCTCCACCGCGCCAAGAACCTGCGCCAGCCTCCGCGGATCGCGACGCCGTCCCTCCCGCAGCCACCAAAACGACCGCTCCCCCACCACCGCCACCGCCGCCAAAGCCGCGCAAAGAATCGGCCACATCACCGGCCCGCCCTTGAGAAAAAACCCAACCAAAATATTCGCCATCATAAATTATTATCCGGTAGGGCGGTGCTGCGTCGCCGCCCAAATATCTTTTTTCAACGCGGCAGCAACCACAATTGCGGTGCAAGTCCTATATTGTGCTGCCTCTGCCGCGAGGCCCTAAAATCTCTTGTCAATACCATCTCTCTCATTTCTCCCTTACAACTTGTAATGAATCGGCACCTTAAAAACATGACTCCCCCCAATCGGCGGCTGAATCCAACGCCGCTTAATCCACTCCCGCGCCGTCCGATCCAACAACGCCGACCCCGATGACTCCGTAACCGTCACCGTCTGAACCGCCCCAACATCATTCACCGTGATAAGAATTTGAACCGTCCCCTGCTCCCCCAACTGCTGCGCTACCTCTGGATAAGGCGGCTTCGGTCGATCCCCGCTGTCGCCCGTATCCGTCGTCGATGTTGGCGGCACAGGCGCTTTGCTCACGGTCGCCTGCGGCTGCAACTCCACCGGCGGCGGCGCGGGTGCGGCGGCCACCGGCACCAACAAATTCCCAATCGTCGGCACCGAAAAACTGATCGCGGGCGTATTTAACGTCACCGCCACAATCCTCGGTGCCATCTCCTTCTGATCATCTGACTGCGGCTCCAACTGCTTCACTTCCGTCGAAAGCGGAGGCGTCACCGTCGGCTCAATGATCACCGGAATCGCCTGCTCAATCGGCGCTGGCCGCTTCGGTTCCGGCAAATGCGACCTCGCCCCGACGACCCCGATGACCAGGAAAAAAATGCACACCGAATTCACCCACGCCAGCCGTCGATTCGCATCCTGCTCCGGCGTCGGGAAACAAACCCGCGCCAGCTCAGACTTCAATCGATAAGCGCCTGCGTCCATACGACAATTCCTCGAATAACCAACCCTTCACCAATCATTACAGGAGTTCACGAACACAATTCCGTTTCCCTCCTAATCCTAATCATAATCATAATCGTAATCCTCAGAGACCGTTCAAAAACCAGCATGCCCCAACCACCCACCACCCCGCTTGCGGCAAATTGCCAAAAACTATCGCCAAATTGCGCCGTCTCATTCTTCGTTTCCTTCGTTCCCTTGGTGTAAAAATTTCTTCCGCATCAATGTTTAAACTGGTGTTGCTTGCTGACCTTCGCCAGCCGCTGCTCCCACTCGCCCTTGTGCGCCAGCGGATCAGCGTCCGTCCCCCAAAGCTTCTTGATCATCTCGCGCTGCGGCACAAACGGACATTTCGCCTTGGGCGTTTGATGCGCATTATCCAAAACGCGCAAAGCCAGTTGCGCCCCGGTCATCAAGGCGGGCTTGTCCGGCCGGCTGAACTGCTCGTTCACCCGGTGCGTCGCCTCATCCAGAGCGCCCCAACGTTCCGCCGGACTGACGCCCCAAAGCGTCGGCTGCGTGTCAAGAGTAGCAAGATTCCAAAAGCCCAGCCGAATCTGCCGCACCGGCTTGATTTGGCTGCTCATCAACTCGCGGAACAACGCCTCCAGAGTCGCGTTAATCACCGAGTTCCGAAATTGCGGATGCTCAAACCGATGACTCGCCCCGACTTCGCTGAAATCCCGGAATCGCAAGGTCAGACTCAGTTCGCGCGCCTGCAACTGCTCGCGCCGCAATTGCCCCATCAGCCGCGTCGCCTCGCTCAGCAAAAACGTCAATGCCGCTTCATAATCCGGCTCGTCGTGAGGCAGCGTGGTGTTGCTCGAAATCGACTTGCGGTCCTTGACCTCAAGCAGCAACGGCTCCTGCCAGCAACCATTCGCAAACAACCACAATTGCTGCCCCCAAATCCCGAACTTTTGCCGCAGCATCGTCGATTGCAATTTCGCCACGTCGCCAAACGTGTGCGCGCCCAACCCCGCCAGCGCACGCTCGCGATTCTTGGCGATACCGGACAGTTCCCGCACCGGGCGATCCTTGAGAAATTCCTTTTCCTGCCCGGGCGGAACTTCCAGAAACCCCGGCTTGGCCGCGTCAGTGGTCAACTTCGCAAGTCGCGGAGAATTGGCCAACCCGCCCGACACCGGCAACCCCACCTCCTCGCGAATCCGCTGGCCGATCCCCTTGATGTAATCCATCGGCGTCGTGTTTCGCCAAACGTGCGCGTCCATCGTCGTGAAATCCAGGAACCCTTCATCAATCGAGATCGGCGTCAGCGTCGGCGAATACTGTTCCAGAATGCGGAACATCTCCTCCGAAAGCCGCCGGTATTCCTCGTAGTGCGGACGGCACAAAACGCCCTTCGGACAAAGCCGCGCCGCCTCGAAGCAAGCCATCCCCGTCTTCACGCCCGATTTTTTCGCCACGTTATTGGCCGCGATCACAATTCCATCCCCGCGCCGCCCGCCGCCCACCCACACCGGACGCCCCTCCAGCTTGCGATCAAGCGCAATTTCACAACTGGCGAAAAAACTATCGCCATCCATATGTAAAATGCGATTCATCCGGCTCATTCGTGCCAATCAATTCGGTAGGGCGGTGCTGCGCCGCCGCCCAAATATTTCCGGCAATGCGGGCACACTAGACCGATCCCTATCACAGGCAAGAAGGACATGCCCTCCGCCCACCAATTTATTTTTCCACCCCGTCCACAAAGTCCACGTCCCATTCTCCGCGCCCTCCGCGCCACCGCGCGAGAATTCTTCCGCGGAGTTTCTTCGTTCCCTTCGTTTCCTTATGTTAAATTTTCTTTCTCTAAAACGCATACGTCACCGATCCAAACACCCCCCGCCTCTCCCCGTACTGCGCCGCATTCACCCCCACGCCGCTTCCAGTCCGCAACGGATAAACGTTATCCGTCACATTGATCACGTCCACCCGTAACTTCAAATGCTCCTTCCCGCTCCATTTAATTCCCTCTTCAACGCCCATGCCAATGGAGTAATACGCGCCTACATCCGAACCATTCGGAATCGGGTCCGCCCCGTCGGTTCCTGGAATCACCCCCGGCCCATCCTGCCGAAGCCCGCTCCCATAAAGCGCATCCACAAAAAATCGTGTCGCCGAATGGTTCGATTGCTTCCAAACATAATCCGCCCCAAACGACCCCGTCACCCGCTGGTCATGGTCCAGGTAAATCCAATGATTGTTGACATAATTGATCGTCGCTTGATCGCCCCAAAGAAATTGCGCCGTTTGCGCCCCTCGCCCCTGGGCAACCGAATAAGCCACGTTCGCGTAAGTCGAAAAACCGCCCAGCGTATAATTCGCCGTGAACTCCACCCCTCGCACGCGCCCCTCCGTATAATTAAACGACGACAAAATCAGCGACTGCCCAAAGAACCCGTCATCAAGCTGGTCCTGCGCAGTCTTGTAATATCCATCCACCCCCAACGTCAGCCCCGGCAGCACTTGATGGCTGACACCGATGTCATAATAGTTCGCGCGCTCCGCCCGGCCTGGGCTTCCCGATGTCAGCGTCTGCGCCCCGGAAGTTCCATTGAACGCCGCCAAATCCGAATTCGGGATTGTCTCCAGCGGTGGCGGCGTAAAGTACCGCGAATACCCTATGTGAAACGAAGTCGTTTTGATCGGTTGATAAACCAGGTTGATTCGCGGGCTGAGTTGATTTTCATCGTCCGTCGTTGAGTTATAAACGTCAAAACGCCCGCCAAAATTAAGCGTCAGCTTCGGGACAATTTTCCATTCATCCTGCAAATACATTCCGGCAAAAAGGGCGTGCGGCGAATTGTTTTGCGCAAGTGGAAACGCCGCCCCGGACGCATTTCCATCCGCCGTGGTGGGAAATAGAGTCGTAATGGTGTCGGCGGAAGAAGCTTCTTCCAACAGCATCACGCCGCCCCGCAAAGTATGATGATCGCCCAAGGTATAACTCGCGTCGCCCTGAAGTCCGCCCGAGTAAAGCCTTCGGTTTTCATCCGTCGCAACGCCATTGTTATAATCCAATGTCGCCGCAATGTCGTCCGGCACATAATGCGCCCCGCTCTCCCGCGCGAAACCCGCCACCTGAAAATCCAGGTTGCCCGCCGATTTTTGGTAAGCCAGCACACCATAATAATTCTGCTCATGCTGATTGTCGTCCAACGCCGTTGCCGCCAGCCCACCCGGCCCTTCAGCCCACGGCGCTCCGCTCGGCTGCGGCGTCGATGGCAGGCTCGGGTCGATTGGGAGTTGGTATTGGCTGTCATCAATGCTCGCCATCAACGTCAGCCGGCTCGAATCATCAATCACATAGGAACCATACATAAAACTCCTGTATTGGTCCGTGTAATCATGAATCGGCGTCGCGCTCGGCGTCGGATTTTCGATCCCGATGCCGTTGTGATCGTAACTGCCGCTGACAAAGAAGTTGAACTTCCCCTGCGTCCCTCCGTATTCAAAACTCGGAATGATCGTGTCATAACTTCCGCCATAAACCGTCGCCTGCCCCGCGTTTTCAAATCCCGCCTTGGTCTGAATATCAACTATTCCCGCCGTGCGAAACCCATACTCCGCCGGCAACGACCCGGTCAGCAGCGACATGCTTTGCACAAAATGCGGGTCCAACTCCGATCCAAACCCCGTAATCCCTTCTGGAAGAAGCACATCGTCGATCCGGTACTGAATATTGGCGTGCTCGCCGCGCAAATGCGTTTGCCCCAGCGAATCCTCCGCCATCCCTGGCGTTCTGAGCAGGATTTGGCTGAACGGCGCATCCGCCCCCTGCGGAATATCCGCAAGCTGCGCCGCTGTGATTTCATATTTGGAACTCCCCAAACTCGGAACAATCTGCTCCCGCGCCTCATTCAAATGCCCAACAACCGTAACCGTCCCCAGCTCCGTCGCATTGGTCCCATTATTCCCATTATTCGTATTACTCCCATAATTCCCATTGGTCCCATTAGAATCACTCTTCGCAGAAACACCATTGCTTTGCGCCATAGCACCCACCCCAGCCAGCCCCACAGTCAAATAAATACTCCAGCAAAAAATCCTGATATTTTTCATAACACAGTCCTCTCAAAATATTAAAGTTGACACAGTATCGGATTAAACCCTGGTGGATAAGAATTCCAGTTCAGGAACCGCAAACGGGTGGAAACAGCCACCCGTTTCCAGGGCATCTAACGAATTAATTACGAGACCGACTGTGAGGAAGGAGGACCGCGGCAGGAAATTAACCGAACATCTGTCGAAACTAAAACACCGGACCCGCAAAGCGGCTCCGCGGAAAAACCAGGAACATCGCGCACCACCTGAACCGTGGCGCACGCCGAATGGACCTGCCCATGCAGCAGCAGCGTGACCGCGCACTGGTGCGAAGGATCATTTGCGTCGGAGTGGACAAGCGCATGCAACGCGGGAACCGCCGCCATCGCCTGCAACGTCAGGAAGAGAACTACGCAAAACGCCGCCATGCCCGATCGAGCTTCCCGGAAGAAGTTGCGCAATGGCCGCCGCGTCATGTGTGGAGAATATAGAATTGACCGCCCTTTAATTGCAACCTTTTTTTGCGTTTAAAGTGTTAAAAAATGCGGGTTGAGATGAGGGCCACGAGCGGCTTGACTCAGCAATCAATGTCAAATAAAGAATAGACATCGTGGTTTTCCAAAGAATAAATCAGTGGTGCTTTGGGCTTAACAATATTCTGGCTGCCATAATCCTCGGTGCGACTCTTGTCGCCGGAACAACAGCCCAGGGCGCATTCACATACATGGCAAATACGGATAGCGTCAGTGTCACAATCACTGGTTACACAGACAGTGTGCCAGATGATCTTGTAATCCCGCCTAAGATAAACGGATTGACCGTGACTGCCATAGGGGAAGGTGCTTTTGGTGAGGTGAATAATTTGACTAATGTCACAATTCCGAACACCGTTACCACAATCGGCGAAGCGGCGTTTAATGCCGCAGGACTAACTAGTGTTACGATTCCTTACGGAGTCACTAATATAAGCGACGCAGCGTTCGAAGACTGCGAAAATATGACGAATGCTATTATTCCAGCGAGTGTCACGACGATTGGGCCAGGCGCGTTTAGCGATACTGCGCTAACAGACGTAACGATTCCTAATAGCGTCGCCAATCTTGGTGATGGCGCTCTTAGCTCCTGCCACGATCTTACAAATGTCTCGTTAGGATCGGGTGTTACTAGCATCGCACATGCAACGTTTGTTGGAGACTTTATGCTTCAAACTATTAAGATTCCGGCGGCGGTGACGAACCTTGGAGACATTGCATTTGAGGATTGCTCCATATTAACAGACGTCTTTTTCTTGGGCAACGCGCCAAACGTTGAATCGACAACATTTCCAAATACTGCTTTTTACGGCTTCCATGATATGCAGATATCCAACTATTATACGGCTACGGCGTACTATCTGCCTGGAACAACTGGATGGGATCAGTTCATGACCAATACTTTAATGTCTGCAACTGGAGACAGTCCTACAAACGAGTTCGTTCCTGCCGTGCTTTGGAATCCCACAATCCAAACCACTGGAACGAATTTCGGCGTGCAGAACGGGCAATATGGTTTTAATGTCACGGCCACCACGAACCTGCCCATTGCCATTGAGGCTTGCGATGATTTAACACAGAGCAATTGGGTCGTTTTGCAGCGCCTCACCTTGACGAACGGCCTTTACCATTTCAGTGAAACATTTCATACCAACGCCCCCACGCGATTTTACCGCATCGGTTTTCCCTAGGTGAACTGGTGGCACCCGCTGCGCGATGCCGCTCTTTTATTGTGCTGTCAGGCAATGTGGCCTTTGGACTGAGGCGAAACAGAGCCAAAAACCCAAAAAAGTCCGTTCTCTTTTCACTATTTTCGAATGGTTACAGTTTTTTAACCGCTTTAATTCACAAAAAGTAGGCCCAAGCCCCATTCAAGCCATAAGTTATCCGCTTTAGTATTTCCCCTTATCGACGATTGGCTGCATCCAAACTCATGCGCCCAGCGTAGTGATAATTTGACATGCTTTGTCGATTTCCTTTCTCAGTTGGTGCGCTCTGCGCACTTTTGGCGTCGCCCGCGGGGTTCCCGCTTCCGGCCACCGCCGCACCCAACGAAGTCGCCCCGCAAATCGCCGCGCCCGACCTTTCATGCGAAGCCTGCAAAATAATCCTGCTGGACCCCGCGTCCGCCGAGCGCGACCCCGTTGACGCTCAAATCGCTCAAACCCAAAATCGCATCAAAACCGACCGCAACCCCGGCCCGCAAGTGGAACGCCTCGGCTGGTTATTTGTGGAAAAAGCCCGCGTCAGCAACGATCCCGGCTTTTACAAGCTGGCCGAGGAATGCGCCCGCTGCCTCGAATCGGCTAACAGCAATTCTCCCGATGCAATTTTGCTCAGGGGTCACGTCCTTCACAGCCTGCACCACTTCAAAGAAGCCGAACCGCTCGCGTTGGAATTGGTGAAAAAGCGCGGCCTTGCCTTCGACTTCGGATTGCTTGGCGACATTGAATATGACCAGGGCAAAATCCCCGAAGCCGTAGCCGCCTATCAACGGATGGTCGATCTGCGGCCCGACCTCCAGGCTTACAGTCGTGTCGCCCAGGTTCGCTGGATTACAGGCGATTTAACCGGTGCCATCGAAGCGATGACCACAGCCGCCGAAGCCGGAAGCCCGCTCAACGCCGAACCGACCGCCTGGACTCTTTCCCGTCTTGCCTTGCTGAAACTTCAGTCCGGCGATTTTTCAGGAGCGCGGCAATCCGCCTTGGCTGCCCTGCAAATGCAAACCAACAGCGCTCCAGCATTGTTTGCCCTCGGTCGCGTTCAACTTGCCACTGGCGACACTAACGCTGCGGTGGACTCGCTCAAACAGGCAGCCTCCTTGAATCATTTGCCCGAAGCTCAGTGGATTTTGGCCGATGCGTTGCGCGCGACAGGCGATAACGATCAAGCCGCCGTAGTCGAGAAAGAACTCCAGAATCGCGGCGCAGCGGAAGATCCGCGTTCCTATTCCCTCTATCTTTCCACTCGCGGAATCGAACCGGAACTTGCGCTCAGGCTGGCAAAAAAAGAACTCGACACGCGCGCGGACATTTTCACCCACGACGCTCTTGCCTGGGCGCTCAACGCAAATCACCAAGTCGCGCAGGCGCAGGACGAAATGAAAAAAGCTCTCGCCGAAGGCACAGAGGACGCCCGCCTGTTCTTTCACGCCGCGATTATTTCCGCCGCCGCCGGAAACAAGGACGAATCCGCCCGCTGCTCACGCCTCGCGTTGAAATATAAACAAATGCTTTTTCCTTCCGAACTCGAACAACTCCGCCGCATTGCTCGGAGCGATCAACTTAGTCAACAAAACGTCCCCGGCATCAGTCCCAACTAAATCCGCAGTACGAAACACAAGCACCTATATGAAAAATCGTCTCTTAACCGGCTCGGCGGCTTTATTGGCCGCCGCGTCGCTTCTGCCGCTAAATGCCCGCGCGTCCAGTCACATGGACGCTCCTCTGATCACACTCGACCCCGCCGCCAACACGACCGACGTTTATGCGTTTGTCTCCAGCGGAGAAAACGGCGACACCAATAATTACCTGGTCGTCGGCCTCGGCGTTTATCCCTTCGAAGAACCCGGCATCGGCCCGAACCAATACAACTTCGATCCGAACGTCCTTTACCAAATTCACGTTTGCACCACGAACAAAGCAAAGGCGCTGGGCAAAAATGCCCAGGACGATATCGCCGCCGGTCGCGCCACGCTGAGCTATGAGTTCCAATTCAACACCACTTACGCCACCACGGGAACGATTCTCGTCTCGTATCTCGGCGTGATCACAAACATAGGTGATCCCAGCCAGAACCTGCTTCAGACCTACTCGATCACGAAGGTCGATCACCGCAATAACAAATCGACGGTCATTGGAAAAAACATTCCCGTCCCGCCGAATAACGAAGGCATTGCCACCCCGCTTTATAATGTCGGCGACGACGGCAACAACGTCGCCAAACCCGGCGTAGCCGACCCGGCGCTGCTCGATTCCTACACCCGCCAGGCCATCTACACCAATAACGGCTATCTGGCCTTCGCCGGCCAGCGTGACGACGGTTTCTATGCCGATGTCCTGGGCGTCTTCGACCTGCTCCAGCTTCGCAATCCCGGAAAAGACACCCAAAAAGGTTTCAACATCCACGAAATCGTCCTCCGCATTCCCATCTCCGAGTTAGGCTCGGACATGCAGACAGTCGGCGTCTATGCCACCACAAGCCGCAAGTCCACCAAGACCTTGCGCAACGGTTTCAATTACACGGCGGCGCAACTCGAACGCCTCGACGGCAAAGGCACCGATCCGTTCGGTTTGGGTTTGAACAAAGTTGACCTCCAATCCGGCGCCTGGGTGCAAGTCGCCCGCCAGGGCAACCCGCTCTTCAACGAGGTCCTGGTCGCCATCGCCGACAAGGACCTTTACAGCCGCACCAGTCCTATAATTGACAGCATCGTATTCGAGAAATACGCCCTGAGTCCCGAACCCTGCAAACTCTATGATGAAATCTATCCAAACGTCGCCACAAACACGGCCATCGAAAACAACCGCACCGACATCGCCTACATCTACATTCCCGACCTCATCAAGGTTGATCTCTCCACCGGCCCTGCCCGCTTGCAAGGCGGCGGCGCCGACGACGCCGGCTACAGCAGCCTCAGCGTCTTCGGCGGCGACACGCTCAACAGCAAACTAAGTGGCGGCGCGATTTCCGGCGGCTGGCCCAACGGCCGCCGTTACGGCGACAACGTCGTCGATATCGCGTTGAAGGCCCTATTCGATTCAACGAACATCTTGTCCGCCGGCTTCGGCATCTTCACCACCCCGAACGCCAGTGACAACGTCCCGACCAATGACATGGTTTATAACAAAGTGTTCCCATACGAATCCACGCCGCACAACGGCCGCAATCATTCGCACGATTAACCATCAACTCCCGATGGTAAAAAAACGGGGCCGGCGGCAGGGAGGGTCGCCGGTCCCAATTCAATATTTAAAATTCCTATGCTAATTCGCCGCTTCATCGCCACACTCGCATTTCTGTCCGCGGCAATTTCATCCTTCGCGCACGACCCCGGCCTAAGCTCGGCAAAACTGGTCCTCGAATACGGCGCCCTCCACGCCACGCTGACTTTCGCTCCCGCCGACATCGACTCCATCTGCAACGGAGAAAAACCATCCCTCGCCCAATTAAACCAAGTCGCCGCACAAAGTCTCGAAATTTGGTTTGACGGCAAGAAACAGCTCGCGACCGAATCCAAAGCCCGAGTCCTCGACAACAAAGACGTCGAGTTCGCGCTAAGTTTCCCCGCTCCCGCCGCCTCCAAACTCCGCATCAACTCAGCCTTGCTCGACCGCCTTGCCTTCGGCCACCGTCAATACTTTTCTCTGACTTCCGCCTACGGTTCAACCCTCTCCGAAAAACTCCTCAGCGCCACAAGCCACGACATCGAGGTTCCTCTTTCCGCCGCCGCATCAGCCCAAACACCGCCCCCATCCCATCCGTTCACCCAATTCCTCGGGATGGGCGTCCGTCACATTCTCACCGGCTACGACCATCTGCTTTTCCTTTTCGCGCTCCTCATCGGTTGCAGGCGGTTTTCCTCCGTGATCAAAGTGATCACCGCCTTCACCGTCGCGCATTCCATTAGCCTCGCGCTCGCGACTCTCGGCTGGGTCGAAATCCCCGGCAGAATCGTCGAACCCCTGATCGCCGCGTCAATCGTCTATGTCGGCGTTGAAAATCTCGTGCGCCGCCAAAACGTCTCGCACCGCGCCCTCCTGACATTCGGTTTCGGTTTGGTCCACGGTTTCGGTTTCGCCGGCGCGCTCCGCGAAATGGGAGTCGGCGTCAACGGTGGCGCGGTCGCCATCCCGCTGCTCGCCTTCAACAGCGGCGTGGAAATCGGCCAAATGATGGTTGCCTCGGTGATTCTTCCCATCCTCTGGCATTTCAAGGACAAACCGCAATTCGCCATCCGCTGGGCTCCCGTCTGCTCCGCGATTGTCGTGCTCGCCGGCGGTTTCTGGTTCGTCCAACGCGTTTTTTTTTCCTAAGGTAGCGCGGCAGCACCCGCTTTGCGGTGCAGCTCTTTTATTGTGCTGACTCTGCGCCGACGCCACTAATATTTCCGGCTAAAATCAGAAAATCAAATCTTCGCTCCCCGCCCCAATCACTTCCAAGTCAACCTCCGCCAAATCTCCTTCAGCGGCTCAAGATCATACTCGCGCGGCAAATGTTCCCCATACGCCGCGTGCGCGTACAAAAACGCCAACTGCCGCAACGGCGAAATCAACTCCGGCAATCGCCCTCCCGTCTCCTCGCAAAATTCCCTTGCCGTCTGCTCCGGTCGCGGCTCCGTCCCCTGCTCCCGAGTCCACGCCTGGAGCGCTTCGTAAGTGTAAAGAATAATTTCCTCCGGCGGTCGCGCGCTTCCCTTTTCCGCGAAGAAAGGATTTTTAAATTCCGCCAGTGGACGCACCGGACGCCGGGGCGCTTCGAGTTCCGCCGGTCTTACCGCCTTGCGCGCCGGCATCAAATCGAGAAGCCTTCGGAAAAAATCGCGCACCGCAACCCACCCCGCGCAAACCATTTCCCACAACACATGCCGCGCCCGAAAAATCCACCAACTCACCAGCGCCAGAGCCGCGCAAATCAACCCCGTTCGCAACAAATGTTCCAGACCGCCCGTGGGATTCTGCGGCACAGGGCCACGCGACGGCGCAGGCGCGCCACCTCCCGGCATTGGCGTGCCCGATTGCGATTTTTCATGCGGCCCAGTGTCACTGGGCGTCCGCTTTTCGCCCGTCTCCGCGCCGGATTCATCGCCCGCCGCGCCCTCGCCTTCGCCGTGAGGATTCCGCCCGGACGCGTACTCGCTCGCCTGATGAAGTCGATAATCCGTCTGTTTCCGCACCGCGCTCCAAAACGCATTTCCGCCCGGACGCGGAACGAACAACGCCCCCACGATGATCAACAGCGCAATCCCCCCGCCGAACTTCACCCACGCCAGCGCGATGGATACCGGCATTTTCAAAAAACGCTGCCGCAAATATCGGCGCAACCCAAGAAAACTGGTTGTGACAAGCAATCCCAGCGCCGATGTCATATAGACAACAAGAAAAGCGATCCCCCACCGTCGCGACCCCGAAGCATCGGGAGGCAGCAACATTTGTCCAATGCCGAATAGCGGCAGCGCAAGTAATGAAAAATAAATGACCCACCGTCCCGGCGAACTGGAGACGATTCGCTTCTTTCGCTTCACTTTGGAAGTAGTCTTGACTTCTGGTTCGGACCGCGCCTTTTGAAGCAACCCCTGCCCCGATGAATCCTCGTCATCATCGATCAAGGTGCAATCCCAAACCAGCTTGTTCGCGCAAAACCAGACAATTGCCAGCAACACCATGTTAAAAATAAACGATGTTGATGTGCGCAACATGGCCATCCAAACGACCGCCGCCAGCATCAACCCATAGACGCCCGCGTGTTCAGAAGTATTTTCAATCGCGATCCGCGAAATCAAAACAATCGCGATCACGAACCAGAACAATATCCATCGCGCCATTCCGCCCATCGGCCCCTGGTAAAAAACTTCAACCAGAAAAAAACAAAGGCTCCCCACCAACCCCATGATCAGGATCGGGCTGAGCGCGATCACCATTAAATCCGCTGCGGTCTGTTGCGGTTTGCTCATGTCATCGAATAATGGCTTCCGCGCACAAATTGCTGATTGATTCCTCGCTGTTGACAATACGAAAATCAATCCCCTGGCTCAACAACATCTCCGCCCACTCCGGCGGCCTCGCCCAATCCGGCACCGCCTCCATCCCCAGCGAAACCACAATCGCCGAAACCGGCAATCCGCGCCGCTTGATATCTCCCAGCGCCGACGCAATTTGCGGCGTCACAGTGCCCAACACCGCGACAACCGTCGTGTCCCGCGAAATTCTCGCCGCCGCGTCGCGCGCCGTATCCGCGATGTCGAAGCCGTCGGTATGTTCCAATCGCGCCATCGTCGCGAGAATCGTGCCGAGATGATCTTCCCCCTTTCCAGGTTTGATGATGACCGGGCGAAGCCGCGTATTCTCCTTCGGCTTAGAAGCGCGGCGCGTGGCGTCGTTGCGCGTGAGAAAATCGGCGCGCCACCCTTCTTCCCGAATCCGGTCAGCAGCGTCGCGCCCATTGCTGATGAATCCAATTTGCTGGCCAGTCAAATACACGGCGTTTGCCAGCGAAGCGACCGTGACAATCGCCAGTTCCGCCGAAACAATTGCCCTTGGCCCGTCGAAGCTTCGCGCGTGAAAGTCAAGCAGAAACGTCGCGCCGACAACGCACGAACTTTCACACTGGCGGCTTTGCCATTGCCCCGTCCGCGCGCTCGCGCGCCAATGAATCCGGTTCAACGGATCGCCGTGTTGATAAGGCCGCACCCCGGCAATGCGCGTCGGGTCTTCAAAAAGCCGATGCGCGAGGCGGATTTCGCCAATCGGACGACGCGACGCCAGATTGTATCCTTCCAACGGAAGCACCTTCGGCATGACTAATGCGAAGTTCGGTTCGGTCATCACTCGAAAACGCCGGTGCAGCCCAAAAACATCGCCCGTTTCCACCAGCAAAGGCCCGATTTGGTAATACCCCCGCATCAAAAACTGCACTTTGTAGGTCATCACGTGCGTGTGGTTGGCAGGCAACCGCGTCAAGGCCAGCCGACCGCCTTGCGCCTTGATTCGTTGCGGCATCTGCGTCAAAGCGTCGCGCGAAAGCGCATCTTCTAGAATGACCCAAGGAACAGTCAGCGTGCCGATATTTTGCACGGCGACTTTGATGTCGGTGTGGCTCCCAATTTCAAAAACCTCATCCCCCCCGAATCGCCTCGCGTCAACCGCGCCAACCCAAGCCCTCGTAAAAAACCGATTGATGAGCAGCACGCCCAGCAACACATACATCGCATAAACCAGCAAATTGAGTTGGAAATACAACCCCACCGCCAGCAGCACAACAGTCCCAAAAAGCCATTTCATATTATAGTGCGAGGTAGGGACGCCTCGCCGAGGCGTCCGTCCTTTTCCGCATTCTTGCTAGGACGGTAGCACCGCTTTGCGGTGCAGCTCTTCTATTGTGCTGTCTCTGCGTCGCGGCCTCTGAAATCTCTCTGGTGGTAGGGACGGCACAGCATCCGCGAGCGGTGCATCCCTCTCTGTTCTGACTCCGAGCCGTCCGCGTAGCCAGAACAGCGCGGAATCCACCGCTCGCAGAAGCTGTGCTGTTTCTATCAATCAACACAAATTTTAACTTCGTTTCCTTGGTTTCCTTTTGTCAAATGCTTTCGGTTTCCCCTGTCCACCCTGTCTAAGATTTCAATCTCACCTCACCTCGCAAAAGCCTTCGCCGGCATCGGCGGCACCGGCACACTATTCAAAATCTCCTCCAACATCCCCCCAACTGTCTTTTTCCGCAATCGACTCTCCGGCCGCATAATCAACCGATGCCCCAGCGTGTTGTGGGCCATTTGCTTGACATCATCCGGCATCACAAAATCAAAACCATGCACCGCCGCGAACGATTGCGCGCAATGCAATAACGCCATCGACGCGCGCGGACTCCCTCCCAGCGAAAGATCGGGATGCTCCCGCGTCGCCTGGATGATTTGGACAATGTAACGGTTCACCTTCTCATCCGCATGGACGGCGCGAACCGCGCTCTGGCAGGCAAGAATTTCCTCCGCGCTCGTCACGGCTACTAGATCATCAAGCGGATGCCGCTGGCGAAGTCGCTGCAGCATGGCGATTTCCTCTTCGTTGCTCGGATAACCCAGGTTCAACCGCATCAGAAATCGGTCCAACTGCGCCTCCGGCAGCGGAAACGTCCCTTCGTGATCAATCGGGTTCTGCGTGGCGATCAAGAAAAACGGCGGTTCCAAATCATAGTTGACGCCATCGCTCGTCACCTTGCGCTCCGCCATCGCCTCCAACAGGGCCGATTGCGCGCGCGGCGTGGCGCGGTTTATTTCGTCCGCCAGAAGAATCTGCGTAAAAACCGGCCCGGGCCGAAATTCAAAATCGGCATTCTTCGGATTGAAAACGGAACTGCCGGTTATGTCGTTCGGAAGCAGGTCGGGCGTGCATTGAATCCGTTTAAAAACGCACCCCATGCTCCGCGCGAGGCACCGCGCCAGCATCGTCTTGGCGACGCCCGGAACGTCCTCCAGCAAAACGTGCCCCTCTGCAAGTAATGCCACCACCGTCAACTCAATTTCTGCGCGCTTCCCGACAATCACCCTCTCGACGTTGTCAATGATTCGTTCCGCAATCGCGCCGACCGGCGAAGTCCCCGCCTCACGCTTCATCGGATCTTTTTGCGCCGGGATGCGAATCGTTGTCGGGCCGCCCGGACGGTCCAGCACAACCTTCGCGCCGCAATTCGGGCAGGTCACCTTTTGCCCCGACATTTCATCGGGAAACTCAATGTGCTGGCCGCACGCCGCGCAAGTGCTCTTAGACATGTTAGTGATTTTTAATAAAACCAGTTTTTGGTAGGGACGCCTCGCCGAGGCGTCCGCGGATAATCCAGAGACAGAACAGAGGGTGATACACCGCTCTCGAATACCAGACAACCCATTTCAGTCAACAACAAAATATCGACATTAGTTTTCAATGGGTTGCGCTATTTTAAATGCGTCTGCCCTGGACCAATCCCAAAGGGATTGAATCTCTCAGCCCAGGGTTGCGAGGAACGAGCTACCCTGGGAATGGCAAAAGCATAAATCAGAACCCTGTAAGGGTTCCATCGTTTAACAAAAGCTATATCCATATATTTCTGACTTGCCCTCTGCCGCATTCGTAATCTTCAAAGCCATACGATGACCTAAATCGCCTCACACGCCTTAACCACAATAAACCTTACAAAAACGAACAAACGTACTGACAAACCCCCGTCTCCACCGAAATATCAAACCCCGATTTCGCCGGAACCTCAAACACTCCCCCCGCCGAATAATTCGCCGCCACATTCTGCCCATCCAACTTCACCGTGCATTGGCCATCCACAATTTCCATTCTCTCCGCCTGCCCCGTGCCGAAATGAAACTGCCCCGGATAAATCAACCCCAGCGTCTTCTTCGCCCCGCCGGGCAGAAGGATCGTGTGGCTCACAACACGTCCCTCGAAATAAATATTTGCCTTCGCGAGCGCCGTCACATTTTGGAATTCTTGTTGAATCATCGGGTCACTTTAAGGTTTCAACTCCACTCCAGAAAGGCTAAAAAGGAGGGATGCGAGCAGTCGTAGTATTCTGTTTCTTCATGGCGATTTCGATTTGCCGCGCTAACGCCGCTGGCCCGGCACTCACTGACTTGACCGGACAAATGCGCCATCCGCTCGATCCTGCCGGAAAAACGGCCTCGGTGTTGATCTTTTATTGGCACGATTGCCCGATCTGCAACACCTACGCCCCGGAAATCAACCGAATCACCGAGCATTACACCAACTTCAATTTTTTTATAGTTCAAGTCGATCCTGATTTGACAGTCACCGCCGCGCAACGTCACGCGAAGGATTATGATTTGCGCGCCCCCATCCTTCTAGACACTCACCACGTCCTGGTGAACCTCGCGAAGGCCACGACCGCCCCGGAAGCCGTCGTTTTTTCCGACCATCGGAAAATCCTCTATCGTGGTCGCATCGACAACCTCTTCGCAAACCTCGCCAATAAACGCTCCGAAGCCACCGAACACGACCTGCGCGACGCCCTGGACGCCATTTCAGAAGGCAAACCCGCCCCGCGCCAACCCCCACCCGTCGGCTGCCTAATCCCATGAAATCCATCAACCCTCGAATGCCAGCCATACGATCCAGTAAAACGCTAACTGCAAATCGCGCATTGATGTTCTTTTTTAACTCCCTCTCCTCCATAAACTTATGGAGGAGAGGGCCGGGGAGAGGAGGCATTCATTATCCACGGCCATCCTTCGCGCGCTTGGCCTTCGTCGTGGTTTCATTCTCGGCAATTCCTGCGTTCGCCACCCCTCCGACCTTCAACCAGGACATCGCCCCAATCGTCTTCCAACACTGCGCCATCTGCCACCGCCCCGGAGAAGTCGCCCCATTTTCCCTCCTCACCTATCGCGACGTCAGCAAACACGCCAAACAAATCGCCCGCGTCACCAGCGAAAAAATCATGCCTCCCTGGAAAGCCGAGCCAAACTTCGGCGAATTCGCCAACGACCGTCACCTTACCCCAGAACAAATAGCCCTCTTCAAAGAATGGGCCGACGCAAATACCCCGGTAGGAAAATCCGGATATCTCGTACCCCCACCCGAATTCCCCACCACCTGGTCCCTCGGCAAACCCGACGTCGTCCTCGAACCCGACGAAGACTACGAACTCTCCGCCGAAGGCTCGGATATTTACCGCTGCTTCGTCATCCCATCAAAATTCACCGAAGACCACTTCATCCGCGCCCTCGAAGTCCAACCCGGAAACCGCAAAGTCGTTCATCACGTCATCGTCCATTACGACACCAGCGGTCGCGCCCGCGAACTCGACGCCCAAGATCCCGGTCCCGGTTACACTTCGTTTGGCGGCGTGGGATTCAGGTCCGGCGGCATGATCGGCGGCTGGGCGCCCGGAAATTATCCCAGCCTGTTGCCCGACGGCATTGGCCGACTCGTCCCGAAAGGTGCGGACTTGGTCGTGCAAGTTCACTACCACAAGTCCGGCAAACCCGAAAAAGACCGCACGAAGATCGCGCTTTATTTCGCGCACGGAACAGTCGATAAGCGCATCCGCGCTTTTCCCGTCGCCAAACTGCTGCTTCGCATTCCGCCCGGCGATTCCAATTACGTCGTCCGCGCCTCTCTCCCGATAAAACTCGACGCGACACTCTATCGCGTTACGCCGCACATGCACTTGCTCGGCAAAGACATGAAAGTCACGGCGACTTTGCCAGACGGAACGACTGTTCCGCTCGTGCATGTTGAAAACTGGGATTTCAATTGGCAGACCGGCTACGAACTTAAGACCCCCTTAAAATTGCCCGCCGGTTCACACGTCAATCTCGAAGCGCACTACGACAATTCATCCGGCAATCCTCTCAACCCACACAACCCGCCGAAGCTCGTCACGTGGGGCGAGCAAACCACGGACGAAATGTGCCTCGCGTTTCTTTCCTTTACCCTGGATCGCGAACATTTGGCGAAAGGAATCGCCGTGCGCGGTTACGATCTCGAAGAACATCGCAAAAGTCCGCCTCCCGCCACGCCATGACGAACGCTGCTGGAGACGGCGTCATTGTCGATGAGATTCTCCGCGACGACCCGGATTGCCCGGTGTTTGGATTCAACTTGGCTTGCGCCTACCCATTCCCAGAAGCCGCCGCACAATTTTATCGCCCAATCGCCGCGCGACTGGCCGCGCTCGATCCGGGAGTTTACGTGTATCCCGATTGGGAGACGCACATAACAATCGTCACATTCGTCAATTTCAACCTGCATCGAAAACCTGCCGCCACGCTCCGCGCTCAACTGGAACTACTCCTCAATCCAGTTTGCAAAATTCTGCGGAAAATTCTGGAAGCCACTCGCTCATTCCACTTGACAATCGGAGCGCCCATGCTCACTCCGAAAGCGGCGATTCTCCCGGTTTCCGACGATTCAGGAGACGTTGCGCGAATTCGTCGCAACGTTTTGGATGCTTTCAAATCAAACGCGGAACTTTACGATCAGCTTGCTCGCGCCGGGCTGAACGTCCCCGCCATCGTCCACAGTACCGTGATGCGATTCAAATCCGCGCCGCAAGACTATAAAAAATTCGCAGCCGATTTTGCGGAAATTTCGCGCTCCGTGACGCCGGTCGAAATTGTCGTGAGCGAACTTCTCCTCACCACCGAAACCAAACCCTATATGCGCGAAGGAAAAATCATCCGGAGTTTTCCGCTCGCGCCGATTTGAAGCGCAACCTATCCTTTGCGTCATGCCGGAAAAAAAAGCGGATTGGGTGCGGTTGCCCACGCTCAAAACGCCCGAAAACTTTCGCAAATACTCCGCCTCGCTAGGCTTGGATATTCCGTGCGATGGCCAAGTTCTCACCGCCCCCTCGTCGCCGCTTGCCTCTCCGATAGGCGCAACAACCATCAATGGCAAAATAATCGGGAACCGTTTCGCCGTGCAACCGATGGAAGGCTGGGATGGCACGCGAACCGGCGGATTGACGGACGAGGTTTTGCGACGATGGACGCGTTTCGGCGAAAGCGGCGCAAAATTGATCTGGGGCGGCGAAGCGATGGCTGTCCGCCCCGATGGACGCGCAAACCCAAATCAACTTACCATCGAGGATCGTAACAAAGCCGATTTGGCCCGATTGCGGGAAACTTTGGCAAAAGCCCATCGCGAACGCCACGGAACTGCGGATGATCTGGTCATCGGTTTTCAATTGACGCACTCGGGCCGCTTTTGCCGGCCCAACGATACTCGACTCGAGCCGCGCGTTGCCTATCGCCACCCGATTCTTGACAGAAAATTCAAGGTCACCGACGATTTGCAAGTTTTTACCGATGCCGAAATTCGAAGGTTAATCGACGATTTCATAAAAAGTGCCGGGATCGCGCGGGACGTCGGCGCGGATTTTGTCGATATCAAGCATTGCCACGGATATTTGTTGCACGAATTTCTCAGCGCCCGCTCGCGACCCGGCGATTTCGGCGGCGCGTTTGAGAACCGAACGCGCATATTGCGCGAAATCGTCGAAGGAATTCGCGCCAGCGGAAACAAGATTGAAATCGGCGTTCGCCTGAGCGCATTCGACACTGTGCGGTTCAAACCCGATCCGACCCGCGCCGAACCAGGCAAATTAGGTCCTGGCATACCGGAGGATTTTCTCGTCCCATATTCCAGCGGTTTTGGTGTCAATCAACAAAATCCACTCGAACACGATCTTGTGGAGACCCACGAATTCGTGCAATTGTGCGGCCGGCTAGGAATCAAACTTCTCAACATCACCGCCGGCTCTCCTTATTATTGCCCGCACATTCAACGCCCCGCCGCCTATCCGCCGTCGGACGGCTATCAACCGCCGCACGATCCTTTAATTGACGTCGCGCGACAAATCGAAGCCACCCGGCAGATCAAAATGAATGCGCCGCCAGGAATGGTTGTCGTTGGTTCGGCGTACAGCTATTTGCAGGAATTTCTTCCCGCCGTCGCGCAAGCAGTGGTCCGCGAAGGTTGGACTGATATGATTGGACTGGGCCGGATGATTCTGAGTTACCCAACCATCGCTTCGGATTCGTTGGAAAAAGGCGCGCTGACTGCAAAATCAATCTGCCGAACTTTCAGCGACTGCACGACAGCCCCGCGAAACGGAATGATCAGCGGCTGCTATCCCCTGGACAAATTCTACGCCAACAAACCCGAAGCCGAAAAAGTCAAAGCGTTGAAAAAAACGTCCCTGCGCTAATTACTTTCGTAATTTGCCAACGCCCATTGGACAAACCACAGGAAGTTATGATATTCTACCGATGTTATGCCAATAACACTTGAATTGCCTGAGCTTCTCGTTAGAGCCTTGCAGGAACAAGGCGAAGTTTCTCGCCAAGTCTTGGAATCCATAACCGCAGAACTCTATCGAGAGGGCAGAATTACCCGGGGCCAGGTGCGCAAGACTCTCGGTCTTACTTGGCACCAGACAGAGGCGTTTCTTGCCAAAAAAAACTGCGTTCGCAATTATTCGGCGGAAAACCTTGAAGAAGATTGGCAAAACAACCAGCAGCTTGCGAATAAGGATTGACTCTGACCGAGGAAGTTCAGGCAAGGATGCGTCCTTTCTAGTCGAGAAGGCTTTCGAGCGATGGTAGTAATCGTTTCAGACACAAGTCCAATCAACTATCTTGTGCTCTGCAAGGCCATCCATGTGTTACCCACCTTGTACGATAGAATTATAGTCCCTCCTTCTGTTCATGCCGAATTGAGCAACTCCGATGCGCCTTCGATTGTGCGAGAATGGGCCGCGAAGCCTCCCACATGGCTTACTATAAAATCACCTATTCATATTGATCAATCGTTACCATTGGATCCTGGTGAGAGTGAGGCCATTTGTTTGGCGCAGGAAATTCATGCAGACGCGTTGATTGTAGATGAATCAGCGGCTCGACAACACGCGCGAGAAAGGGGTCTTAGGGTGACTGGCACGATCGGAGTGCTGGAGCTTGCCGCCTCGAAGAACTTGCTGAGGCTATCAGAAGCGCTGGCCAGCCTACGCGAAACAAATTTTCATGCTAGCGAGACGCTTCTTCAGCAAGCTCTTGAACGTGATCAAGCAAGACGTCGCACGAACAGAGATAATTCGTGAAACATTTCAAAATTACTTTAACAACTAAATTGCGAACTCAGCGCCGCTGTCGCGAACATTCAGGTATTCGATAAGGCGGGCGACGGATTCGTCCACGGAAAACTGGTCTGTCCGCAACTCGATTTCTGGCTTCTCGGGCGTTTCGTACGGTGCTGAAATGCCGGTAAATTCCTTGATTTGGTGGGCGCGGGCGCGGGCGTAAAGACCCTTCGGATCGCGCGCCTCGCACACTTCCAACGGCGCGTTCACGTAAACCTCGATGAATTTCCCCGCAGGCATTAATTGACGGACCAATTCACGGTCGGAACGATATGGCGAAATAAACGCGGTGATGCAAATGATACCCGCATCGGCGAAAAGTTTGGCGGACTCGCCAACGCGCCGGATGTTTTCCTTGCGATCTTCCGGAGAAAATCCAAGGTCCGAGCAAAGCCCGTGACGAACGTTGTCGCCGTCCAGCAAGTACGCATGGCGGTCAAGATTAAAGAGTTCGCGCTCCAGGTTGATCGCAATGGTGGACTTGCCCGAAGCCGACAAACCCGTAAGCCAGACGACGCACCCGGCATGACCGTTGCGCGCGCTGCGCTGTTCCCCGGTGACCTTGCCCTGGCTCCAATAAATATTTTGACTCTTGTGAAGGCTGTCCGACGTCCGGCGCGGATAATTGTCCGGCACGACAATGCCGCCGCCGGAAACCTCAAATCCGTCAACAATAACAAATCGTCCCGTGGACGCGATTTCAGAATGAACGTCAAACGCCACCGGGCGTTTGGTGTGGATCGTCAGTTCCGCAACTTCGTTCCTGCCTACAAAACTTTCGGCGCGCGTGATGGTTTCCAGCGTCGAAGAGTCGATAAGGCGCTGGATGGAATCGATCCAGCACTCAACTTCCTCGGTGGCGAGTTTGAGTTTATATGATTTTCCGGCGCTGAACGGCGCGCGCCCAAGCCAGAATATCCGCGCCTTGAATCGAGCCAGCTCATAAGGAGGCGCTGTTTCCAACGCCGCAACCGCTCCGCGCGCCACAAAAATTTGCTCCGTCAGTGTGATGCCGACCGACTCCCCGGCATTGGCGCGATTGGACGGCGGAGCGTTCCATCGTTCAATCGTCTTGACGGTGCTGACCTTGTTTGTCGGCGAGAAAACAAGCTTGTCACCGACATTCAACGTTCCGGCTTCGACACGGCCGGCAAGAATCCGGCGCTCGTCAAACCGATAAACATCCTGGATCGGAAACCGCAGCGGCTGCCCCACCGGCCGCACCGCAACTTGAAAGTCATCGAGCGTCTCCAGCACCGTCGGCCCGGTCCACCACGGCATTTTTTCGGCCTTCGTGGCAATGTTGTCCCCCTCACGGGCGGAAATGGGAATGAAACTTTTTGGTTCCACTCCAACCGACTTAAGAAACACGCGAAAGGATTTTTCAATTCCCTCAAAACGCTGCTGCGAGTAACCGCACAAGTCCATTTTATTGACAAGCACGACAATCTGCCGGATTCCCAGCATGGAGAGCAAATAACCATGCCGGCGTGACTGTTCCTGCACACCCTCCGCGGCGTCGATCAGCAGCAGGGCGGCCTCCGCATTGGCCGCGCCGGTGATCATGTTCTTGAGAAACTCCTTGTGGCCCGGAGCGTCAATAATAACATACTGCCGCTTCTTCGTCTGAAACCAGATCTGCGCCGTGTCAATTGTAATGTTTTGGTCGCGCTCGGACTGTAGCGCGTCCATGAGGTTCGCCCATTCAAAGGGCACGCCCCGGCGCTCAGCAATCGCGCGCAACTGTTCCAGCTTTCCCTCGGGCAGCGATCCCGTGTCATTGAAAAGCCGGCCAACAAAAGTCGATTTTCCGTGGTCAACGTGGCCGACGATGACGATCTTCAACTGTTCCGTGGGTGCGGTGGTGCTGCGGTGATCCATTGTTTTCCCGTCTGACTCAAATCTCGAAGTCGATCTTGCGCGACATAAAGGTGTGGATGCCGCACTCGACTTTCTTGAAACCAATCCAGCGTCCGGCGCGTTCATCCTCCCCTTCCCCGCTCTTGCGCGTGCAGGTCATGCAACCGATCGAGCGGTAGCCCTGCAAATAAAGCGGGTTCGAGGGTATTTTATGTTTCCGGATGTAATCCCAAATGGCCTCGCGACTCCAATTTGCCATCGGATTCAACTTGACAATGTCCGGGCCGTTCTCGCCGTTCAACGCATAAAGCTCAACGATGCCGATGCTCGAGCGGGATTCGGATTGGTTCCTGCGAAGCCCGGTAATCCAGCAATCCAGGTCCTGAAGTTTGGATTGAAGCGGCAGCACTTTGCGAATCGTGCAGCAAAGGTCGGGGTCGCGCTTCCACAATTCCGGGCCGTTCGATTCGGCCTGCTGCTCCAGCGTCAAATCCGGCACGACCGATTCAATTTTCCAGCCGAAGAAATCCTCGAGGCGTTTGTGCAATTCAATCGTTTCAGGAAACAGCAAACCAGTGTCAAGTGTAAAAATCGGGAATTTTAATCCCGCTTCCTTGGCGATGTGCATCATCACCAATCCCGACCCCTGGAAGCTCGTGCCAATCGCAGCCCGCGCGCCGAACCGATTCCACGCCCACGACAGGACATCTTCGCTCCCCATCGTGGAGAATTGCAAGTCCAACGCCGCAACATCTCGCGCCGTCAGCGTGCCGGTTTCCGGCTGTGGATTGATTGTTTGCATTAAGCGGCAGCTTCTGAGGCAGTACCAGTCGAACCTGACGCCAGCTTTTCGGGTAATAGAACACGCCGGGAAAAATCCCCGAAGCGTTCCGCGCCAATCCGTTCACGCGCGAAACGGCTGAACACCGGACGCAATTCATTGACGAGTTCGTCGGACTTGACGCTTTCCTTGTAAAGCGAGCACAGCTCCGTCCCCGGCTGGTTGCCACCAACATAGAGCTGGTATTTTCCAGGCGCTTTGCCGACCAGCGCAAGTTCTGCCGTATAAGGACGGGCGCAGCCATTCGGACAGCCAGTCATGCGAATGATAATTTCTTCGCTAGCAAGGCCGACTTCCTTCAAAAGACCTTCCAGGCGAGTCAACACATCTGGCATCACGCGCTCGGATTCCGCGAGTGCCAGCCCGCAAGTCGGCAAGGCCGGGCAAGCGATCGACGCCCGTCGAAGGACGCTGGCCTGATTTTCCACAGGCACTCCAAATTCGGCGAGCGTCTTCGTAATTCCATCGCAATCCTCTGGCTTGACGTTGACCAGCAAAATGTTTTGCGAAGGCGACAAGCGCAAGTCCGCCTTAAACTTCTCCGCGACCGCGCGAAGGCCGGATTTCAGACGGTAATCTCCCGCATCCTTAATGCGTCCGTTCTCAACAAAAAGGCCGAGAAAATATTTGCCGTCGAATTGTTTTTGCCACCCGTATACATCACCTTGGGCGGTGAATTCAAACGGACGCGCCGCAGGCATTTTAAAGCCGAGTCTGCGTTCCATTTCTTCGCCGAACCACGGAACTCCTCGTTCCTCGAGAACGTACTTGAGCCGCGCGTGTTTGCGATTCGTCCGGTCGCCAAAATCACGGTGAATCGTCACCACGGCCTTTGCCGTTTCGACAACCTGCTCCGGCGTGACAAAACCGATGACGTCCGCAAGCCGGGGAAAAGTCTGCGCATTGCCATGGCTCATTCCCATGCCGCCGCCGGCCACAAGATTGTAACCCGCCAACCGGCCATTCTCGGCAATCGCGATAAACCCGCAGTCATTTGTAAAAATGTCAATGTCGTTCAACGGCGGGATCGCGAAGGCGACCTTGAACTTGCGCGGCAGATACGATTTGCCGTAAAGCGGATCGACGAAACTCGCGTCTTCATCTGTCAACTTCAATTCCACGCCTTCGACCCAGATTTGGTGATACGCGCGGGTCTTCGGCAGCAGCGCGTCGGAAACCGTTTTCGCGTGGCGCTGGATTTCGTCCACCAGGGGACTCGTCGCCGGTGTTGGCGCGGCCATGACATTGCGATTGACATCGCCGCAGGCGGCAAGCGTGGTCGCCATCGCGTCATTCAGCCCTTTCATGAACGGGCCGAGTGCGCCCTTGGTCACGCCGTGAAATTGGAACCCCTGCCGCGTCGTAATTCGCAGCGTGTTATTGCCGAATTCGCCGCAAAGCCGGTCAAACGCCAGATAAACTTCGGAATTCAAAGAGCCGCCAGGCAAACGCCCGCGAACCATGAAAATGTATTGTTTGCCGGTCTTGCGCTTGTCGCGGTCATCCTGCTGATAGATGCCGTGGAACTTGAGGAATTCGTAATCATCCTCAGTGAAACGCTCCTTGGCGGCATCGTCGAGGGTCTGTCGAATGGTGCCTGCCAGCAACGGGTCATTCGACTTTAGGCCTTCGTTGCGGCTCAGTTTCGGAACTGCGTCCGGTGTAATCATAAGTGACTTACTAATCTTACTTATATATAGTAAAAGGGCATTCTGGCAGATTGTCAATGGCTTTGCAAGCAACTCGCCGGTGTTCAATCGGCAAAAGCGCTTGTAAAACCGCTGCGCCCAGTCAATGAATAGCTTATGAACGAAGGCCCCCCTCCTCAAGTTCAACCGTTGCGACGTCAGGTTGGGGCTGTCGGAGTTCTTTTTCTCACGATGTCGGCGCTGTCTCCTGCGGCGTCGGTTTTCGTGGCTGGCGAATCGGCGGTGCGCTCGGCAGGAACTGGAGCCGCGCTTGGATTTTTAGTAGGCGGAATTATTTCAGCGATAATGGCACTGCTTTACGCTGAGTTGGCGGCGTCATTCCCCCATGCAGGCGGGCCTTATGGAAGCGTTGCTGGCGCACTCGGCTCAGGGCCAGGCTTTGTTGTTCAGGCATTATTCTTGGTCACTTCACCGGCATTCATGGCGTTTACTGCGCTGGGGTTTGCGGATTATGTGCATTCTTTCATTCCCGGGTTCAACCAGCTATCAATTGGATTGGCCGCCATCGCTGTTGCTACAACCATCTCCATTCTCAATCTGCGCGCCAATGGTTGGATTACAGGCGCGTTTCTCTCCATTGAGTTGCTGGCCATCGTGATATTCTCCGCTGTCAGTTTGAGTCATCCGTCCCGGACTCTCAGCCAGGCATTGTTGCATCCGGTCATGGCCAACTCGAAGGGCATCGTTTCGACTTCAGTCATCCCAATGGCGCTAGCCATCGTAGCCGGGGCGTGGGCTTGCGCAGGCGCAAGTTGGGCAATGTTTTTCGGTGAGGAGTTGCATGATGCTCAAAAGCGCATTGGCGGTGTGGTTGCGCTGGCTGGAACTGTGGCGTCGATCTTGATCGCAATTCCCATTGTATTATTTGCGATCAGCGTTCGTGATCTCCAAGGCACTCTCTCTGCGGATTCGCCTTTCGCCACATTTCTAAAGCAGACAGCAGGCCCGCGATTGGGCGCGATCGTCAGCTTCGGCATTGCGACGGCAATTTTCAATGCGCTGATCGTTTCCACAGTTGCGTCAAGTCGATTTTACTATGCCAACGGACGCGATGGCATCTTTCCCAAAGCAATCAATCGCGCTTTGACCCGTGTGCATGGAAGGCTCTTATCGCCGTGGGTGGCAACTTTGACCCTGGGTGCGCTCGGCGCGCTTTTTTGCGCCATGGGCGAGCGAATGAACATACTTCTCCTTTCCGGCGAAAACTTCAGCGTCGCGCTCGTTGCAATAGGCGTGTTGCTGGGCCGCAAGCTGGGGCGGACCGGGCAAGCCGGTTATCGCACGCCATGGTATCCCTTGGTTCCCATCTTCGGAGTTCTGGTAACGGCTGGACTCATCGTCGCTACTTACGCCGACCGCGACGCTGGCCGCCCCAGCATGATGATATTGTCAGGCGTCGTCTTAATCGCCGCGATTTATTACCAGGCAGTTCTGCGCCCGCGCGGCTGGCGCGTTCACGTTCCCGAAGAACGCGTCCAACAACCCGAATCCGACAATGTGAAAATCAATTAAGGCGCTTCAAAGATTATTCACCAACTCTTCAATCGTAATGTTCGCCTGCTTCAAAATGGATTGCAGAGTTTTCGGTTTGATTTCCCGATGCATCGGCACACATGGGTGAAGGCCGTTTTTCACGAAATGTCGATGAGAACCGGTTTGACGAACAAATTCAAAACCCAGCTGTTTCAACGCGCGACACACTTTATCGCCAGAAACGTCGCGAGGAAGCTTCACGCCACTTTAGCGGACAACACCGGATCGTGTAGAAAATGAAGCCGGATTGGCCACTCCAGATGATTATCGCCAGGGTCAAAACGACAGCGAATAAGATCGCGAATCATGTCCAGAAGTTCGTCGAGGTTCTCTCCCTGAGTCGCCATTTCGGGCTGATGACAAATCGCCACCAGCATGTCCTCCTCCTGTTCGATTTCAAACACGAACTCTTTCTTCACGCGACAATTTTGCCTCAGAACATCTGTTGTGGCAAGCCTACTGAACACTACTCGGTGAAATATCTGTACGAACCTTCGAGACTTGCCGATCGCTGCGGATTAAAGCATTATACTCCACGTGCGCACGTTATTGGACATTGAACAGGCGGCAATGAAATTGCCTGCCGAGGAGCAGCAGCAATTGCTGCGCTTCCTGCTCCGTGTCGTTCCGGTTGCGGAAGCGGAATTGCCCGCGCCCCGCGAGTTCACTGACGAACAAATCCAAGTTTGGCTGGCGGAAGACGAAGCGAGCATGCGCCGCTTTCAGGAGTACAACTGATCGTTTTTTTGCCGCTGGCTTCGGTCTTCTTGGTTGGGTAATGTCCGCGCGTGTCGCAACAGGCGCAAAACTCCGTTGATCCCGCTCACTTCATCAATCGTGAATTGAGCTGGCTGGAGTTTAATCAACGCGTGCTGGAGGAGGCGCGCAATCCGACCACTCCCCTGCTCGAACGCCTGAAATTCTTTTGCATCACCGGCTCGAACCTTGACGAATTTTTTGAAGTCCGAGTCGCAGGACTCAAGCAACAAGTCGAAAGCGGCGTGACCAGCACCGGACCGGATGGAATGTCGCCCGTCGAAACTTTAAGCGCCGTGCAGGAACGCATCCGCCGCATGGTCAACGATCAATACGTGTGCTGGCGCGAAGAATTGGCGCCGGGCTTGGAACAGCACGGAATCCGATTTCTCAAACCTTCCGAGTTGGCGGAAGCAGACTTGAAATGGCTGGAGGATTATTATCGCCGCGAAGTTCGCCCCGTTCTAACGCCGCTGGCTCTCGATCCGGTGCATCCCTTTCCGCAACTGCTCAACAAATCGCTCAATGTCATCGTCCAGTTGGAAATGAAATCCGGCGGGCACAGTCTGCGGCACCTGGCCGTCGTGCAGGCGCCGCGAGTCTTGCCGGCATTTGTCCGGCTTCCCCGCGTGGATGAACGCCGCGATTACATTTTCCTGGGCCAGGTGATTGGGCATTTCCTCGGCGATTTATTTCCGGGCACAACAATCATCGGTTACTGGCATTTTCGCGTCACGCGGAACAGCGAACTTTACGTGGACGAACAGGATGCCGGCAATTTGCTCAAGGCCATCGAAAACGAACTCCACAATCGCCGCAAAGGCGATGCGGTTCGCCTTGAGGCCGACCACGATTGTCCCGCAACCATTCGCAACGCGCTCTTGGGCACGCTGAAATTGACCGAGCAGGACATGAATTTGATCGATGGTCCGCTAAATCCTGCGCGGTTGATGGGGCTGCTCGATGACAACCATTCGCCGGAATTGCTGGATACGCCGTTCATCGCTCCCATCGCGCGCGCGTTGCGACGGGAAAAGGACCTGTTCGCCGCGATTCGCAAACACGACATCCTCTTGCAGCACCCTTACGATAGTTTTGACACTGTCGTGGAGTTTTTGGAGAAATCAGCGCGCGACCCCGGTGTGCTGGCGATCAAACAAACCCTCTACCGCACCGGCGGCGACACGCGCATCGTCGGCGCGTTGATGGAAGCCGCCGCGAACGGCAAGCAAATCACGGTCGTGGTGGAATTGCGGGCGCGCTTCGACGAGGCCAACAACATCCAGTGGAGTCGGAAACTGGAGGAGGCTGGTGTTCACGTGGTGTACGGATTGGTCGGCTACAAGATTCACTGCAAAATGTGCCTTGTCGTGCGCAAGGAAGGCCCGAACATTCTACGCTACGTCCATTTGAGTTCGGGTAATTACAACGCCACCACCTCGCGGCTTTACACCGATGTGGGCTTGTTGACGTGCCAGCGCGATTTCGGCGAAGACGCCACGAACGTTTTCAATTTGCTCACCGGCCTCGGCCATTATCAGCCGACGAAAAAGCTGATGCTCGCGCCGTTTGAATTGCATCGTCGCATTGTAGCAATGATTGACAGGGAAACGGCCAATGCGCTGGAGGGAAAACGCGCGCGAATCATCGCGAAGATGAATGCGCTGCTCGATGAAGAAGTCATTCGATCCCTTTATCGGGCGTCCCAGGCGGGCGTAAAAATTGATTTGCTTGTGCGCGGGATTTGCTGCCTTCGACCCAAAATCCCCGGCCTCAGCGAGAACATCACCGTGAGAAGCGTCGTGGACCGGTTTTTGGAACACAGCCGTATCATTTATTTCGAGAACGCGGGAAAGCCGCAATATTGGGTCGGCAGCGCAGACTGGATGCAACGGAATTTTTTCAAGCGCATCGAAGCGGTGTTTCCAATTGAAGCCCCGAAGTTGCGCCACCGCATCAAGAATGAATTCCTCGGAATCCCACTCGCAGACAATGTCAAATCCTGGGAACTGCAATCCGACGGCGTCTATACCCCCGTGAAACGAAGATGGTTCCGCAGTCAGGAAGAATTTATAAAGCGAGCAAGCGGGCCGTCAAAGCGTAGTAAGGCTGCCAAACGTTGACCGCATTTTTGCGGGCGCTCTATTCAGGGCGTTTGGCCAGCAAAATTTTCAGTCCTTCTTCGACGCTTTGAATTTGGCCGCCGATTTTTTCAATGGTTTCCTGCAATCGCACAACTTCCGGTTCGCTGCCGGCTTTGCCTGAAACTTTGCCGCCTTTTTCCATCGTGGCCTGAAGTTTTTTCAAATGCTGATCTAAATGACGAATGCTTTCCCGCAAACCGCCGACGGCTCCGTCCCGGCCCGAAGCCTCGCCGTCACGGGAAGCTGCCTCCACATGGCGGTCCTTCGCGCCTTCGCGGCGCAAGCGAAGGGACAGTTGATGAGCGAAACTGGTAACTTCCAGAGCGAATTCCTGGCGGGCCAGGGGCGAATGAAACTTTTCCTTCGCTAACAAGTTGCTCATGAAGCTGACAACATGATTCGTCGCGTCAAACCGGGGGATTAGCTCGCCTTTCTGAGATTTCTTGCTCTCTGACGCATTCGCAGAAGCGCGTTTGACCCGGCCTGAGCCGGCCTTGGGGGCAATTTCACTCCAAAGCGTCCGCGGGTCAACATCCTCAGGCCGAGGCAGTTCCAATGCGGCGGTGGCGGCCTTGACTTCACCTTCGCCGTTGGTCAGCCAGCGATGATTGACATCGAAAATAAAACAAAGCCGGTATCCGATGGCGTATTTGAGCGGCGTGCGGCCATATTCGATGCTCGCGAGTTTGTCGTGGCTGATCCCCAGTTCGACGGCGAATGGCGATTGCGGCCAGTTGATTTGATCGCGGAACTGCTTGACGCGATCACCAATCTGTTTTTCACGCGGGGTCTCGAGACCGCTCTTCTTAGGCATGACAAAAAATACCATTCCCACAAAAAAATGTAAAACAAAGCTTGCAAGTCCCATATTTTTATGGGACTACTCTTTTTCATGAAAACCACCATTGAAACCAAGCAACAAAAACAGCATGAGAATTTTGAAACCACGCGGCCTCTGGTTTCCGCTGCATTCGCAACGGCGATTCTGGATTGCAGCCGGTATCACCTGCTGGAGCGCATCGAAGATCAGAAGCTTCCGTTGGCGTTTGACATCGCAGCGCCTGGAGTTTCGAGGATGTGCCTCCGCGTCGCGTCAGTGAACCTCCAAGCAGTAAGGTCGGGTTTGAAGCCAATGGAGGAATTTGCAAAATTCTTCGATTCCTCCTTTCCGGCAAAAGAACCGCACTTCGGCGCGCCTCGGCTCGCTTGGCTGATGGATTGCGATTACGATCATATCTATCATCTCCTGAAAGCCAAGGTTCTGGCGGATGCCGGCAATCCCACCCAATACTTGATCCCCCGACAGAGCATTTTTGATTTTCTGACGAAGAGAAGACTGGCGTGATTTTCCCCTCCTAATCCTGCTCGTACTCGTAATCCTAATCTCCGGTGAAAAGAGATTATGATTAAGAGTAGGATTACGATTAGGAGGAACACCAGGCACCGCCGTAGTTGAAATTTGCTTTCCACCCGGCATGGCCCACCGTAGCTTGCTGTGGTTGAAAGCGATGAAGATTTATATCGACGGCAAATATTACGACGAAAAGAACGCCAAAATATCGGTGTTCGATCACGGGCTGCTTTACGGTGACGGCGTTTTTGAAGGCATCCGGGCCTACAACGGCCGGGTCTTCAAATTGACGGAGCACATCGAACGGCTCTTTTACTCCGCGAAGGCGATTCTTCTGGAAATCCCGTTGACCCCAAAGGAAGTGGCTTCCGCAGTCGTCGAGTGCTGCAAAAAGAACAAAATCCGTGACGGATACATCCGCCTCGTCGTCACCCGCGGAGTGGGAACCCTTGGCCTTAGTCCAAATAAGTGCAAACGCCCGTCAATTATCATTATTGCCGGGGCGATACAGCTTTATCCGGCGGAACTTTACGCGAAGGGCCTTGAAATCATCACGGTCGCCACCACGCGCAACCTTCACAGCGCTTTGAATCCCGCGATCAAGTCGCTCAATTACCTGAACAACATCCTGGCCAAGATTGAAGCGCTCAACGGCGGCTGCGAAGAAGCGATCATGCTTAACGCTGATGGATATGTTGCCGAATGCACAGGCGATAACCTGTTTATCGTCAAGGACGGCAAACTCCTGACGCCGCCGCTATCAGCAGGCGCGCTTTATGGAATTACCCGGGGAACGGTGATGGACCTGGCGCGGGAAAACGGCATGCCTGTCAGCGAGCCGAATTTGACCCGGTACGACCTTTTCATCGCCGACGAGTGCTTTTTGACCGGAACTGGCGCGGAGATCATATCGGTGGTCAAGATCGATGGCCGCGTCATTGGAATGGGCAAACCCGGCCCAGTCACCGAGGGTTTGATCCGCCAGTATCACGCCTTAACCCAGACTTCCGGCGAGCCGATATGAATGAAAGCGTTATAGCGGAATTTCATTCTCGTTTTTTGAAATTCATGGTACATTGATTATCATATGCTGTGTATGTTTTGTAAACAGAACCCAGCCACGGTTCACTTGACCCAGATTGTGGGCGACAAGATGCAGAAGGTGGACCTGTGCGAGGAGTGCGCCAAGCAAAAGGGCGTCAACGACCCCGCTGGCTTTTCCCTGGCGGATTTGCTGCTGGGCCTCGGCGCTTCGCAGGAAATGTCCGCAGGCGAGGATGTTAAGTGCCCTAACTGCGGTTTTACGCAGACCGATTTCAAGAAAGCGGGCCGGCTCGGTTGTTCCCAATGTTACAACACCTTCGCCGACGGTTTGGAAAGCTTGCTAAAGTCGATGCACAAAGGCGTCCGGCATGTTGGCAAGGTTCCAGTGGCCTTGCGCCAAAGCCGGGATTTAAGCGATCGCCTGAAGAACTTGCAAAAGAAACTGGATAAAGCCGTTACATCCGAGGATTTTGAGGAAGCCGCCAGCATCCGCGACGAAATCAAGACGACCAAGGACCAGATCAGCCAACTGGCCACGAAATGAGCTCGATGACCATACATCAATTTCTCAGTCCGCCTGTGGAAACGGCGCGCCGAAGCGGGCCGCACGACCGGATTGTGATGTCGAGCCGCGTTCGGCTGGCGCGCAATCTGCGAGGACTGGCTTTTCCGCTCTGGTCAAAAAAACCTGAGCGGATCAAGGCGTTGGAAGTCATTCGTCCAGCCGTGGAAAGCCTGCCGCAGCTTGTTGGCGCTTATTCGGAGACGATGGATAACCTGCCAACGCTCGACAAACAAATTTTGGTGGAGCGGCATTTGATCAGCCGCGAACATGCCGCAAAAACCGCCGGAAGCGGACTGGTCCTCAACAAGGAAGAATCGCTGTGCGTAATGATCAATGAAGAAGATCATTTGCGGATGCAGGCGTTGCGTCCGGGTCTTCAGCTTCGGCAAGCCTGGGTTGCCATTGATCAAGTCGATACCGAATTGGAACGCCGGCTCGATTACGCTTTCAGTCCCGAGTTGGGCTACCTGACCGCATGTCCGACGAACCTCGGCACCGGCATTCGCGTCAGCGCAATGCTGCACCTTCCGGGTTTGGTGCTCGCGGAGCAGATCAACCAGATTATATCTTCCGTCAATAAACTGGGCCTGGCGGTTCGCGGGCTTTACGGCGAAGGAACTGAGGCGCTTGGCAATGTTTTCCAGGTTTCCAACCAAATGACTTTGGGCGAGGTGGAAACGGATATCGTGGAACGGTTGAACAAAGTGCTTCTCCAAATTATCGAACACGAGGAAAACTCCCGCGCCATGCTGCTGGAAAAAAAGCCCAAGATCGTTTTCAATCACATCGGGCGCGCTTACGGAATTTTGGCGAACGCGCACAGCATTACGTCGAAGGAAACAATGAACCTCCTTTCGCTGATGCGGCTGGGGGTTGATTTGGGAGAATTCCCAAGCACGGACCGGGCGTTGATCGACGAGCTGTTTGTGATTACACAACCAGCGCATTTGCAGAAACAATTTACTGAGAAACTGGTGGCCGAAGAGCGCGATCTGCTGCGCGCCGACATGTTGCGGGATCGCTTGCGACATGTGAGCCGGCCGAATCCGAAAGCGTCCGGGAGCGGCGGCGCGAATGTGGACAAAAGGAACTAGCGGAGGCAAACTTCAACTATGAGTGAAGAATCAGCAATGAACAATTTCACGCCGCGCGCCCAGCAGGTCCTGGCGCTGGCTCGCAAAGAGGCGGATCGCTTCAATCATAACTTCGTCGGCACCGAGCATTTGCTGCTGGGTCTAATCAAGCTTGGCCAGGGCGTCGCCGTCAACGTTTTGCAGAAGCTCGGCCTTGACCTCGACACCGTGCGAATGGAGGTTGAGAAGCAGGTTGGCACCGGCCCCGATCAAAAAATGATTGGCAACATTCCCTACACCCCGCGCGTCAAGAAGGTTCTTGCGCTCGCGGCCAAGGAAGCCAAGGCGCTCAATCATACTTACGTAGGCACCGAGCATATTCTTTTGGGTCTGTTGCGCGAAGGGGACGGTGTCGCCGCCCGCGTTCTCAAGAACCTTGACGTGGATATCGAACAAACGCGCCAGGAAATCCTGAAAGAGTTGGACCCGCATTTCGCCTCCTCCGAGGAAGCCCAAGGCTCCGCCGCAGGCGAAGGCTCCCCGGAAAAGACGCCCGAGAAAAAGGGCGAAGTAAAAACCCCTGCCCTGAAAGCTTTCGGTCGCGACCTTACGGAAATCGCGCGAAAAGGGGAGATGGACCCGGTTATCGGGCGTCAAAACGAAATTGAGCGCGTCATCCAGGTGCTGTGCCGCCGCACGAAGAACAATCCTGTTCTGTTGGGCGAAGCAGGCGTCGGAAAAACGGCGATTGTCGAAGGTCTTGCGCAGGAGATTGCGCGCGGCAACGTGCCGGAAATCCTTCGCGAGAAGCGCGTCATAACGCTGGACCTTGCGTTGATGGTGGCGGGAACCAAGTATCGCGGCCAATTTGAGGAGCGCATCAAGGCGGTCATGGACGAAATTCGCCGCGCGCGGAATATCATTTTGTTTATTGACGAATTGCACACCATTGTCGGGGCCGGTTCGGCGGAAGGAACGATGGACGCGTCCAATATCATCAAGCCCGCTTTGAGCCGCGGTGAAATGCAGTGTATCGGCGCGACCACTTTGAACGAGTATCGCAAGTACATCGAAAAAGACGCCGCGCTCGAACGCCGTTTTCAGACGGTCAAAGTCGAAGCGCCGTCCGTCGAGGAAGCGGTTCTGATTCTCAAGGGCCTTCGTCCCAAATACGAGGAGCACCACAAAGCGGAAATCACAGACGCCGCCATCGAATCAGCCGTCCGCATGGCGGATCGCTATATCACTGACCGCTATCTGCCGGACAAAGCCATCGACGTGATGGACGAAGCCGGTTCGCGCGCCCGCATCGGCACGATGACCCGCCCGCCGGAGGTTAAGGACCTCGAACTCGAGATCGAGAAGATCAAAACGCAAAAAGAACGGGCGATCAAGGACCAGGATTTTGAAGGCGCAGCAGCAATGCGCGACAAAGAAAAGCACGCCAAGGAAAAGCTTGACGCGGTTTTGGCCGCCTGGCGCGCCGCCCGCGAAGAGAAGCGTGTCACCGTCGGAGAAGAAGATATTTTGCACGTCGTTGCCAAATGGACTGGCATCCCGCTCAAGCGGATGGAAGAAGGCGAAGCAGCGAAATTGCTCGCATTGGAAGCGGAGATGTCCCGCAAGATTATCGGCCAGAAGGAAGCCGTTTCCGCGCTTTGCAAAGCATTGCGCCGTTCGCGCGCTGACTTAAAAGACCCGCGCCGTCCGATCGGGACCTTTGCACTTCTCGGACCGACAGGCGTTGGCAAGACATTGCTCGCCAAATCGCTAGCGGAAACGCTTTTCGGCGATTCCAAGGCGCTCATCCAATTGGACATGAGCGAATACATGGAACGGCACAATTCCTCGCGCATGATCGGTTCGCCGCCGGGCTACGTCGGTTACGAGGAAGGCGGGCAGTTGACCGAACAAGTGCGCCGACGCCCCTACTCTGTCGTGCTCTTTGACGAAATCGAAAAAGCGCACCCGGACGTGATGAACATGCTACTCCAGATTTTGGAGGAGGGAAAACTGACCGACAACGTCGGGCGCGTGATCAATTTCCGAAACACGATCATTCTTCTCACGTCAAACGTCGGCGCGGAGACAATCCGCCGCGGCGCGACGATGGGTTTCTCGCCGATCAGCGACGAGAATTCTTACGACAAGATGAAGGAAAAAATCATGGACGAGGCGAAGAAGGCATTTCGCCCCGAGTTCATGAATCGTCTTGACGACATCATTGTTTTTCGTCCGCTCATCAAGACCGATCTGCTCGAAATTCTCGACCTGGAAGTCGCCAAGGTACTGGAACGAGTGAAAGCCAAGCAACTCGATCTTATCATTGATCCAGCCACGAAGGATTTCCTCGTGGAAAAAGGTTATGATCCGCAGTACGGAGCGCGTCCAATGCGCCGGGCCGTGGAACGATTCCTGGAAGACCCGTTGGCAGAGGAAATCCTTAAAGGAAATCTCCAGCCTAACGAACCCGTCCACGTAGTCGTTGAAGAAGGCAAGCTGGTTTTCAAACAGAAAACCTCTGCCGCGCCAGAAGCGCTGTCGAGTTAAGCGGAAACCATGTAAGTTTTGTTGGGGAGCGCTGGCGTCCTCGCCAGCCGCCTTCGGCGTCTCGCCGAGGGCGTCAGGGTGTTGGAAGGTTTACCTGTTTACCTACATCGGTCAATTACTCAGGGAGCCAGTCGGCGAGACGCCGACTGGAGGCGACCGGGACGGTCGCGCTACCCGGTTCAAATCAAATGTTCTTCGTGCTCTCGCGACAACAAAACCAAATTCGGCACTATTTTTCCGCCAGTGATCTTGCGGCGTCTAGCGGCAGCATTGGGCCAGCGAGTCCGGATTTTCCGTCCTGCGGGCGGTCGAACATCGTTTGCCGTCTCCAGTTCATGGACGGATTCAAAGAATTTGCGACGCTCACGCGCCGGCAAAGCCTTCACCTGCTCGAAGACTTCATTTGCGCTTATCGTCAAACAATACCACAAACATGGTTCGATGGGCAAGGCGACTGATCGCAGCAAAAGATCGAACTCTAAGGTCTTTCTGCTCATTTAAGGAATAACGACTGACGATTTCTCCGCTGGCATTTGAAATCGGGGCCAATTAGTTTAGCGTCGGACTGAATGACCAGTTTGACCAAAAAATTTGTTCGCGAATGGTTTGAAGGGCTGGGACGCGGGACTTTCCTTTGCGGTGAAGTTCTTTCTTCGATTTTCACCGTCAAGATTTCCATGCGCGACCTGCTCTACCAGATGTATTTCATCGGGGTCAAATCGCAATCCGTCGTTGCCATTACCGGAGCATTCACAGGCATGGTGCTGTGCGCGCAAACCTACGCCGAATTTCACAAGGTGGAAATGGACACGGCGACGCTAGCCGTCGTCAGCGTTGGCTTGGGAAGCCAGTTGGGGCCCGTTCTTACCGGCCTGATGGTCGCCGGGCGAGTCGGCGCTGCCATTGCGGCCCAACTGGGGACCATGCGTGTTACCGAACAAATCGACGCATTGCGCACCCTGGCTGCTCATCCCGTGGATTACCTTGTTGTCCCGCGCTTCATTGCGATGCTCCTGGTAATGCCCGTGTTGGCAGCCGGATCAATTTGTGTTGGCATCTTTGCTGGGTACCTGGTCGGCGTTTTTCTGTTGGGAATCAATTCAGACGGGCTTTGGTACAACATGCTCCACTACACCCACATAAACGATATGCTGGTGGGAATGATCAAGACTTTGGTCTTTGGCGCAATCATCGCAATCGTCGCCTGTTACAAAGGACTGAACTGCCCTGAAGGCGCGGAAGGCGTCGGACAAGCCACGACCGAGGCCGTTGTTTACTCATCTATTTCGATCCTCATCACGAATTTCTTTTTGACGATGGTCCTCAACCGGTTGCTCCCATGACCATGATCGAAACACGCAACGTCAAGAAAAGTTTTGGCGCGCTCCACGTGCTCCAGGGCGTTTCGTTCACCATCGAAAAAGGCGAAGCCGTCACGATCATTGGCGTCAGCGGCGGCGGCAAAAGCATCCTGCTCAAACATCTCATCGGCTTGATCAGCCCTGACGAGGGCGAGGTCCTGATACAGGACGAAGACATAGCCTGTCTGAACGAGCGCCAATTACTCAAGGTCCGACGCAAATTTGGAATGCTTTTTCAAGGCGCTGCGTTGTTCGATTCGCTGACAGTCGAGGAAAACATCGCCTTCATTCTCAACCGCGAAGGAATCCTTTCGCCTGCGGAGATTTCGGAGCGCGTGGCAGAGGTTCTTGAATTGGTTGGTCTGAGCGGAATCGAAAAGAAATGGCCGTCCGAACTCTCCGGCGGCATGCGCAAACGGGTCGGGTTGGCGCGCGCCATTGCCTACCGGCCGGAAATTTTACTTTACGATGAACCGACGACAGGGTTGGACCCGATTGCCTCCGACGCCATCGATCAACTGATCATTCGTGTCGTGCAGAAATACAAAGTCACATCCATTGCCGTCACGCACGACATGCGGAGCGCGCGGCGGATTGGGAATCGAATTTTGATGTTGCACCTAGGAAAAATTTACGCGGACATGACACCCGACGAACTTTTCAAATCGGAAGACCCGATCATTCACCGTTTCGTCAATGGAATTTCAGAAGTCCGGGAACACGCATTCGTATGAACCAATCGCGCTACGCGGCACAAGTGGGAGTATTCGTGGTCATTGGCCTGGCGTTGATCGCCCTGCTCATCCTCAATTTCAGCCAGGGCATCACGCTCTTTCAACAGACATACGAACTCCATATCATCATGCCGACCAGCGCCGGGCTTAAACCGGCTGCGGATGTCATGATGGCTGGGGTGCCAATCGGAAAGGTCATCCGCCCCGAACTGCGACCTGACGGTCGTTCCGTCACCATCAATTCAACCATTCTTGGTCGATATAAAATCCGCACCAACGCCGTTTTCTCGGTCAAGTCTCTTGGATTCCTGGGCGATCAATACGTCGAAGTCACCCCCGCCATTTCCGAAGCGCCCTACCTGAAAGACGGCGATACTGTCGAAGGCGTCGCTCCGTTCGATATGCTTCAGGCGCTTCAATCTACCGCTGGCTTGCTTGACCAGGCGCGCAAGACCGTCAAGGACCTCGATCAAGCGATCACAAACATCAATCGCACTATCCTGTCCGATCAAACTTTGTATGACTTCAGCCTGGCGATCAGCAATTTCGCGTCAGTCACCGGAATTGCCATCAAGACGGTTCAAGGCGCGGACGACCTTGTTGCATCCAACACTCCGGCGATCACGGCGATGGTGACAAATCTCGAAGCGGTCTCGGAAAAGTTCAACATCATGGCCGATCAACTTGACCAAATAGTCGTGACCAACCGGGGCGATATCAACGACGCCGTGAAAAATCTCCGTGACACCACCGCATCTTTCAAGCAGCTTGCCGCAGGTCTGGAGGCTGGCAACGGCCTCGCAGGCAGTTTGCTCAAGGACGAAACTATGAAAGCGCAGGCGGCCTCGCTCCTCAGTAACGCAAATTCCGTCGCGGTCCAGTTCGCCGATTTCGGCAGCAATCTCAACAAGAACGGAATCTGGCGTTCGCTCTGGAAACCCAAACCAGAAGAAAAGAAGTCCAGCACGACTCACTGACCTGACATCGCCCCCATGAGACCAATTTGGGTCATCCGAATATTTTTTATACTGCTTTGCACCCTATCGGGTTACGAAGTCAGCCAGGTCCGACCGGAATGGATCGGCGGCGGACTGGACGGATGCCTCATTGGTTTTGGCCTTGCGGGTGTTTGCGTCGCCATCGACGAAATGCTCAAAGGGTTTTCTCTCCGCGCCTTTTCCGCGGCGACGTTTGGACTCTTTCTTGGAACAGTCATTGCCACGTTAATTGATCGCTCCGGCATTCTCGTCGATTCCGACGATCCGCAGCGCCGCGTTATTCGCATCGCGCTGTTTTTAAGTTTTGGTTACATCGGAATGATCCTCGCGATGCGGAGCAACAAGGAGGATTTTTCGCTCATCATTCCTTACGTGCGCTTTGCCTCGCAATCGAAGCCAGAGAATCTTCTTTTGCTCGACACCAGCGTTATAGTCGATGGCCGAATCGCTGACTTGATCGAGGCGAATTTTGTCGAAGGAACGCTCGTTGTGCCGCGCTTCGTTTTGCACGAGTTGCAAAAAATCGCCGATTCCAACGACCCGGTCATTCGGGCGCGAGGGCGGCGCGGATTGGAAATGCTCACCCGACTTCAGCAAAACAAGCGCAACGAAGTCAAAATCCACGACGCCGATTTTCCCGAGGAACCGGAGGTCGATGCGAAGCTGGTGCGATTGGCAAAGGCCACCGGGGCCAAGCTTTACACGAATGATTACAACCTGGGCAAAGTCGCCGAATTGCAGTCCGTCCCGTACGTCAACTTGAACGAGCTTTCCAATGCGTTGAAGCCGGTCATTTTGCCGGGCGAGGTGTTCAATCTGCGCGTCGTGCGCGAAGGCAAGGACAAGGGCCAGGGCGTCGGCTACCTCAACGATGGCACGATGGTTGTCATCAATAACGCGCAAACCATGATTGGCCAGCAAGTCACCGTGAAAGTGCTCAGTCTCCTCCAAACCGGCGCCGGCATCATCATCTTCGCCGACCTGAAAACTCCAGTCGCCGCATAAGGTAGGGACGCCTCGCCGAGGCGTCCACGGGCATTGCATCCCACTCTATTTTGGTTCACGCCATCCTCGGACGCCTCGGCGAGGCGTCCCTACCAGTCAATTAGAAAATACTATAAAGCGTCAACAAACGCTTTGACGATCGGCGGCGTTTCATTTCGCAAAGCAGCGCGCTCAGGCTGGAATAACGTCCCCACAAAAAATGGATGATCCGGCAATTCAGCCCCACGCACCGCCCCTTCGGCATCAAACGCCGTAAATCGCATCCCTGCCCTTTCCAGCGATTGCTGAAATGCCGGGTTAAGGCCAAAATTGCAATGATACCCTTCCGTCGCTTCGTCCATGCCGTAAGCCGCGCGAAGCCTGCTGCCAGGGACGAACCGCACATTTCCGGCCTTTTCGACCAGCGAACACGAGAGCCGCGTGATGAGTAAAGTTTCTGCGTCGGGCGCGGTTTCGCCGTGTTCCGCGCCGGAAATTCTAGCGACATTTCGGCCAAATTCCAGCAAGGCATGTTGAAACCCGCCGCACGTCCCGAGAAATGGTCGCTTCTGTTCGCGCGCCCAGCGGATCGAATCCAGAACGCCCTCGGTATTCTTATAAGGACTGCCCGGCGCGACCCAGACTCCGGCGCACTCCGCGAGGTCGCTTGAGGGATCGCGCAAGTCGCTGGTTTCAATCCAGCGCCAGGCAATGTCCCGGCGAGTTGCCGTCCTCGCCAACTCCAAAGCCCTTGGAATGGCGCGATGCGCGACCTTTTCAGGTGAATAATCACCGATCAGGCCGACGAGCTTTGAGGCCATCCGAAACATGGAGATTGAAAATGGAAATAATGTACAAGAAAAAGGCCGGACATCCGTCCGGCCCCCCGTTTATGAGAACAAACGAGTAAAATTTCTCGTGGTGCTGCGCGGCAGACAAGACGCATTTTGCACAGGAACCTGCTCTTTTGCACCATCAACTGGATAGACAATACCCTTTCCCAAAAATCCAACCAGTCACCAGTACTGGTTACATGGGGACACCGGGACTATAACGATTACAAATCAATTTTTAATCTTTTGAATGCCAACGACTTATTACACATTTATCGCAAG
>DASXZW010000085.1:0-75449 GCA_036501665.1 Verrucomicrobiia bacterium
GGCGGACGCCGACTATGTCCTGGCGCTCAAAGGCAATCAGGAAACGGTGCATGAGGAGGTCAAAACCTTTTTGGATGCCGCCCTGGCTGAGCGGCAAGGGCCGCGTCTGCCCAGAGCCAAGCTCTCCCAGGCGGCAGCCACCGGGCGTCCTCGGTCGTGAAGCGCCAATCGAAGAAGCCACAGGAAAATAACGAGAAATTGAATCAGGCACTGAATAAATGGGCTGATCTCGTCCACCTTCAATACAACGCAGCCCTTTGCATCGTTTTCGGAAGCATCTCCGGCGTTTTATTCGATTCTGGCACCCGTCCGTTTTGCTGGCGACTCGCAGCAATTGCATTGTCCTTGAATATAGCCGGGGCTGTAATGCTGTCGGGGCTTACATCCAATTGGCGACATTACTCCTTCATTGATTCTGTACGCGAAAGGGGCCTTCTTCACGAACCACAACAACGGAAAGGGCCGACGCCTGATGCTTCGCGACTGGACATCACTCAACAGCAGGGGGATGGAGCCGATTCACCGAAGACAAGTTGACCAGCCAACGGCACCGGTTTGCCGGGTTGGCCACTCGCTTAAGCCGCAAAAGGAGAGCAGATTTCCTGACACCACGCCTCAATTTTACATTTGATCGTATCACGCACTTCACGGACCTTGGCGAGTTTTTCATCATGTGAACCTGAAAATCCCGATGGGTCTGGAAAACCCCAATGCAGTCGAGTGGTGACGCCCGGAAAAATTGGGCAACGCTCGGCGCTAGTTTCGTCGCAAACGGTGATCACGTAAGCGAACACCATGCCGGATTTTGCAAAGTCCCAGACTGCTTTGGTTGAATTACCAGAAATATCAATACCGATTTCCTGCATAGCTTCGACCACGACGGGATTGAGTTTGCCGGGTTCGAGTCCGGCGCTTTCGACTTCAAATTCGTGACCGCAAACCTGTTTCAAAAACGCCCCTGCCATTTGGCTTCGGGCGCTGTTGTGAATACAGATGAACAGGACTTTCTTTTTCATGGCGTAATTCTCGGTTGGTGTGCAGCAGGTTTTGCCGGACTGTTTTTCTTTGAAATTGAGTTTTAGGGGATTGAAATCCGACAGCTTTGCCGGTACGGGTTTGCACTTCTCCGGTGCCAAACACGCGGTGCGTCGTTCCGCCAAATGGAGAACGATTTCACCTGTCAACACTTCGACTGATTCCAGTGGAAATTGGGTGATAAACCCGACTTCGTGTTCGATATCCACCTCCAGATCGTTTGAGCCAAGGACCGGCACAGCCATTTCAAGTATTCTTGACAGTTTTCCAGCCGTGAGCCGATGATCAACATCGTCGGAAAACCACGTTTGCAGGCGGCACTGCGAATCATTGCGCAAGGTGCCTCCACAGTCGATGAATCGCTTGTCAATACGCGCAACTTCGATGACGTGAGCGTGCGCAGGGATGGTATTCCCGTTCGGCAAAATAAACCGGAGTATTGCTTCTGGGCGTTTGTTTAGTTCGGTCTTGAGTTGGGAAACGTTCATAAGTGTCATGGGTTTGTGAGGTTGCGACAGCAACAGCCTGCCTCCCGGAAGGCACAACAAGCCGGGACTGCCAGAACGGTGCCCACTACCGGAGCCACAAGGTAAATCCAAAGAGATTCGATGTGACCGCTGACAATGGCAGGGGCCAGTGAACGGGCTGGATTCATGGAAGCTCCACAGATCGGCCCGGCGAACATGGCCTCAAGTCCAATAATCGCTCCAATTGCAATTCCAGCAGTGATTCCCTTTTCCTTGGAGCCAGCGGAAACACTCAAAATAACGAGCATGAGAAGAAAAGAGAGAATGATTTCCAGAACAAAACTCTGGACGACGGACCCGGCAGGCAACGTTGCTCCCAATTTTGTATCCGATGGAAACAAAACCCGCAGCAACAAGCTGGCTGCAAAAGCACCCGTTAATTGAGCAAGGATGTAGCCCGGCGCTTCTTTCCATGAAAAGCGTCGTGCAACCGCGAATGCCGTCGTCACTGCCGGATTTAGGTGCGCTCCGCTTACATCGCCAAACGTGTAAATCATTGCCAGAACGATCAATCCAAAAGTGATGGCGACGCCGACGTGGGTAACACTGCCACTGCTGGCATAGTCAATGACGATTGCCCCGGTGCCTGCGAAGACCAAGCCAAACGTGCCCAAAAATTCTGCAATGAGGCGCTTCATTTTTTAGGCTTCTTGCAACCGGAGCTTCCGTCTCGAAAGCCGATGCAACATGAACCGTTGTCCCGCAGCGAAAGCCGCTGCTTGAGGAGCTTCGCATCGGCCCGCAGTGTCGTATCGGTTTTCAGCAAATCGTAGAACAAATGGAACAGCGTATCCACCAAACGCTCTGCATTCGGTGCTATTGCGTAATACATCCATTTGCCCTGCTTCCGGGCAGATACCAGCCCGGCACTACGAATTACCTGCAAATGGGTTGAGAGCGTGGATTGCGTGATCGCCAGAGCGTCACAAAGCTCACAAACGCATAACTCTCCCTCGCGAAGCGCCATCAAGATTCGTACACGAGAAGGATCAGCAAACGCGTTGGCTGTCAAAACCAACTCTTTCATCGAGCTATCATATCGGTATTTGCCGATATGTCAAGCCAGACGTTTCAATAACGAATTAGATGATCAATTCGATCAACAATCGCGACAGTCAACCATTGCAGCCTTATTTCACTGACAGGGAGGAGCTAATCCACGCGACGATTAATTTTGTCGGTTGCAAAGTTGGAACTCCCATATCGGCTCCGCTCCAATGGGACGGCCTGCTGCTTTCAGCGCGGCGATCAGTAGGGGATTGTGCAGACTTGATTTTCGGTCATATTGGTGGTAGTTGTTTGCATCGAAATGAAGTCACTTGCCCGAAATGCTTTGGCAATTTGCAGATTGGTCTTTTACTGCTTTTTGTTCGGCTCCGCGATTTTAGGTTTTGTTCTCCATCTGCCGAATCAAAGACTGGACCGCTGTTAAGGGGTTTTTGACTGGCGAGATTTTAAGAGCACCAACAAGGCGTTCTTCTTTGTAGTCCTTGCCTGCTGGGTGGCTCTCCCGATGAATCTGCCCACTGAAGCGCCGGTGAATGCGCTGACACTCATCTGTGAACCTGAAATCGTATTGTTTGCCGTCCGTTTTGATCGACTGGTCGGCCCCGGCTTAAGGAGCCATTACAACGCCATTGGTACGGCTCGTTGAGATCGCCGTGAGCTTGGTTGGTTGAAACAATTGAAACAACTTGCTGGGCTTTCCCGCTATCCGTTCATTTTGAACACATAAGTTGACTCTTGTTAAATTATGACGTTGACTACCGCTGAGTCTGCGCGGTTTTTCCCTCGGAGAAGTTGGTGTGAGCAACGGGTTCGAGTCCCGCCTCCGGCACCATTCTTAATTCAATGAAGTTTTCCCAGCAATGGCCAAAGCGCAGGGCGTTGCATTTCAGTCAGAGCTGCACAAAACTTTTTAGTCTGCTTTCCGTGCCAAGCCAAAGAAAGCGTTCAAGATAAGGAAAATGCCAAAAGGCACCATTAAAGAGTAAGCCCCGAATAAAAACCAAAATACGATCGGGTGCTTTTTTCGCTCAAGCCAAAAGGTTTTTCCCGAACTATAGGGCCCACCGAAGCCATACGGCATTTGACCGGTCTTGATTGCTCTGCTCAAAACCAAGTAAGCGCAGAACATGCACCACAATCCAGTTAGACAAATTGCAAGGTCGGCGACGTTAAAACCGTCGTTCGTGCCTTTGAAAAATGCGGTGAATTTATCCAAACCGCCTCTTGACGACGGATCCGTCTTTTACTTCGGCGTGACGAGGACGAATTCGTCGCGGCGGTTTTGTTTGAACGCTGACTCGTCGTGGCCGGGATCGGCGGGGCGCATTGCTCCGTAGGTGACCGTCTTGAGGCGGTGTTCGTCCACTTGAAGATTGCGCAGGTATTCACGGACGGCCAGCGCACGGCGTTCGCCGAGCGACAGGTTGTACTTTTCCGTTCCACGCTCGTCGCAATTGCCTTCAATCACAAGGCCCTCAACGCGGGTGTTGCCCTTAAAATAGTTGGCAATGTCCGTGAGCTTCGATTCTTCCGAAGCTTTGATCGTCGCGCTGTCAAAATCAAAATACACTGTGTCCGCCTTGAACTTATCTCGGTCTTCGTTATGCGGGCCATCAAACAATGCCTTGTAGTTGCCGTAATCAATCGCCGAAGGTTCCGGGTTTCCGACAGGCTGGGCTTGGGTGGACAATGCTCCTCCACCGGTATCTTGAGAGCCATGATCAGTTCCGCTGCCGGATTTGGAGCCGGAACCAAGGTCAGGGATGGGTGTTGGGTTCACGGGACGATGTTTACAGCCAGTCATGCCCGCCAGCGCGAGACTTAGGAGAATTGTTCCGAGTAAATTTACGTTTTTCATTTTGCTCAATGATTGCCGGGAAATCTGTTTTTTACCTCGCCCATGAAGGTTCCGAACAGTTCCCCGAAAGTTGCCTGATATCCTTGACGTGTTTGGTTGGCACGTCAAGCAAACATAGGGTTCGTTTGTTGTTCGCTCGCCGGCAAAAAACGATCGTGCGGGAATTGGGCGCCCAGCACGGGTCTTCTCCGGGTACTAATCTTTGCGCCTCGCCGCCTTCGGCTGGCACAACGCAAATTGAGAAATTGCCGCTGCCGCTCGTGAACGCAATCTGTTTGCCGTCGGGCGACCAGTCGGGCGCGGTCATGTTTCCAAAGACCCCCGTCAAATGCAGCGGCCTCGGCTGCCCGCCATCAGCGCCGACAATCTTCAGTTGCGCGCGACCACTGCGGCTGACAAAACAAATCTGGCGGCTGTCAGGACTCCAGCTCGGCGAAGAATCCTCGTCGTGGGGGCCTGTCAAATCCCGCGGACTGCCTCCGCCAATGTCGGACACGTATAAATTCGGATTGCCGCCTTTGCTCAAAATCATCGCCACTTTTTGGCCGTCGGGGGAAACTTCCGCGCTGAAATTCGCGCCCGGATAACCGGCAAAAACCGTTCGCGATCCGTTGGACAAATTGTGTTTGAGAATTTGCGTGTCGCCGTTTTTCCATGAGGTGTAGAAAAGTCCGCCGCCGCCGGGAATCCATGACGGCCCCGCCACCAACGCGCCGTCACGCGTCACGGGTGTGGGATTAAATCCGTCAAAATCAGAAACGCAAATCTCGGTAGCAGTCCCTTCCTGTTGTCGGAAGGCAATCTTGCCAAAAAAGATTGGCGGCGTCTGGCGAATGTCTTTCACGACGTCATTGGCGAGCGCGTGCGCCTGCGACCTTTGTGTGCCGCCGTTGTACGACCGCATCCACAATGGCTGGGCGCTTCCGGCGGGCGTCAGGCCGCCGGAGACTTGACCATTGGCATGGCCCGAAACCACATATTCCGCTTTGTCCGGCGGGGTGATTTCCATGCCGAGCGCGGAAAGATCAAATTCCAGGACAGACTGCGCTTCTCCGCTGAAGCCTGTGACAGCAACGCGAACAAGTTGGTTGGCCGTTTTATGAATCTCGATGGGGGCTTCATCCGCTGCCAAAATCGAAACTGCGCTGAACAAAACCGCCGCGATAGTTAATGTGTATTGCTTTTTCATCCGGTTGCCTGCTTGAGGTCTAAGCTAAATCGAATCGTAAAAGTTCTTTGCTCATCGTGGGAAGCGGCTGGAAAAGGGGGTAGGTTCGTCACTAATTTCAAAGCCCGCTCCACAGATTTATCCAACGCTCTTTCGCCGGACGGAGTGACAAGCTCCGCTTTAATTATGGTGCCGTCGCGAGCCACAGTGATCTTCGCTTCCGGCACGGTCGATCCCGCGACGCCGTTATCCGGCTGGATCCACGCCTGCCGGTAATAATTCCCGACGAGATCCCGATAATTTGCAAACACTTCCCCACCCCCGCTGATTCCTGGAACATCCACAACCGTCCGCGCCGCGCCGCTTGATTGAACTCCTGAAGCGAGGTGTTCGAGCGAATTCTCAATCGCGCTCAAACGATGCACCTCCGCGCGCGCGGCAGATTTTGCGGCTTGCGCGGTGTTGTCGGAGGTCGATTCAGATTTTACCCGAGCGCGCGATGTCGTTGGATTGGCCGTCGCGAACGTAGGATGGATCTCGTGCTGATGATGGGTTTTAGGCTTTCGTGGAAGAGGATTTTCAGAATTCACCACTGGATGAACCTCTTCGTCCGGTTCTTCTTTTTTCACGCGATCCTGATGGCGAACCGGTTCTGGCTGGATCATTTGCGGTTGTTGCTGAGGCTGCGGACGCGTGGCGACAGGTTTGACTTCGGGCTTTGAAACAGGTTGAGCCTGCGGCTGAGGCGGTGCAGGCGTCGCGCGCATTGACGGCGCGGGTTCGCCTCCTCCGCTGCTTGCGCCGTCAATAATATTCGCCGGAATCATCGAAAGGATTGGCATTTCGGCATCCTCCGTTCGATTCCGAAACGCCGCGCTTCCCAAAAGAATCACCGCCAGCAGGCCATGCAGGCCGACTGAGAACACAAAACATTTTTTCTCGAGGCGGTTCATTGATGTTCAGCGGGCGCGGAGCGAGCGGAAAATTGGGTGATGTGATTTCGCAAACAAGCATTGATCACCGCGATCACCGAGTCCCATTGGCTCCGTTTGTCTGCGCGAATATCGACGATCAGCTTCGGATTTTGTTGATGCGCCTTGATCAATTCAGATTCCAACTGATTCAGCGACAGACGGCGTCCTTGCAACCAATAATCGCCGCGTTGGTTCACCTCAACCATGCGGATGTTGTGGCGGTCAATGGTTCGCGTATCAGGATTGCCCATGTTTTGGGGCAATTGAAGATCGATGTTCTGCTCGATCAAGGGACGCGTGATGATGAAGATAATCAGCAGCACGAACGCCAGGTCCAACAGCGGCGTGATGTTGATCTCGTTCAATGTCACGAGCGAATTGCGTTGTGAAAACCGCCTCATTCGTCCTTCAAATACTCCGTCTCCATTTTCGACACCAGGTCTTGCGCGAAATTATCCAACTCCACTGTGCGCACGCGCAACGTATGCACCAGCCAGTTGTAAGCAAACATGGAAGGAATTGCCACAAGCAATCCGGCCACCGTCGTGATCAACGCCGCCGAAACACCGGGCGCCATCGTCGGCAAATCGGCGCGGCCCATTTGTCCCACCATCGCAAACGTATCCATGACACCCCAAACCGTTCCCAGCAGCCCGAGGAACGGAGCGCCGCTGACCGCGATCGCCAGCAAAATCAGGCCGGATTCCAGTTTAAGCGCCTCCCGCGCCACGGCATTTTCAATGGTGCGTTTGACGTGTTCCATCGCCTTAAGGCTCAGAAACGCGCGACGTTCGGCAGCGCCCTCGCCCTTAAGTCGTGCGTCCAATTCGGTGCAGCCTTCCTTGTACACTGCAAACATTGGGCAGCCGGATGTTTCAATGCGCCGGTCAAACATCCCAAGCACATTTTTCTGGTTGCGAAATTCCAACTCGAAAAACTGGTTCAGCTTTTTCGCGCGGCGCATTTGGATGGCTTTCGCCACCATCATGTACCAGCTAAAAATCGAGCCAACGACGAGGATAAAGATAATGCCTCGCGCCGCGATCGTGGCGCGGCCCCAGACAAATTGCAACTGAGTCTCCGCAAGTAAAACGGGAACGTTCATCCAAAAGATTCACGCGGCAGCCCGCAGGATGCCGCTTTTTTCAATCAAACGTGGAGGAGTGAAATGGCCGTTTTTTCACGTTTGACCGCAACTACTGGCCATTGAACTGAAATTAAGATTAATCGTAATTTTTAGCAACGCTTTTTCAGAAGTTTTTGCATTTTCTTCAATTCGCAAAACAATGACGCGGCATGACATCAGGCCGTCTTACGTTGTCATATATAGATAATTGGCATCGGACAGCTCGAATCCGTTTTTGCAACGTGTATCGAATGGATTCTCCGCCAACCGAGGCCGAATTTCGCGTCGATCAACTCTTGAAATCAGCGTAGGTGGCGTCAAGTCAATCACATACAGACAAATATATAATTTCGATGAGCAGTGTCGCAGAGTAAAAGACTGTCGAGTATTGTCGTCGGAGTAAAACCCCGCTATTTCTTTTTTCTCAGAAGACGTATAATCGCGGCTGGATGAACTGGGCAGCCATCAAGCGAAATGCCAACAATTTGTTGGCCGGTTGCTCTTGTTGTCTATTCTTAACGGCAAGCGCGGCAGAATTGCCCAGCGTCGTGCCTGGTTTCAAAGTAGAACTGCTTCGCACGGCTCCGCAGGGAGGAGATTCGTGGGTTTGCATGACGAGCGACGCAAAGGGCCGCCTGATCATATCCCCGCAAGGGCCGGGCGGTTATTTGCTCCAGGTAACACTCACTCCCGAAGGTCAAGTCGCCGGAACGCAGAGGATTGATCGCCCCACCGGTTCCGCAATGGGCCTGGCGTACGCCTTTGACGGACTTTATGTTGATGGCGACGGGCCCAAAGGTTTCGGTGTTTACCGCCTTCCTTACAATTCCCAAACGGACCAATACGGGTCGCCAATGCTTATCGCGCAGTTCCCCGGGTACCCGCCGCATGAGCACGGCGCGCACGGAATTGCTCTTGGCAAGGACAACCGCCTTTACATCGTATGCGGCGATTTCGTGGACCCTCCTCCGGGTTTGTCTCTCTCTTCTCCACTGAGAAATTTTGGGATCGACCAATTGCTTCCTCCAGACCGCGATCCGGATGGCTTTGGCGGCGACCGCAAGCCGCCGTGCGGATTCGTAGTGCGCGTTGGGCCGGCCGGCGAAAATCCGGAATTGTTTTGCGGCGGCTTGCGCAACGTTTATTCCATTGCGTTCAACGCCGATGGGGAATTATTCGGTTTCGACAATGATCCAAACAACGATTGGGGTTTGCCGTGGTATCGTCCAAATGCCTTATACCATTTGGTTTCCGGCGCGGACTACGGATACAGGGAAGGTTCTGGAAAATGGCCGCATGACTATCCCGATTCATGGCCTGACCTGGCAGAAAGCGGTCTAGGCTGTCCCACTGGAGGGAAGTTCGGTTATCTCAGCAATTTCCCTGAAAAATACAAAAATTCCTTTTTCGCCCTCGACTGGTGCAACGGCCGAATACTATCAGTGGGTTTAACGCCAAAAGGTGCCACCTACGAAGGGAAACTTGAGACGTTTGTTCAAGGCAAGCCGCTTAATGTAACTGACCTCGAATTTCTCCCGGATGGAGCAATGTATTTCATCACTGGCGGACGCAATACCCAATCGAGTCTCTACCGCGTCAGTTTCATCGGCGGACAGTCCGAGTCCCACTTAGTCTCTAAAGAAACGCCTCAAGAAATAAGCGCCGCGCATTCGCGCAAGCTGCGCCATGCTTTGGAAGGTTTTCAAAGCTCCCCAAACCCGGACGCCGTTCGACTCGTGTGGCCGTATCTTGACAACGACGACCCGTTTATTCGCTCCGCAGCAAGACTTGCCGTGGAAACCCAGCCTGTCGCTGAATGGCAAACAAATGCTCTCGCCGAAACTCGAACAAACGCGAGTCTGACTGCGCTGCTGGCGCTGGCGCGTTGCGGCACGCCAGAATCGCAGAGTGCGCTGCTCCAGCGATTAAGCCAATTGCCATTTGCTGATTTGAACCCGGACCAAATCCTGGAAAAATTGCGCATCCTCGAATTGAGTTTCATCCGACAAGGCATGCCGCAACAGCAGCAGGCCGATGCGATCCGCAAAGAATTGAATGCCGAATACCCCTCCACCAACCCGCGCCTCAACGCAGAACTTTGTGCTCTGTTGGTTTATCTCCAATCCCCGGAGGTCGTAGCCAAAACACTCCCCTTGCTGGCCGACGCCAAAACACAGGAAGAACAAATCACTTACGTTTACAATCTTCGAAATCTCCAAACCGGCTGGACGATCGAACAACGAAAGGAATATCTCACCTGGTTTAATCAAAGGGCTGCCGATGACTCTGAAAGTCCCGGCTCACACCGATCCCTCCCTCCGCCTTCACCCACACTCCAAAAATGGTTCGCAGATGCAGGCCGACTTTACTCGGATGGAAGCAGTCTCTCGGGCTATCTTGCCAACTTCCGCCAGGAAGCGCTTGGCTCACTTAGCGCAACCGAACGAACTGAACTGGCTCCGTGGCTTGCCGCGCACCCGCTGCCACATATCGCAGCGCCAGCCGCGCAGAATCGGGCTGCCGTAAAAAACTGGACTGTAGATGATCTTCTGCCGCTCTTGAGCCAAAATACTGCTGACACTCGCTCCATCACGAACGGTCGCCAAATTTTCATATCGGCTGGCTGTTCGCAATGTCATCGGTTTGCCGGCAGTGGAGGAGCCGTTGGACCGGATTTGACGGCAATATCTTCGTCCAGCAGCGACCGAGACATTTTGGAATCCATTCTCGAACCTTCCAAAGTCATCGCTGACCAATATAAAAACACCACGATACTCACCAAAGACGGCGATGACTACGTTGGCCGAATTGTTGGAGAGACGCCGTCGGAAGTCGAATTGATGACAGACGCAATCAATCGAGCGATTGTCAAAATTCCAAAGTTGAATATCCAGAAACGCGAATTTTCCAGGATTTCTCCGATGCCGACGGCCCTGCTAACTCCATATACTTCCGCCGAAATTATGGACCTTGTTGTTTTTTTGAAATCTGGAATCCAGACACCGTTGGGGCCGGCCAAATAGAACGGCAATCAAGAGTCGTTGCACTTTTGACTTTTACGCGGCGGGGTTTGCCCTTACTTTTCGAGCATGGTCAAACCCGTTTTAGGCCGCGGTCTCAACGCCTTGCTCGGCGCTTCCAGCCCGGCAAGTGCTGCGGCTTTTCCGGCTCCCGCTCCGGCTCCGTTGCAGGCGGATGCGTCGGGTCGCGAAGAGGTCCGGCGAGTGCCGGTGACAAAACTTCGCGCATGCCCGTTGCAACCGCGAAAAGATTTTCCGCCGGAAGCGCTCCAGGAATTGGCGGATTCGATCAAGGAACAGGGAATTGTCCAGCCATTGATTGTTCGTAAACGAGGTGACGAGTTTGAAATTATCGCGGGAGAACGCCGGTGGCGCGCGGCCCAGATGGCTGGCTTGACGGAAGTTCCAATCATTGTTCGCGAGGCCGATGACCGCTCAGTCCTGGAGTTGGCGTTGATCGAAAATTTGCAGCGCGAGAACCTCAATGCCATCGAGGAAGCGCAGGGCTACGCCCAGTTGATAAACCAATTTCGTCTGACTCAGGAGCAAGCCGCCGTCAAGGTGGGCAAGAGCCGCGTCGTTGTCGCAAACGCTCTTCGGCTGTTGAAGCTGGCGCCGGAATTGCAAGTCTATATCCGCGATGGACGACTTTCCGTCGGGCATTCGAAGGTGATTTTAGGATTGTCCGCGCCGGAGGATCAGCGCATTGCTGCTGACCGGGTTTTAAAGAAATCTCTTAGCGTCAGGCAAACTGAGGAATTGGTCGCATCGCTTCAACCGGATACGAATCGAAGCGGGGCGTCATCAAGTCGCGAGCGGATTTCCAATGTCGATGCGCACGTTGCCTCGATGCAGAATAAAATCCAGGAACGATTCGGGACGAAGGTTGTTCTTCATTATCGACAGGGGAAGGGCGCGATTGAAATCAAGTTTTTTAATGATGATGATTTGGAGCGGATTTTGAAGGTGGCGGGAGTTGAGATATCATGATTTTCCCACGGTGGGTTTTTAACGGTAAGAAATTCTAATGAACACACTTGATCTTCATGCGCAGTGCGCGCAAAAGCTGTTGGCCAGCGTCGGCAAGGCCGCTCAAATGAGCGCGTTCGTCGGGCTGGATGGGTTTGTGGATGAAATTTTGCATGTGGTGGACAAACGCGAGAACGCGGAGGTCTATCATCGGCTGCCGACCATCGCGAAACTGGCTGACCGTCTTGCGGGGGCTGCGGGCAAGAGCACGAATCTTGAGTTGGTCAACCAGATCACCAAACTTGGCGGGAATGGGCCGATCATGGCCAATGCGCTGGCCAGCTTTGGGATGAAGGTGACTTACCTGGGGAATCTTGGGTATCCGAACCTGCATCCGGTCTTTGCGGATTTTGCGAAGCGCGCGGAGATCCACAGCATTGCGGAACCCGGAACGACGGACGCTTTGGAGTTCGAGGATGGCAAGGTCATGGTGGGCAAGCATGGTTCACTTAAGGAAGTCAATTGGGAGAATATCCAGCAACGCTTTGGCCACGAGCCGTTTGCGGCGAAATTCGGGGCGTCTGACCTGGTGGGGTTCGTGAATTGGACGATGCTGCCTTACATGAGCAATATCTGGGAATCGATTATCAAGGAGATTTGTCCTTCGATGAAATCGCCGCGGCGCACGATCTTTTTTGATTTGGCCGACCCGGAGAAAAGGACGAAGGAAGACATCCTGCGGGCGATGGAGTTGATCGGGAAGTTTGAACAGTATTTCAACGTCATCCTTGGGCTGAATGAAAAGGAAGCCCACGAAATTGGCGAAGTTTTTGGGCTGCGCGCGACGGGAACGACGCGGGAAGCGCTGGCGGACCTGGCATTGAGGATTGCCGCGAAATTGAAAGCGGGGACGCTGGTCATTCATCCTGTGACTTACGCGCTGGCTGTGACTGACCAAAAGGTGGCCATCGTTGATGGGCCATTTACCGCGAAACCGCTGATTACAACGGGAGCGGGCGACCATTTTAACTCCGGCTTTTGCCTCGGCAAATTGCTGGGATTGGACAATGAAATGAGCGTCCTTACGGGCGTCACCACCAGCGGATATTACGTCCGCACCGCGCAAAGCCCGTCCATTGAGCAGATCGCGGCGATGATGATGGAAGAACCTGCGCAAAAATGATCCTGGAAGTTGTTTACTACGGAAATCCCGTCCTCCGGCAACGCGGCGCGCGCATCGAAAAGATCACGCCGGAAATCCAAAAGCTGATTGAGGATATGTTTGACACGATGAAGGCGGCAAAGGGTGTCGGCCTCGCGGCGCAGCAGATCGGGCGGGCATTGCAATTGACGCTCATTGATGTGCGCGGCGTCACTGATCGGCCTTCCACGATCCAGCTTAACGGCAAGGATGCGGATGTGGCGGCGGCGATGCCGTTGGTATTGATCAATCCTGAGGTAAAACCGGTCGGCGACCCTGAGGCGGGGACGGAAGGATGCCTGAGTTTCCCGGAAATTTTCGGGGAAATCAAACGGCCGGGTCGGGCGAACGTCACGGCGACGAATGCCAAGGGCGAAAAGTTCCAATTTACCTGCTCAGGGTTGCTCGCGCGGGCGATTCAGCATGAGATGGATCATCTCAATGGAGTTTTATTTATTGACAGAATGTCACGCGCGGAAAAAGACGAATTGAAGCCGCAATTGGAAGAGATGCAGGCGAAGGCGAAGGCGGCGCTCAAGGCGGGGAAATAGGGTGTTTTGGAATTGCGGGTAGGAGCTAAGCGGTAATCCCCACTGAGGATTGGTGAGCACGCTAGCCCTAGCGGCAATGAGCGGTTCAACATCGCGACACCTGTCGCCACTTACAACATTTAAATTCACTTGAATTTTTGAACCATCTGTGTTTCGTTGGGAGAGCCGTGCGGTAGGGATGGCGATGTTGCTATCGGTACCCGTCCGGTGTGAAAAGATAACGAAAGTTGTTATTATGCTAAGAGATACAAGTAAGTTTAAGTTTTTGGATTACGTCTATAATATCGGGAACACGGGTTTTGTGGTCGCACGTGGCTACTGGAATGGGGACACCAAACTTAGTTTGGCATGTCGGTGGGAAGAAGGGGATATCGGTTATCCGCAAACTTTTGGACACCCGCAATGGATGGTTCTCCCGGAAAATTTAACTCTTGATATTGTTGACGCACTCAGCCCCGCGCCTACCCTTGTAATGACATTGAAACCGCCGGTGGCGGTGGGGCGCATGGATGCTAACGCGACTGAGTTAGCCTAGAGTATTGGACTAGCCGTGTGCCGAGACATTATGATTTCGGCGCACGGTTTTTAGCCAGTAGGAGGTAGTCACTCAATGGCGGTGGCGTGTCAAGCTTTTGACAACGGGATTGCGACTAATGTTGGTCGTTCAGAAGTAACCGCGCTAACGAATCTTCGAGATCGTAATATCGCCAGTTACTATTTGCTCTGAACCAGTAAAAATTTCCGTGAATTTGTAGCCGTTGCCGTATGGTTTAGGCTCGTCCTCGCTAAACCAAGTGTCCGGATTTACTCCAAATGCGTTTACCTGCCGGGTTATCATGTAATGAACATTAGGAGGAAGTGTGGCCGTCCCCGATTGATTCTGACCGTCGGACTGCGTAGCCCTAACTACACTAGCAGTCTTGCCATCTGGATTGAGAATTACATCCCAGGATCCATCAATTGGATACCCATACTTTTGCAAAACAAAGGCCTTTTGTTGAGGGGTAAGCTCGACTACGTGCTGTTGGCCGTCTTGAACAATGTTCGTTTGAATGGGTGGCAAGATGGGCGGTGTCGAACTGTTCGCAGTAATGGTAGAGGCGGGCTGCGTTTGATCGTCTCTTGCCGGGCCACAGCCCGCCGGCGAAGACGCATGATGTGACGAAAACGATTGGCAATGTAAAGTTCCAGTTTGTCATGCCTGTCCAAAAAGTAACGTTCCTGCGTTCCGTAATCAATTCAATTGGTTTTGAGTCAACCGCATTCCGCTGCTGGTTATCGTGTGATGGTAGGGCTTTTTGTCGATTTGTGCTAGAATTTGTGCTAATTTCGTCAAAAAACCCCGGCTTTTCGCAACACGAGAAGAAACCGATGAAAAGTGAAAAAAACCAATAAAATCAACGGTTTTGTGCGTGTGGCGAGTGACGGATTGTAATCGTTTGAAATAGCCTAAAGTGGAATGTTAAGTCCTGAGCGATCCTCTGGGTTACAGTGGGTCCTTCCTATCAAATCAAATCGAAAGTAACATTTTTGGAGGGAATAAGATGCTCGCGTTGGCTCGCCGCGCTTTGCGCGAAAGTGAGGGAAGGAATTGGATGTTTACCCGGGGCTTGCCAGCCCGTCAAAAGCACGGTCTGGCCGCCCCGGGCTATTATCGGGTCGCCCTTTCAGGGCTTTTATCAGATTTACCCGTACAGTGGAGTAAATAATTGACGCTTTATTTACGTTTTTTTAGTTGAGCCGGGTTGCGGCTGGTATGAAACACCGAGAGGATTACGATTCGTTGCGTTTCAATCAGGAAATGGATCACGAACGGGAATCGTCGAACGATGACTGCGCGGCGCACTTCGCCTCTGATTAACGGAAACAATTCAGGGTTGGCGGCAATGCGGTCAAAATGATGCTGAATCACCAGACGAAATTCTTTTCCCAACCCCTTGCGCTGGCTCTCGTACCATTCGATGGCGTCGCCAAACTCACTTTCCGCAGTGCGGCGAAGAACAAGACCGCGTTTCATTAGCGGTATTTCGCATCAAGCTTCTTATTGACTTCTTCCCAGGAGACGATGTCGTCGGGGTTTTGGAGGTGGTCTTGGAGGCGTTGGTCGATCAGTTCGGCTTCGCCAGGTGCCAGTTCTTTTGAGTTGAGAACTTCGTTCCAAAGGTCGCGGCACAAGGCAATTCGTTCCACCAGCGGGAGCGCCCGGCTTTCTTTCAGGATCAAGTCCGAACTCATGGTTAATACGGTATCAGATGAGGCGATGGTGGTCAATGGAAGGAGGGAAGATGCTCGCGGTGGCGCGCCGCGCTATGCGCGGAAGTGAGGGAGGGAATTGGATGTTTACCTGGGGTAGCCCTCTGGGAATCGGGCAACCCCAGGCTGAATTATTTTTCCCCCGTTGGGGAAATGAAGGGGCAATCTCGCACGATTATATAATCGCGCACACTTTGGTAACATTACGGAAGCGGCATCTCGCGGATTTCAGACCGAAATATTTGTGGCGGAGCGGCAGGGCGAATTCGTTCGCAAATCAAAGAGGGAAATATTGTGGCGGAGCGGAAGAGTCGGCACAATTCAAGAGATGCAACGCAGAACTGGTGCAGACAGCACAATATAAGAGCGGCAGTGCATAGCAGCGCTGCCGCGCTGGCAAATTGGCCGAACCGGTCGGTGTTGCTGGTTTTGATCATTTGAGTTTCTGATCGCGTAGGACTGTGTGCATGTGTGAAGGGTGTTGGCTGGCAATGCAGATGATTTGTCCACAGGCAAGGAGCATTGGGGCGGTGGTTGGCGATGTAAAAATTCTGTTTATCTTGACTTGATGTGGTGACTCGTACATAAAGGCGAACTGCTTTAAGCAAAGGCGCACATATGAAGCGAAATTCCACTTTATGGTCCATTGTAGTTGTGCAAGCGGTTCTGCTCCAAGCACTCACCGGCACGGTGAGCCACGCCGGAAACATCATTAAGCTGGCCGAATCCGGAGATTTCGAGCCCGGCAGCACGAATAATGTGTACTCAGAGATCAGCGAATCTCCCACGTTGAATGATGCAGGCCAGGTTTCGTTTAATAGTGACCTGAGAGACAGTGGATTCTTGCAGGGTTACGGCATTTATCTCGCCGATGGAAAAAGCGTCACCACCGTGGCGCATGTGGGTCAACCCATGCCCGATTTGAATGGAAATTTCTATTCATTCTACGATCTGGTCGCTCTCAACAGCACGAGCCAGGTGTTTCAAGCCAATTTAAGGGGCACGCTTGGCGGCGGCGACGACGATACGGGTATTTACCAATTCAATTCAGGGGGCCTGACGCAATTGGCGCGCGAAGGTTACGCCACTCCAGACGGCAATGGCATTTTTAAGAGCCTTGATAATGTCCCGGTACGAATCAACCGCAGCGGCCAAACAGCATTCAGTTGCACGACGACAAGTCCCAAACAGGTTTACGTGATCTATCGATCCACCGACGCCGTGCTCACGGTAATGGCATTCGCCAAAGAAGCATCGCCGGATGGCAATGGGCAGCTCTATTCCTTCAGCGATCCTGCATTGAACAACAATGGAGAAGTTGCGTTTTATTCGTCACTTCTGTCCACCAACGGCAGCACGGAGGGGTTTTTCAAGTCGGATGGCAATGCGGTTACGGTGCTGGCGCGCTATGGTCAAATCGTTCCCAATGGCAATGGAACTTTCAGTTCATTCCGAGAGACCACTCCGGCATTCAATGATAATGGCCAAATCGCATTCGAAAGCGCTCTGGGAGGCACCACCGGAGGTTCGACCGATAACGCCGGCCTCTATAGATCGGATGGCGTAACCATGACCGAAGTGGCACGGAAAGGGCAGTTTGTGCCGGGCGGCAATGGCAGATTCCTGGATTTTGGAAACACGGATGTTGTCGCCATCAACAATCGCGGCCAGGTGGCATTTTTCGCGGATTTAACGGGCACGACGGGAGGCACCGGCGATAACGCGGCGATCTGTCTAGCCGATGGCGCCAGCATCATCCAAGTCGTCCGCAAAGGCCAGGCGGCTCCAGATGGCAATGGCGTCTTTTCTGGATTTGGCTATCCATCCATCAATAACAAAGGCCAGGTGGCCTTCACCGCCACGCTGACTGGCACGTCTCGCGGCACCCTAGATAACCAGGGAATTTTTTTGGCAGATCCGTCGCTTGGCATTCTGCAAGTAGTCCGTTCAGGTTTGATGGTCGGCGGGGAAACGTTATCGAATCCAGAGTTTCTTTATGGCCCGAATTTTGGAGGTCTCACCGGTTTGAATGACAACGGCCAAATGGCCTTCTGGGCGGGCCTGAACGGAAATTACGCCGTTTTCTTATGGAGCCTGCCTGAAATTATATCCGTCGCGAGAGTCAGCAACGACGTCCTCGTTACGGTGCAAGCCGTCGGGGGAACGACTAATTATGTGCAAGCCACTTCGACTCTCGGCTCCAGTTTCACGGACATTGCCAGCGTTGTCCTTCCAGGCTCGGGTCTGGTGACAACAAACGTGCTGGACACGGGTGGCGCCACCAATACTGGACGCTACTATCGCATACGGCAGTTGCCTTAAGTACTGATGGAGCATAAATAGGGGAGGATAGTGACATTGCGGTCTTTGTTGGACTGCACTCATTCCAAGCGGCAGGAATAATTCATATTTGCAATGGTCGAAGTTTAACGCGGGCCGGCGGATCCCGGATTGAATCCGGGGCCGAGGAGGATTTGGCCGGGGCGGGAGTCGGTGATTTTTCCGTTGTCCACGACGAGCGCGCCGTTGACGGCGACGTAGGGGATGCCGGTGGAATAGTGGATTGGGTCGGCGTAGGTGGAATGGACGGCAACGTTCGCCAGATCGAAGGCGACGATGTCGGCGGCCATTCCTTCACGGAGCAGACCGCGATCAAAGAGGTGGGCGCGCGCGGCCCCGAGGGATGTCATTTTTCGGACGGCTTCTTCGAGCGGGAGCAGTTTTTCGTCGCGGACGTATTTGGAAAGAATTTGCGCCGTGGATGCCCAGCCGCGCGGGTGGGATTTTTCCTGCGAGAAAATTCCGTCCTCAGCCTCGGCGGCGGAATCGGTGCAGAAGGCGACGAGGCGATGCTTTAACGCGGCGCGAACGTCGTCTTCGTTCATGACGAAGATGATGTTTTGGGAGGCACCCTTGTCAGCTATAATAAAATCCATCAAGGCATCGACGGGGTCTTTTTTTTGTTCGGCGGCAATTTCGGCGATGGTCATGCCTTCGTACTTTTTGAGATTGGGATTGAGGACGGTGGCGATCATCACGCCGGTCGGGCCGCCCGCGCCGAGGTATTCGTTTTCCCATTTGTCGGTGCCGTTGAGGATGTCGTTGCGGGCGCGCTGGCGTTGGACGGGATCGGCAAGGCGGGATAGGAGTTTGTCGGTGCCGCCTTCCTGCATCCACTCGGGCATATTGGCAACGATGCCATTTTCGGCGGCGCTCCAGGGATATTGATTGGCGGCGACGTCGAGGCCTTCGGCGCGGGCTTTTTCGATTCTGTCAAGCACATGGGGCATTCGGCCCCAGTTGGATTTGTGGGAGGTTTTGAGGTGCCAGATGTTGGCGGGGATATGGGCTTCGCGGGCGATGCGGAAAACTTCGTCGAGGGAGGCGTCGATCTGGTCGGACTCGGAGCGTTGGTGTGTGAAGTAGATTCCGCCGTAGCGCGCGGCGACTTTGGCCATCGCGATGATTTCTTCGGTGGAATTGTACATATCCGGGACATATTCCAACGCGGTGGAGACACCGAGGACGCCTTCGCGCATGGATTGATCGACGATGGCTTGCATTTTTTCGAGTTCATCGGGGGTGGCGCGGCGGTTTTGCTCGCCAATGACCAGCGAGCGAACGGTCCCCAAGCCGACGCAGGTGCCGAGGTTGATCGCTGCGCCTTTTCGGCGGAAGGCGGCGAAGTAGCCGGTGAAATTGGTCCAATCGGGGCGGACGCCGTAGCGTTTCCAGGTATCTTCGCCGGCGGAGATTACGCTCGGTTTGGTGGGGGCGATTGAGGAGCCTTCGCCGGTGATTTCCGTGGTGATTCCCTGGGTGATTTTCGACGCGGCGCGGGGATCGACGAGGACGTTGTATTCGGATTGGCCGAGGAGGTCGATGAAGCCGGGTGTGACGGTGAGGGAACGGGCGTCAATGCGGCGTTTGGCGGCGGTTTTGCGATTTTCTGAGAGTGTGCCGATGCCTGAAATGTGGCCGTCGCGCACGGCAACATCGCCGCGGAAGCCGGGTGAGCCAGAACCATCAACAACCAAACCCCCTTCGAAGATGAGGTCGTCGGGCTGGGCAGCGGCTTGGGCGGAGTTGAGGAAAAGGAAGGTCGAAAGCGAAATCGCCAGCGCAAGGGTGCGGAGGAATTTGTTCATCTTTCGTAGTGGCGCACAGAATCGACGGCTGCTTCCAGCGCAATGGATGGGACTTTGCCCGTCCAAACCTTGAGTTTGTCCCTTTTCACGATTTTGCCCCGATTTGGTATAGTCCTAATGCGTCCGGTTGTGTCCATTTTCGGGGTAGCCATTGCGTGATAATTGTGGCTGATTGAACATGTTATTGCAAGGGACAGCTCCCCGATCCTTCGCGGACGCCTCGGCGAGGCGTCCCTACCTTGGACGGCGCTTGCGTTGGGAACGGAGATTGCTTTATCCTCGATCTTACAATGGCATCACGCCACAAATTGCTGTTGCTCGATGATGACGAGCAGATGTTGGAATTGTACAAGGAACTCCTTCAACAATTGCCAAGCCAGCCGGAGGTCACCGTTTCCGATTCGGGAGCGCGGGCGATCGCGTTGCTGGAATCCGAACCTTTCAGCCTGCTGATCACGGACTTGCGCATGCCGAAGATGGACGGGTTGCAGGTGCTTACCATAGTCCGGCGCAAATATCCACAGCTTCGCATCATTGTTTTGACGGGCGTGGTGGATGAGGAATACCGCTCGCGCGCTTATGCGTTGGGTGTGGACCTTTTTTGGCAAAAGCCGGGGAGCGAAGAAGAATTTGCCCTGTTCAAGGACTGCATCGAATCGCTGTTGGGACGCGAGGCTGCCGGGGACGGCGGGTTTCGCGGGATGCAGAGCAAGAGCCTTGTTGATTTGATCCAACTGGAGTGCCTTTCGCAAAGTTCGTCTGTGCTGCGAATCAGCCAGGGGACGAGCGTCGGGAAAATTTGGATCAAGGAAGGGGAGATCATTGACTCGAGCGCGGGAGATTACACGGGCGAAGAGGCGTTTCGGGAGATTCTGTCGTGGAAGACCGGGAATTTTGAGATTTTGCCGACGGAGACGGAACATGTTCGCACGATCACCAATTCGACCCAAGGGCTGCTGCTGGATTCGGCGCAGGCGATGGACGAATGGCGCGGACAGCAGGCTGGGACTTCGCCCGGCGCGAACACCACGGTGCCAAGCAATCCGGCGTTGGCGGCGCTGGCGCGATTTGAGGGTGTTGAATTCGTATTGACGATGCCGGTGAATGATAAACTCGCGTCGCTTTCGTGGGGGTTGGATAATGTGGACCAGACGGCGGCGTGGTCGCGCGAGACGCAGAGGAAATTGCGGGATTTGGGGGAAAAACTTGGCGCGGGCACGCTCTCGCAAGTTTGCGGGTATGGATTACAGAGGCATTGGGCGCTTGCGGGGGATTATCAACGCGGCGGGTTGCTTTGCGTCGGTTTCCGGCGGACTTTGGCGAAGGATAAAGTCGAGGCAACGATGAAGCAGGTGTTCAACAAGTGGACGTCATAAGATGAGCACGAAACTCGAATTAAAACCTTTGCCCAGCGGCAGTTTCACCGTCGATTCCGAAGGCGGCATTATTATTTCCACGGTTTCACAGACCTTCCCGCAGACCACGCTTGAGGAAATTGGGCGGACGGTGGTGACGATTTTTCGCGAAGCGAGCGAGGCGCGAGCAGGATTTGGGGAATTGGTGGTGCAATATACAGCTTTTAAAATCACCGCGCGCGAAATGCGCGGAGGCGCGATTATTTTTCTCTCGCCAAAGGCCCCGCAACTGGTATCTCGAACATAGCGACCTATGCGCAACAAAGATCTGGATCAACTCGTCGTCCAATTGGAAAACTATTTGGAGTGCCTCAAGCAGTTCAATTACTACGTCAACCTGTCCCGCGCAAAGAAATTCGGGCCGGAGGACGAGAACCAGTTTCTGGAGGTGAAGTCGATCATCGTCCAGGAGTTGGAGTTGATCAGCTCGGCCATGGAATGCACTTCGCCGACGCGCGAAGAAGTTCATAGCTTGATCAGTTCCGCGCCTTCAATGCGGTATGTCGCGGAGAGCAATGAAGGGAATTTGCGCGGGCTGGAAAATCATTGGCACAAGATTTACGTCGGGTTTCAGGCGATTCTCGGACAACTCAAAGTCAAGCAGCGCGAATTTGAATCCAAGTCAGTTATTTCTTCCGTCTTTGGAAAAAAGAAGTAAATAAGACGGATGACAGATCCAGTAACGGCGGTTGTCCTCGGAATCATCGAGGGAATCACGGAATTTCTTCCTGTTTCCTCCACCGGTCATCTATTGATCGCGCAGCAATGGTTGCCGCGGCAGACGGACCTTTTCAACGTGGTCATCCAGACCGGGGCGGTGCTCGCGGTCATTCCCCTTTTTCACAAGCGGTTTCATCAGTTTATTTTCAATTACCGCGATCCAGCGGTGTTTGATTATTTTTTGAAGATCGTTGTGGCGTTCGTCATTACCGGCGCGGGCGGGTTTATCATGGAGAAGAAAGGGTTCAAGCTGCCGGAGAAACTTTTCCCGATTGCGGTGGCGCTTTTGGTCGGTGGCGTGATTTTTCTTGTTGTCGAAGGGTGGTTGAAGAAATCGGGCCACGGCGCGGGCCAGGACAAGGAGCGCGGCGATACGCGAAGTGTCACGTGGACGGTGGCAATCGCGGTGGGTATCGGGCAGCTCATTGCGGCGGGATTTCCGGGAGCCTCGCGGTCGGGCACGACGATTATTTTTGCGCTGCTTCTCGGTTTAACGCGTCCGCTGGCGACAGAGTATTCGTTTCTTGTCAGCATACCGACGATGCTGGCGGCGGGCGGTTATAAGATTTTCAAGTCGGTGCATCATCCAGAAGCCGGCGCGCCGCACGAGAATTGGCAGATGGTCATTCTTTCGACGGTCATTGCGGCGGTGGTTTCGTTTGTCGCGGTGAAATGGCTGTTGCGGTATGTGCAAACGCACACGTTTGTGTTGTTTGGGTGGTACCGGGTTTTGGTTGGGGGGGCGCTTCTTGTGGCGGTGTTGATGAAGTGGGTTTAAGGGCTAAAAGCCCTGATTTATGCGGCGTGGGACATTGGGCTTATGAGAGGAATGGGAAGGATGGGAATAATAAGGTCTTTGATGAGGTGCATCAGTTTTTGAATGTCCCGGGCCATCTAAAGGTTGAATATCAGTTCCGATGACAGGCCGCTCCTACGGAGCTCTGTTAACTTTACATATTTTCTATACACAGGCCGTCCCTGACGGGACTGTCCTGCAGCAATGGGAGGGTTAAAAATGGCATATGCCGTCTCGCCTCACGGAGAGGGCAACTTTCGGAGGAGGGTACTGCTTGCCAAGGACTTGCGCGGTTCTACACTTGCCGGAAATCATATTTTTATGCCTGTTCAATTGCGCGATGCGTCGAAGTGTAAATACGATATTCTTTCCTTTGGCGAGTGCATGGTGCGGCTTGCGCCGCCGGGGCATGGGCGTATCGAGTTCGCGAAAACTTTTGAGGTGGATGTCGGCGGCGGGGAATTTAATGTGACTTACGCTTGCGCGCGGCTTGGGTTGCGGGCCGGTTTTGTCAGCAAACTGCCGGACAATCCCGTTGCCCGGATCATTCTCAATCATGCGCGCGCCGTGGGCCTGGATGTTTCCAACGTGTTGATGGAGAAATTTGATGGAGTCGGACGGGCGAATCGGGTGGGGCTGAATTTTATGGAGGTTGGCACCGGAGTCAGGCCGAGTGTGACTATGTACGATCGCGGGCATTCTTCGATCAGCCGCATGAAGCCGGACGAGATTGATTGGGCGGAGATTTTTGGGAAGCAAGGGGCTGTTTGGTTTCACACAGGCGGAATTGTGGCGGCGCTTTCGGATGACGCGGCGGCAGCGACGAAGGCGGCTTTGCAGGCGGCGCGCGCGGCGGGAACGGTGACGAGTTACGATTTGAATTATCGCGGCAAACTGTGGAGCAGCCAGAAAGCGATCTCTGTCACGAGAGGGTTGATCGAGCATGTGCAAGTGCTGATCGGGAACGAGGAGGATTTTCAGAAGGCGCTGGGCTTTGAAGTAGAAGGAACGAGCGCGGATTTGAGGAAGCTGCCGGTCGAGGCTTACAAGCGGATGGTGCGCCGGGTGGTGAAGGAGTTCCCGCATATCAAAGCTGTCTGCACGACGTTGCGCGAAGTGAAGAGCGGGCTTGTCAATAATTGGGGCGGAATTCTCTGGCACGAGGGAAAATTTTATGAGGCGCGGCAATTCAAGGACCTGGAAATCGAGGATCGAGTCGGCGGCGGGGACGGATTTTCGAGCGGTGTCGCTTATGGGTTCAGCAAGGGAATGCCGCCGTCGGAGATAGTGGATTTTGGGGCGGCGCATGGGGCGTTGCTGCACACGACGCGCGGGGACACTTCGCAGATCACGTTTGACGAGGTGATGCATGTGATGAAGGGTGGGTCGGCGAGGATTCAGAGATAGAACAGCGGGGGTGCGAGATAAGTAAATTCTATAAGCCAGTCGCGCCAACGCCTGGGGAATTTCAGAGGCGGCGACGCAGCACCGCCCTACCAACGTATCGCGGAAGATTGGCGCCTTCGCCGACGGGGTTTCTGCACCTGGGTCATGCGCGGACTTTTTGGATGGCGCAGGAACGAGCCGTTGCGGCCCACGGCACTTTGATTCTCCGAAACGAGGACTTGGATCGAAGCCGGGCGCGGGCGGAATTTGTGGAGGCGATGCTGGAGGATTTGCGTTGGTTTGGATTTCGCTGGCAGGAGGGGCCGGATTGCGGCGGGTCGTTTGGGCCGTATTCGCAGAGCGAACGTTATGAATTCCATCGCGCCGGATTTGAGGCGTTGAAATCGCGCGGGTGCATTTATCCATGTTATTGCTCGCGGCAGGATGTTTTACGGGCGTTGAGCGCGCCTCATGCGGGGGACGACGAACCGATTTATCCCGGCACTTGCAGGAATAATCTGCTTGACGGCGGCGACCGAAAGGCGAATTGGCGTTTTCGTGTGCCGGACGGAGAGGCGATTGAGTTTGCGGATGGTGGGTTTGGGAAACAGCAGTTTGTGGCGGGCGAGGACTTCGGGGATTTTGTTGTCTGGCGGCATGATGAAACGCCATCGTATCAATTGGCGGTGGCGCTTGACGATGCGGCGATGCGCGTGACTGAAGTGGTTCGAGGAGCGGATTTGTTGGTTTCGACCGCGCGGCAATTGCTTCTTTATCGCGCGCTCAACCTTGAGCCGCCGAAGTTTTATCATTGCCCGTTGGTGACGGATCAATCCGGCTTGCGGCTGGCTAAACGGAGTGATGCCGCGAGTTTGCGCGCCCTCAGAAAACAAGGTCTGACGCCGGAGGAAATTCGGCGGGGTTGGGGAACTAATTTGTCCTTGGGTGGAGCGCGTTAGGCTTACTCAAAAGCGGGGATTAGGATTACGATTAAGATTAGGATCGGGAGGGAATTGGAAAAACAAAGCTGATTTCGCCTGGCACGAAACCTTTTCTGGCCAATTTCTCGCGGTTATGTATTGTCAATTGAAATGAATGCGTTCGATGAGGAACTGTCGGCCCGGTTAAACGACGTTCGCGAGCAAGGGCTCTACCGGCAATTGCGCCGATTGGACTCGCCCCAGCAGCCGCGAATCCAGGTGGAGGAGGCGACGCTGCTGAATTTTTCATCGAACGATTACCTCGGCCTTGCGAATGATCCCGCGCTGAAGACGGCGGCGGTCGATGCTGTCAACAAGTTTGGGGCGGGCACGGGGGCTTCGCGTCTGGTGTGCGGGTCGATGGCGCCGCATCATCAATTGGAGGAGGCGCTGGCGGCTTTCAAAGGGACTGAGGCGGCGCTGACGTTTTCTTCGGGATACGACGCGGCCATAGGGACGATTTGCGCTCTCCTTGACAGCGATGACGTGGTTGTCGTGGATAAACTGGTTCATGCGTGCATTGTCGATGGGGCGCGGCTTTCCGGCGCGAAGTTGCGCGTGTTTGGGCATAATAATCTCAGCGATCTGGCGAAAATTCTTCGTTGGGCGAACCGTCGCCATGCCACAATTCCGGCTACACCGGATGAGCGGAAACCGCGGACGTTGATCATCACCGAAAGCATTTTTTCGATGGATGGGGACCAGTCGCCGTTGCGGGAAATTGTCGCGCTGAAAGAGAAATACGGCGCGTGGCTGATGGTCGATGAGGCGCACGCGACCGGCCTGTACGGAAAATCGCGGCGGGGATTGGCCGAGGAGTTTGATGTCGCCTCGAAGATCGAGATTCAAATGGGGACGCTGGGAAAGGCGTTTGGTTCCGCTGGAGGGTATATTTGCGGATCACGGGTTTTGATTGACTGCCTGATCAATCGCGCGCGGCCATTTATTTTCACGACTGCGCCTCCGCCTGCGGTTGTTGCCGCTGCGGCGGCTGGAGTGAAGTTGGTTCAAAGCGCGGCGGGCGAGCAACGGCGGAATCAGCTTTGGGCGAATGTGACGCGGATTTCCCGGCACATTGATTCAAAGGGGAGTTCGATCATCCCGATTATTATTGGTGACGAAGCGAAGGCGGTGAAGATGTCCGCCGCGTTGCGCGACAATGGAGTCCATGTTCCGGCGATCCGGTTTCCGACTGTGGCGCACGGACAGGCGCGGTTGCGTTTGACGGTCACGGCGGCCCACACTTCGGAAGACCTGGATCAATTGCTCGCGGCGTTGCGGGCGGTCAATCTCGCTTCCCGTTCCTGAATTTGCCTTCTCTCGCGCAGTTGGACCGGAGCTACGTCTGGCATCCATTCACCCAGATGCGCGACTGGCTCAAGCACGAGCCGATCGTGATTGTCGGCGGCAGCGGTTCGGTGTTGCGCGACGCGCGCGGCAAAGAATACCTGGACGCCAATTCCTCGATCTGGACGAATCTTCATGGGCATCAAAATCGCGCGATTGATGCCGCGGTCAGAAAGCAACTCGGAAAAATCGCGCATTCATCGGCGCTTGGGCTTGCGAATGAACCGGCGTCGTTGTTGGCGGAGAAATTGTCGAAATTGGCGGGTCCCACAATTTCAGGGGACATGCGCAGGGTGTTTTTTTCCGACGACGGTTCGACGGCGATGGAAGCGGCGTTGAAGATGGCTTACGAATTCGCGCGGCGGTCGGGCCTTTCCAAGAAACCAAAATTCCTCTCGCTGCAATCGGCTTATCACGGGGACACCATCGGGGCGGTGAGTCTTGGGCACATTGATCTTTTTCACAAGGCTTACGGCGGGCTGCTTTTCAAGAGCGACAAGGTGATGGCGCCGTTTTGTTACCGGTGTCCGTTTAATCGCGTCAAGCCGGAGCGGGCGGATGCGCGGACTTATCGGAAATGCAATTGGGAATGCACGGGAAAGCTGGAGCAAAAATTCAGCGCTCAAAAAAAACGCGGAAATCCTTACGCGGCGTTTGTTTTTGAGCCGTTAATCCAGGGGGCCGCGGGAATGGTTCCGCAGCCGGAAGGATGGCTGGGGCGCGCGGCGGAAATCGCGCGCGGGCACGGAGCGTTGCTTGTCGCGGACGAGGTGATGACGGGGTTTGGGAGAACCGGGACAGTTTTTGCATGTGAAAAAGAATCTGTGTCGCCGGATTTGGTGGCTCTCGCCAAGGGGATGACGGGCGGTTATTTGCCGATGGCCGCGACGCTGGCGACAAAAAAAATATTTGACTCGTTTCTTGGGCGATACGACGAGTTTAAGACTTTCTTTCACGGGCATAGTTATACGGGGAATCAGATTGGCGCGGCGGCGGCGCTGGCGAGCTTGCGGCTGTTGGAATCGAAGAAATCCATTCGGGCGAGGGGCGAATTGGAGTCTGCGCTGGCGGAATCTTTGGGTTGCCTTTGGAGTCTTCCCAACGTCGGCGATGTGCGGCAGGTGGGATTGATCGTGGGAGTTGAGTTAGTCAAGAATTGGAAAACGCGTGAACCGTTTTCACCGGGTGAACAGGCGGGGATTCGCGTTTGCGAAGCGATGGCGCGACGGGGCATCTTAACGCGGCCTGTGGGAAACGTAATTGTGATAATGCCGCCGTATTGCACGACGACAATGCAGGTGAGGCGAATTGTCGTGGCCTTACACGAGAGCGTTGAAGGAGTCTTGGGAAATTAACGACCGCGCAGGCAGAGAAAGGAATGTCAGAGGCGGCGCGGCAGCGCCGCCCTACCAAGAATTATTTGTCACACTCATGCTATGGCGAGTCTTCGATTGGGGGGATTGATTTTATGGAAGGATTGTTGGTGTTGTAGTAATACATGTCGGATTGGCGATGCTTCTTTAATTCCCTGGCGCGCTTGTCGGCGTCTTTCGCCATTTTTTCCTCAATCGCGGCGTTGCGATCCTCTTCGGCCTGGCGAATTTCCAACTCAGCTTGTTTGACGCCGGAAAGTTTGTTGCGCTCGATTGTCGCCACAGAAGCGGCGATCTCAGGCGTCTTCAAGACTGTGGGACGCATGAGCATGACCAGTTCGGTGCGCAGGTTTTGGAATGACCGGCTCTTGAAGAGATTTCCCAGGCCCGGAATGTCCTTCAGCCACGGAACGCCGGTATCCGAGGTCGTGCGGCTGTCGCTGATGAAGCCGCCGAGAATAATGGTTTCACCATCACGCACGGCAACCTTCGCGCCAGCCTGGCGTTTCGTGGTGGTGGGGACGCTGCCGACTCCGGCGATTTGCACGCCGGGTCCCAGTTGCTCCACGTCCGCCTGGATGTCCATGACCACGAGGCCTTCGGGATTTATCAATGGCAACACCTGCAAATGAATGCCGACCTCCAATTGGGTGTATTGTGAACTTGGGCCTGCGCCGTAGCCGTAATTGTAAGTGCCCGTGACGTAAGGGACCGTATTGCCGATGAACAAATCGGCGGGCACGGCGTGGGATGTTTGAATTCGCGGGCGGGAGAGGACATTGACGCGGCTATCTCCAGCGACAGCTTCAAGAACCACGTTGAGGTCGTTGCCGAACTTGGCAAAGTAACTGAAGCCTCCCGGAAGGTTAGCCAACGTCGAACCGCTGGGAACGGCTGTGTTGGCCACGCCGTTGCTGCTGGCCGTCGATCCGTTCAGAAAGCCGGAGGCGGCGCTGCTCAAGCTGTTCAAACCGCCCAGTCCGGAAAACGAACTTTTCTGGTTTTGGGTGAGATAACTGACTCCTGTGCTTTGAGTCCCCGTCAAGTTGATTTCCATGACAATTGCGTCGATCAACACCTGTGACAGCACGACATCCAGCTTCGCAATGATGGATTTAATCATCTTCATGTCGTCGTCGTTGGCGAAAACTAGAAGGGAATTGGTCCGTTCATCGGCAATGATCTTGGTCTGGCCGAAGAGTTGAAACTGCCCCGCGCCGGCGGCGTTTTGGACGATTTTTTGGAGGTTATTTTGGAATGCGCTGCGCGCGCCGGTTGCCTGGGAATTGATGCCTCCTCCTCCGCCGAAGCTTGATTGACCGGGTTGGCCGGAATAACCACCGACGCCGCCGTTTACGCCGTTGCCGGTATTTCCAAAACCGTTCCGACCGCTGGCTCCATTGCCGCCAAAACTGGTCGCGCCTGAGCTGCTCTTGCCGACAGACGTTCCACCGCTGGCGCCCAATGCGCTCAAGGCCGACGCAATGTCGCTTGCGAGAGCGTATTTGATCGGGATAACTTCCGGTTTGATGCTCAGCGGCGTCAGGATATCGATGCGATGAATCATTTCCATCATGCGACCGACATTTTCCGCGTAATCCCGCAAGATGACGGTCTGTGTGCTCGGCAGCGCGATGATCGTGTTCGGCAGTGTCGAAGCGAATGGCTTGAGAATTTGGACGAGGTCTTCCACCGAGGTGTATTTTACCTGGACGATCTGCGTTACGAATTTGCCCGCGAGCGGCAGGTTGGTGCTCAAGGAAAACGATCCACCGGCGCTTCCCGCCGAGGGCGAAGGAATGACTTTGGCGAATTTGTCCCCAATCGGAACCACGGAGATTCCATTCATGGCCAGGACCGTTTCCAGGGCAACGATTGCTTCTGTCTTGGTCAAGGGGCTTTCGGTTTTGAGTGTGACGGTGGCTGTGGCCGGAATGGCCTCTGGTCCGCCGCCCATCAACAAAGTGCGCCCCACCAAAGGAGCGTAAACGTCACTGAGCAATTGCGGGACTGGCACCGCTGGAAAATCATAAATGATGTCGGCTTTATTGTCATCAAAGTCAGCACTGTTTGTTGACGTTGCAGCGAGCGGGTTTTTCAAATCAGGCGTGGACGCAGATTTTGCGACAGTGGGTGATGGAGGAGCCGTCGGCGTAGTATGGGGCACTGGCGGACCGACTGGCGCGCGCGTTGGCGATGTGTTTATCGGGGTCTGGACGCGGCGAGAGGGGATTTGGACCTGGGCGACCTGCCAGCCATTGGGGGAATTAAGATCTGTCTCCGCGCCCACGCCGCCCGCAAGGGCGAAGAGCAGGCATAAAGAGATCAAGTTTTTTAAGCTCATAAAAATATTAGAAAGGCGTGTTGCGGTCCGTCATCTTTTTGGCGGCGTGAAAATTGTATGCGGAGCCAGACCTGGCGGGCGGGAGCCTCGTTGGTTGGGCGGAACCGCGCCGGGTTTTGCTGGCGGAGGTTTCGCGCCAGCTCTGTTAGTAGTCAGCGACTGCTGGACATTGGACCTGGCGGGCTTGGTACCGGCAGATGGCTTGGACACGGCGGACTTTGCCGCAGCGGGGGGCGGTTTTTTGAAATTGGCGATGAAGGTCACCGCGCCCTTGAGCCGGTAACGGTTTTGGTCCTGCGGGCCAAGATCGATTTCGCTGACGCGAATCATCGCGGGGTCGTTGCCGATGTTGTAGAGAAAATTGATGAGCTGCGGCTCCTGACTGTCAAATGTAATTCTCGCCGTTTCTCTTTCAAAGAATTCGTTGGTTTGCGGCCCGGCTGAACCGGGAATATAATTGGCGACGTTGACACCGGCCTTGTGCGCCTGGTTGATGATCGTGCTCTGCAATTGGATTTGCACGTCGGCCACTCCCGCGCCTTCCTGGCGAACCAGTTTTGCGAGCTGCTTTTGCAAACCGTTGGTGGGGTTTGTGTCGAGGGCGATCTCCTTGTTGAATTTTTCAATGTCGGAGCGCATTGCCGCAAGCTGCTTCTGAAGCTTTCCCCATTCGCTGAAATGCGGCCAGACGAAGAGCAGGTTGAGCACGACAATCAGCACCATCCCAATGCCGACGACGATGCGGCGTTCCTGGGGCGTCAAATTGAGTTGTTCGAGCGTGTTGTTCACGGCTCGGCCTCCGTAAGCTGGCAGTTAAAACGCCAGGTGGTATTCGCGCCTTTTGTCTCTGTGGTTGGCGGCGAAACTTCTGAAAACAGCGGTTGATCCGCCCGGTTCGGATTTGGGATGCGGCGAAGCTCTTCGTTGAACTTGCCCAGCAAATCTGAGTCTCCAGCCTCCTCATTCACTGCGGAGCCGTTCAGCTCAAATTTGCCGCGTTGAAAATAAATGTGGTCGATGGTCACGTTGTCGGGCAGGTGTTCCGCCACAGCCTTGAGGCAATCGAGCGCCTTGTATTTGAGTTCCTGGCGGTCAACAAGAATCTTGATCTGCTCGGCATCTTTCAAGGCGTTGGTGTAACTGCCGCTGATGCTGGTGAGGTCGTGTTTGACCCGGTCGTATTTCAGTTTGAGCACGTAAAGCGCGCCGAAGTAGATGAGCACGCCGACGATATACGCGCTCAGGAGGGCAACCAATCCCCGCATCCAAAGTCCGTCGATGAATCGTTGGCGGTAACGGAGGGCAAAATCCGCGGGCAAGAGACTGATCACAGCGCCGGTCTCCGAATAACGCTTCGCGGCCAACGCCGCCAACTTCTGAGGCTCTGCGGTTGGATGAAGTTTCAACGGATAGCCTGAGTCGCGAAAGATCGGCTCCCAGAAACGCGTTTCTTCGGGGCCGGAGACCAGATGGATCGTTGGCGCTTCGGAAAGCCAGCCTTCCAGTTCCCCTGCCCACGCGATTTGTTCGAGTTGCGTTTTGAGTTGCGCGCCGCGCTCGGGTCCGTTTTTCAACAGGACAAGAGTGAGGTTTTGCACGGTGCCGCCATACCACCATGCGGTAAGGACGGCTTCGTTTTCGCCGCCTGGAAAAACCCAGACGCCGTCCTCGTGGATATTCGCGGCGATTAGCTGGTCCAGCGCAGGCGTGTCCAATCGGTCGGCCAGATAACCTTCTTTTTCCAATTGGCCGAGGAATTCCTCCACAGCGGAGTGGGCTGCAATGACGACGATGACTGTCTGGAGGGCGTCTGCCTTCTCCACGGGGCGAGGCAGCAGATAGTAACTCCAAACCATCTGGCCCACCGGCAGAGGCGAAAGCTTTTCCAATTGCAACTCAATCATCTGGCCGATTTCCGCGGCGTCGGAAGGCGGCAGATGGATGACGCGGAGAAATACTCTGTCCGCGGGAAGCCATGCGATATTGAGTTTGCGGCGGAAAACGGATTGCCAGTCCTTCGCGGCCATTCCCGAAGGAATGCCTTCGTCGAGAAGCAGCGTTTTTTCGGCGTGAATGGCGTAATGATCGCCGCTTGGCGCGAGCTGCCATATCCGGCGTCCACTGACGCTGGTTTGAAGAACGTTGACGATTTGCCAGCGAGCCATCAGGAACCTTTCGGCCACGCCGGAGACTTTGAGTCCTCGATCAGCGACTTGAGGTGTTCCTCGGTTTGGGTGACGCGGAGAACTTCTTCAATGGTTGTCCTGGTTTCGATGACTTTTTTCCAGCCATCGTCGCGGAGAGTGTGCATGCCGTTTTCAATTCCCTTTTGAGCAATGACCGAGGCGGTGGCGCGGTTCAGGATGAGCGAGCGGAGCTCTTCATCAATGAACAACAATTCGTAAATTCCCTGCCGACCCTGGTATCCGAATTGCCGGCATTCCTCGCAACCTGCGCCTTTGCAGAACCTCGTGGTTGCAATCTGGTCTTCTGGAAAACCGATGCGTTTCAAGTAAGGTAACTCCATCTTTTGCTCGGTTTTGCATTTTGGGCAAATGGTTCGCACTAGGCGTTGCGCCAGCACGGCTTCGACTGAGGAAGCCACGAGGAACGGCTCGATGCCCATGTCGATCAAGCGCGTAAAAGCGCTGGGGGCGTCGTTGGTGTGGAGTGTGCTGAACACCAAGTGACCGGTGAGCGCGGCGCGGATGGCGATTTCCGCCGTCTCAAGGTCGCGAATTTCCCCGACCATGATGACGTTCGGGTCCTGCCGCAAAATGTGCCGCAGCCCCATTGCGAAAGTCAGCCCAATGTCCGACCGGACGGCGATCTGGTTGATTCCCTTGAGTTCATACTCCACCGGCTCTTCGATGGTGATGATTCGTTTCGTCACCGAATTGATCGTGCTCAGAAACGCGTAGAGCGAGGTCGATTTGCCGGAACCGGTCGGGCCCGTCACTAGGAAAATGCCGTGCGGCTTGATGATGATTTCGCGGATGCGGGATTCCTCCTGCATCGCGAATCCGAGCTTGTCCAGGCTGAGGAAAATTTTACCGCGAGTCAACAATCGCAACGAGACGCTTTCGCCGTACACCGTCGGCACGGTTGAAACGCGAATGTCGATTTCCTCGCCCTTGATGCGGACGTTGATGCGGCCGTCCTGCGGAAGGCGTTTCTCGGCAATGTTCATGCCGGACATGACTTTGATGCGCGAAATCAGCGAAGCCTGGAAGCGCTTCAATTGCGGCGGCATTGGCGTCTGGTGCAGAATGCCGTCGATGCGGTAGCGGATGCGCAATTCGTCTTCGGCGGGTTCAAAATGAATGTCCGTCGCGCGGTCTTTGTAGGCTTCCCAAATAATCTGATTGACGAAGCGGATGACGCTGGCTTCCTGGTTGTCCTCGGTGATTTCCTTGTCTTCAGCCAGGACGTCGAGGTCGTCGTCGTCCTTGGAAATCTCATCGAGCGTTTCAGCGCCGACGCCGTAAAACTTTTTGAGCGATTTCTCAATTTCCGCGCGCGGAGTCAACGCGAACTGGACTGGCACGCGGGCATCGAACTGAACGGCCCCGAGCATTGCGGCATCGAACGGATTGCTGACAACGACGTGGAGTTGGCCGTCCTTGAGGGCGATCGGAAGAACGAAATATTGGAACGCGACCTTGGTGGAAATTTTCTTGCGCGCTTCGGGGGAAACTTCGGTCTTGGAGAGTTCGACGTACGGCCAGCCCAGGGCTTTGGCCAATTCCTGCAAAAATACGTCTTCAGTATTGCCTTTTTCTCGCGCGATGAATGAAAGCAGGGTTTCCTGCGAGCCTCCTTCCACGGCGACACGCCAGGCCTTGTTCCAGTCGTCAAACTGGCGCGGGGTGGCCAGGTTGTTCCTGTCCAGCAATGTTTTAATTGAGGCGATGGCCATAATCAGCGTTGCACAGTCTTTGAACAAAGGAGGATAGGAAAAGTTTCGCCAAGGTCAAAGGATTTACAGGAAGACTATTGGTGTTGTCTGGTTTCCCTTTTGTTCCCTCTTAATCATAATCGTAATCTTAATCTTAATCCTGATCTCTTCGGGGCCGGAAGATTAGGATTATGATTACGATTAAGATTAGGAATCCAAGAAAACTAATCGCCCATTGTCAGCACGACTCGGAAACGGGCTTTGCCGCTCATCATTCGGTCGTAGGCTTCGGCAACTCGTTCCAGCGGATAGACTTCATTCATGGAGCGAACGCCGCTGAGGACACTGAACTTTAGCGTGTCCTGCGAATCCGCCGCGGTGCCGGAATACCAGCCTTTTATCGCACGTTGAGCGTTGATCAGAACGATAGGCGATACTTGCATCGACTGATCCGCGCCGATGACGATGAGCGTCCCGTTCACTCCCAAACCCGCAATCGTCGCGCTCATTGCGTCGCCGTTGGTGACGGTGGCCAGGACGATTTTGGCTCCGCCCATTTTCGTCAACTCCACGGCAGGGTCTTGCGTCTGGCTGTCGATGTAGTCGTGCGCGCCCAATTTTCGGGCCAGCTCGGCTTTTTCTGAGCCACGGGCGATTCCGACGGTCCTGAAACCCATTTTCACCGCGTATTGAACTCCGAGATGGCCAAGGCCGCCCAGGCCCAGCACGGCGACGAGATCACCGGCGCGGGCGCCTGAGTTGCGCAGGGCGTTGTAAGTTGTAATTCCCGCGCACATCAGCGGGCCGGCCTCGACGGGTGACAATTCTTCCGGGACCAAAGCCACCGCGATGGCAGGGGCAAGCATGTGGGTTGCATAACCGCCATCAAACGAAATCCCGGTGATCTTAAGCGCCACTTTGCAGCCGATGAAATCGCCAGCACGGCAGGCATCGCAGTAACCGCAATGGCCTCCATGCCAGCCAATGCCGACGCGCTGGCCTATTTTCCATTGGGTGGCTCTTTCACCGACGGCATCGACGACGCCGACGACTTCGTGGCCCGGCACACGTGGGTATTGGATGCCCGGCCAAAGGCCGCCCTTCACGAGCGAATCGCTGTGGCAAACGCCGCAGGCCTGGACTTTGATCCGAATCCATTCCGGTCCCGGCTCGGGCAACGGGCGTTCCACAAGTTCAAATGGACTGTCCGGTTTGGCAATTTGCGCGACTCGCATCATGGGCATAAAATTCCTTTCGCATGAGATTCCTCAGTTATAGCAACCCTGCGTCCACAACCATGTCGCTTGCTTTTGGCAAAATCAAGAAGTGTCAGGGCAGGCGCATGTGAAAAATGCACCTTATTGAAAATCGACGCCCGATGTATAGTATTGACATATGAAGATAGCCCAGCATCGCGAGCGATGCATCCTACCTCCGCGGGCGCCTCGGCGAGGCGCCCCTACCTCTAAAATTGGGTGAAGGAGTGTGGACATTGGGCGCGGACTTCCCTAAGCTCCGCCACTAAAACTTCTATCAAATATTGAAATGAGTGTGCTCATCGTCGGTTCCACGGCTCTGGATTCCATTAAAACTCCCAATGCCCATAACCCGCGTCTGCTCGGCGGTTCGGCCAGCCATGCGGCGGTCGCGGCGAGCTTTTTTTCGCCGGTCAAGCTGATCGGCGTTGTCGGCGAAGATTTTCCCAAGCCATATATCGAGCTTTACCGCAAACATAAAATTGACCTGGAAGGGCTCCAGATCGTTCCCGGCAAGACGTTTCACTGGTCGGGTGAATACGAAGTCAACATGAATAATCGCCGGACGCTGTTGACTGAGCTGGGGGTGTTTGAAACGTTCACGCCGTTGCTGCCCAAAAATGCAAGGAAAGTGCCGTTTGTCCTGCTGGCCAACATTGCTCCCGGCCTCCAGCTCCATGTGTTGAACCAGATGCAGCGCCCGAAATTCGTCGTCGCCGACACCATGGATTTGTGGCTCAACATCGCGCTGCCTGATTTGTTGAAGTTGCTCAAGCGCGTGGATGGGTTTGTTTTGAATGAGAGCGAAGCGCGCCAACTGACCCAGGAAGACAACCTCGTTCGCGCTGCCAAGAAAATTCACAAACTCGGGCCGAAACACGTCATCGTCAAAAAAGGCGAGCACGGCGCAATCCTTTCGGATCGCAACGGAATGTTCGTCGCTCCGGCGTTTCCTCTCGACGACGTTGTCGACCCAACTGGCGCGGGCGATTCTTTTGTAGGCGGTATGATGGGTTATCTGGCGACTGCCAAGGGGCCTGTCGAACGCAACCTTCGCCGCGCGATGGTGTATGGAAGTGTTGTGGCTTCATTTTGCTGTGAGGATTTTGGTTTGAAACGGACGACGCGCGCGACTCGCGCCGCTATTGATAAACGGGTGAAGGACCTCGAAAAATTGACCCGATTTTGAGCGAGAATTCCTCGGTTTTAAGATTGAACATTTCGAGGCGTTTCGTAACATTGCCGAGATTTATCGGCGTCGTCCGATAACAACCAATGCATCGGCGCAATCGCCTTAAGTCCGTCAGACGTAAGATCGGTTTCTTTTCAGGAGCCGTGTCGCTTGGCCTCCTGATGCCCGTTTCGTCCTATGCTGCTCCTCAAAGCAGCGGAGTCGCCGCCCCTCCTTTTTACCAAACAGCGGGATTTTACTGGTTGTGCGGCGGCGGGGTGATTGCAGCGATGGCGGTGGGTTGGCAATTGGTTGTACGCTGGCGGCGGCGCGCCAAGCGCCTGCGCGACGAGGAGATTTTCCGGCTGGTCGATCAATGGACAAAAAGCCTTCAGCAGGAGGTTGCGGAACGCAAACAGGCCCAGCGCGCCTTGCAGGAAAGCCAGGATTGGATCATGCGCCAGGAACGATTGGCCGCAGCAGGCCAACTGGCCGCCGGGTTGGCCCATGAATTCAACAACATCCTTACGGTTGTTCAAGGGCACGCTTTTCTACTGTTGAACAATCCCGCACTCGACGAGGAGTCGCTCAAATCGGTCAATCACATCAATGACGGCGTGGAGCGGACGTCACGGTTGATCCGGCAGATGCTGGCGCTGAGCCGAAAACAAATGATGATGCGCAAGCCTTTGGACATGCAGGAAAACCTCGATCAGACCGCGGAGATGTTGAACCGGGTATTGAGCGAGCAGGTCACGCTTAAGTTTGAGATTGCGCCGAAGTTGCCGCCCATTTTGGCCGACGCGGAGATGTTTCAGCAGATCATTTTAAACCTTGTTGTAAACGCGCGCGACGCAATGAGCAGCGGCGGGCGTTTGACTATCCGCGCAGATGAGGCAAAGTTTAGTGCGAGCGATTTGCCCCCCAAGTCGAATCGCAAGCCGGGGAGGTTCGTGCGTTTAAGCGTTGCCGATACGGGATCAGGAATGGATACGAACATTATCAGTCATTTATTTGAGCCGTTTTTTACGACCAAGGATGTCGGCAAAGGGACGGGACTTGGCCTGGCGACGGTTCACGGGATGGTCAACCAGCATGAAGGCTGGATTGAAGTGCAAAGCGAGATCGGCAAAGGCACCTGTTTTGACATTTACTTTCCCGTCGCCGAGGAGGCCCCGCGAAAGGAGTCGGTTCACACGGACACAAACGCGATTCGCGGCGGAAAAGAAACTATTTTGGTGGTCGAAGACCAGGAAACATTGCGGCAATTGGTGCGGGAAGTTTTGCAAAACCATGGTTATCAGGTTCTCGAAGCGCCGACTGGCGCGCAAGCCTATGAGCTTTGGGAGAAGTCGCATTCAAAGGTCGATTTGTTGTTGATGGATATTTCCACACACCAGGACGATGCCGGGGCGCGAATGGCCAATCGCTTCTGGAAGGACAGCCCGCGCCTGCCGGTCATCTTCATCTACGATAACAATCGGGATGTAGGCCAGGAGCATGGGAACCAGCCCGTAACTTATCTCTCCAAACCGTACGGACCCGCGCAACTCATCAGGGCGGTCCGCGAGGCGTTGGATGCCGTGATCGCGCATACGCCGTAAAATTAAAATGAATCAATCGGAAAGAATCCAACAGCTCGCGGCCTTTCCGCAGACCAATCCCAATCCCGTCATGGCGTTTGCAGCGGACGGGGTGATGACTTACAGCAATGACGCCGCGCAAAAACTTGCCGCTTCGCTGGACGCGGACTCGCCGAGCGGGATTCTTCCACAGGACATCAAAACAATCGTTGCGGAATGCCTGTTGACCGGTGAAAACGTCACAAACCTTCAGACGGTCGTGCGGAAGCGGACGATTTCATGGTCATTTATTCCAGTTCCTGAGGGCCAGGTGGTTCATTGCTACGCGAATGACATCACTAACCGGCTGAATCTTGAGGCGCAGCTTCGTTATTCCGTCAAAATGGAGGCTGTGGGGCAATTGGCAGCCGGCGTGGCGCACGATTTCAATAATATTTTGACAATCATTCAGGGTCACGCGGATTTGCTGTTGCAAGGCCCCGATTCTCGCGAGGAGAAGGCGAAGGCTGTCAGCTCAATCGCCTCCGCAGCCGAGCGGGCCGGCAAGCTTATCAAACAATTGCTTGTTTTCAGCCGCAAACAGGTCATGCGGCAACGCGCGCTTCAACTCAATGAAGTCGCGCAAAACCTAGTCCCAATGTTGCGTGGGTTGCTGGGGGACACGGTTAACTTGCAATTCATTCCCGCCCCGAATTTGCCGCCTCTGTCCGCTGACCTGGGGATGCTGGAGCAAGTGCTGGTGAACCTTGTTCTCAATGCGCGGGACGCAATGCCGCGCGGCGGACGGCTCACAATTACCACTTCGCAACAGACTTTGGAACCGGTTGCAACGGTGCTGAATCCAGAAGCGCGCCCCGGCGAATTTGTTTGCCTGTCGGTCGCTGACACGGGCTGCGGGATGACCCAGACGACATTGGGCCATTTGTTCGAACCCTTTTTCACCACAAAAGAACCGGGCAAAGGCACCGGTCTGGGTCTGGCGACGGTTTACGGCATTGTCAAACAACACCAGGGGTGGATCATTGTTGACAGTCAGTTGGATGCGGGTTCGACATTCACGATTTTTCTTCCACCGGCTCCGAAGCCAGCCGCCCCCGCCGCCCCACAACCTGCGGCGACATCGGCAAGGGAATCAATGCCGCGCGGCAATGAAACGATCCTGGTGGTGGAAGACGAACCGGCGTTGCGCGATTTAGTGGTCAGCATTCTCCAAATTTGCGGGTATCGAACTTATGAGGCGGAGACGGGCGTCGCGGCGCTGCGGGTTTGGGAACAACACAAGGCCGAGATTGATTTGCTGTTGACAGACATGGTGATGCCGGAAGGTGTTTCGGGACGTCAACTCGCGGAGAAGTTGCAAGCCGACGATCCCAGCCTCAAAGTCATTTACACCAGTGGTTACAGTCCGGGCATGGCGGGCAAGGACATTGCGCTTTTGGAAGGTTTTAATTTTTTGGCAAAGCCGTATCCGCCAAGCCGCCTGGCCCTTGTCGTGCGGGAGTGTCTTGATGGCAAGCGTCCAAGCGCGGCGAAATCGAAGGATGTATAATGTTGCTTACGCCTTCTCACACGCGGACAAACCATTGAGATTCGATTCCTCTATTTTATCTTTGACTGTAAGGGGCGGCCATCGGTGTTCGCGGACGCCTCGGCGAGGCGTCCCTACCTCAAAGTATAATTGTGTTTGTCCTGCTCTCGCCTGTTCCACTGGCGAAAATTGCTGGAGGTGTTACTGTGGCACAGAGTCAATTTGAATAATCATTGAAAGCGCTCATCTCGACGACCAAGCGAACCGAACGCGTCTTCCTCATCGGTTTGGAACTTAAATCCGGAGAAAGCTGGCAATTCCAGGAGTCGCTCGAAGAACTGGGCGAACTGGCCGCTACCGCAGGTGCCGCGGTGATCGGAACGGGAACACAAAAACTCGAAACTCCCGTTGCAGGCACGTTCATCGGATCCGGAAAGGCGGCGGAATTTGCGAAATTTTGCCGTGAAAATGACGTTGATACCGTTGTATTTGACGACGAGCTTTCACCCGCGCAAAGCCGCAACCTGGAAAAGATTTTTGGCTGCAAGGTGCTCGATCGGACGGCGTTGATTCTGGATATTTTCGCGCAACGCGCGCGCACACGCGAAGGAAAATTGCAGGTGGAATTGGCGCAATTGCAGCATTTGCTGCCGCGCCTGACCCGATTTTGGGGCCATCTTTCGCGCCAGAGCGGCGGCATTGGAATGCGCGGCGGCGAGGGCGAATCGCAGTTGGAATCGGACCGCCGCCGGGTCCAGGAGCGGATTGATAAAATCCAGGAGGAACTGGAAGCGGTCCGCAGGCATCGGGCGACTCAACGGAATGGCCGCCAGCGGAATCTTTGGCCGTTGGCCTCGATTGTCGGCTATACAAACGCCGGGAAGTCCACGCTGCTTAACGCGCTAACAGGCTCTGCCGTGCTGGCAGAGGACAAATTGTTCGCCACGCTGGATCCCACGACGAGGCGTCTGCATCTGCCGACGAATCAGAATGTATTTTTGACAGACACGGTCGGATTCATCCGCAAGCTGCCGCATGGATTGGTGGAAGCCTTCAAAGCGACGCTTGAGGAGGTTGTGCAGGCTGAATTGCTCCTGCACGTCGTGGACATCAGTCATCCGCAGGCCGCCGAGCAGATCAGCGCAGTCAATAATGTGCTTTCCGAGATCGGGGCCGCCGGCAAACCGACGATCATGGTCTTCAACAAAATCGACGCATTTGAAGGCAATGGTTTGCTTGACAAGTATCTTCATCAATATCCGAATGCCGTCGCTGTTTCAGCAAAAACGGGCCACGGAATCCCGGAACTGATCGAGGAACTGGGAACGCAACTGCGGCCGATACGCGATTTTGTGGAACTGCGTGTGCCCCATGCTGATTCTGCGGTCATTGCGCGTCTGCACGAAGTCGCGCAGGTCACGGAGCGGGACTACGCGGGCAAATTCGCCCGGTTTCGGGCGCGCATTCCGCCGCATTGCCGCGCTGAATTTGCTTCGTACATCCATGCAGCGCCAGAGGCTGGCAAACGCAGGAAATAGGGTTGCGAAATTCCCACGCTGAAACGCTACAGTTTGGTTTGCCCCATACCGAGCAAGCGATCGAACTGGGCCTTGTTCAACGGGCTGACGGACAACCGTGAATTTCTGACAAGCAGGATATCTTTCAATTGCGCGTCCGCCTTCACAGTGGCGAGCGTGACCGGTTTGTTTATATTTTTGACAGGAACAAGGTCCACGCAAACCCAATCGCCTTCGGCGGCAGTTGGATCGGGATATGGGGCACGAGCGACTTTCGCCAGGCCAACAATTTCCTTCGCGTCGCCGCTATGGTAGAAGAAAACGAGGTCGCCCTCCTGCATTGAGCGAAGATTGTTCCGTGCCTGGAAATTGCGCACGCCGGTCCAGGCGGCGCGACCTTCCTTTACAAAGTCCGACCACGAATAGGATTCCGGTTCTTGTTTTACGAGCCAATAGTTCATAGAGATTCCTTGGTTGCGAGGATGCGAGTTTCAAACGCGGGTATGACAATGTGCATTATTCGTCGAATGAGGCGAAACCCATTTTCGCCGAGGCTTAATTTGGAAGCCCAAACCGCCGCAAATCGCGAATAACCGAATTCGCCAGTGCCAGCCTGTTTGACTTTGAACCCGCATTCTTGAACGAGATTTCCCAACGTTTGGGGGTTCCACGAATAAAGATGGTGATTGGGTTCGTCGGGACGAAATTGATCGTAACGGGCTTCCCGTTCCAAGGGCACGTAAAGGAGCAGCTTTCCACCCGGCTTGAGGAGGCGGCGGATTTCCTTGAGCGTCTCGGGTGGATTTAAAACATGCTCAAGAGCGTGATGGCACAAGACTATATCAGCAGAGTCATCGGAAAGGGAAACGGTGTCTGTGACGAACTCGATTCCCAACCGGCACACGTTTGCTTCGAGTTCCGTGGAGATGTCAAAACCAATTTTCCGGCGGCATCGCAATTCAGCCAAATTCCAGCCGCTGCCCACGCCGTACTCCAGAACGATGTCATCCGGTCGGACAAATTCTGAAAATTTGCGGGCGCGAAGCCGGGCCACCCACGGCAAGGCTTCCTGCGGGATGCCGCGCTTAACTTGATGATAGCTGCGACCAGCTTCGCCGGAGTAATGACGTTGGGCCTGCTCCAAAGGCATGCCGCGCAGTGTAGAACCGCGCGGCGTGTTGCACAATCACTGTTCTAGAGTTTACGTTCTTCGTTCGGACAATTGTCGGTCTGATCTTGAGCCGCGTTCGTTCGAAGCTTGAGCGTTAGCAGTCTGCGAGGAACGTCTTTGGCCACCGCGGGACTCCTCTTGTTGCTGTGATTCGTGTTCGGCCTGGAGCCAGTGCTCGGTTTGTTGACCTTCGGGTTTACCTGCTTGTTCCCAAAGTTCGTAGGCTCGTTTTGATATATTTTCGTAGTTTGACATGTGCTTAATTTCTCCTGTCCTTCGGTCGGGAGGGACCTTTGATTAACATGTCTGCGGCGATGCTGAAAATAAATGGGGGTAAGGGCTGAAAGCGTCCTGCACAAATGGATGAGGGCTCTGTCATCAAAACAGGGATGACATACTGTCATATGACTGTATGTCACGTGCTCATCTCTTGCTAATGATCGATGGGAGTTCCTTGCGAGCTTCGAACATTCGTCGTTAAGTGTTTGATTGGGTTGTTTAAGGATTGAGCGACATTGCCAAAGTCTGCCGGTTTGCAGTTTAATGATGAAAAGTGAGCGTTAAGGTTAAAATTTGCGGCATCACCACTGTTGCCGATGCGGAGGCTGTCGTGCAAGCAGGCGCTGACGCGGTGGGTCTGATGCTTTATTCCGGCAGCCCCCGGCATGTTTCGATTGATGCAGCGCAGGAAATTGCGCGGAGTTTGCCGCCGCATGTCCTGCGGGTTGGTGTGTTTGTTGATCCTGAACCGACTGAGGTTTTTGCGGCGATTCATCAATGTGATTTGAACCTTCTACAATTTCACGGCAACGAATCTCCAAAGTTCTGTCAGCAATTCGGCGTGATGACGATGAAAGCTTTCCGTGTGCAGAACGCCGAATCTCTTGAGGCTCTTGAGTCATTCAGCACGGATGCTTTTCTTTTGGACAGCTATGTTGCTGGGAAGGCCGGGGGCACCGGCGAAACTTTCAATTGGTCTCTCGCCGTCGCGGCGAAGCAGTTTGGACGTCCGATATTTCTTGCGGGAGGACTGACACCCAACAACGTGGCTGACGCCATTCGCGCTGTTCAACCGTTTGGCGTCGATGTTTCCAGCGGCGTAGAGTTTTCGCCGGGGAAGAAGGACCCGGAAAAAATCCGGGCATTTATTGCCGCAGTGCGCAGCGCGTTAAACGAAACTCAACCAGCATGAAAACCATCGACTCCCGTTGTCCCTGGCCTTCGGACGCGCTTTACATTGCCTACCATGACACGGAGTGGGGCGTGCCTGTGCATGATGACCGCACAATCTTTGAATTCCTGATTCTGGAGGGTGCGCAAGCGGGTTTGAGCTGGCACACGGTTTTGAAAAAGCGCGACAATTACCGCATCGCCTTCGACCAATTCGATCCCCAGAAAGTGGCCCGTTACAACCAGAAGAAGATCGACAAACTTCTCGCGGACCCGGGCATTATTCGCAATCGACTCAAGGTGGCATCCGCCGTCGCCAATGCTCAGGCATTTCTCGCAGTTCAGGAGGAATTTGGCGCGTTTGATCGTTACATCTGGCAATTCGTCGGGGGCAAACCGATCATCAATCACCCTCGCTCGATGAAAGAAATTCCGCCAAAAACAAAGGAATCGGACGCGATGAGCAAAGACCTTAAGCAACGGGGCTTTAAGTTCGTCGGTTCAACTATCTGCTACGCCCATATGCAGGCGACCGGAATGGTCAACGATCATTTGACGACTTGTTTCCGTCACAAAGAACTCGCTTGATCGCGAGCTTTTCATCCGCAAGCCCGCCGGGCCATTTTCTTGCCAAAACGGTCTTGAACGCCGACACTACTTACGTGAGCGCAGCCGCTGAAACCACAGTTCCAGACGCCCAAGGGCGTTTTGGACAATACGGGGGACGTTATGTCCCTGAGACGTTGATGCATCCTCTGCAGCAGTTGGAGGAGGAATATTTTCGCGCGCAGCACGACGCGGCGTTTCAGCAGGAATTGACTTATTACCTGCGCCAATTCTGCGGGCGCCCGACCCCGCTTTATTTTGCGGAACGACTGACCCGCGACCTGGGCGGGCCAAAAATTTACCTTAAGCGCGAGGACCTTCTTCATACCGGCGCGCACAAGATCAACAACGCGATGGGGCAAATTCTTCTCGCGCGGCGAATGGGCAAAACGCGGATCATTGCCGAAACCGGCGCGGGACAGCATGGTGTTGCGACGGCGACTGTCGCCGCGATGTTCGGCCTCAAGTGCGTCATTTATATGGGCGAGGTGGATTGCCGGCGGCAGGAACTGAATGTCTTCCGCATGAAAATGCTCGGCGCTGAGGTGGTTTCGGTGACTGCCGGTCAAAAGACCCTCAAGGAGGCGGTGAACGAAGCGATGCGGGATTGGGTTACTAATGTGCGCAGCACTCATTACATTTTGGGGACGGCTTACGGCGCGCATCCTTACCCGGTTATGGTGCGGAATTTTCAGCGGATCATCGGCGACGAAGCCCGCGCGCAGATTCTTGAACAGGAAGGGCGCCTGCCCGATTTGTTGATCGCGTGCGTTGGGGGAGGGTCCAATGCGATTGGACTTTTTTATCCGTTTCTTGACGATAAAAAGGTGCGGATGCTGGGAATTGAGGCGGGTGGCGAAGGGATTATCCCCGAACGCCATGCGGCGCGTTTTCAAGGCGGGTCGCTGGGTGTGTTGCAAGGGACGCGTTCGTATATTTTGCAGGATGAACACGGCCAGATCCAATCGACGCATAGTGTGTCGGCGGGGCTGGATTATGCAGCCGTCGGGCCGGAACACGCCTGGTTGCGCGACAAGAAGCGCGTGGAATATGGATACGCCACGGATGACCAGGCGTTGGCGGCCTTTAGCAAGCTGGCGCGGCTCGAAGGAATTATCCCGGCGCTCGAATCGTCTCATGCGGTCGCCGCCGTGATCGAACGCGCACCCAAATTGTCCAGCAGCCAGGTGGTGATTGTGAACCTTTCCGGGCGTGGCGACAAAGATGTGGCGCAGGTCGCGGCTCGCGTGAAGCTCTAGCAAAACGAATACCCGAAGGCGCGGATTCGTCTTTATTTGGTTGTAAGAACCTGAAATGCACCGGCTTAAAATTTCATTACTCGCGGTCATTTTTCTGGCGATGTTTTCCGCGGCGAAACTATTCGCGGCAGCGCCGGACAAGGTTGATTTTGTACGCGACATCCAGCCGGTCCTTTCGCAAAAATGCCTGAGCTGCCACGGGACGCGAAAACAGGAAGGCCATTTGCGCTGGGACAACAAGGAGAGCGCGCTGACCGGCGGCGAGCATGGGCCGAACGTTGTCATCGGCAACAGCGCGAAAAGCCGCGTCATCGAATTACTCACCACCACGAATTCCGACGATGTGATGCCACAAAAAGGCGATCCGCTGACGCCGGAGCAAATTGCGCAATTTCGCGTGTGGATCGACCAAGGCGCGCAATGGCCCGCGAGCGCTTCCGTCCAGGTTTCTGATCCGAGGAATCATTGGTCGTTCAAACCGCCGGTCCGTCCGCCGCTGCCAGTTGTCAAAAATAAGAAATGGGCACGCAATCCCATCGACGATTTTGTCCTGGCAAAACTTGAGGAAGAAAAGCTTACGCCGTCGCTTGAAGCGGACCGCCCCACCCTTTTGCGACGCGCAAGCCTGGACCTCACAGGACTGCCGCCCTCGATTCGTGAGATTGAGGATTTCGTCAACGACCGGAAACCGGGGGCGTATGACCGTCAAGTCGAGCGATTGCTGGCTTCACCGCATTATGGCGAATGCTGGGCGCGGCATTGGCTTGACGCCGCGCATTACGCCGATTCCAACGGCTACGAAAAAGACCTTGCGCGCTCGATCTGGCCGTATCGCGATTGGGTCATCAACGCTTACAACAACAACATGCCGTTCGACCAGTTTGCGATCGACCAGCTCGCGGGCGATATGCTGCCGAATTCAACCGTGGCGGACAAAGTGGCCACCGGCTTCCTTCGCAATTCCATGCTCAACGAAGAAGGCGGCATCGACCCTGAACAATTTCGGATTCAGGGAATCATCGAGCGGATGGACGTTCTAGGGAAGGCGTTTTTAGGTTTGACTGTTAATTGCTGCCAATGCCACAACCACAAATTCGATCCGATCTCGCAAAAAGAATATTATCAACTGTTTGCTTTCTTGAACAACGATGACGAACCGCTCATGGAAGTCCCGAACAAGGACACCGAGGCGGAGCGAGAAGTCATCAAACATAAAATCGCCGGCATGGAGGACGATTTGCTGGCGCAGAATCCTAGCGTCGCGGGCAAAATGTCCGATTGGGAGAAGAAAATGACGGCGTTGACGCGCGACTGGACGGTCCTGGATCCGACTTCTTTTTATGGCAGCGTTGGCACTAAGTTTAACAAGCTGGACGACAAATCACTGCTGGCGACAGGATCAAGCCCGCCCATTTCAGGATACACGATTACGTGTAAAACCACGCTCAAAGGCATCACGGCATTTCGAGTGGAAGCTTTGACTGACCCCAACCTGCCGTTTAATGGGCCCGGCCGAGCAAAGAATGGCAATTTCGTTCTCACCGAATTCATGGTCCAAGTGGGAACGAACGAAATCAAACTGACCAACGCCACTGCGGATTATTCTCAAAGCGGATTTCCACCCTCTGCCGCGATTGACGGCGTGGAAACCAATAAAACCGGCTGGGCAGTAGGCGATTTGCCGGGGCGGGCGAATCAGAACCGCCACATTGTTTTTCAAACTCAGTCGCCGATTGGCGATGGAAGTGAAATAACCCTGAAATTTATACTCAATCAAACATTGGGAGACGAACACACGCTTGGCCGTTTCCGAATTTCAGCAACGACCGGAGATCAACCGGTTGAAGCTGATCCGCTGACCGCAAGCGCCCGCCATGCGCTTTCAGTTTCGCCCTCGCAACGAACGCCTGCGGAGAAGCGGGAGTTGTTTGGCTTTTACCGCTTGACCGACCCGCAATTTGCGGACGCGAATAAAAAAATCGACGACGAACAATCCAAATGGCCTGCTGCGCCGACGACGCTTGTTCTGGCCGAGCGGCCCGAGCCGCGACAGACGCATGTTTTCATTCGAGGCGATTGGCAAAGTCAAGGCAGCCCCGTGACTCCAGGCGTTCCGTCAATATTAAATCCACTGCCGCCCGGCGCGCCTCTGAACCGGTTGACGCTGGCCAAATGGATGGTCGATAAGCGAAATCCCACTGTCGCGCGAGTCATCGTCAATCGCATCTGGCAGTCATATTTTGGGCGCGGCATCGTCGAAACCGCCGAGGACTTTGGGACGCAAGGAGACAAACCGACGCATCCGAAATTGCTGGACTGGCTCGCCGTGGAATTCATGGAGAGCGGCTGGGACGTCAAACATATTCAACGGCTGATTGCCGATTCCGCGACTTATCGGCAATCCTCGGTCATTTCCCCGGCAATGTGGGAACGCGATCAATACAACACGCTCCTGGCGCGCGGGCCAAGGGCGCGCGTGGATGCAGAAATCATACGCGACATCGCCTTGAGCGCGGCGGGGTTGCTGGATGGAAAAATCGGCGGGCCCAGCGTTTATCCGCCGATTCCCGATGGCGTGATGGCGCTCGGTTACGGATCACCGATGCCGTGGGAGACGAAGAAAAAAGACCGCTATCGCCGCGCGATGTACACTTTTGCAAAGCGCTCGGTGCCCTACCCTTCGTTGCAGGTCTTTGACGCGCCGACTGGCGAAACACCGTGTCCCCGGCGGGTTCGTTCCAATACCCCGTTGCAGGCGTTGACCACCTTGAACGACCCCGTCTATGTTGAAGCGGCGCAGGCGATGGCTTTGCGAGTATGGAAACAAGGCGGCAACAGTGAGCATTCGCGCATTGATTACGCTTTTGAACTCTGCACCGGACGAAAGCCGCGCTCCAGCGAAGTGGCGGTGGTTTCCTCGCTGTTGCACGACGAAAAATCGGTCTTCGAGAACAGCACCGCGCGCGCCGTGCTGGTCGCCTCCCCGAATCCGACGAACCCACCGCCCGACGTCAACCTGCATAAAGTGGCCGCATGGACAATGGTGTCGCGGGTGTTGCTCAACATGGACGAAACAATTACGAAGGAGTGAACGGCATGGACTTCAATACGCATTTCTGGAATGAACGCCGAAAAATGGTGACGCGCCGTTATTTTTTCAAGGAATGCGGCGTGGGTCTGGGCGCGATCGCGTTGGCTTCGCTGCTCGGAAACAAGGCGTTCGGAGCCGCGCCTGCGAGCGCCGATCCTCTTGCGCCGCGCGCGCCCCATTTTGCGCCGAAAGCCAAGCGCGTCATTTACATGTTTCAGGCCGGCGGGCCAAGTCAATTGGATTTATTTAACCATCGCCCCGCTCTGGTGAAATATGACGGCCAGCCGATACCGGCGGAGATTGTCAAAAATCAGCGTTACGCATTCATCAAGCCGGACGCAGCGCTATTTGCGTCGAAGTTCAATTTCGCCAAACATGGCAAATGCGGCGCGGAAATTTCCGAAGCGTTGCCGCACCTCGCCGAGGTTGTCGATGACATCGCCATCATCAATTCGATGACGACGGTCGCCTTCAATCATGCGCCCGCGCAGATTTTCATGAACACGGGCGCGACGCAATTTGGGCGTCCGAGCATGGGCGCGTGGACGACGTATGGTTTGGGCAGCGAGGCGCGTGATCTTCCCGGTTTCGTGGTGCTCAGTTCCGCCGGCGGAACCAGCGGCGGCGCGGGAAATTGGGGCGCTGGATTTCTTCCGACGGTTTACCAGGGCGTCCCCTTCCGACGGAGCGGCGATCCTATTTTGTACTTGGCAAACCCTCCCGGCGTTACAGCGCAAATGCAGAGACGGTCGCTTGACGCGCTCAAGGAACTTAACCAGCAACGCCTCGGGGTCATGGGCGATCCCGAAATTTCCACGCGGATCAATTCGTTTGAAATGGCTTACCGGATGCAATCCAGCGCGCCGGAACTGATGGATATTTCCAAGGAGTCCAAAGAGACATTGGAAATGTATGGCGCGGTTCCTGGCGAGGCCTCGTTTGCGAACAATTGCCTGCTGGCGAGGCGGCTGGTCGAGCGCGGGGTGCGGTTCGTCCAGCTATTTCACGAAGCCTGGGACCATCACAGCGATGTCACCGGCGGTGTCAAGAAGGAATGCGCGAACACTGACAAACCGTCCGCCGCGCTCATCAAGGATTTGAAGCAACGCGGGTTGCTGAAGGACACGCTCGTGATCTGGGGCGGCGAATTTGGGCGCACTCCGATGGTGGAAACCAACAAGGATGCCGGTCGAAGCCTTGGACGCGACCATCATCCGCAGGCATTCACGATGTGGATGGCCGGGGCCGGCGTCAAACCAGGTTTAACACTCGGCAGAACGGACGATTTTGGGTTCAACATCACGGAGGACCCGGTGCCGGTGCATGATTTGCACGCGACGATTCTGCAACTGCTCGGTTTCGACCATACAAAGCTTACCTACCATTTCCAGGGGCGTGATTTCCGCTTGACAGATGTGGAAGGCGAAGTTGTCAAGAAACTCCTCGCTTGAAAGCCGCTGTTCTCCACGGGCGCGAGGATATTCGCGTTGAAGAACTTGCGCCTCATCCGCTGGCGGAGGGCGAAGTCCGCGTCACCATCGGCGCGGCGTTGACTTGCGGGACCGACCTCAAAGTTTTTAAACGCGGCTATCACGCGCGCATGATTGTCCCTCCCGCGGTGTTCGGGCACGAATTTGCGGGGACCATTTCCGAGGTTGGACCACGCGTCGAAAAATGGAAGGAGGGCGACCGAGTCGTTGTCGCCAATTCCGCGCCTTGCGGGTCATGCGCGTATTGCGTCGGAGGACAGGAAAATCTTTGTGACGATCTCCTGTTTCTCAACGGCGCTTACGCGGAATCCATCGTCGTGCCCCGGCGTTTGGTGGAAAAGAATATGCTTCCACTTGCCGCGAAAACTCGCTTTCGCGACGCGGCCCTCACCGAACCGCTGGCTTGTGTCGTTCACGGCTGGCAGGAATTGAAACTGGATGCGGGCAGCAATGTTTTGGTCATCGGGAGCGGTCCCATTGGGTTGATGTTCGCCGCCGTGGCTGCTCACGAAAAATGCCGTGTCACCGTCGCTGGACGCGGCAAACGTTTGAAAACTGCAAAAAAACTCGCGGTTTCCCAAATCATCGAAGCCACGGGTCAAAAAGATTTTCGCGAGGCCGGAACATTTGACGCGGTCATCGAGGCTGTCGGCAAACCTGAGGCTTGGGAAATTGCGGCGCGCTCCGTGAGAAAGGGAGGCAGGGTGAATTTTTTCGGCGGCTGCCCGGCGGGAACCACAGTTTCGCTCGACACAAATTTACTGCACTATTCGAACCTGACTTTGTTCTCGAGCTTTCATCATACGCCTCGCGCCATTCGCCGAGCTTTGGACTTAATCGAAAGCGGGAGCGTGCCTGCGTCTCTATTCGTCGATGGCGAAGGGACGTTGGACCAATTGCCAGATTTGTTCCGTTCGATGGCGTCCGAAAATCGCGCCGTCAAGACATTCATCCAAACTTCTCCCACGAAGCAGCTTTGACACTTTCAGCGGGGCAGGTAACTTGTCAGCGCAGGATGAATGAGATGCCCGAAACCACGGATAGTTGGAACCTCCCGTTTGTAGAACGGCTTTACGCCGATTTTGCGCGAGACCCATCGTCGGTCGCCTTGGACTGGCGGCGTTATTTTGAACAAGTCAGAAATGGCGAGCATGCCGAGGCGCCGCGCGTCGAGACTACTTTTCCGGCGGGCGCGGATTCTCCGGATTCCATTCAGACCCATGGCAGGCCGCTGCAATATCGAGTCAACCAGTTGGTAAGAAATTACCGCGTTCGCGGTCACAATCTTGCCGCTGTCGATCCTCTCGGTCGGCCGCGTCCTATCCCGCCGGAACTGGACATTAACTTTTACGGTTTCTCCGCCGAGGACATGGACCGTCAGGTTCAAAGCGAATTATTCCCGCTCAATCGCACGCTGACCGTCCGCGAAATTTTCAAGGAACTGCAGGACACGTATTGTCGTTCCATCGGCGTGCAGTATATGCACATCGACAACTCGGCCATCCGCCGCTGGCTTGAGGAGCGCATCGAAGGCTCGCGCAACCGCGTCGAGCTGGCGCGCGAAGAGCAGGTGCGCATTTTCACCAGATTGACGGATGCCGTTGCGTTTGAGGAATTCATTCGCAAAAAATTTGTTGGCGCAAAAAGTTTTTCTTTGGAGGGCTGCGAAAGTTTGATTCCGCTCCTGGATTTGGCCATTGAGAAAGCCGCCGAGCAAGGGATCAAGGAAATTGTGCTTGGCATGGCGCATCGAGGCCGGTTGAACGTGCTGGCCAACATTTTGGGAAAAAGTCCACGCCAGATTTTCCGCGAATTTGCCGACGATCCCAAAAGTTTTAAAGGACACGGCGACGTAAAATACCACCTGGGTTACAGCAACGATTGGATTGCCGCGAAAGGACAGCGCGTTCATTTGTCGCTTTGTTTCAATCCGAGCCATCTGGAGTTCGTCAACCCGGTGGCGTTAGGCCGCGCCCGCGCGAAGCAGGACCGTTTCCAGACGGCGAACGCGACCGCTGAACCCGGACCATGTCTGGCGCTGCTGATTCACGGGGATGCCAGTTTTGCAGGTCAGGGAGTTATCCAGGAAACGCTGAACCTCAGCCAATTGCCCGGTTATAGTGTCGGCGGGACGGTTCATGTTGTTGTCAATAATCAAATTGGATTCACGACCCCGCCCGCGGAGGGCCGCTCCTGCACTTACGCCACGGATGTCGCGCGGATGCTTCAAGTCCCGATCTTTCACGTCAACGGCGAAGACCCTGAGGCGGTCGCGCAGGTCGTCCGGGTGGCGATGGATTTTCGGCAGACGTTTCATCGCGACGTTTTTATTGACATGTTCGGGTATCGCCGCCTCGGCCATAACGAGGGCGACGAACCGGCCTTTACCCAGCCTGTTTTGTATCGTGCCATCAAGAGCCGCAAATCTGTCCGCGAAGGTTACCTCGATCACCTGTTGAATCTTGGCGGCATGACCCGCGAGGAAGCGGAAGGGATCGCAAAGCAGCGACACGACGCGCTCGAACGCGAGCTTTCGCAAGCGCAAGATGAAACCTATCGTCCGCCCGCGGAGAAAACTTTGATTCAAGGCATTTGGACGCGCAGCAGTTTTGTTGGCGGCCTGGAAACGGAAGCGCCGGAAGCGCCGACAGGAATGGACCAGGCGCGTCTGGCAGATTTGCTGATGAAGCAAACACTGCCGCCGGAAAATTTTCGCCCGCATCCGAAGATCAAAAAATTTCTCGAAAGCCGCCGTTTGATGGCGGAAGGGAAAGAGCCGCTGGATTGGGCGGCGGCGGAGGCACTGGCGTTTGCCTGCACGAGCGCGGAAGGTTTTCGCGTGCGATTGAGCGGACAGGACAGCGCGCGGGGAACTTTCAGCCAGCGACACGCGGTTCTTCACGATTATGAAAGCGGCGAACCGTATATTCCGTTGCGCAACCTGGGCGGCAAACAAGCGCCGGTCGATATTTTAAACAGCCCGCTGTCTGAAACGGGCGTGCTGGGATTTGATTATGGTTATAGTCTTGACTGCCCGGACGGCTTGATTTGCTGGGAGGCGCAGTATGGCGATTTTGTCAATTCCGCCCAAGTCATCGTCGATCAGTTCATCGCCAGCGCCGAGGACAAATGGAACCGCCTCAGCGGACTTGTCATGTTGCTGCCGCACGGACTTGAGGGACAAGGGCCGGAACATTCGAGCGCGCGCATCGAGCGCTTTCTGAATTTGGGCGCGGCAGATAATATCCAGATTGTCTGTCCAACGACGCCCGCGCAGTATTTTCATTGTTTGCGCCGGCAAGTTGTGCGCGCATGGAGAAAGCCGTTGATCGTGATGACGCCGAAGAGCCTCTTGCGCGATCCGCAGTGCGTTTCCACGTTGCGGGATTGCGCGACCGGGGAGTTCCAAAGAATCATCCCGGATTCCGCTGTCGATCCTCAACAAGTTCGCCGCGTCCTGCTTTGTTCGGGGAAAATTTATTATGAACTGCTTCAACAATGCGAAGCGCTTCAGAAAAAGGACGTCGCCATCATTCGCATCGAAGAACTTTATCCGTTGAATGAGCCGCTGCTGCAATCGGTCTTGAAGCCGTTTGCAGACGGGACGACGGTTTGGTGGGTGCAGGAAGACCCGGAGAATATGGGCGCGTGGCGGTTCCTGCGGGCGCGTTTTGGTGAATCGATGTTTGGCCGCTTTCCTTTTGGCGGGATTCGCCGTCCGCCGTCAGCCAGTCCGGCGAGCGGGTCGGCAAAGATTCACAAGAGGGACCAAAAATACCTGATCGCGCAGGCATTTGCGGATGTTTGACAAATGCGGCAATTGAAAATCGTTTAATTGACTATAATAACATGGCAATCGAACTAAAAATTCCGTCCGTCGGTGAATCGATCACCGAAGTTGAAATCGGCCAGTGGCTAAAATCCGAAGGCGACTCTGTCTCCAAGGATGAAAACGTGGTGATGCTCGAATCGGAGAAGGCCACAGTGGAATTGCCGTCGCCGTCGGACGGGAAGATCAGCAAGATTGTCAAGCGCACAGGAGAAAAAGCCGCCGTTGGAGAAGTCATTGCCTTTTTGGAGGCTGGTGGGAAACAAGCACAGCCGACGAAGACGGGCAAAAAATCCGAAGAACCTGCACCGCCTTCAACTGCGCCTGCGCCATCCCCTGTTCCGCAGCCTCCCGCTCCTGCTGCGCGGGCTTCAACTCCTCCGGTCGCGAAGGAAGTCGCTGCGGCGGTGCCGTCTTCTCCTGCTGTCACGACGCCGCCTCCTATCGCAACTGCGCCTGCGCCGGTTCAATCCGTGCCTGCCCAGGCAGTTCCTCCGAAGGCCGTTCTTTCAGGACGTCGCGATGAAGTTGTGCGCATGAGTCCGTTGCGGCGAGCGGTTGCGCGGCGACTGGTCGAAGCCAGGCAGGCAATGGCGATGTTGACCACCTTCAACGAAATCGACATGTCGGCAGTGATGGCGTTGCGCAAGGAGAGCCAGGAAAATTTCACGAAGAAGCACGGCGTGAAGCTGGGGTTCATGTCCTTCTTTGTAAAGGCGACCGTCGAAGCGTTGAAAGCCTTGCCGCAACTGAACGCATCTGTGAAAGACGAGGACATTGTCTATCATAATTCTTTTGACATCGGCATCGCGATTGGCAGCGAAAAGGGCCTCGTCGTCCCGACCCTTCTCAATGCCGGCTCGATGTCCTTCGCGCAGGTGGAAAAGGCGGTTGCCGATTTCGCCGCGCGCGCCCGGGAAAACAAACTCAAGCCCGACGAATTGCAAAGCGGCACGTTTACGATCACCAATGGCGGCGTTTACGGCTCGCTGCTCTCGACACCGATTGTCAACCCGCCGCAGAGCGGAATCCTCGGAATGCACACCATTCAGGAACGTCCCATTGCGTTAAACGGCGCGGTGGTGATTCGTCCAATGATGTATGTGGCGCTCAGCTACGACCATCGTATTGTTGACGGCAAGGAAGCGGTTACGTTCCTTGTGCGAGTGAAGGAAATGATCGAAAACCCCGCCCGTATTCTGTTGGAAATTTGATCCGGCTTTCCACGGCAAGGTAATTATTGACTGGGAGGGATCGGCTGTGTAACTACCAGCGGACGCCTCGGCGAGGCGTCCCTACCCTGTGAACTACTGAGCGGCGGTATTGTATTTGTTCAGGATGCCGGTGATCACGGAATCGCTGAAGGAGTTGCCGTCTTTCATCGGGTTTCCTTCCCATCGAACGATCCCCTGCGGGTCCATCAGCAGGACGTAAGGGACGACTTTGACATCCAAATCCGCTTCCATCCGCTTCTGCGAATCGAATGCGCTGTAATAGCCAATGTTTGGATCGACAACTTTTCGAACATTATCCTCAGGCTCATCGGCGATTCCTACAATTACCATTTTGTCGGCGAATTCTTCCGCGTAATGATTCAAAGTCGGAATGAAGTTCAGGCACGGCATATTCGCCGGCGACCAAAACTCGACCATGACAAACTTTCCGGCCATGTTCGGCGACGCTGACAGCCATTTTTCGACGACTAAATCCGGCCCTTTCTTGTCAAGAAGGGTCTTAGCCAAGGGAGCATTCGTGGATGCAGAGTTGATGGGCGGCTTGGTGGAATCGGGACCAGTCTCCGGCGGCGGCGCAAGCGCCTCTTGAGCAGCGACGGTGCGTTCATAAGCGGTATTGGCGGCGGTCTGCTTTTGATCGACCTCCGATGCCTTGGCGGCATATGGGGCAAACTTTGCTTGAAGAGTGGAATCGAGATTCGTCAACTTCACATTGCCGATTCCATTGTCTGCGCTGAAATAAATATCCGTCGGCGTTACCAGGAGCACCTGGACATTGGTGTATATCGTGTCACCCGCTGTCAACGTCGGCAGGCGGTCTTCATCGGCGCGCGCCGACAACCCAGCAACCATCGTTAAAAGGATAATACCCAGGATTCGCATTGCCAGAACATCGCGCCTCGCGGAACGCTTGTCAACATGGGGCAAAACCCGGAATTCGTTTGCCTTCCGCGCCGTGCTCTGCAAGCCTTCGCAAATCCTTTTCAACGTGAATACAACGACGATTTTCTCTCTCCTGCTGGGGCTGCTCTTTGCCATTGCGCCGCAATCGACCCGCGCCGTCGAACCAATTCATGCGCTGCTTATCACCGGCGGCTGCTGTCACGATTACGATGAACAAAAGAAAATCTTGACCGAAGGCATCAGCGCCCGCGCGAATGTCACCTGGGATATTTTGCACGAAGGCGGCAGCGTCAAGACTGGCGCGGGCCGGGATCATCGCATGAGCATTTATGACAAGGCGGATTGGGCGAAAGGTTACGATGTGGTCGTCCACGACGAATGTTTTGGCGATGTTTCCAACGCCATGTTCGTGGAGCATATCGCGCAGGCGCATTTCGAGGGAGTTCCCGCCGTCATGATTCATTGCGCGATTCACAGTTACCGCCATACCACAACGGATGAATGGCGAAAGGCGCTGGGAGTCAGTTCATTTTATCATGACCCGGCGCGGATGTTTGAGGTCAACAATATCAAGCCTGAACATCCCGTGATGAAAGGATTTCCAGCGCTTTGGAAGGACCCCGCGCCGGACGAGTTGTATCGCATGGCCAAGATTTGGCCGAACTGCACTCCGCTAGCCAAGACCATCGCGACGAATTCCACGCCCGATACGACCTGTATCTGGGTCAATACTTACGGCAAAGCGCGCGTGTTTGGAACGACGCTCGGCCACGCCAACAAAACCGTCAGCACAGATATTTATCTGGATTTGGTCACACGCGGGCTTCTATGGGCTTGCGGGAAGCTGGACGACGACGGGAAACCGGCGCCGGGTTACGGGAAGGAATGAGTTACTGGAAAAGGCACAAGAGATATTTTGTCTCATCTCTCTGTTTATGAGATGGCTTCCAGATGTTAGACCCCAACCCGGTACGCTATGGACACAATAACGCAAAAGAAATGGAATAAACTGTTGGTTCTCGCCAGAGCGGGGACTTCCGAAGCACAGTGGGAAATTGGATACTACTTTGAGTCGGGCGCAATTGATAAATCCGGAAACATCCTCGCCAAGGCCAATCCTCTGAAAGCGTATCGTTGGTATAAGCTCTCTGCTGAACAAGGAAATGCCTCGGCTCAAGTCGCCCTTAGCAATCTATTGAGCACTGGCGATGGAATTTCGCGAAATTATGAAAGTGCGATCAACTGGGCAAAGAAGGCCATTGCTCAAGGACACGCCTCAGCAGCTTTTAATCTGGGAACCATATATAGAGATCAAAATAAGCCCAAGATGCCTCTTTGGTGGTATAAGCAGGCGGCTTCAATGGGGGACAACGATGCCTTGCTGCAGATTGGGCTTTGTTATTTGTTTGGGTTAGGAACGAAGGCAGACGCCGGCGAAGCATATAGTTGTTTGGCCAAAATAATTGCGGGCAAATCTTCAGCTTCTTGCCAACGGACAAAAGAAAACGCCTTATATTGGATGGCGATAATTGAACTCTTGGGGAAAGGAAAAGCAACAAAATCACTGGCACATGCACGAAAAATGCTTGAATCGGCAAACGCTGACCTTGACCACGAGCAAGCGAATGAGATCCTCAATATCATTGGGAAATCCAAATATCTTCCGAAATAACGCCGCTGCTTTGGGCAACAGCGCTTTTGCGTCTCCGTTCCTTGGTGCAAATCTTGCCAAATACTGGAAGGTGACAATATGAAAGTGACTTATGACCCTCAAGTTGATGTGCTACGAATCCTTTTTCGCAACGCTCCAATTGACGAGAGCAACGAGGACAAGGCGGGAGTTATCATCGATTACGATAAGGACGGCAATATAGTCGGATTGGAAGTATTGAATGCGTCAACGCGTTGAAAACCCGCGAGGTGTGGATTACACCGTGACCGCTTCTGACTTCTGAATTCTGTCTCCTGAATTCTCCCCGCTACGTCATAATTCCAACGATCGCGGCGGAAATTAAATTTGCCATCGTTCCCGCGAGCATTGCACGGAATCCCAGTTTCGCCAAATCCTCCCGGCGCGACGGCGCCAGCGCTCCAATTCCTCCGATCTGAATCCCGATGGATCCCAGGTTGGCAAAGCCACACAACGCATAAGTCGCAATTGTAAAGGAGCGAGCATCCAATTGCGTTTTGAGTCCGCCGAGTTGCCCGTACGCGATCAATTCGTTCCCCACCATCCGAATTCCCAACAGCGAACCGATATGGCTGGCGTCTTTCCACGGAATTCCGATCAGCCATGCCACCGGCGCAAAAAGCCAACCGAGCACGATTTCCAAACTCGCCGGAAACCAACCCACCCACACATGCACCCATCCCATGATTCCGTTGACCAGCGCGATCAGCGCCAAAAACGCGATGAGCATTGCGGCCACATTGATCGCCAGATTCAACCCGTCGCCAGTGCCGCGGGAAATTGCGCCGAGGAGATTGCCGCCTTTGGCTTCATCGACTTCAGCCATTTCGACGCTGCTCCCGCTGACCGGCGCTTCGGTTTCCGGGACCAGCATTTTTGCAATCATCAATGTCCCAGGCGCCGTCATAATCACCGCTCCCAACAAATGCTTTGCCTCAACGCCCTTGCTGATGTACGCGGCCATGATTCCGCCGCTGACATGCGCCATTCCCGCCGTCATCACGGTCATTAATTCGGAGCGAGTCAATCTTGCGAGAAAGGGGCGGATAGTAAGCGGAGCCTCCGTTTGCCCCATGAAAATGCTCGCGGCAACATCGAGCGATTCCGCGCCGCTGACGCCCATTAGACGCGTCATTATCCACGCCGCGCCCTTGATGATCGCTTGCATGATGCCGAAGTGATAAAGAACCGCGAAAAACGCCGCCATGAAGATTATTGTTGGCAGGACGTAAAACGCGAATACCAGCCCCGATGGCCCGCCGGGGTCTGCCAGTGTTCCGAAGACGAATGACGCCCCGACCTGCGCATAACTGAGCAATTGGTTTACCGCCGCGCCCGCTGTTTGCATGACCAATTGGCCCCATTGAAATTTCAAAACGATCAGAGCAAATAGCAACTGCAGGCTGAGTCCCCATCCGACAATCTTCCACTTGATGGAGGCGCGATTCGAGGAAAACGCCCAGCAAGCGCCCAGTATTGCAAGAATCCCCAGGACGCCGGTGAATTGACTCATGAGTGGATTGTATTCTTTACCAAAACCCGTTTCTCACCGGGAGGTTTGGGGCCAATGACATAAGCTTCCGCAAGGCGGCGCAAGGCTTCGGGAAGTCGCGCGGCATCATTGTAATGAACGGTGGCAATAGGCTCGCCGGTTTTTACGGAATCGCCGGCTTTCTTGTGCAATTCCAGCCCAACTGCGGGGTCGATCACATCGTCATGCTTGTTGCGACCGCCTCCGAGCACCAGACTCGCAAGTCCCACCTGTTCGCAATGAATCCGCTCAATGAAGCCATCTGTGTAGGCATCAAATGGCGCAGTGCATCGGGCTGATTTCAGCCGCCCCGAATCTTCGGCTCCCTGGCTTCGGCAGATCTCCTTGAACTTCGCCATCGCCCTGCCATTGACAAGCAGATTTTCAGCAAGATCACGCCCGGCCTGCACAGCATCGACGCGTCCGCCGAGGTGAAACATCCACGCGGACAACTCGATTGAAAGCTCGCGCAAGTCCGCGCTCATCGCATGACGCCGCCCGTCGAGAATCTCAAGGCATTCGGATACTTCCAACGCGTTGCCCACGGCGCGGCCAAGCGGCTGATCCATGTCCGTGATCAATGCGGCGATTTTCTTCCCGTTGCGCCGACCGGTTTCCACCATCATTTTGGCGAGATGTTCGGCGTCCTTTTGATTTTTCATAAAGGCGCCGTGACCCGTCTTCACGTCAAGCACAAGGGCATCGATCCCTTCAGCGAGTTTCTTGCTCATGATGCTGGCGCAAATCAGCGCGGAACTTTCCACTGTGCCTGTCACGTCGCGCAATGCGTACATCTTCTTGTCAGCGGGGACGATCTCCGCCGTCTGGCCAATCAGCCCGCAGCGCGAACGCCGCAGCACGTCGAAAAATTCGTCGAGCGAAAGGTTCACGTTGAACCCGGCGATGGATTCGAGCTTGTCGAGCGTGCCGCCGGTGTGTCCCAACCCGCGCCCGCTGATCATCGGAACGGTCAATCCGGCCGCCGCGACAATTGGCGCGACGATGAGCGAAGTTTTATCGCCGACGCCGCCCGTGGAATGTTTGTCCACTTTGACACCGGGAATTGCCGACAAATCCAGGACGCGCCCGGAACGCATCATCGCCTCGGTCAATGCGGCTGTTTCAGCATCGGTCATTCCTCGCAGGACAACGGCCATCAGCCAGGCCGACATTTGGTAATCCGGCATTTCGCCGCGAGTAAATTCCTTAACGAGAAAGGAAATTTCACCGGGCGAATGTTCGCCGCCGTCCCGTTTCTTGCGGATTAGATCAATCGCTCTCATTGGAAGAATCGGGATTGAACGCGAAACCATCGACGAGCAATTCCTGCATCGTTCGTTGCGCGAAACCTTCGCCGCCGGGATAAAAAACGATGGCGCGCGGACCAAACTCAGCGAGGACTTGCCGGCACGCGCCACAGGGAGAGCAAGGTGTTCCATTATAGTTGACAACGGCTGCGGCCACAATTTCCGGTTTCCTGGAACTGGCGGCGACGGCGCAAAAGATCGCGTTGCGTTCGGCGCAAATCGTCAAGCCGTACGAGGCATTCTCCACGTTGCAACCTGAGAAAAACCGACCGTCGCTCAACAGGATGGCCGCGCCGACGCGGAATTTAGAATACGGCGCATAGGCATGTCTTGTGGCTGCGCGAGCCATGCGAATCAGTCTCTGGCGTTGCTGAGCTGATACACTCATCAGGCCCGCAGCATAACAGACCGCCAAGATTAAAAAAGGACTTTACAATCGCGTTGCAGCAGGCAAGTTTGTGCCGTCTATATGACTGATACCGATCTTAATTTGTGGGGAGAAATCGTCGTGCCCGTGGGCCTGTTGATTTGCTTTGGTGTTGCTATGGTTGTCTGGTTGCGCGAAGAAATCAAAGCCCCCAAGGAATAGCGCCCTTCTTTTCCGGGTTGCCGCCCATGGCGTTGCGCCGGAATTTCCAAAGTCTCCGTTACTGGCCGCCCCTGGCGCGGCTCATCATCATATCCATCATTGAGTCGTATTTCCTGGAACCTGCCGGCGGCTCGAACAATGCGGCATCGGGCTTGTCTAGCTTTACGTCTTTAAACATCATCGAGACTTGTTTGCCGTTATCGCTCATTTCGATCTTTAGCGGGAATTTGTCCATGTCCTTCGCGTTCCAGACTGTGGATTCATGCAATGTGCCGCTTGGTTCTGTGACCACCACTTTGTTTTTGACGCAAGGATGGCCGTCGATTGTGTCGGAACCGATTTCGGTCACGCTGAGTTTGTAATCTGTCGTGGCGGAGCCGGACGATGAGGCGTCAGGGAGGGCCGACTCGACGTACGCGTTCATCGAAGGGTACATCATGCGTGTGACCTTCTTTTCCGGGATTGAAACGACTATGATTTTGTCCATTCCCATGCGTTTCATTTGCGCCATCGCCTGTGGTTTGATGTTTGCGCCCTGCATCTTTGTCATATCCATCTCAAACCGGGTCACTCCGTTCAAATAGGCCATTGAGCCGCCCATCGTCAGCGACTTCCCCGAAGCGCCGCCCTCGGTTTGGAACGCCAGAGTCGCCGAGAAAGCCTGGTGGTCGCCGAACAGTTTCGCCATCGGGCCGGTGAATTGAGGGCCTTGAACCATCGCGCCTCCCATCTGCGCCTCAACTCCCGACGCGGCGAACAGGAGCGCGACAAAAACCGCCAAATGTTTCATCTGAATGAACCGTTGATATTTCATGCCTCAGCGATGCCGAGTCGCAGCAGCATAGTCAACGAAAATTTGGCTTTTCAAGCCAACCAATTTCGCACATCGACATCGCGAAGACGCATCTCAATTTTTTTGTTCTGCCCCAACGGGGCAAATCAAATTCAGCCCAGGGCAAAGCGAGTCAGCGAGCGACGCCCTGGGCACACATGGCAACCAGTCAAGCCCTGTAAGGGCGAATTAATATCGCTGTGGAACCTCAGAATGTTTTTTAAAGCGCCCTTACAGGGCTTTGGCGTGGTGCGTTCGATTATCCAGGGGCGAGGCTTCGCTCTGCCCCCTGGCTGTAATGACCAGGCCTTTCAGGCCGTAGAAAGAAAGCTGCCAAAAATGAGATGCTCACCAGGGCAGAGACGCAGACGTTGCCAATTCGCGCTTGGTGGGGCAAATTACGTTTACCCAGAACAGAACGCCACGAATGACGATGTCAAAGCAATGTGACTATTTGAATCGACTTAGTTCGATCACTTCCATGCCGTCCAACCACTTGGCGCATCTGCTGTATTGGAAAGAACGAAATGAAAATAAATAAATACTATGTTCTGACCCCTTTAAGGCCTTTCAGGCCGTAGAAAGAAAGCTGCCAAAAATGAGATGCACACCAGGGCAGAGACGCAGACGTTGCCAATTCGCGGTTGGTGGGGCAAATTACGTTTACCCAGAACAGAACGCCACGAATGACGATGTCAAAGCAATGTGACTATTTGAATCGACTTAGTTCGATCACTTCCCTGCCGTCCTACCACCGGGCGCATTTGCTGTATTTGAGCGAACGAAATGAAAATAAATAAATACTATGTTCTGACCCCTTTACGAATCTACAGTAAATTTCGTTTTTCGTTTAATATTAACGACTCCCCGGATGGATTTATGTCTATAGACTTTCGTGGCATTGCCAATACAAATAGTTCACGCAACTGGGAGGGAGATCCAAACACTCTGAACGTAGTTTCGAAGTGATGGTCTTTCGCATAACGAAAGATCGAACATTTATGAAGATCAGGACTGTTTTAGGTGTTGGTTTTTTTGGTGGAATTTTTGTGGGCGGTGCTGTGACATTACTTGAAGTGGCGCCAACCGCAACTGCCATTTTGATGACACCGCTTAAATGGCTCATCGGAGGCAGTCATCCTTATCCATCTGGAAGTTCAGCCAATTTTGCCCTCGCTTTGCCGCTCATGTTTATTTATTGGGGGGGGCTTGGAGTGTTTGTCAGTTTACTGCTATTTGGTGCGTTTGGTATTTTGAAGTCCAGACGCCAGAACGGCGACGAACACCCAGCACAGACAAAGAAATGATGGTTCATCCGAGAAGTTCGTGTCTGGAATGATGAAGGCCATAGAGTTTGAGAACGAAGTAACGCTGGTCTCGCATGACCCCTTTATGAATATATCAAGATTATTTCATACTGCTGTAACTTTTAGTGCTTTCACGTTTGTGGCACACGCCCAAGGCACTTTCCAAAACCTCAATTTCGAATCGGCAAATATTCCAAGCTCAACGGCTATTGATGACTTTCTGCCAGCTTCGGAAGCCATTCCTAATTGGACCGCCTACTTTACTTCTACGACAACTACAGTGCCCGCCACGCAAGTAGCGTATGATGGAATCAGCGGAGGGGGGGGAGTAATATCAATTGTCGATTCAAAGGCTTACCCTTTAGATGACACCCAAGGCAACTATGCTGTGATACTTTTCGGCGGACCACTTATTGGTCAAACGCCCTACTCTGCGTCAATTAGTCAGTCTGGAACAATTCCGTCCGGGACTGAATCGCTCTTTATGGACGCCAATTCGTTCGGAATCTCTCCAGTTGTGACATTTAGTGGTCAGGCGATAAGTATGGTACCAATACAATCGTTTCCCAATTACACAGAGTATGGAGGGGACATATCTTCTTTTGCAGGTTTAACAGGCACTCTAAGTTTTACCGAACCGCCGCCGCCCGCTACGGGACCCGGCCCGTCAGCGCTTTTTCTGGATAACATTTCCTTTTCTTCAACGATGGTGACGCCCGAGCCAGACCCCGTCATTTTGATGGGCATTGCTGGGGCGTTATTCGCCGCCTACCGCCGCCTTCTTGGCAAACGCTCCCGCTCTTAGGACTTATACCACTTAGAATTACCTAGCCTCGCCTCCACCAACATCCAATGTTGTTGCCGAAACATAAAGGGGTCATAAAGTCATAAAGGGGGCAGAACATAGTATTTATAAATGTCGCTTGGCATCGAGGCTGCGCCTCGTAAAGGTAAAGGGATCGGTCCCGCATACGCATATTTGTTTTGACAATTTAGCTGTTTCTGCCGAAGGCAGCGGGGATGGTGCGCAAGATCAGTATGGAATACCTTGAACTATTTATCACGGCATGAGGCGCAGGGATTGCAGGGCGGGCAATTTATTCCTCTGTGACTATTGCGTCGAGCGGGAGATGACTCGTTTCTGGAACTTGCTTTGTATCAAGGGCAATCGCCCAAAAATCGGACGCGGGGTCTCAGGCGAATACAAATTTCCTTGCGTTGGTGAACAGCTCGAAAAGCGGCTTGGAGTCGGTTTCGTTGCTCGCCGGGACCCAGGCGGCTTCGCGGAGGCTGTTGGCGCTTTGGTAGGCGGCCATTTGCATATCAGTCTGGCGAACGAGGCGGGAGAGGACGGCCTCGATGAGTTCATCGACGGTGAAGGGCTTCTCGATGTAGTCGTCGGCGCCGGAGACCATTCCCCGGCGGAAATCGTCGCGGCTGCCGGAGCCGGTCATCAAAATGAAGGGAATGGGAGCGGTGGTTTGGGTCTCGCGGATGGCGCTCAACAATTGGTGGCCGTCCATGCCGGGCATGCGAACATCGCTGATGATCAAGTCGGGCTTTTCGGCGGTGATCATTTCAATGGCCTGGTTGCCGCTCGTGGCCTGGCGCACTGAAAAACCGAAGTCTTGAAGCACGGTTACGACGAGTGCTCTAACATCGTCGCTGTCATCGATCACCAGTATGTTCTTCATGAAATCGTAACGTAACAGTATTCGTGCCAAGAGGGGGCGGGAGGCGAGAATCAGGATTTTCCCCTGGGGGAAAACGCGGAGGGCTGAGAAAAAACATGGGAGCCAGTGGGACAACGGGCAAAAATTGCCGAGTTTGTGCGGTTTTTTACCACGCTTATAATCAGGCAGTTAGCTGGGTTTGGGGTTTTTGGATGGTTCCAAGGGCGCGTTGCCAGACTGCGCCGAAGGTCGGAAGGACGCGAGCTATGGTGTCCATTGACTCGTTTAGTTGATAGACGAGGGAATTGGCGTTGGTCCTGATCAGGTGCTGATACCATTTCTGGAATTCGGCGCTGACGGCAGGTTCGTCGGAGGGAGCAAATACGCGTTTGCAGGAGCCTTCGGCGCATTCGCAGAGGACCAGGGCGGCGAGATGGCGGGTAGATTTGGGGGAATGCGCTTTTTCCCAGAGCGGAAGGGCTTGCTCGATTTCCTGGTTGAGCATCAGCAATTCGGCGCGTTGGAGCATGATCGCGTTGTCGTGCGGGCAATGCTTGATGGCCTCGCCGGTCCAGTCGCGACCGAATTCCGCGAAATCGGCGCGAGTCAAGGCGATTTGACCACCCAACTGCCAAACGCGGGCTTCGGCGGGTTGTTCGGCGACCAATTGATTAAGAATCGTCAATGCCTCAAGAGGTCGATTGATATCCGCGAAGAAACGGGCGAAATCGAATCGGAGCGGGCGGGATTGTGGTTCCTCAATAAGACCGGCATGGAAGGCTTTTTCTGCCTCGTCGGTTTGTTTAAGCGCGGCGAGGGCGAGAGCGAGGCAGTGATTCGGGGCGGCTTTGCGAACTTCACCGTGAGCGGGCGTCAACGATTGGCGGCTGCGCTTTTCAAGGCAGTGGCGCATTTGCGTGACGGCTTCGGCGGGCTGCTTGAGTTCCATGAAAGCGAGTCCGAGCAGGAAATGTTGGGAAGCGGTCATGTCGGCAGACTTGGCAAAAGGCGTCCGCCAGACTTCGACGACTTCCGAAAAACGTCCGGCTTTGATGAGGTGTGTCGTAAATTGAGTCAACAATGCTTCGCGCAACTCAGGCACTACTTGTGCGGGCGGCAAGGCGGCGAGGCGCTTGAAGGCTTGCTCGTATCTTTGGAGTCCTTCGTTCAATTTCCCGGAGCGGATCAGTTCTAGTCCGAGGTTCATCAGCAGATTGGGTTCGCCGGGCAGTTCCTGAATGGCCAATTCGAGCAGGCGAAGATTGCGGGCAATTTTCTCGCGACTGACAACAATTTCGCTGGTGTAACCGTGATGGAGGAGCGCGGCTTTGCCGAAGCGATTTTCGAGTCCCCATTGACCGCGCCGCGCTTCGATGCTGCTGAAAATCTGCTCGTGGACGCGGCCCACGAAGAAGAGGGCCGGCGCATTCCTGAACAGGCGCGGCACGTAACTGCATCCTTCATGCTCCCTGCCCTTGTCAATTATCGGCAACCGGTAGGCCATGACGGCGTCGGCCTGAATTTCGCTCAAAATGGTTTCGCGATGTTCCGGCAGAAGTTCCTCATCGGCGTCAAGATTAAGAATCCAATCGCCGGTGGCGTGGTTGAGGGCTTCATTGCGAGCGGCGCTGAAATCGTCGTTCCATGCGAAAGAATGAACTTCCGCGCCGTGTTCCCGCGCGATTTCGACGGTGCGATCTGTTGAACCTGTATCGACCACAATGATCTGGCTGGCGAGGCTCTTCACTGAGGCAAGGCATTGACCGAGGAATTTTTCCTCGTTCTTCGCAATGAGGCAAACTGTCAGCCTTGGCGCCGGTTTTGATTCGCGGTTTGAAATGGCGGGTGGAAGTTGAAGCCATTCAGGGCGCAGATTTCCGCGCAGGTTGCCTTTGAGGAATTTTTTCGCGGGTTTGAATTCGGGCGCGATGTCAGCGGCAAATTGGGCGCAACGCCGGGCTGTGACGGAGTCCGCGGCAGCCAGGGCGATTTCCGCGAGGAGCAGATATGCCTCGGGATGAAAGGGGCGCGAATTGATCGCGGAGATCGTGGATTCCCATGCGGCGCGAAGGTTTTTCTTTGTCAACAATTCGCGAGGCGCGGCTAAATGGCCGACCAAAGCGCATTCGGGCAGCTTGATTGGGGCCGTGGACTTTTGTGGAGTTGTCAACTGATTTGGCACAGATTGCCCCGAAGATGAAGGAATCCCCTCGGCATGAATCGTCTTGAGAGAAAGACCCTCCTCTCCCCGGCCCTCTCCTCCAAATTTTTGGAGGAGAGGGGGTTGCGGCGAAAGCTGATTCAGGGGTTCAATTCGCGAAGTTTGTTTCGCGGGGAGAGAGGGAAGATTGGCAGCGGTAAGTGGATCGGTCTGGCTTTTCTGCGCGGTCGCAGTCCTAACGTTGCCTTCCGACGAGCATTGATGGGATGCGTTAATATCAGGAAGCGCGATGTAATTCAGGGCGCTGGCGAGCGGGTCTTGCGGCACGCGATAGCCGTTTTCGATGGGCTGGTTCCTGGGCATTCCCCATTTTTCTTTAAACAATTCCCAGTTGCGCAACATGCTTGCTGAAAAGTCGATTTTTGCGCCTTTGAAAGTCTGGCTGCCGGTGTGATGAACGAATGAATCGCCGGCAATACGCAATTTGAATCCGGCGAAACCGGCGCGCAGGCAAATGTCGTCGTCCTCAAAATTGCCGCTGCCAAATCGTTCGTCCAATCCGCCGAGTTTTTCGACGACAGCGCGGCGCATCAGGAGGCAAAAGCCGACGAGGCGCGGGACTTCCGCAGTTTGTCCGGCATTCGCGGTGGCAACTTCGACCGCGAATGCGGGCAGGTCTGCCAGGCGTTTGTAACGCACGGGCGAAATCAGTTGCGGGCCGGAGACGCAATTGGAAACGGGGCCGACGAGGCCGACTTCGGGAAAGCGTTGGAATACGGCGAGCATCCGTTCCAGCCAGCCTTTGGTGACGACTGTGTCGTTGTTGAGGAGGAGGACATGTTCGCCGCGAACGAGGGCGAGGCCCTGGTTGTTTCCGCCGGCGAAACCAAGGTTTTTCTCGTTGACGATGATGCGGACGTTTTTCCGGGTGGAAGCGTATTTTCGGAAGAAATCGGTTGTGCCATCGGTAGAGGCATTATCGACGAGAATCAGTTCGTGGGAGACAGGGGTGTGCTGCTCGATGCTGGCGAGGCATTGGCGGGTGTCAGCGAGTTGGTTGTGGGCGAGGATGATGATGGAGACGGTGAATGGGAAAGGTGATTGGGGGGCGTCCTGCGCAGCGAGTTGAAGAGAATGGAGGGCCTCCTCTCCCCGGCCCTCTCCTCCACTTCGTGGAAGAGAGGGGGTAAGAGAAGATTCGCTTTTGTCAAAAGGACGCGAGTTATGATTGACGGGAAGTTCAGCCGTCCCTTCGGGACTCGATTTGGCCTTCGTTTCCCGGCACTGAAGTGCCGGGCTATTGTCGGAGCGTCCCTCCGGGACTTCTGCTTGACGATTGGTGTCTGGCGCATTTGCACCGGATCTAAGAGCTGGAGTAGCGGAGGCGGCGCGGCGGATGTAGGGGCGGACTTTGGAGTTTGGCGAAAGATTTACTTTGCCGTCGGGTTCGACGATGAAATCCGGGGCGACTTTTCCGAGCCATTTGCCGTGCAGGCGTTGGATATTTTCCGGCGTTTTGGTGAAACGCTCAGGTCCGCTTTGAGATTCGTGGTGGATGACGACGCACGCGGGTTCGTAAACATTGAGATAGCCGCTCTCTTGAAATCTCAGGCAAAGGTCAACATCCTCATAGCCGTTCCAATAGCCTTCATCGAATCCGCCCACTTGCGCGAAAAGTGATTTGCGAACAAGAACGCACGCGGCAGTGACTGCGGGATACACGCGGCATTCGTTGGCCATAGCGAAATTGGCTTTCTCCTTTGCAAAGAGATGGAAGCCCATCAAGGGGTCGCGTCCTTTGACGTCGGCCAATGCCACGCCCGCGTGTTGAATCGTTTTGTCGGGATAAAGCAGTTTTGCGCCGACGGCGGCGACTTTTTCGTCCGCGTCCAAAATCTTTACCAGCGGCGGCAACCAGCCGGAGGTGACTGCGGTGTCGTTGTTGAGGAAGAGAACGTAATCGGCTTTCGCGGCGGCGGCGCCCTGATTGCAGGCGCGGGCAAATCCGACGTTTTTGGGATTTGAAATGAGCCGCAGTTCCCGTTTGCTTTCGCGCTGGCGAAGATATTCGAGGGTGCCATCGGTTGAGGCATTATCAACGACAACAATTTCGTAGTCGCTGGCACGGGTGTTTTGCTTGAGGGTTTCGAGGCATTGGCGAGTCAGCTTAAGATTGTTGAACGCAGGAATGACGATGGTGACGCGCAAAGGAGAAGCGGGCTTTGAAACAGTCTTTGTATTGACCGTTGGAACGGCTGGTTTTTGCGTTTCAGCATCGAGCAGAGCCTGAGCCTGGGCTTGTCCTGCTTTGTGTTTGATTTCAGTCGCGAGCTTGAGCGCGAGGAGGAGGAGGAAGCGGGCGCGTTTGGGGTCGAGCGGCTTCAAGTGCGGCGCAATGTTTATCAGCGCTTCGAAAATGAGTTTTGGATTTTGGCTGGTTTCAACTGATTTAACGGCTTCGACCATCAGATTCACCGCAGCTTCTTGCTGGTTCAATCGCGCCAAGGCGATGCCAGTTTCGAGTTTGGATCTCCAGCAAATGGTCAACTCAGTGTATTGAGTGATTGATTCAGAGCTCGCGCCTCCATCTTTGGCAGCTCGTTCCGCCAGGCCCTGGGCCAGGAAGACGAGATTCCGCAACGCCGGCGGAACGCTTTCCAGAAGAGGCCGGATGCTGCACATGATATTGCCGTGATGAGGCGTGTTGCGGATGACGGAGGTTTCACCAGGGTTGACGCGATACCAAACCAGCGCCTCGGGAAGGACTTGCAATTTATATCCGCGCAAGACGGCCCGGCTCATCAATTCATAATCTTCATGATTGACGCCCCATTGTTCATGGAAGCCGCCGAGCGCGAGAAAGACCTCGCGGCGAATCAAAGCGTTGGTGTCGCCAAACCAATTGCGGACCACGCCCGCGGCGACGCAACCACCGAGGAAAAGAATGCGCGAATTGACTTTATGTCCTGGCGTGGGGGCTGTTTTGCTTTCGAAAGTGTCAAGAAAGCAGGTAAGGATGTCCGCGCCTGTATTGCGCGCGGCGCGCACAAACGTCGAAACCTCGTTTGGCTTGGCGACGTTGTCGTCGTCCATGAACAAAATATATTCGCCGCGGGCGGCTTTGGCGCCGAGGTTTCGGGCCGCGCCGGGATAGCGATTCTCGAGCTGGCGCAAAATTTGCCAGCCACGCTTTTGAAAAATCGGTTCGAGAAAATTCAGGTAGGCAATGGCATCGGGCTGCGAGCTGCAATCGTCCACCACGATGATTTCCAAATTTGAATAGTCCTGAGCCTGGATGGAATCCAATGCCTGGGAGAGATATTCAGGGCGGTTCCAATGGGCGATAACGACGCTGACCAGCGGTTTTTCTTCCGCGATGGAAGCAGGGACTGACTGTGCCGTTTGGGGAATCTCCACTGTTTCATGCCAGTCCACCCAGGCGCGTTCGGTGGCTGCGGCATCGACCAGATTGCCAGCGGGGCGAATTCCGTCGCGAACGACTGCGCGGAGCCTTTCAGCCAGGGCGGCTGGGCGAAGATTAAAGAGCGTCGCCTCGGTATCCTCGGGGACGATCATTTCTGGAATGCCGCCGGTGTTGCCGGCGATGAAGGGGATTTGCGCGCCGAGACATTCGAGGACGGTGTTTGGAAGATTATCCACGAGGGAAGGAAGGACAGCGAGGCGTTTTCCGCCCTGCAAATAATCCATCGCGCCGGACTGATCGCGGTCGCCAAAAACCTGGCATTGCCAGGGCCAGGTGATGGCGCGTCTGGCAATGTAATCGTTGGCCTTCTGCCCATTGATTTCGGCGATTTTACCAAGGAAAGTGACCTTGATTTGGGCCATCTGAGGATCGTTTTTCAACTTGTCAAGCGCGTCGCAAAAAAGCACTAGGCCCTTGCGGTATTCGAGGCGACCGAAAAATACCAGCTCTTCAATTTGGTGGAGGCGATTGCTGCCCGGCAAAGGTTTGCGGGCTGTCGCAGGCCGGACATTTTGGAGAGCGTAACATTTTGAAGGAAGTTCCCAACCTTGCTGGTTCATCCAGTCAAGCATGTAATGGCTTGGGCTGGAAACGATGTCGGCCATTTTCACGCTGGCGCGTTCCATGTAGTCGCTTTCGACATCGGCGAGGTCGGTGACCAATTCCGCATTGCTGAGCTTGTGCCAGAGCGAGGGGCCGTGGGTTTGGACGTAGAGCAGGGTGCGTTGGAAGGCGATTTTCTGGTGCTTGGCCAGGAGCGTAAAATATCCGGGGCCTTTCCATTCTGAAAAATGTATGACATCGAATTCGCGTTCCAACAACCAGAGGTACGTTTGATAACTCTGGATCACATGCCACGGCGCGCCGATGGGGACTTTGCATGTGACAGGGAGCGGGACGAAGGTGATGCCTTTTTTCTTGTACCAGGCAACCCATTGATCGAGGGTGCCGTTCTCGCAAAATTGGCCGGAGACAAACAGGAGCGTCACTTCATGGCCGGCGTTGGCGAGGGCTTCGCCGAGTGCGGTGAAGGAGGTCCCGACGCCGCCGTTGCGGACGGGGCCGACGAAATCGAAGCTGGCGATGCAGACGCGGCGCTTGCGACGGGGTGTGCCGACAGGGGCAATTGGCAAACCGAGGTAAGTTGAAGTCGATGAGGTGTTGCTCATAGCGGGATTTGAGAATTGACCAGGGACTCGTAAAGCATTTTTTTGGCGTCGCGGTCGTTGCCGTGGCGGGTGAGAATCCGAAGGCAGCATTGTTGGGCCAGTTCCGGGCGCGACGCGTTCAAGTGGATTCGGGCGCGGACTTTGAGGGCGATGACCTGATCGGGATCGAGCGAAATTGCGTGGGCCGCGGCTTGCGCAGCTTCCGATGAACGGGCGAGAAGTTGCAGCGCCAACGCGCGGCTGGCGTGGGAGGCCGGGGAATTGGGCATCAGCGAGGCGGCGGCTGAATAGGCGTCGAGCGCGGCGGAGAGCGAGCCGCCATTCAACTCGGCGTGGCCGAGAGCCAACGCGATTTCCCCCTCGTTGGGCGCAAGCTCAAACGCGTCGCGAAGACGCTGGCGAACGGCGGCGAAATCACCGCCGGCCAGGGCTTCGTCGGCGGCGGCAACGAGTTGCTCGGCGGTCAGGGCAGCGGGTTCGGTTTGTTCCAACTCGATCTGAAGCGCGTCGTTTTCGCAGGTTATCATAGCGGTCAGGCTGGCGTTGTGACCGTCGCGGAAGGCTTTGCGTGCTGATGGGAGGGCTGGGCGGTCCAGGTGAATCTCGGCGCGCGCCATAATGCCCAGCGAAAATCAGTTGAGGATCCGATCTCGCGGGTTTCGAAATGAATCTCATGCCGTTCCTGTGGAGATTGAGGAATCTGAAGCTTTATTTCGTGCCAGCGCCGATCGAAGTGAAGATTCACAGGGTCCAGAGCCACGACGTAAGCCAGACGTCCGTCAATACGAATATGGAATTCGCAACCGCCAGCGTTGGGCTTTTCCCAGACATTGGGGTGCAGCATGACCGCCGTCGTCAGCCAGCCCACGGAGCCTGTCGGCAGGTCAAAAACGAGTTCCGCGGGGGGATGAAGAAAGATGGCATTATGAGACGTTTCCTCAAAAGCGACATTCCAGACAGCCAGTTGAGCCGGGTTGCCGCGCGTTAATCGGGCTTGCTTGAGATGTTGGATGCAGTCGAAAGAAAATCCGCCGGCTGTATTAATTGTCGCAGCGAGATGCTGTGAGATCGGATCGGCCGGGTTGAGGTCGAGGGCTTTGTTGGCGCTTTCCAACGCGTCAGCCGGACGGCCAATCAAGTTCAAGACCGATGCGCGCGCCGTGTAAGCGGCGGAGAGCCGGGGCTGGAGACGCGTAGCGCGCGTGTAAGCCTCCACTGCCGCCTCGAGGTTTCCGGCGCCGCGTTCCGTATTGCCCGCAGCAAGAGCGATTCTCCCGGCGCCCGAGAAAAGTTCGAGGACCGCACTAAGAGACTCTGAAGTGGCGGCCAATTTCTTCACGGAAAATTTGTCAAGACTACCACCGGTGGCGGCGATTCGTTTGAGGGTGTTGTAAAGTCTGGCGACGATTGGGAGGGCGCAGGGACGACGGGCCTTGGAATGCCGCAGATCGGGGCGGATTGTTCCGGTCACCTTCGTGATCAAATCATGGTCGTCGGAAGGCCACGCGAGATTGAGGGCTTTGGCAACAGCCTGGGCTTGCTCGCGAGGAGCGGTGAACCAGCGGTCATAATCGACGACGATTCGCAGGTCGGAGCCGACATCGCGGATGACATCCATGTTATGCAGGAGCCAGATGAGTTCGGAATGGAGCGGGTCCAGACCTTCCCTGTTGGCCAGCGAATCAGTGACGACGGCGGGGTCGCGAACAGCCATAACGTATAGCGGTTCCAGATCGAGCTCTGCGAAAATTTCCTTCCAAAGCGGGAGCAGGCGGCAAGTGCGCGGGTCTTTGAATCCCCAGATTCCTTTCGTCGTGGCAAGTTGCTGTCGGACGATGGAAATGAGGCTGTCCTTGTAGTCCTGGAACTCGGGCAATTTGCTCCAGTCGATTGGATAGGGATAGGCCAATCCGTAGTCGCCCCATTCTTTGGCGATGTAATTTAAGAGGGCGTCCTGTACACGGAAAATGCTCGTGTTCTCCCAATAGCCTTGTTCATTGCCCGCGTCGCCGGGAAGCAAATCTTCGCCAAGGTCAACACCAAGGACTGAAAGCAGATTCGCAAGGAGGGAAGTGCCGCTGCGGTGCATGCCGAGAACGACAACAATTTTTTGCTTTTCCGATTTGGCGCGAGGCGCGGTCGGCGCTTCATCCAGCGCGAATTCAACAGCGGTCATGGATGGCGGAAAGTCTTTGGTCATCTGAAAATATTTCGGTTTTCTGATTTATGTTGGGAATCGCGGCATTTCTATCCTTGCAAGAGGCTGAGCACCATGTCGGGTGAGAAATTTGCCTGGGCAAACATCGCCATTGCGGGCTGGCTCAAAAAGCCGGAACGGGCGAGGTTCGCGCTTTGCGTTGCGCTCTCGCCGTCGGTGTCGATGGCGTCCAAATCGCCATGACCGAGAGTGCCATCAACTTGCGCGGACAAGGTGTTCCAGCCGGGGACGCTGGATTGACTCGGGGAATTGTTTGACCGGGTCCGGGAATTGGAACGATCAACTGGGCTTGCCATTCCATTATTGGAAGCGCCGGAAATATTAGTATTGATAACCATAAGTTTATACGCGGGTCGCGGGCGTTTTTGGTTCGGAGATCACGGATGGCTTGGGAGAAGCGGGGTTGCTCGCGGCGGCTGCCTTGTTTTTTGAACCTTTGGCAGACGCAGCGGGAACAGCCAGGCGGGGAAGGCTGGCCTTGGTGTTGGTCATGGCTTCCTGGTTGTTCTTTTGAATTTCGGCATAGACTTCCTGGCGGTGAACGGGGATTTCGACGGGGGCTTCGATCCCGAGTTTCACGAGGTCGCCTTCGAGGCGCACGATCTTCACGATGATGCGACCGTCAATGACTATGCTTTCACCGGGTTTGCGCGAGAGAATAAGCATACGCGTTAAAGCCGGCGTTCAGGAAACTGGCAGCGGATGATGCAGACTAAAAGTGGCGGCGTTGTTGGGAATCACCTGTTTGCCAATCATCGTGTGCCGGTTGATGACGATGGGGCCTTTTAAATTGATGGTGGCAGGGCCGCTTCCGCGCAAGGTGACGATATTATAGATGAGCGAATCGGCGGGTGACGTGAGTCCCAGGTAGTCAACGTCCTGCTGGGAGATTTCCGGCTCGTAATCCGGGACGGCGATGAAGGGCGAAACGATGAGAAAGGCGTGTTTGGCATCCTCCAGCATTTGGAGCCAGAAGAACGGCTCTTCGTGCGGACGGGTGAGCAGGGCATAGTTCTTGACTCGTTCAAAACCAAGGAGGCCGAAGGGCAGGCGCAGGTGGTTTTCGCCGGTCGCAACTTTCTTTTCAGGTTCCATGCACTCTAATGTATTCATCGTCTATGATTCGTTCCGGGGGTGTTTAGCAGCCGGTATGCCACGGGGTTTTTTGGGGGAAAACCGGCAGAATTGGCCGGTTTTCAGGGTTTTGGGGCGGGTTTTGTGCCGGTTCATTGGGGGTCTAGGCAATTTTGGCGTGGTTGGGAGAGGTGGGGCGGCGGGAATTGCCACATGCGAGTCTTTGGGAGTTATCGGGAATCGAAGGCAATAACCTCTCAGTGCTGCCCGGTATATATAAAAATATAACCCTGTTTTTCCCTCGCCGTTCTCTGCGCCTCTGCGTGAGCATTCTTTTCGTTCGACAAACAGAAGGGCATTGCGCGCAGAGTAGTTCTCTGTGTTGTAAATGACTTTTTCATTGGAGTTGTTCACAAGTATCAAGCAGATGTTTTGGGCGCGAGTTTGAGCACCCAGGAGCCGTGGGCCTGCTGGTTTTTGGCGTGGAGATCCGCGTCGTACGGCCGGT
>DASXZW010000086.1:0-65573 GCA_036501665.1 Verrucomicrobiia bacterium
TCTGGCCTTGAACCTGTTGAAGCAGGAAAAGACCAAGAAGCGCAGCATCAGAGGCAAAATGCTCAACGCCAGTTGGGACCACCCCTACTTGCTCAGACTCCTGGGTGGCAACCTAAACGAAATTTAGATGCGTCTGCCCTGTATTTCAGCTTTTCCCGGTTTTTCGCTCAGAATCTGGCTTTTGAAACAACAGACTTCATTTTTGCGAGGCCGGTTTTGGCAACAGTCAAGGCATCCTGCGACCAATAAGCGCGGTTGAATAATTCAATTGAAAGAACCTTCTGTCCCCCGGTGGCGTGCAAAGTTTGCAAAATCTCTGTCATTGGGGCCGTGCCGTCTCCAGGATAGGTTCGGTAGCTGTCATCTATTTTTTCCCGGGACGGATTGTCCGGGAAGTCGTTCATGTGGAGAACCTGAATGGCCGTCGGGCCGAGGAGGCGCATGCCGTTGATCTCGCTGCCGCCTTTGTAAAGATGAAAAACGTCCGCCAGAACGCACGCTTTAGGATGTCCGGTTTCCATGGCGACACAAATGCACTCGCCCAGCCGATTGAAATTTTTGGAAAATCCCCAGAGTTCGAATTGCGCCACCAGGCCGATTTGGTCTCCAGCCTCCAGCAGCGCGCGGTACCTTTGCGCGGCAAGTCTCCAATCCAGCTTCGGCAAATCCGTCGCCCCGGAGGGAGGAGCGGCCAGGCGCTTGCCGCCAATTTGAACGACCATTTCCATTTGGCGCTTGGCCTGCTCCAACCCCTCGGCGCTACGGGCATCGTCGGCCACGATCCATTGTGGAAATGCAATGGCATCTTCAACGGTGATTCCGGCGTCATGAATCCGTTGTTTCAGTTCGGCAAGTTTGCCCCCGCCCTTAACGTAAGCCTCAATCGAATCCACCCACGGCTCAATCGCATCGTAGCCAGCCTGCGCCGCCACTTCGATCTCTTTGACAATCCCCAGCTTTTGCCCACGAATGGTCGCGGTATTCAGGCAATACAGAAAAGGGTGCCCTGCTGCATCCGGCGTCAGCTCAGCCTTGGCGCTTGGCACAACCAGATCCTTTCCCAAAACCGACGCGCCCGCCAAAAGGCCGGCCTGCCCAATAAGTTCACGCCGGGAAAACTTAAGCGCGCTCATAGTTGAAAATGAAGCTCCTCGGCCCCGGAACCGCCCAAGGGGAATAAAATATTCATGCGTTTGGTATAACCGTTTTTCGCGTTGGAGCAAGCCGGTTATGGCGAACCTTTGCTCAATTGTGTTACGAGTTCCATCGCGTGTGTCTTGACGGCTAACGATCTGGCCTACCTGACCGCGTGCTCAGGCAAAGCGAACGCCACCCAGGCATCCCCATGCGGCGTCCCCAAATGCTGCACACCCGTCGCCGTGATAACGACATATTGGCGTCCGTCGATTTGATACGTCGCCGGTGCCGCGCTGCCGGCAAAGGGAAGTTTCGCCGACCACAATTCGTCGCCAGTGGTTTTGTCAAAAGCCCGGATTTTGTTGTCGCGTGTGCCGGAGCAAAAGAGCAGCCCGCCCGCGGTCACGATTGCGCCCCCGTAATTTTCCGTCCCGGTGTTTTTCAATCCCTGCGCCGCCAGTTCAGGATATTCGCCAAGCGGCTTTTTCCAGAGAAGCTTGCCGGTGTTTAAGTCAATACAATTAATCGTCCCCCACGGCGGTTTGTTCGCCGGATAACCTTCCTGATCGTAGAACCTCGGGTAGCCGGAAAAGCTATAGACAGGGCGTTCGGTTTGCTTCGGCTCCGGGACATCAGAACGGTCGCGGAACAGGAGAAAATCCACCAGTTCCTTGATTTGCTCGGCGGTGAATTGCGGATTCGCGGGCATCGCATTTTTGCCTTCGCGAATTTGTTTTGTGATCGCCTCCTCGGTCATGTGATGCCGCAAGCCGCGCAACGGCGGATAAATCCCCATGCCGTATCGGTTCGTCGAATGGCAAACGGCGCACGTCGTTTCATAGATTTTTTGGCCGAGCGTTTTCGGCGCTTTGGCGTTGTAAGGCGGATCGTCGTCGCGAAACAACGTGATGGCCCAGCCAATATGATTTGCCGTTACATACATGCGCCCCGTTTCCGCATCGACGCATGTCCCTGTCCACTCCCCGCCGCCATCAATATCGAACAGCAACGTCGGTTTCCCCTCTGTCACCGGACGAAACCTCCCGGTCCGCATGCTTTTAAAAATGGACCGCGCGTATTCCGCGGATTCCTCGGTGCGCGTCGTCAGGTCGGCGGCGGTAAATTCGAGTTTGGAGAAATTCTCCGGCAACTCAGGGTCTGGCTGATACGGCCAGGTCCGCTCGCCAGGAACATCGCTTGTTGGAGCGCGCCGCATTCTGAATGGGAAAATCGGCTTCCCGCTCGTCCGGTCGAGCAGCAGCGTGTCGCCGATCTTGCTGACCGCGATCACCGCGTCAATTTTCTTCCCGTCATGCCGAATGGTCGCCAGGCTTGGCGGCCCCGAAATGTCCAGGTCCCAGATGTCATGATGAATTTCCTGAAAGTGCCAGATGCGCTTGCCGGTGCGGGCATCCAGCGCGACCACGCAATTCGCAAAAAGATTCTGCCCGCGATGCCGCACGCCGTTGAAGTTGGGCTTCGGCCCGCCGGTCGTGATATAGGCGATGCCGCGCTTTTCGTCCAATGCCATGCCGGCCCAGGCATTGGCGGCGTAAGCTTCCGTTTTGTCCCATGTGTCGTATCCGAATTCCCCTTCATGCGGCACCGTATGGAACACCCAAAGCAATTTCCCAGTGACAATGTCAAAGCCCCAAACATCCTTCTGAAATCCCGCGACAATAATAATATTCTGGAAGATGACCGGCGCCGCGGTGGCAGCGCTGGATTTATATTCCGCGTCGCCAAATAAAGTCACCTTGCCGCCATTCCCAAAATCGGCAATCGGCGCGCCGCTCTTCGGGTCAAGCGCGTAAAGAAATTCGCCCGCGCTAAACATCACGCGCTCTTTGGCATGTTTATCGCCCGGCCAATAAATCAAGCCGCGAAAAGCCGGACGCCCTCCCGGCTTGAACTTCCACAATTCCGCGCCAGTGCCAGCATTCACAGCGACGATGGAATCCCCCGGCGTCGGCGTGAACATCGTGTCTCGCACGACAATCGGATTGCATTCCAGCGGCATCCCTTTGTCGTTCGAGTGATAAGTCCAGGCGACTTGAAGGTTCGTGACGTTGGAGCGATTGATCTGTTTCAGCGTCGAATACCGCATCCCGCTGTTGTCGCTATGCGATCTTTCCCAGGTCTGGAAAGTTTTGCCTTTGGGAAACCCATTGGCAGGCGTCAATTCGTTCGGCGTCGCAGCCGGAATGACCTGAAAAAGCGGCAGGCTTTCGCGCGCCTTGGCATCTTCCACGGTCCAATAATCATTTGTCGGAGCAACTGCGTCTTGTGCGAGAACTGGCAGGACCGTCGCCCCGCCCAGAACCGCGAGCATTACACAAAGCAGAAATCCGTTTGGGATAGAATAAAGATTCGCGCGCATTCAATTCGGAAAACGCCGTGATCCTGCCGCAACCCGCGCGCCTTGTCCAAGCGCAACTTTCGCAGGATTATAAATTTTTGAATTTTTAATTCTCTTCGTTCCCTTCGTTTCCTTCTGTTCAAGATTTTGGTTGCGGCTTTTCCGTGCCAAGTGCTTCCCTAAGAAAAACCAGAAGAAACACACCAATGCAACAAAGCTAACGAAGGTTTCGTCTCGCGTCTGGCGACCAAAAAATTGAATGGAAGCGTTCTGGACGGCGCACAAACGGTCTGGTATTGTTTGAAGGAGGCTCCACTATGAGTGAATTCAAATTTGCCTGTCCGAACTGTCAGCAAAGCATTGCTGCCACCTCTGAATATTCCGGGATGCAGATCACCTGTCCGTCTTGCCAGAAACCGATCGTCATCCCCGGCGCCCCGGAGATGCCCGCGACGCCGCAAGGTTCGCGACTCAGCATGGCCCCGTCAACAACCAGCCACGCCGCCACTTCCGCGCCCGCCGCGGTGATCACTCGCAAGAAGAAGGACCACAAAAAACTTTACATCTGGCTCGGCTCCAGCGCGGGCGCGATTATTCTTTTGCTGATTTTTTGGAAGCCGATCAGTGAATTGGGCGCGACGACTTACGCGAAGTATGTCAAACCTCAATTGCCGGCGACCCCCGTTGCGCCGACCAATGAACCGCCCCCTCCCCCGCCGCCGGAATTGGCCACGGACGAAATCCTCCAAAACGTCGCCGACAAGTATAAAAGCCTCACCAATTACGTCGTCAAAGGCCACGCAGTCGCAACCATCGACGTGTCGGAAATTGAAAAAGGCAAACCGCAGGTCACCATGTCCCAGGGCGTCTCGCTCGAAATGGGCCGGACCAATTTTTATCGCCTGGAATGGGACACCGTCGCAGACGGCGTGTCGTCACCGGGCGTTGCATGGTCGGCGGGCAAAGGCGATTATCTTGGTTACGGCGGCGGTCCGGCTTCAAAGGTGAAAAACCGCCAGACCGCGATGGGCACCATCGGCAACATTTCACAAGTGCAATGCGTCACGCTCGCGCAACTTTTCTTTGACGATACCAACAGCGTCGCCCGCATGGCAGACGCCTTCGCCAAAACAAACGGGCCGGGACTTGATGCCAAGGTCAACAATCGCGATTGCTACGTGCTGGACGGACAGTTCAACGCGCACGATCTGGTTCTTTGGGTTGACAAGGAAACGTTCCTAATCCCGCAGATTCAATTCATTTACGGCGGAAGATTGGATGAATCGAAACTCAAAGGGATGAAGCCCGCCGAAAAAAGCCATTGGACAATCTGGTCGAAATTGAAAGGCTCCGTGACCGAGACTTATTCAGCGCCGATCCTGGAAACGAACATGATCGCGTCCGCGTATGAGGCGCAGTTCTCCCCCACGATGAGTCCAGAAGATCAACAGGCTCAAAGAGCCCCGAGGCTCCGCCAGGCCCGCGGCACAAGCCCAGGCAGCCCCACGCAACTCACCCGCCGCGTCCGTGAAGCCGTTGACAACCGCCAAAAAGAACCTCAGTGAGTTGAGGGGTTCTCGCGGTTTTAAGTCCGTTTCCTAAATCAATGCAAATGCTTTTTTGGATTTTTTACCAATTTTGATTATCGCAAATTCTCCTTGATTTCGTGGTTTATCATTTTTTACCGCTCAAAAATTCATCGCGAGATTTGGCACCGTTTGGTCATTTTTTGCCAGAAAAGCGCAAAGCACTATCAGATTTGACCTCAGATTTCCGGCTGCAGAAACTGGCACCCCGCCCGGAATTGAACCTGTATCTACCGCTTAAGGAGGCGGTAGCTCTTTCCATTTGAGCTACGGGAGCGAGCCGGACTTTCATGGTTACAATATTAATTTCGAGATCTATGACAAGCAGACACTACTGATCCGGGGATGGCGAATCAAAATAAAATGGCACTTTTTCGCGGCAGCGTAAATGTATGATTAAAGTGATGACTGACGACATGACGTTGCTGCGGGAATATGTCCGGTGCAATTCCCAGGAAGCGTTTGCCGTACTGGTCTCGCGGCACGTCAATCTCGTTTATTCCGTCGCGCTGCGGGATGTGCATGACCCGCATCTGGCGGAAGAAATCACGCAGGCGGTGTTCATCATACTCGCGCGCAAGGCGGAATCGCTCAGCCCGAAGATAATTTTAAGCGGCTGGCTTTGCCGCACGGCTCGTTATGCAAGTGCCAACGCACTAACCATTCAACGCCGACGGCAACGACGAGAACAGGTAGCCTATATGCAATCCGTCTTGAGTGAACCAGAACCAGATGTTTGGACACAGATCGCCCCGTTGTTGGGCGGGGCGATGGAGCATCTTGGACAAAAAGATCACGATGCTGTTGTGCTCCGATTCTTTGAAGGGAAAAGCTTTCAAGAAATCGGAACGGCCCTCGGCGCGAGCGAAAATGCCGCCAAGAAACGCGTCGCCTACGCGTTGGACAAGTTGCGAAAATTCTTCTTCAAACATGGTATTGCTTCGACGACCGCCGTCATTGCTGTCGCGCTTTCCACCAATTCCGTTCAGGTCGCGCCGGTGGCGTTGGCACAAACTGCAACTTCCCTGGCGATTGCCAAAGGCGCTACGACTTCAACTTCGACCTTAACCCTAACGAAAAGAGCATTGAAAATTATGGCATGGTCAAAAGCAAAAACGGCAATTGTTGTGGGTGTAGGAATTCTGCTCGCTGCAGGAACAACAACCACGGTTGTTGTTAAAGCTCATACAGTCACCAACCAAAGAGAGTCTGTGGCCGCTCAAGCAGGCGTTTTGAAAGGGTCCGCCTTCCCTGCAATGGTGGATTTCGCCCAAGACCATCAAGATGAAATTCCCAAAAGCATGGCGGACTTAAACCGTTATCTTCCAGCCAATGCCGGCGGAATGGATGATGACCATTGGCAAATATCCGCAACTGGAAAATTGACGCCTCTTTTGACGCGCGGAGACATTATCCTTATTGCGCAAAAAAATGTGCCGTCGGGCAAAAAACAAATTATCCTCTATACCGATGGCCATGTTGAACGGAGGTAAAAGACGGAGAGGTTTTACGCTTATGGAACTATTGGTGACGATTGTCATCATCGGAATTCTTGCCGCCTTATTGCTTTCAACTTTAAGCCGCGCAAAGCAGTCAGTGCAACAAACAACCTGTCTGAACAATCTTCATGAAATCAATTTCGCGACTCGCATGTATGCCGAAGATGATGGTGACAAGATCGCAATTCCTTCAGCCGGCCCATTTGCGAGATGGCCTACCTGTTCCGTTAAGGAAATTGTCAAAAGCTATGCCAATTATAAAGGAAAGCCTTCACCTTCGGAAAAGCTGTTTATCTGTCCCGCCGACAGGTTTTATTACAATGGCAATGTCCGGCGTTTCGATATCGGTCTTCATGAACTGGAAGTAACTTATTACAACAGCTATGGTTTCGACGGCGGCAATTCAATTACTAATTTTGGTTTATCCGCTCCGGGAATATCAGGAGAAAAATTGAGTGCTGTTCGGATGCCTGCAAAAACAATTTTGATCGTCGAAGAATCCGCATTTATACCTTTTTCATGGCACAAACCACAGAAAATTGCTGCAAATCACCTGTTCCTAAACTCCATGAACATGCTGAGTTTCGTTGATGGGCACGTTTCGTTCACCAAGATGTACTCAAACGGCGCCTCGGAAACATGGCTGTACGACCCGCCAGAGAGTTATGATTACAAATGGAGCGGAGATTGAATTTTCCATCCGCCAGTTTAGCTCAGTGGTAGAGCAACGGTTTTGCGGGATGCTTATTTCCCAACGATTGCTGCGGATGGCTGTCGTATGCGGAACCATTACCAGCAAAGCCAATTCGTCATCTAGAGGCAGATCGCTTAAAATGAGCGCGGGACGGACTTTTGCCGCCATGCCGAAATCCACTCGCCATATTTCACCGGGCAGCGTTCTTTTCATCCTCCGCTTCCATCCCTTCAAGCATTTGAAACCGCTCCAGCGCCCGTCGGTCGCAATCTGCGAGGGTGCCGGCATTCTCCTCGGCTTCGATAATGCATCGCATGATTTCCCGCCGCGCTTCGTGAAACAACTTGGGTATCTCAGCAATGATTTCCGCTCTGCTCATGCCAGAACAGTACACTTCCAATCCCGTCAGTCAAGGGAGAGGGGCGTGTGGCGAGCAATAGCTTGCAAATCGTTTCCAGAGCATACAATCGTCAGCCGGAATTGATTTGCGACAATTGGATTATCAGAACGACGACGCATCACTGGAAAATGAAAATACGCGGCATTTACACGTCCATCTGAAGTATGCTACACTTATACGGATGAAAACGGAAACGGTTGAAATTCCAACGGGTGTTCTCTCCTCGATTGAGACACTCGACGAATTGCAGGACTGGCTCACCGCGCACAACCCCAAAGTTATGTCTGAATTGCGCGACGCCCGCCGTGAAGACAAGGCTGGAAAATTCAAGCCCTGGAAGCCGCGCCATCTGCCATGCCCTACCGGGTCGAAATAGGCAGCAAGGCCGATGCTCAATTAGCCAATCTGGACGCCGCTAAAGGCATCAGTATCGAGCGCAAAATCCAATGGCTGGCGGAAAACGCTGCCGTTATGGTGCATCGGCGTCTGGTGGGAATGCCGCAAGATTTGGCTGGTCTCTGCAAACTCCGTGTAGGCGACTATCGCGTTCTGTATTGGAATTATCCTGCTCAAAAACTAGTTCGTATCTACCGCATACAACATCGTTCCGAAGTGTATCGACGTCTCTAAAAAAGTGATGTGTCGCCCGGTCTGGCATGACCACTCTGATTTTGACTGGCGTCAGTGATTGATTTGTGCCACAGTCTCGTCATGCACAAAGCCACTCACCGTCCGCATTGCAGCCGGCGCGGATTTTTGCGCCTTGGCGCAACTTTGGCAGCAGGAATTCCTCTCTCAGGTTTAACAAACGCGTTTGGCCAGGCAGCCGCGCTGTCGCCCTCCACGCGATCAAAAGCCACCGTGGCCATCGTCCCCTGCAAGACCTACGGACCCGGTGTCAAAACCGCTTTGGCGCAATGCTTCGACCTGGTCGGCGGCGTCGGAAAACTCGTCGCCAACAAGACCGTCACAGTCAAAATAAATTTAACCGGCACCGATTTCACACCCTGGCTGGACAGGCCCGTGGGCGAAACCTACATGACGCACAGTTCAACAGTTTCCGCGTTGCTGGCGCTGTTGTTCGATGCCGGTGCGTCACGCGTGCGCTTGGTCGAATCAAACCAGAGCCAGGACGATCTAAAAACCACGCTCGGTGTCGCGGGCTGGGACGTCAATGCCATCAGCGCGCAGGGCAAAGTTGAATACGAAAACACCCGCAACCTCGGCCTCGGCAAATCCTACAGCACCCTCCGCGTTCCGTTCGGCGGTTACATGTTTTCTTCGCTCAACTTGAATCATTCCTATCATGACACCGACGTCATGATTTCGCTCGCGAAACTCAAGCGGCACATCACCGCCGGGGTTACGCTCTCGATGAAGAACATGTTCGGCCTGACGCCCAATGCGCTTTACGGCGCGGAGGCTGGCAGCGAGAAAGCCATTAAAGGCCGCGACCCGCTGCACAGCGCCGACGGTTTTGAAAAGCTCAAATTGCCCGGACTCAAACCGGACGCCAGGTTCAGCGATCCATTCACGCGCGTGCCCCATATAATAGTGGACATTAACGCGGCGCGACCCATTGATCTGGCGATCATCGACGGAATCACCGCGATGACCGGCGGCGAAGGCCCCTGGTGTGCCCAGGCCGCCGTGATCAAAGTGACCACCCCAGGCGTCCTGATCGCGGGATTGAATCCAGTTTCGACCGACGCCGTCGCAACGGCAGTGATGGGCTACGAACCTCGTTCTCCGCGCGGAACAAAGCCTTTCGAGTATTGCGACAATCATCTTCTTCTTGCCGAACAAGCCGGGTTGGGCAGCGCTGACCTGGCGCAGATCGACGTCCGTGGAATGACGATTCAGAGCGCGCGTTATAATTATGATTGACGAAAAGAGTGGAGGCGGTGGCCTTTATCTCGGCGTTGAAATCGGCGGCACAAAACTTCAAATCTACGCGGGCAACCTCCACGGCCATATCATCGAACGAAATCGGTTCGAAATCGACACATCGCAAGGCGCCGATGGCATTCGTTCACAAATTCAGCAGACTGTTCCTCAAATAGCCCGCCGACACAAACTCCTCGCGACCGGCGTCGGCTTCGGCGGCCCTGTGGACTGGAAAACCGGCCGTATTTGCCTTTCCCATCAAGTTCACGGCTGGTCAGATTTTGAAATGGGAGACTGGCTCTCGAAGCTTGCAGGCACCCCGGCGTTCGTCGATAACGACGGCAATGTCGCCGCTCTTGGCGAAGCGTCCCACGGCGCAGGATCGGGATTCCACACTGTTTTCTATGTGACACTCGGCAGCGGCGTAGGCGGCGGACTGGTCACGCGAGGCGGAATTTATCACGGCGCGCAACCCGGCGAAGCGGAAATCGGCCACGTCCGCCTTGATCGCGCCGGAACAACCGTCGAAAGTCGCTGCTGCGGATGGGCCGTTGACGCAAAAGTGCGCGCCTCCAAATTAAACCACCCCCAAAGCCCGCTCGCCCGCCACGTCGGCGAAGCAACTAGAGCCGAAGCAAAATTCCTCAGCGCCGCCCTCCAGGAAAACGATCCCATCGCGCGCGAAATTCTGGAGGAAACGGCAGAAGACCTCGCGTTCGGCCTCTCGCACGTCGTCCATTTATTTCATCCGCAAATCATCGTTCTGGGCGGCGGCCTGTCGCTCCTCGGAGAACCATTGCGTGAAGCAGTCGAACGCCACATTGAGCGTTTTATCATGGACGCATTCGCGCCGGGGCCAAAAATAGCTTTGGCGAAATTAAGCGAAGACGCCGTCCCCCTCGGCGCAATCGAACTGGCCGCAACTCTTTCGCATCAAGCCAAACCCACATAACCCATTGAAAAGCCACCCTATATTTTAATATTGACTGGTAGGGACGCCTCGCCGAGGCGTCTGCGGACTTCTCGGCGAGAAGTCCCTACCTAAAAGCTTGGTTGCCACCGCCCACTCTTTTGAACTCGTCGAGAAAGTAAACCTGTCGTAAGCTGGCACGATGAAGCAATGGCTCAATGATTACGTTGCCGCCCAAAAAGCGACCCTGGATTCAATTCCCGTCGAGGGCGTCGCCCGTCTCATAGAAACTTTTCGCGACGCGCTCCATAAGCATCGCCACATTTTTGTTTTTGGCAACGGCGGCAGCGCGGCCAACGCATCGCACTTCGTCACCGACCTTGGAAAAGGCTCGTCCGACAAACTCAGCAAACGTTTCCGTTGCCTCTCTCTGAACGACAATGTGAGCTGGATGAGCGCCATCGGCAACGATTACGCCTATGAAGACGTCTTCGTCCGTCAACTCGAAAATTACGGCCATCCCGGCGACGTAGTTCTCACGATGACCGTCAGCGGCGCTTCCCCGAACATTGTCAAAGCGCTTAAATGGTCAAACTCGCACGGCCTGGAAACAATCGCGCTCGTCGGCGGAAAACGCGGCGAAGTCGCAAAGATTGCGAAGCAAGTCATTGTAATTGACTCCCTCCACTACGGCCGGGTTGAAGACGCGCAAATGGCGATCTGCCACATGCTTTGCTACGCCTTCATGGAAAATCCCGAATGGGGGAAGGAGTGAGCCGGTCCGGCGGCCACCGTCATGCCTGCCACCGAACAGATTCGGAAAAAACTCGGGGAACTGCCGCACAAGCCGGGCGTCTATTTGATGAAAGACCGCTTCGGCACCGTCATCTACGTCGGCAAGGCCCGTGATCTCCGAAAGCGCGTCACCACGTATTTCCATCCTTCGCGCCGGATGGGCTGGGACCTCAAGTTCAATGCCCTCGTCGAGGCTGTTCATGATCTTGACACCTACATCGTCCGCAGCGAACCTGAAGCGCTCCTGCTCGAAGGCAAGCTCATCAAGGAATACCAGCCCCGTTACAACATCAGCTTTCGCGACGACAAACGGTTTCTGCTCATCAAGGTAAACCTCAACGATCCCATTCCCCGCTTCATGCTCGCGCGATTGCAGCAGGACGATGGCGCGCGTTACTTCGGGCCGTTCGCGCACTCGTCATCGGCCCGGCACACACTGACCCTCGCCCGGCGGAAATTTAATCTTCGCGGCTGCCGTCCACTGACTCCCGGCGAGGAGGATTACAAGCATTGCCTCTACGGCCATTTGAAATATTGCACCGCGCCGTGCATCGGAAACATCTCCCGCGAGGATTACAAACAGCAGGTCTCCGCCGCCTGCGATTTTTTGGCGGGCCAAACCGGCGAGATGGAAAAGGAACTCGAAGAGCAGATGCACAAGGCCGCCGCCGCCGAGGATTTTGAAAAGGCCGCCCAATACCGCGACGCCCTCAACGACCTCCGCCGCACGACACAGAAAACAAAAAAATTCCCCCGCGTCCCCTACAATCTGCCCGTGGCAATCGACCCGCAAGGCGACGTCGCCGAGCTGACCCGCGCGCTGAACCTTCCCGCAAATCCCGCGCGAATCGAGGGCTTCGACATTTCCAACATCAGCTCAACCTTCGCCGTCGCGTCGCTCGTCGCCTTTCGCGATGGCCGCCCGGATCGTTCCAACTACCGGCGTTTCCGCATGAAAACGGTTACAGGCCAGGACGATTTCGCCTGCATGGCCGAAACCGTTCGCCGCCGCTACACGCGCGTCCTCGCGGAAAAACCCGAAAACGCGGACCCCGCCCTGCCCGATTTAATTGTAGTTGACGGAGGAAAAGGCCAGCTAAACGCCGCCGTCGCGGAACTAACAAAGCTCGGCTTGGAAAAAGTCCCGATCATCGGCCTCGCGAAGGAATTCGAGGAAATCTACCGCCCCGGCGAAAGCGAGCCATTGCGATTGAGCCACGATTCCGGCGCGCTCAAACTCTTGCAGCGCGTGCGGGACGAATCGCACCGTTTCGCCAACACCTACAATGCCCAGCTTCGTTTGAAGAAAATTTCCGAGAGCATCCTCGACGAATTTCCCGGCATCGGCCACCAGCGGAAAGCCGCGTTGCTGAAAAAATTCGGCTCCGTCCAGCGGCTCAGAATTGCGACCGTCGAGCAAATTGCCGCAGTCCCCGGCTTCGGCGGAAAAGCCGCCGGCGAACTCAAACAATTCCTCGACGCCCGCCCCGCCGCCGGCACAAAACAATCGCCCCTCGAACCACCCGCCTCCGAATACCCGGAATCGGAGTAGTCGAGCCACCAGAGCATTTTAAATTAAACTGTGGCCTTACAAGGATATTGCTTCTATTTGACTTTGCAAAAGCGGCAGAGGACTGCCGCACTCCACGACGCTTCGCGCACCACGGAGGAGAATTTCGCAACTCGCGGTAGCGTCTTGGAGTGCGGCAGTCCTCTGCCGCTTTTCAGACGAGTTGCGAGGCGACGCGGCTATAGTTTATCAGGCAGCCCCACGCATCCAGTTTGAGATTTCGTGTCCAGTTTTCGCAGCGACGGTTATCTTATAATGAAGTGAATGATTTGAGCGAAAATGTCCTGCTGCGCGATTACGTCGAAAAGCACTCCGAGGCTGCTTTCGCTGAATTGGTCCGGCGCTACGTCGATTTCGTTTATTCCACCGCCCGACGCATGGTCGGCAACGAGCAGGCAGCCCAGGATGTCACTCAATCCGTCTTCGTCGCCCTGGCGCGGGATGCTCGAAAATTAATCCGCCGCCCTGTCCTGTCGGGCTGGCTTCACTGCACCTCCAGGAATATTGCCGCCAACGCTCTTCGCTCGGATGCGCGCCGCCGCGCGCGCGAACTACAAGCCGCGATCATGAACGAATCTCAGTCCGATCAACCTGGTGATCTGTGGGAGCGAATTGCCCCGCAAATCGACGCCGCCCTTGGGGAGTTGAGCCGGAGCGACCGCGATGCGATTCTGCTCCGCTACTTCCAAAACAAAAGCATCCGCGAAGTCGCGCAAATCCTCCAAACCACCGAGAGCGCGGCGCATAAGCGCGTCAATCGAAGCGTTGAGCGTCTGCGCAAAATCATCGCGAAACACGGCGTTGTCGCCGGCGTTAGCGGTCTGACTGTAGCGATTTCTGCCAACGCTGTGCAGCAAGCGCCCACATGGATGGCCGCCGCAAGTTCTTCGGCTGGCCTGCTCTCAATCCAAACATCAACGAAAGGCATTGTGACGACCCTGATACAAAAAATATTGGCGACAACTGCGGTCGTCGCCATTGTCGGCTCCGCCGGTTACGCGCTTAAATTGCGGAGCGATCTCCTTTCGCTTTCGCAGCAGGAATCCTTGCTTGCAGCGCAATTGGAACAATCCAACCGCGATCGTGATGACGCCCTTCGCCGCGCCGGATTGCTGGCCGGCGAAAACGAGTCCCTCCACCAGGCAACTCGCGACCTTGCCCGATTGCAGGCAAAGCTCGCCCTTTCTCGCGCGCAGGAATCCAATGCAGCGCCTCATGTCACCGCGACAATTCCAGAAACGCCATCGGACACGAACGTTCAAGTACAGCTCAATGCCCGATTTGCCTCGTTGTCAGACGATCAGTTGCAGACCTTGGGCATTCAATGGACGACTGACGCTGATGGCGGCGGGCACGGACAGCTTTCCGTGGATCAATACCTCGAAGCCAGCAATGCTTTGGCAAAGGTCAATGTTACCACTGCAGCTTGCGGAATGTCGTTCATTTCTGGAGCAAAGATGCGTATGACCACAGCCGTGCCACTTCTTGAAACAGCATTGCCTCCAACCGACGCAGATTTGGAGGCCGTTGATAAAATATCTGCGCTTGTCACTTTAAACACTCAACCGATTTATTCTGCCGATGATGGCGGGTTCACCCTCTCCCTTCTCACCGCCTTGCGCCAAAGAGGCGCCGCCGCCGCCGAAGACCAACCGCCTGTGATGCAGGCGTCGAACCAGTTGGCATTATTGCATGGTCAAACGGCGGTTCTTGAACGCGAAATTCCTGCGGGCGCATGGCCTTCAGACTTCACAAACACGCCATCCACGCCCCGCAAACTGGTGGTGTTTCTCACCCCAGAGGCAATCGACGGGTACGGCAATCCGTTAGTCCGCTAGAGCGTCCACACTATTTTAAACGGAGCCAAAGCAGGTCACGCGATGGCTAGTATCGGGTGGGATGATACGGCACCGGTAGCGGTCACTTGCGCCTCGACAAAATGCGGCTGCCAAATCCGCTGTCGATTGAAGCCGCGGAACACATGCGCTCGCTGGCCATCTTCAAGCGGCTGAACTCCGGGACGTGCCATGCCAAACGGTTGAACTTCCGGCGGCGACAGACGCCATTGAATATTGCCCGGCGACAAATGAAGAACTCCCTTCGACATCGCTGCGAGTATCTTCTGCAGGTATCGCTCGGCCTGGGGTTGATCAAGCGCGTAAACAACAAATGACTTCCCGGCGACAACCGATGGACTCGTCACAGCGGGCAGTGTGCCGGTCCACGCTTTGAAAAATCGCGTTGGAGGCTCCAGTGCGGAAAGTTGATTGAGAATCGGCCCAAGCAAGTCCAGCGGCGGCGTCGCGTATTCGCCCAAGGCGCGATTAAGATTCAAAGCGTCAAGAGCATTTTGGCGCGATCCCGCAAGATTGTGCTTTTCCGCCTCCAATCTCGCCAAACCAAGGCATGCATCGGGATAAAAAGCTTCGGCAAGCGCCTTTCGGTAATAATTCGCCGCATCGTCAAATCGCCTCGATAACTCGAAAGCCGCCGCCAATCGCACAATCATGAATGGAGGCGCTCCGGAGCTGACTAGAGTCGCGGCCCAACGATCCGCAATATCGAATTGACACAACAACAAGTTCAGGCGGACCGCGATGAGCGCCAGTTCGTTATCGTAGCGAATGACTTTGTCCATCGGCCCCAATCGTTGCTGTGCTTCGCGCAAATATCCGCCTTCAAGCAGCAGGTCGATCAGGAACTTGGCGTGTTCGGGATTTCTCGGTTGCGGCAGGCACGCGCGGCGCACTGAGATGATCGCGCTTTGGATTTTGCCGCGACGCGACTGACATAGTGCGCGCAGATTCAACAATGTCGGGTTATCCGGTCGCTTATCGATCACCTGGTCCAGCAGCGCTTCCGCCCGCCCCCAATTCCCACGCATCATATAAGTCCAGGCTACTCCCCAGCACGTCGCTTCTGAGCGAAGTCCCTGGTGTTTCTGAACTATTGCCAGCGCTCGCAACATTTCCGGCCCGCGACCCAGCCACGCCGAAGCAATCGCCGCGACGAGCGCCGGCTGCACCGCAGTTGGGCTGTTTTCCAAAAATAATTCCGCCGCAACACCCGCTTTGAGATAATTGCATTCCGCCAGCGACTGAAGGCTCATTTCCAGCAGCGCCGGCATTCCAGAGTCCTTCCGCGATTTGAACCGGGCACGAAGCTCTTCCCTCACGGCTTCAATTCTTGCCTCGGTCGCCTCGCGGTCTGTTGCCCAGGTGTTTTTTAACAAACCAAAATCTGGAATTGGAACTGCAAACCCCTCCTGCATCCGCCCCAGCCAATAGACCAACAAACCCAAAATAGCGGCGCCAAAAATCGCAACAAGCGTCGGCGCGCTCGCAATGGCGATCCACGCCACCGCTCCGGCGATTTCACTGGCAATAACGATGCAGGCGCCGAATTTTTGCGCCAGATTGATGTCCCCGGCTTCGCGCATCTCGCGAGCCAGCCGACGCAATGATTTGGTGTCGCGCTCCTCTTGTTCAGAGTGAACCTGCTCAATCCGCGACATCAGCTTTTCCGCAAGCGCATCGGCATCTGTCAGCAAGTCAATCGCCGGTCGATCTTCAAGTTCATTCAGTTGCTGATTGTTCGCTCCCAGAGCGTTCAGCCGCTCGCGCAAGGTCGGATGCGTCGAAAAACGGTCGGGAATCTGCGCGCTGATTTCCAGCATGTCCATCGGTTTGACAGCCGCCAGCTCATCGACAAGCCACGGAGCAATGTTATGCGTCTGCAAGTGCGCCACCCGTTCCCGCCACTGAATTTGAGCAGCGAACCGGCTGAGCGATTCGATTTTTATCAAAGCCTGGCGCGACCTTGCGACGCCGCATATCTCCGCCGCGCCTCGATCCGCTTCGAATTCTTCCTGGCGAAAAACAGCGGCTTTCCATTTTGCGGCTGATTCGGCAAGGCTTTCTGCGATGGACAACAACATTCGCCGGAATGCGGAGGCGGAAAGCTTTTCGCGCGAACGCCGCGTCAATAACCGGGTAAGTTTGACCGCCCGTTCCAGGCCGTTCGCAAGCCAGTCCCTGCTCGCCCGCTCGGTCAACTTGGCGTGCGTCAATTCGTGGGCGATCACCGTCTCCAATTCTCGCACTGACAGTCCGGCGATCAAATCGAAGCCGATGCCCAAAGCCATTTTTCCGCCCCGCCTCCAACCTTTCAAGCGAACCCACGCATTGAGTTGCATTTCCAAAAGGACATCGCTTGGGAATGCCGTTTGCGTTTGGAGGCACAGCCGTTCAATAAGGCGGAACACTTCCGGCGCGTCGTCCGGGCTTAGGCGTATTCGGACATCGGCGCTCTTCTCAAGCCGAAAACTGCGAAGCAGCGCTTTCAGCGCCGCAAAATGTTCCCGGACTGAGCGGCGAAGCGAAACACTTCGCGCGAACCACGCGACAAAAACGGCCAGCGACGCCTCTCCCGCAATCCAGAGGGTAAGAAAAATGATCGATGTTAGAGCAAATGCGTAATAAACAAAAATCAGCAGCGTCGCGCGCAGAGTCAGGAGAAATTTGCCTCCGCCATCCAATGGCTTCTCTAAAGGTATTTCGGGCTGTCCCTTCATTGGCGTTACTAATGCTCGTATTGGCACAGCGTCATTTCAAGCCAAAACCTGCCAATCCATAGCCTCCGCTGTGATTGCAAGTGGGTGAGCCGGGACAATGCAGTTGGATATGGGCAGCGCGACCGTCTCGGTCGCTCTGGCTGGCGTCTCGCCAGCCAGTTCAACGTCGATTTTGTGATCGCCGTTTGGCACTTGGGTCTGGCATCGAAGCTTGGAACTCACCCACTTTCAATCACATCCCATAGCGTCCGCCGCACCTTTGAGACAGCTATCTTTCAAAAGGCGGCCCTTTGCGCCGCCGCAGTTCTATTGTTACGGTATTGCTACCCCGCCGCCCATTTCTCGTTGGCGCTGTGTCGTTTCGCATCAACCTTTCATCCGGGAAATCCGGGAAATCCGTGGTTCATTCCTCATTTTCTCTTCTGCCGCGCCGAAGCTTAACCAAAGACGGATGGAATATTCAAAAACCGTTTGTTTTCAGCCAGTTTCCGATTAACCTCATGGGTGAAAGCCGTCGCTCAATGAGCGTTTATGCCCGGTCTGCAACAAGCCAGTTCGACACTGCCCCAACCCGAGGCGGGGTTCGTCGATTCCAAGCCCCTCACTGTCATTCGCAGCAATGGAGTCCCGAAGGGACAAATCGAAAATAGCCCGGCACTTCAGTGCCGGGTTTACAGCAAACAATGTTTAAGTCCCGAAGGGACGGCTGAAACGCTAACAGGCGCCGGGGCGATCACAGCACTCATTCTCATCCCCCTCTCCTCCACACGCTTGTGGAGGAGAGGGCCGGGGAGAGGAGGCCCCCTTCTCCAACTGGGAACTCACTCATGAGCTTCCTAGCCCCATTGTTCCTGGTCGGCGGATTGGCAATCGCCGCCCCAATCCTCTTCCACCTCATTCGCCGCTCCGTGCGGGAACGCGTGGAATTCAGCTCCCTGATGTTCCTCAATCCCAGCCCGCCGAAAACAACGCGAAAACGCAAACTCGAACACCTCCTCCTGCTCGCTTTGCGTTGTCTGATTTTGCTCGCGCTGGCTGCCGGATTCGCCCGTCCATTTTTTGCCAAGGACGTCGTCTCGCCCAACGCCGACGCTGCCCGCCGTCAGATTATTTTGTTGCTTGACACAAGCGCTTCCATGCGACGCCCCGGCTTGTGGGACAAGGCCCGCGCCATCGCCGAAGGATGGATCGACAAAACCACCCCCGGCGATGAACTCGCCATAATGACCTTCGACCGCCATTCCCGCGCCGCTCTCAGCATGACCGAATGGACTGCCTGGCCCGTCGATCAGCGCGTCGCCCTCGCCCGGCAACGGCTCGCCTCGCTTTCACCCGGCTGGATGGGCACGCAACTCGGCCCGGCGCTCCTTGATGCCGTCGCACAATTCGGCGCACATGCCGAAAACGCCCAAACGCCCCCGCAACGCCGCGTCGTCCTGATTTCCGATTTGCAGGAAGGCTCAAAACTCGACGGATTGCAGGGTCGCGACTGGCCCACCGGCCTTCGCGTCGCCGTGGAACGAATTGACGCTCCAAAACAATCCAACGCCGGCCTGGAAATCCCCGACCAATCCGCCGGCGCCGTCCGCGTCACCAATTCAAAAGATTCAACCAGGGAAAAATTCCGCCTCGCATGGAAGGAAGGCACTGATTCAACGGAAATCTATCTCCCCCCGGGCCAAACCCGCACCTTCCCCTCACCCAAACTTCCTACTGGCGCAAATACCGGCGCGCTCCAGCTTTCCGGAGACGACGCCGATTTCGACAACGTCTCCTACTTCGCCGCGCCCGAAATCCAGGATGTCTCCATCTGCTACTTCGGCGAAGACCGCACGAACGACCCCGCCAAACCGCTTTATTATTTGCAACGCGTCTTCACCGATTCTCCCCGGCGCCACCTGAAAATCGTCGGGCCGGACGTCCTGAATCAAACCGCGTTCGCCGTCATTCCCGGAGCTTTGACTTCCGAGCAAACCATCGCCGTGCGCGATTGGATTGCCGACGGCAAAACCGCGCTGCTGCTCGTCGCCAGCAATTCCGCGCCACTCCTCTCCGGTTTGCTAAACCAGCCGGATATTGAAATCACCGAAGCCGCCAGCGATTACGCCTTGCTCGGCCAGATTGACTTCAAACACCCGATCTTCGCCCCGTTCGACGACCCGCGTTACAGCGATTTCACCCCCATTCACTTCTGGAAACACCGCCGATGGGAAATCCCCGCCGCGATCACCAACGCCACCGTCATTGCAAAATTCGACGATGGCTCCCCCGCGCTGGCCCAATTGCCCCTCGGCAAGGGAAACCTCCTCGTCCTCGCCTCCAGTTGGTCGCCCTCCGACAGCCAGCTCGCTGTGTCAAGCAAATTTCCGCCGCTCATGGAAACCATGCTCGATTGGAGCGGCTCCGGAGCCCCCGCCCGCTTCCAATACCGCACCGGCGATTCAATCCCTTCCCCCCGCTTCTCCGCCGCCGAAGTTGAATGGAGCAAACCCGATGGAACAAAAAAAATCCTCCCCGCCGCCAGTCCCTTCGACGACACCGACCTCCCCGGCATCTACACCGCCACCGAGGCGGGCAAAACCAAATCCGCCCCTGAGAAAACTCGACTTTTTGCTGTAAATCTACCGTTGGAAGAAAGTCGCATTACCCCGTTATCACAGGATGAACTCGCGCGTTTAGGTGTGCCCATTGGTCCAGCATTAGCAGAGCCCGTTGCCACGACGCGCGTCCATCAGCGCCAGCTCCTCCACGCTGAATTAGAGAACAGCCAAAAACTCTGGCGCTGGTTTCTCCTCGGCGCATTGGGCATCGCGTGCGTCGAAATAATTTTGGCAGGCATTTTGTCCCCGCCCGCTAAAACCGCAGGAGCCAGCCAATAATGGAACCGCGCCTGCAAAAACAGTTGGCCGTGCTGGACCAAATGCACCAACGCCAGCGGTTGTGGCGCGAGATGAAATTCGCCTGGCTCGCGGTCATCGCAATTGGTGTCCTCGTCTTCGTAATCCAAAGTCTTACCGCCTCGCACTGGCCGCTGGCTTGGATGATTCCGCTGCTCGCCGGATTAATCGTCGCTGGAATTGCATGGAGCCGCTACCGCTCTAAACCAAAAAATGATTTCCGTCACCTCGTCGCTTCACTCGAACGCGAACATCCCGAACTGCGCCATCTTCTTTCGGCCGCCGTCGAACAGCAGCCGGATTCAGAGTTCGGCGAATTACGATTTCTCCAACTCCGCGCCATCGAAGCCGTCCTCGATCATCCAAATCGCTATCAATGGCTCGAAACCCGGCAACGCCAATTGTCCTCAGCCGGAACCGCGCACTTCGCCGCGTTCGCCGTCGCGATGATGCTTCTTCTCTTTCTCGCACGCGACACCGGCAACTCCAAATTTCGCGCGTGGCTCGCGCCGGAAATTTCCATCACCCCCGGCGATACTCTTGTGGAACGCGGTTCAAGCCTCGTCGTCTCCGCGCGTTTCGGCGGCCAGCCCCCGGCAGAATCGACGCTCGTTCTCCTCACCGCATCGGGCAAGACAAAGCGCTTTCCGATGGAACGCCACCTCGCCGATCCCGTTTTTGGCGCGAGCGCCGGAGAAATGGCCGAGGAAGGTTTGTATCACGTCGAGTATGAAGGCCATAAGACCGGCGATTTCAAAGTTAAGGTTTTTGATTTCCCGGCGCTCGTGCGAGCGGACGCGCTTTTGCAATTCCCCGGTTATACCGGCTTAACAAATAAAACAATTCCCGACACTCGCCGCGTCAGCGCCATCGAAGGAACCCGTTTGTCCTACACCTTTCAACTCAACAAGCCGGTCACGAGCGCCACATTGATCTCCAGTAATGGTTCCGTAAATCTCGCCCTGAAGAGCAATTCCGTCGCGGCGCTGGACGAATTTGTTTTGACGAACAGCGAGCGTTACGCGCTCGTTCTTCAAGATGCGGAAGGGCGCTCCAATAAATTTCCAACGGACTTTGTTTTTCAGGTTTTGCCCAATAAACCGCCGGAAATTAAAGTGGATTTCCCAACGGGAGACCCTCGCGTTTCACGGATCGAGGAACTGCATTTGCAAGGCGAGGCGCGCGGGGAATTCGGGCTGTTAAAATATGGGGTCGGCTACGGCGTGGCGGGAGAAGATCCGAAGATTGTCGAGATTGGGCAGACCGTTCCGCATAACGAAAAACGGCAATTCGAGTATCTTATTCCTCTCGAAACTCTGCCGCTTGAGCCAGACAAGGCGCTCGCCTATTTTGTTTGGGCGGACGATCGCGGGCCGGACGGAGAAATTCGGCGAACGTTCAGCGATATGTTTTTTGCGGAGGTCCGTCCATTCGAGGAAGCATTTCGCGCGCAACAACAGGGAGAATCAAGCGGACAAGGACAGGGAGAAAACGAAGGAAACAAGGCCGACGAACTCGCGCAGATGCAAAAAGATATCGTGATCGCGACCTGGAAACTGAAACAGGGCAAACTTCCCAAAATACCCAAGAGGTCTCCATGAAAACTCGACTCATCCAAATTTTTGCGCTGGCCGCATTCATTTGCGCCCATGTGCTGGCCCGCGCGGATTATGCCACGGACATCGCCACGGTGAGCGAAGCTCAAGCACAGGCGCTGGAACAAGTGACGCAGATGTTTTCCCAGGTGAAAAAACCTGAAATCCGCCAGGCGCTCGACAAGGCGATTCAAGACATGAAGCGCGCCCAGTTGATGCTGGCGGACGCGAAAAATTCCCCGGAAAAACTCACCGCCGCCCTCACCGCCGAGGAGGCCGCGTATCAGGGGCTTCTTAAAACCATTTCGCATGAGTTTCAAGTTTCGCGTTCCAAGAGCAAAGGCCGAACTGGCGGACGCGCCGGTCAGCCGCGCAGCGGGCAGCTTGACCAACTGGAATTGGCGACCAATGAAAACCGTTACGAGAATGAGCGCCAGGCGACCGCCGCTCAGACACCGAAGCAAAAAGAGCAATTGCAAATCGCCGACAAGCTCAAGCAATTGGCGCAACGCCAGCAGGATTTGAACGACCGCCTCAAGGAATTGCAAACCGCGCTTTCCGAGGCGAAAACGGAACAGGAGCGCGAAGACATTAAACACCAACTCAAGCGCCTTGCCGATGAAGAGCGTCAGGCGCTGGCCGACGTGGATGAACTGAAGCAGTCCATGGACCAGTCTCCCAATGCATCGTCGCTCTCCAATGCGCGTCAACAATTGGAGCAAGTGCGCAACGATACGCAGCGGGCTTCCGAGGAATTGCAGAAGGAGTCAGTTTCGCAGGCGCTGGCTGCCGGTTCCCGCGCGCAGGAAAAAATGCAGGACCTGCGGGAGAATATGAAAAATCAGGCCTCAAGCCAGTTTGCCCGACAAATGCGCGACATGCGTTCCGAAGCGCGCGAATTGGCAAATCAGGAGGAGAAAATTGGCGCGACGCTGGATTCCCTTGCCAACTCCGAACACAAGTCGCTTGACGATTCCGCGCAACGCCAGCGATTGGTCCAGCAGATGCAACAGCAGGAAAGCTCGCTGACCAATTTGCTCGGCGGAATGCAGAGCGTGAGCGAACAGGCGGAGTCGAGTGAACCGCTGCTTTCTGAGCAACTTTACGACACGCTTCGCCGCGCCAGCCAGATGCACAACGACAATCTGCTCCAAACAGGCGAGCAGCTTGTCGATCACGGTTTGGTTTCACAGGCTGGCCAGGCGGAGACAACAGTGCGAACAAATTTTAATGAACTGCGCCAGAAAGTGGAACGCGCCGCGCAGAGCGTTCTTGGAAATGAAGCCGAGGCCATTCAATTTGCCCAGAAAGAACTCGACGATCTCTCCGCAAAAATCGAAAACGAAGTCGCACGGGCCCAAACGAATTCGTCCTCGCGAACCAGCGCGGGACGCGCGCGCGGGGGAACCAATTCCCTGGCTTCTGCCGGATCTGAAAACGGCCAAGGACAGTCAACAAATCAAGCCTCCGGCCAACTCGCTTCTGGACGCGGTACAAGCCCAAGCCAAGTCGGCGATGGACAAAATCCTTCTGTTGGCAACGAAGCCGGCGGGAGGCAGCGTCAAACATCCGATGCACGAAAGGGCCAAGAAGGTTCGGCAAACGGTTCGACGCCGGGAGAAAACTCTGTCGCGCAAAATTCCCAAACTGGCGGCCAATCGAATGGAGGGGAACGACAAGAAGAAAATTCACGCTCCGGCGAAAACGCCTCGCAGGACGGCGCGAAACCTGGCGAATCGCAGGATTCACAACAGACTGCGGCTGCGAATCAACCAAGCAGTTCCGGCCAGCAAGGATCAAAGACTGGTAAGGGTCAAAAAGGATCAGGGGGCCAGGGTCAGGGTGAAACCGCTGACGGACAAAATTCTCCTTCAGACAACCAGTCCAACAGCGAAAACGCCCAGGCCTCCGACTCCAATTCCGGCGGAAATCAGGGCGGTTCTCAAAACGGCCAAGGTGGCGGCGATCGCGAGCGGTTGCGCGATATCGCCCGGCAATTTGGCGGAACTGCGGGCGGAGGAGTTTCAGCGGCAGGCGGCGCGCGCGGCGGTCTTGGGATGAACGGCCCGATCACCGGAAATCAATTCGTCGATTGGTCGGATCGAATGCGCGACGTTGAACAAGTTGTTGACTCCCCCGAGTTGCGCAACCGTCTCGCCGCCGTGCGCGAGCGCGTCGCCGCTTACCGGTCTGAATTCCGCAAGGCCGGCAAGAAACCCGACGCGGAGACTCTGCGATCCACTGTCCTCGACCCGATGACGGAAGTCCGAACGCGTTTGCAGGAAGACCTCTCGCGGTTGTCCAACGCCAACAGCCTTGTTCCACTCGATCACGATCCAGTCCCGGAAAATTACGCTGATATGGTTCGCAAGTATTACGAAAAATTGGGAGGCGGTCAGTGATAGTTTTCGCGGGACGCGCGTGGCTCATTCCAGTTCTGCTGATCCTCGTGGTGCTTGCCGCCGCGCTGGTCTGGTCTGGCCGCCGTGGCGTTGCCAATAAAAATCTGCGCCTTGGATGCGGACTGCTCAAGCTCGCGGGCTTGCTTGCGCTGGCCTTTTGCCTTCTCGAACCGTTGCATGTCAGCCAGCGCGCGCGTCCCGGCTCAAATCTGTTCGCGCTCATGGCCGACAACAGCCAGAGCATGCGGATCAAGGACGAGGGCCAGCCGCAATCGCGCGGTGAAACCCTTCGCGCCAAGTTGACCAACGACGCGGCAGGATGGCAATCCGCGCTCGCGGAAAATTTTCAAGTCCGCCGCTACACTTTCGACTCCCAATTGCAGGATGCGCGCGATTTCGGCGAATTGAAATTCGACGGACACGCTTCCGCCCTTGAAGGCGCGCTTCATACCGCCACCGAACGATGGCGCGGGCAGCCTGTAGCGGGAGTTTTATTGTTTACTGACGGCAATGCCACTGACATCGCGGCAGACTTGTCAGCCCTTGACGGTTGCCCGCCGGTTTATCCGGTCATCATCGGAGGCGATGGTTTGCGCGATATCGGTTTGGAAAAAATCACGGCGAGCCAGACCGCGTTTGAAGACGCGCCTGTCACCGTGCAGGCGGAAGTCGCCGCCCATGGATTTCCCGGTGAAGAAGTGGGCGCGCGCCTGATCGAGGTGACTCCGGGCTTATCGAACATTGTCGCGGAGCAAAAGCGGACTGCGACCGGCGACAACGCCCATCTGAATTTTCGTTTCCAAATTGCGCCGGAAAAACCGGGCCTCCATTTCTATGAAGTCGAAACCCGCGCGCGAAGCGAAATTTCCTCGCCGGCCTCGACGACGCGCGAAGCGACGCTTGTCAATAATCGCAAAGTGGCCGTCGTCGATCGCGGCCAGGAACCGTTTCGCGTCCTCTACGTCGGCGGGCGTCCGAACTGGGACTTCAAATTTCTCAATCGCGCGATTTCCGATGATCCGCAGGTGCAATTGGTCGCGTTGATTCGCATGGCGCGGCGCGCGCCGAAATTTGTTTTTGCCGGGGGTGAATTGAGCAATCCTCTTTACGGCGGAACCACTGATACCAATGAAGAAACGGCGCGTTACGATCAGCCTGTTCTCACAAGAGTCAATCCGCGTGATGAATTTGAATTGCGCGGCGGATTTCCGGTGAACGCGACCGATCTTTTCAAATACCATGCGATCATTTTCGGCGACGTGGAATCGGACTTTTTCACGCACGACCAAATGGCGCTGGTCCGGCGTTTTGTCGCGGAGCGCGGCGGCGGTTTTTTGATGCTTGGCGGCGCGGAGTCGTTTCGCCAGGGGAATTACGCCGGCACGCTCATCGGTTCGATGCTCCCGGTTTACCTCAACACCGCCAGCGACGCGCGGCTGCCGTCGGATTGGAAACTCACATTGACACGCGAAGGCTGGCTTCAACCGTGGACACGGCTGCGCTCGACTGAAGTCGAGGAACGGACGCGCCTGGACGGCACGGCGGCGCTTCAAGTGCTGAACGCGGTCGGCGATCTCAAGCCCGGCGCCATTCCGATGGCGACCGTCTCCGATTCTGACAATAATACTTATCCGGCGCTGGTCGTCCAGCGGCTTGGCCTGGGCCGCACGGCAGCGTTGATGATCGGCGATATGTGGCGCGGCAGTTTGCGTGATGAATCGTCGCAGAAAGACCTGGCTAAATCGTGGCGTCAATTGGTTCGCTGGCTGGTTTCCGACGTTCCCTCGCGCGTCAGCATCACCCCGGAAACGCCAGCGGATGGCGACCCCTCGCGCGTCCGATTCGTTGTCACCGCGCGAGACGAAGAATTCAAGCCGCTGGACAACGCCACTGTGCAATTGACAATCCGGCCTGTGCGACTGCTCCAATCGACCGACGCCATTTCTCCCACAAATTATCTTCAAATCACGGCGGACCCAATCTCGAACGAACCGGGAAAATACGAAGCTTCCTACATCGCCCGCGATGCAGGCGCGTATTCGGTGCAGGCGGTCGTGACGCAATCTGATGACAAGCCCGGAGGCAGCGCGATGGCAGGTTGGGCGTCGGACCCCGCGGCGGAGGAATTTCGCGCGCTCAAACCCGATCGCGAATTGTTGACGGCGATTGCGCAACGAACCGGCGGCTCTGTATTGACAATGGCGGACTTAAAATCATTCGCGCAAAAGCTGCCGGAGAAGCGCGCGCCGATTTCGGAAACCTGGAGCGACCCGCTCTGGCACAAGCCGATTGTACTCTTGTTTGTGATCGGGTGCTTCGCGGCGGAGTGGGGAATTCGCCGCTGGAAAGGATTGCCGTGAAGCGCGCTTTCCTCGCCATTGTCATCTTTGTGGCATTTTTTGCGCGCGCGACAATGTTGTTCGCGCAGACCAATGAGCAACGCGCGTTGGTTCTTGTCGTCGGCGAGGCTGGCGAACCGGAATACGGGCAACGATTTTCCGAATGGGCGGGTTTGTGGAAAAAGGCGGCGGATCAAGGCGGCCTTGTCACAACTGTCATCGGGCAGGACGCGCCGTCCGACGAAGACGACCGCGCGCGTTTGCTAAAAGTTCTGACAAACGAAATCGCGCAACCTACCGGCGAGCTTTGGATCGTGTTCATCGGCCATGGAACTTACGATGGGCACACGGCGAAATTTAATTTGCGAGGGCCGGACATTTCGGCGGAAGAATTGGCCGCTGCTTTGAAGCCGTGCCGGCGTCCGCTGGTTGTTGTTCAATGCGCCTCCGCGAGCGGTCCTTTTCTTCCGGTGCTTTCCGGTCCGGGAAGAGTTATCATCACAGCGACGCGCAGCGGTTACGAAGACAACGCCACGCACCTCGGCGGCTACCTTGCCGATGCCATCGCGAATTCGTCGGCGGACCTTGACAAGGACGGTCAAACATCGCTTTTGGAGGCGTTCCTCATGGCTTCGCGCGAGGTCGCGCAATATTATAAGGACAAAGGCCTTTTGCTCAGCGAGCACGCGCTGTTGGATGACAATGGCGACGGTCTTGGCACACCGCCCGATTGGTTTCATGGCCTGCGCGCCACCAAGTCCGCGGCAGAAGGAAAGACCGTGGATGGAGTGCGCGCGCATCAGATGATTCTGGTTCGCAGCGAAAATGAACAAAAACTTTCGCCAGAAACTCGCGCCCGGCGGGATACTCTCGAAAGCAAGTTAAGCGCATTGCGCGCGCGAAAATCGTCGCTGAAAGAGGACGATTATTATAAGGAACTCGATGCGTTGATGGTGCAAATTGCGCGGCTTTACGAAACCGATCAGCCGAAGAAATAATACTTGTCCGGCGCGACTTTTCGTCAATGCGGAAGAAGCTGGCGGACGGCTTTCGAGTCGCTATAACATCACCGCATGGCTGATTCCTTGAAACCTGTGCCGTTGTCGGACCGGCTCGCGGTGTGCAGTTGGTCGCTCCAACCTGTCAGCGCCGATGACCTTGCCGCAAAAGTTAAGGCGACCGGAATTCCGCGTGTTCAACTCGCGCTTGATCCATTGCGCGAGCAGGCGCCGGGATGGGAGCGCACCGAAGAAGTGCTCGCGGCCAATGGAATTTCCATAATCTCGGTGATGTTCGGTTGCGTCGGCGAAGATTACGCGACCCTTGAAAGCATTCGACAAACGGGCGGAGTTGCGCCTGACTCGACCTGGGAACAAAATCGCAAAAACATTCGCGCGTCGGCGGCTCTCGCGACGAAGTTGCGGCAAAAACTTGTGACGTTTCACGCGGGTTTCGTTCCCCATGATGAATCAGACCCGGCTTACGCCAAGATGTTGCCACGCCTAGGCGAAGTCGCGGGTATTTTTGCAGCAGAAGGAATCGACGTGAGTTTTGAAACCGGTCAGGAAACGGCGCCGGCGCTTGCGGCGTTGTTGAAAAAGCTCAACCGGCCCAACATCTGCGTGAATTTCGATCCCGCCAACATGATTCTTTACAACAAGGGCGATCCCATCAAGGCGCTGCGGACGCTTGGCCGATGGATACGGCAGGTTCATGTCAAGGATGCAGTAAAGACGAAAACTCCTGGAACTTGGGGCGAAGAAGTGCCGGTCGGGACGGGCGAAGTCAATTGGCAGGCGTTTTTTGCAGCGCTTCGCGACCTTAAATTCTCCGGGTATTACGTGATCGAGCGCGAAGCCGGCACTCAACGGGTCGCCGATATTCGCGCCGCCAAACTTGTTGTCGAAAGGAACATTCAATGAGCACAGATTCCAAAAAAATTAACGTCGCGGTCGTGGGCCTTGGATTTATGGGTTTGACGCACCTGCGAGCTTATCTTGGCAATGACTCCGCGCGAGTGGTTGCCGTCTGCGATGCTGCACGGCTCCCGGTCAACGGCGTATTGCAAGGCGTCAAAGGCAACATCAAGACCGGTTCCGACGACATCCACCTGGGTCCGCAAGTTAAAGCGTATCGAAAGATCGAGGAAGTTTTGGCAGACAAGGATGTGGAGTTGGTCGATATTTGCACGCCCACTCCGGTTCATCCCGAACAATGCATCGCCGCTCTCAAGGCTGGCAAACATGTGCTTTGTGAAAAGCCGCTCGCCCGGACTTCGGCGGCGGCGCGGGAAGTTTTGCGCGCGTCTGAGTCAGCGCCGGGGTTTCTGATGCCCGCGATGTGCCTGCGGTTTTGGCCCGGCTGGAGTTGGCTGAAAAAAGTGGTTGAGGAAAAAACCTATGGGGAAATTCTGGCGGCGCGCTTTCGGCGAGTTTCGGAAATGCCGGGTTGGAGCAAGCAAGGGACTTACGGCGGCGGCGTTGATTTGGGCGGGGCGCTGTTTGACTTGCACATTCACGACACGGACTTTGTAAATTTTTTGTTTGGCCGCCCGAAGTCTGTATTTTCCTCCGGAGTCGTCAATTCATCCGCCACGATTGACCACGTTGTGACGCAATACGTTTATCCGGGCGGCCCTGCAGTTCACGCGGAAGGCAATTGGTTGTTGACGCAAGGATTCAACATGGCGTTCACGATCCACTGCCAGCGGGCGACGCTGGACTACGATTTGAGCCGCGGCGCGGATGCGATGCAAGTCAGCGAGCCGGGCAAGGCTCCGCGCTTTGAGCATTACGAGGAGGCGGACGGCTATTGTGGGGAAATTCGTTACATGCTCGATTGCGTGATACGCGGCCAGCGACCAACCATCGTTGATGCCGCCGCTGCCGTGACGGCCTTGGAAATTTGCGAAGCTGAAGAAAAGTCAATTCGCATCGGATCGCCAGCGCCTTTGTAACGGAAGAATTAAAGTGCAGAATTTAACTTGCGCGTCAGGTTGACCGCCCGTATGGTGCGGGCGTCGGATGGATCGCGGGGTGGAGCAGCCTGGTAGCTCGTCAGGCTCATAACCTGAAGGTCGCTGGTTCAAATCCAGCCCCCGCAACCAATTGTGGCCAATGTAATTAGCCCGGTTTCTTTAGCCTCTCCCCCGCCCTGTTCAACTCGAAGTTCCACTGGACAATCGTCCAAGCCTCCACTATGAACTTTTGGGTAAGCTCCCAACCCCCCTGGGGCAAATTCAGATGAAAACACTAGTTGCTGACAAATTCCCAGAATCCCATCTCGATCGTTTGCGCGAGGTTGGCTGCGAAGTGGACTATCAACCGAATGCTCGCGCTGAGGATCTCCCCGCACTGGCCGCGTCCTGCAGAATCCTTGTCGTGCGCGGCAAAAAAGTGACAACCGAAACGCTGCAAGCAGGCCGCCAACTGGCGCTGGTATTGCGCGCTGGCGCCGGAGTCAATACCATTGACGCGAAGTCGGCCAGCGGCCGCGGCATCTTTGTCAGCAACTGCCCCAACAAGAACTCCATCGCAGTGGCCGAACTGGTATTCGCTTTGCTCCTGGCGATTGACCGTCGCATCCCGGATTGCGTTGCCGCGCTCCGAGCAGGCCAGTGGAACAAAAAGGAATTCTCGCGGGCTGACGGCATTTTCGGCAAAACGCTGGGAGTAATCGGCACTGGAAGCATCGGGTGTGAGGTCATCCGTCTTGCGCAAGGCTTCGGATTGCAGGTGATTGCCTGGTCGCGATCCCTGACTCCGAATATGGCTGAGGAAATGGGTGCGCAGTGGCGGGAGAAAGTGGACGACATTTTTCGCGAGTCGGACATCGTCACGCTCCATCTGGCTTTGAAACCGGAAACTCGCAAATTGGTCAGTGCTACCCGCCTTGGGCTGATGAAGCCGCGCTCCATCCTGATCAACACCTCGCGCGGCGAAGTGGTGGATCAGGAAGCCTTGCGCGAGGCAATCGAGTCGAAACGCATCCGTGCGGGTTTGGATGTCTTCGATCCCGAGCCGTCGGAGGCATCGGCCGCGTTCAGTGATCCCATCTTCAAGTTGTCAGGATTCTATGGCACTCCTCATATTGGAGCCTCGACCGAGCAGGCACAGAATGCGGTTGCAGACGAAGCTGTTCGCGTGATCGAAACCTTCGTAAAGACTGGGGTTGTTTTGAACTGTGTGAATCTGGCCAAACGGACGCCGGCAAAGTGGCAATTGGTGGTAAGGCATTACGATCGTGTTGGAGTGCTTGCGTTTGTCATGGACAACATCCGCCGCGCTGGTTTGAACATCGAAGAGGTGGAGAACCTGGTTTTTGAGGGGGCGCAGGCTGCCAGTTGCCGCATCCAATTGGTCGAGGAACCATCGCAAGCGCTATTGGCGGCCCTCCGCGAGGGCAATCAGGACATCATTGGCCTTGATGTCGCGCAAATCGGCTAAAGCGCTCAAGTGGTAGGAAACAGAAATACTTCAGCCTCTCCGTAATTCACGAGGATAGTAATCCTAACCAGTTGTTCTGCGAAATAATCGCCGCTTCCCAGGTTTTAAGTGACGGTGCGGCGACAGCGCGTCGCCGGGTTGACGCCACGCATCGGCTTTCAACTAAGGAGTTAGCAGCATCTTCATGAATTTCCACTCTCTAAGGATTTATCCGACAACATCCTACATCAAATCAATTCAGAGCATAATTCCTCTGGCACACCGGCTGCATAGGAGATGGAACGGCGAAAGTCCCGGGCGGTTGTGATTCGGGATGGAGCTGGCGAAACAAAAATTAAGAAAATCACCACTTATGGAAACAAGAATGCACTTTGAATCCAACTACATCATGGTTAAGCGGCCATCGTTCCGTGCGCGAGTAGCGGTTGCGGCGCTGGCCATTAGCGCCACCGTATTGTCATTGATGGCTGACGACGGCACAGGAGCCGTCACTGCGCAGGACCCCAATTCCATCCGCCCCTTTCACATCAACATCCCTGACGAGGCTCTTGCGGACCTTCGCCAGCGCATTGTCGCGACACGTTGGCCTGATAAGGAGACCGTGACGGACGCATCGCAAGGCGTGCAACTCGCGACGATGCGGTCGCTCGCGAGCTATTGGGCAACAGACTACGATTGGCACAAGTGCGCCGCAAAGTTAAATGCTCTGCCGATGTTTGTGACGACGATTGACGGGCTTGACATTCAGTTCATCTGGGTTCGCTCCAAAAATCCGAATCCCTTGCCGATGATCCTAACTCATGGCTGGCCTGGCTCGATCCTTGAGTTCGTGAAGGTTATTGGCCCACTCACCGATCCCACTGCTAATGGCGGCCGGGCCGAGGACGCCTTCGATGTCGTGATTCCTTCGATGCCGGGCTATGGGTTTTCAGGGAAACCAAAGGATTCGGGGCCAACGATGTCGTCACCACCAGCGACTCGGCAGCAATCAAAAAGCTTGGAGGTAGTTTCGACCTCCTGATCAGCACTGTTAATGTGAAGCTAGTTTGGGACGGGATTATCGGCGCGCTCGCGCCCAATGGACGGCTGCACATCGTCGGCGCTGTGATGGAACCAATTCCGGTTTCGGTCTTCCCGCTTATCATGCAGCAACGCTGCATTTCAGGTTCGCCGGTTGGTTCCCCTGTGGCTATCGAGACGATGCTGGACTTTGCTTCGCGGCACAACATCGCGCCGCAGACGGAACACTTCCCCATGAGCAGCATTAACGAGGCCTTCGATCGGCTCGAATCCGGCAAGGCCCATTACCGTATTGTCCTGGACGCGGATTTTTGAACCGATATATCCATCAACAACTAAACAAAGGAGATAGACAATGATTAACACTGATAATTCCGAAAAAGGCAAAGTGGTTTACACTGCCAAAGCTCACACTACAGGCGGTCGCGAAGGCGGAGCGTCGCGCACATCCGATGGCCGCCTGGACGTCAAGTTCTCGATTCCTGGAGGTCCTGGCAACGGCACCAATCCTGAGCAACTATTCGCCGTCGGCTGGTCTGGCTGTTTCACCAGCGCAATAAAGATTGTGGCCGCTCAAAAGAAGGTGAGGCTGCCGGACGGCTTGGCCATCGACATCGAAGTGGACCTATGTTCAGGGAACGACAGCTACTTCCTGCAGGCCCGCTTCAACGTCAGCATGCCAGGGCTGGAGCGCGAAGTAGCCCAGTCTATTTTGGAAGCCGCGCACCAAACGTGTCCCTATTCCAAAGCCACGCGAGGTAACATCGACGTCGAATTTAACATTGTCTAGCCGCGTTGGAAGATCAAAGAGGATAAGACGCACGGAAAGGAATTTCTCTGGAAGAAGACAAAATGTCCCAACTACGATTTAACCTAAGCTGTAGCCGTCCGGTTAGGACGGTCTATGGGAAGCGCGGTCGTCTCGACCGCCGCGTCTGGCGTCTCGCCAGACGCTCTTGTCGAATATTTTACCCGCCGCCGTAGTGTTGGATTGTTCCGTCGGCGAGACGCCGACGGATGCGACCGAGACGGTTGCGCTCCCTGCCGCACCAAAATTTGTGGCTACAGTTGTACTTAAAATGCTATAGCAATCAACTTATGGGGCGTTTGATTCGTTCAGATGGCGGCCCTTAAAACGTGGCGCCAGCCAGCGAAGGACGCGCCCCGTCAAACCAAGAGACAGGACCTTGCTGGCATGACTATGCGGTAACCGCCAAATATCGGGCTGCCCCCAGGCTTGCCAGAGTGCCTCCACGGATTTGCTGTCCACAAAAAGATCATGGACGGCTTCGATCAACAATACGTTTTCCCTGGAAATGCATGGCCGTAGAGTGGTCAAGTTCAACGCCGTCCGATTCAACGCCTCACGCTCCGGCTGTTGTCTCAGCAATTCCGCATGAACGCCGGACCATACGGTCTGTTTTGCAGCCGAGAGAGCGACATTCATGTCCAAGCCGGGCGCGACCAGGACGACGGCAGACAAACGTGTGTCGTAGCAGGCAGTTAATCCCGCCAGCGCGCCGCCGTAGGAATTGCCCCAGAGCGCCACGCCAGGACAGCCTTCCGATAACAGCCAACCGACTAAGGCGCGAATTTCAGCGACCGCCTGTGCATACCCGATTTCGGCCGTGACCAGGTGATTCGGCCAACTCAACTTCGCCAGATCACGGGGACGGCGTTGGAATTGGAACGGGGCCATCAAAATCGCTGCGTTGAATCCGGCGCGGTTGCACTGGCGAGCCATTAGCGGAAACTTGAAATGATAATCCGGGTCGCCGCCGGCGCCGTGCAGCAGAATAACAGCCGGTTGTGACTGCCAGCAACCTGCGCAACGATGGAACCGGCCATAGACAACATTGTTCTCCTCAAACTGGCCCGGTCGGGGCGTGGGAAAGCGGAAGTCTCGTGTGCCACTGAATTCAAGTTGTGCTGGCGCGCTTTCGACGGGAATAAAATCCGGCCCCTTCAAGAGATGGAGGGCTTCTTCCAGTTTCGGATCGTGTGGATCGCCCCGCTGCTTCAGCAAAGATTTCACCCGCCGCCCCCACACCAGTTGAATGGCCAGCCAATCCAGCGTTTTGGTCAAGGGTGCGATCACACGTCGGCTATTGGAGGAATTCTTTGGCTATCGCAAGAAAAATCGGCGTGATGAAGCTGGAGTCGCTGCTTCACCCCGCCAAGATCAAATCGTCCCGCTCTTTGGCCAACGATTCATTCCTTCCTCAATTCGCTGCAACAATTTGTAGCGACGGACCCGATCATCATGCCTCCCGTCAATGGAGACGCCCTAATGACACACCGTCCAAGCGCTGACGTTTCCCAGGTGATTTGAAGCTGTCAATTTGATTCTCAAAACCTCATTTCTTCATACGTAAAGTCCTATTGCAGTGGCTGTTAAAAATCCGCGATCAAACTCTTTAAACGTTTGGCACGAGCCCTGCAAAAGCACTTCTCAGCCGCGGCGAAGTCGCGCGGCCGACTTTCCTCGACCTGCGTTCGGCGGATGTGGTGCATAGCTTCTGGGTGCCGCGTCTCGCGGGAAAAACGGATCTTATACCGAACAAAATTAACTCCATGTGGATTCAGCCGGAACGGACGGGGTTATTTTTGGGGCAATGCGCGAAGTATTGCGGCACTCAACATGCGAAAATGCTGCTGCGCGTTTATGTTGACACGCCGGAGGAGTTTGACCGCTGGGCGCAGGAAAAAAAAGGCCGCCGAAAAAGATCCAACAGCCTCCGCCGGGCGATTGGTCTTCGAGCAAACGGCCTGCATCAATTGCCACGCGATCAATGGCACCGTTGCATGACCTGCCTGATCATCGCCGAGAGCGCTATCTTCACGATCTTCGTAGTCGCTTACCTATTCTATCTCGGGAAAGACATCAGCGGCCCAACGCCGCGGCAGGTTCTCGAACTGCCGATCTTAAATAGCATTTGCCTTCTCTCCAGCAGCGCAACGATCACGTTCGCCCTGCAGTCGCTCAGGAACGGCGACCTGAAGCGTTTCAACGGATGGTGGCTCTTCACCATCGCGCTGGGAGCTTACTTCCTCATCGGCACAGGGCGCGAATGGCAGCACCTAATCCACGACAAGGGACTTACCATCCAGACAAACCTCTTTGGCACAACCTTCTACTCGCTGGTTGGCTTGCATGCGTCTCACGTCATTATCGGTTTGCTGGCTCTTCTCATCGTAATGGTCTTCGCGGTATCTGGCCTGGTTAGAGGCTGTACTTAACTTTTGGCAAATAGAGCGCCGAGCATGAGGGTGATAAAGGCCAGCCTGTGCTGGATGCAGAACGATCTCATGAGGCAGGCGTTGATGGGTCAAATTCGGACAAAAACGGCGCAATACCTTGACGCCACGCAGCTCTTCGTTGCGCTGGGAGGCAATTCAGCAGGCGTTTTCGAGCGGAGGGCCGTGGCGAAGAATTCCAAATGATCGCCGTCGTTCAAGATTGCTGGAAAGGCGCACGGCAGGAAATGTTACTGGTCCAAATTCAGCCCCCATGACCATTCGTTTCCGGGTCATATAAGGAAGCACTTCCAGTCCCCGCCAATGTTGACGGAAGATGGTGGAGCCGAGGGGAGTCGAACCCCTGACCTTCTCATTGCGAACGAGACGCTCTACCAACTGAGCTACGACCCCACAAATCGCCGTGTAAAATAGCCCCGCGAGTCTGGGAAGCAAGAGAAAATCGCCGACGTTTCGAGGAAGAAAACTCCATGGGATCATCTCGGTGAAGTTCGAGTGTGGCTGTGATTTGGTTATTGCAGAGTTTTCGCGGCGGGGATTTTCCCTTTTGGAGCTACGACGAGGCGTTCTCCTGCGGTGGTTATCAGTGTCAACAACTTTTCCGTGACGCTCTCGGCAGCCTTGCCGTTGCGGTAAACGGTTGTTTCGGTGTCCGGCCACGGATTCTGCAAGATGCATTGACCCCCCTTTTCGGAGAGGATTTCCACAAACTCCACCTCGTCATTCTTCCTGGACGCGCTGATGAGAAAGGCGCCCCGCGCGGCGAGGGTAAACTGGGCGTCCCAACCTTTCGGCCAGGCCGGGAAGACGGTATTGATGGGGTCTTTTTCAACGGAGGGCGGAACGCTTTGGAGAAGGGCGTTTTGCAGGGCGTGGGAGGCATTGCCAAGATGCTCAAACTCGATGGCTCCCGGGCCTTCGCCTAACATCATGCGATTGCGCAACATGCCTCGATCCGCGCGGCCAGGGGCCGGTGCGTTGGTCTCGGGGTTGGAGTGCATCTGAGAGGGGATGATTGTTTTCATGAGTTCGCCCATGCCGAGATTGGCGGCAATGAGAGGTTCGCGGGAAAGGATGCCAAGGTTCCCTCCATCGCCGCCCTTCCGCGCGCCTCGTCCAGTGTAGGAAGCCTTCAGGCTGTTTAACAATGCGGTATCGTCAGTGACCGGCGTGCAGAGATCGTAGTATTCGCCGGCTTGAGGCGCTGGGGGAACCGGCAGGAGGTTGTCCGCCACTTCCTTCCACTTCGGACGCAGATCGGCATCGACGCCGAGGATTTCCGAAGCCCGGATGGCAATGGGAAAGATAACACGCATTGCGAGCAGTTCCTCGGGAGTGTCAGACCTGCCCCAGGGTTTTTCCTCCAGATTATTGACATGGCGGATGTGGTATTTGCCGTCATCGGCTTTGTAGAGGTTGGGAAAATTCCGATAAAATTCCGCCGCGCCTTTGAGCATGGGATAGGCGGTCGCACGCAACCAGCCCTGGTCGAGGTAATAAGCGTAATGGAGCCAATAAAGGTAGGCGATTTTGGTGGTGGTGGACAGGACGTGAGAGGTCCATCCGTAGGGGCCTTGTTGGTTGTCGGTGTAACGGTAATTCCAGCGGCTGCTGAGGCCGTTTTTGTCGCGCGCGTAATCATCAAATTCCTTTGAGCGCTCTGCCCAAGGCTTTCGGGTAAGATAAAGGTCACGCATTTCAGCGGCGATATTGTCGGGCAAATCTTCCTGGCCGTTGAACCAGGTTGTTTCGGGGATCCAAATGCCCTGGCTGCCCCATTGCTGTCGGGCGGCACGCGCGTAAGAGTCGTAATAGCGGCTATACGTGTTGAAAACGCAGGTCATCAATTCCGGGCGGTTGGCGGCGGTGAATCCATCAAAGAGACATCCCTGATTGTGCCACCAATACATTGAACCCCACTCGCGCAAATCGCCGTCGGTGCCCCAGATCACGCCGCAAAAGCGCGGCATGTAAGTCCCCCGGGAACAAGAGGCCATGAGATAAAGATAATACGTGTAAAACTTCTCTACGTTATCGGCCACGCCATCGGCGCTGTGCAAATGAATAAAACCTTGAGTCCAGTAGCGGCCCCACCAATTGAGGTTGTCCTGGAGCATGTCATCAAATGATTTGGACTGAGCGGCCGCCAATTGCTTCAACGCCAGATCGCCGACGTTTTGGTTCCGATCGTAACTGATGGCTGTGGCGGCCAGGATGAGCGCCTTGCCCTGGCGAGGTTCCGCAGACAAACGAACGGTCTGTTCGTTCTGATAAAGCGCCTTGGCATCGCGACCCACCACTGCGATGGCGATAGCCGAGGCGCTGTAAAAATTGCTTTCCGTGAATTCCTGGGTCAGGAGAATTTTGCCATCGCGGATGTCCAGGCGCGAGATGGCGACGTGGTCGCCCGTCCGAATAATCGCGCCGTGCGGTCCGACAGGCGAAGGGGGTTGTTTGACAGTGAAATTCTGTGCGTATCGCAGCATCCGCAAGTCGATATTGATGGCGCTGGGATGACTGCGTTGATCGTCCACTTCAGTCGCAATGACATCGCCGTCCGTCCAAGCCAAACTTCGCGTCTTGATGCCGTCGCCGTTGGCAGACTCAAGGCCTTCATAGACCGACAAGCCCTGGTGAAACTTATCGCTGACAAAAACATCGTTCCCGTAGTCCACTAAATTGATGTCGAGATAGCCACAGCCGGAAGAATAATCGCTGTGCCCTTTCGGAGAAGCGAGGGTGTCCTTGCCGAAGCAGAAAAGATCAACGTGGTTGATTTGGTAATGGAGCGCGGAGGGAGTGGTCCAGACCAATGTGCCCACGCGGCCATTGCCGATGGGCAGTCCATCGTGCCTGCCCGGCGCGGGCGTGTTGAAACTCAGATCAGCGTGCGCAACCAAACTGCGGTAATCGTAATTCAGCAAAGTCTCGGCGACTTGCGCGACGGTCGTTTCAACGGCCAGCATGAAGATCCCGAGGGCCGTGAGTAGTGTTTTCATTTTGTTGCGGTGCGATTGAGGTTAACTGCTCAATAAGAAACGACCGGCGTGCGATTTTCAACCAGAGACTGCGCAGACTTCGAGAACCGCAACCGGACTTAAATTGACTGCCCTGTGGCCGCCTTCCCTGCGAAGTGCAGGCGCTCCAAAATTTCGCCGCGAAGCTGAAGGAATTCCGGGCTGTTTCGCTGGCGCGGACGTTCGAGAGTTACCCGGATGGTCTGCTCAATCCGGCCTGGCCGCGGCGTTATGATGACGATGCGGTCGCTCATGTAAATCGCCTCGTCGATGTCGTGCGTCACCAGCAGCATCGTCGTGCGGCGCGCCTGCCGGAGTCGCAAGACTTCATCCTGCATGCGCATTCGCGTGAAAGCGTCCAAAGCGCCCAACGGCTCGTCAAGCAAAAGAACCTTCGGATGATTGATCAACGCTCTTGCGAGCGCGACCCGTTGGGCCATGCCGCCCGAAAGGTGATGCGGATATGCGTTGGCAAATTGCTCCAACCCGACGAGTCGCGTGAATTCATCCACCTCGTGCGATTTTTCATGCAAAATGCCGCGGGCGACCAAACCGGCTTGAATGTTGCCTTTGACCGTGAGCCAGGGAAAAAGATTCGGGTCTTGAAAAACCAAACCGCGCTCCACGCTGGGCCCGGTGATTGGCTCGTTGCCAATCAAGAGTTCGCCCGCATCCAGCGTCTCCAAACCGGCGATGAGCCGGAGCAATGTGGATTTTCCGCAGCCGCTCGGCCCGATGAGGGAAACAAATTCAGAAGGTTCAATCGCGAATGAAATGCCCGAGAGGGCGGGCACGCGGACACTGGAATTGTTCGGCGCAGAAAAGCTTTTGCTTACCGACCGGGCACGGAGCGAGGAACCTTCGTTTGCGGTTTCAGGCGCGGAGCTTGTCACCATTTGATGGTCCCCTTCTGCCACACAAGCACTCGGTCACGCACCTTGAACAGCAGTGTCATGATCGTGGAAAAAAACACCGCCATAATGATCAGCGCGGCGTAAACCTTCCCGTACTCCGCCCATCCCTGCGCCCAACTCAAATACCAGCCGAGGCCCGACTTGACGCCCACCGTTTCCGCCACAACAAGCGTGAGGAATGAGGTGCCCAGCCCCATGAACAGGCCGATGAAAATGTTGGGCATCGCCGCCGGCACCGCCACACGCATGATGAGGTATCCCCTCCCCGCTCCGAGCGTTCGTGCGACATCCAAGTAAGACGCGCGGGTATTTGAAATGCCTGACGCCGTTAGCATCGTGACCGGAAACCACACTGAAAGCGCAATCAATCCAATGGCGGATAGTGTTGACGATGGCGAGAGCACCATCGCCAGTGGGATCCACGCCGTCGCGGGAATCGGGCCCACAATTTTTAGCACGGGCATTCCCCAGTATCGCGCAGGGCCAAACCAACCGAGACAAACTCCGGTAATCAACCCGATCACGACTCCCGCCGCGTATCCTCCGAACAGCAAAATCAACGAATGCCAGGCGCTGTCAAATATAAGCCCCCGGTCGTTGATGAGACTTTGCAGAACGCCTGCCGGGCTTGGAAAGTAAGGCAGCGGCAACAATCGGAAGCCCGAAGTGATCGTTTCCCAAAGCGTCAATAACAGGATCGCCGCCGCGAGGAGCGGGCACATGTGACGCATCCATCCCCGCAATCCTAGCCAAAACCACTGCATTATCGCCAAACCGATGGACGCCGCGAGAAAAACGGCCAAGAGTATCCAGTAAGTGTGGGTGTCAAGGGCAGCTTCCTGGCGTGACACAATTGCGTGAACACCCATCGCCAGCAATGTCGCCAAAGGAATCGCAAGCAGCGTCAGGGGCCGCAATCCAATTTGGGAAGGCGTCGTGTTCGCTGCCGATATTTCATTGATTTCTTGCGTTGGCTGGGTCACTTGATCGCTAGGTTGCAACAGGATGTTCCACACCACGGATCATCAATTGTTGACATTTCCACGTGGAGGCGGGCATCCAGGTCCATTGGCAATTGACCGCCCGCAACCTTCTCAACCTGTAGCGATTTTAGCCATTCATCGGAGACGCCGTCAAGATGCGCGAAAGCGCGCCGGCCCAATTCTTCCGGGTCGGTCGTGGCGTTGAGCATGCCGAGCTGTTTCATCGACACCGCAGCCGTCTTTACCGCACGCTCAGCGCCGGAAACGCTCGGCTCGTAGCGCAGATGCGAGATCGCTGTTGCGTTGATTTCCGGCTTGGAAGCGAGATACTTCTTATCGACAGAGAGTTGCGCAGCCGCCTGGGGATTCGCTTCCACCCACTTGGCCGCTTTCAACAAGGCTCGTGTCGCTGCCGCCGCGGCCTTTGGATTGTTGGCGAGGAATTTCCCATTGGCCACCACCGCGCAGCAATACTCCTCGGACAAAGGCTCATCAGTGGCCTGGTCCGCCACGTTTCGATACTTCCCGCTGGAACTGAGCATCGTGCCAATTGGTTCCGAATCAGCCACAGCGTCAATTTCTCCCTTCTGCATCGCCAGCCCCAACTCAGCGGGCGGAAAGACCTTCCAGGTAACTTCCTTCGAGGGATCAATTCCGTGCTGGGACAGCACCCGATTTGCAAAAATGAAGGGCGGTGTTCCCATGCCCTGCACACCAATTCGTTTGCCTTTCAAATCTTCCACCGTGTGAATACCGCTGTTGGTGAACGCTTGCACTCTCAGGCATCCACGGTGAATTCCCGCCAGGAATTTCACGTCCAGCCCCTGCTCGATGGGTTTGAGAAACATCATCACCAGGTGATGCGTAATGTCAAATCCCCCCAAAGCGAGCGAGTCTTTGTAGGTCGCCCAATCGCATTTTACAAGCGACACGTCCAGGTTTTCCTCCTTAAAGAACCCCTTTTCATAAGCCGTGAAAATCGGCGCTTCGCAAGTCAGACCGATGTAACCAACTCTCACCTTCAACGGGCCGGCAGCCTCGGCGGAACCAGAAGCCGCAGCGGGGGACGGTGAATTATCCGCGCTCTTGTTGCAGGCCACCAGAAAAAGCGAGCCGCACACAACCGCAGCCAGCGCCCTCGCTTTGGTCAAAAGATTCGTCGCTGTCAAAAATCGTTTCTCTGGAAGATGGTTGCGAAACATAATCGTAAGCTAAATGGGGAGGAGAGCGTCATACAAACGATATGGGGCAAATGGCGACAAATTTGGGGCGAGAGGCCACGGAAATTGCGCCACCGAGGACAAAACCAGTGCAAGCCAGGTCAACGCGGCAAGCAGGCGACTTTACACCAAGGGAAGGAAACGAATATATTAACCGCGAATAACGCTAAATATGCGAAAAGCAGATGAAGGATTTCTCCTTTCGCATTTTTCGTGTATTTCGCGGTTCCGCATCTTTTGTCCCGTCCTGATTTTTCAGTTGCTTTCCCAAAGCATTTCTCTTCGCCGCCTCTGCTTCCTCTCGTTAAGTTTCTACCCAGCCCCCCGCGTCACTTCGGAATCGTGTAATAAAAGCGGTCGGGGAACAAAGGCGCGTTGGTGTCGATGAAGGAGACGATGCCGTTGGTGTCCGCAGTGATGGGGCCGAGGTCTTGCCAGGTTTGGAGGTTGGTGCTGGCTTGGATGTCGAAGGATTCGCCGGGGGAACCGGAGGCGTGGAGGATGAAGTTTCCGTTGGGTTGCTGTTGCAGTGTAACGGGGGAATATTTGATGAGGATCATGGCGGTGAAGCCATTGGTTTCAGTTTCGTACCCGGCGACATAGACGTTGCCCGAATTGTCCACGACGATGGCGTTGCCTGCGTCATTCCCGTGCGCAGGTCCATCATAGCGTTGTAGCCAAATCTGATTCCCGTTGCTGTCATACTTAATGGTTGCAATGTCGCTATCACCATTCGTTCCGAGCGAAGGTGAAAAGCCCGTGACATACACACTATTAGCTTGATCGACCGCAACGGTTGTCGCGACGCTGTTTCTAGTTACAACAGACGGATAAGTCTTTCCCCAAAGGTAGTTGCCGTTTGTGTTAATCTTATATGTACCATAAACGTTGTTTGGATAGTTAAAGTCATTTCCCCCCGTTACAATAACGTCTCCGGCGTTATCTACTACTAAACCATGTGCTGAACTAGCCCCGTCGTCCGTCGGGTCGTAAGCTAGCACTCCGCCAGATCCGTTGGCACTGTATTTCATCGTTATATAAGGCTCTCCTGATCCAATTCCTATGAAAAAATTACCCTCTACATAAACATTACTTTGCAAGTCGAGATAAATGCTTGCAACTCCGGAACCACCGTTTGGGCCCAAGGCTTCCTTCGCCACCCAAAGTCGATTACCATCCTTGTCGTACTTAACGGTGCCTATATCGTCTTCATTTTCACTAGGAACCGAGGCTTCCTCTGATCCTGATACATACACATTAGTAGATGAATCAACGGCGATGACTTGTGAAACATTTGCTAATCCTTGATAAGTCCAAGTTGCAGCCCAAACATTACTACCTGTCGAATCGAGTCTCATAGTCGTGAAGTTCCCCGAAACGCCCGTGATATAGGCGCTGCCTGCACGATCGACCGCAACCGCCTGCGCGTTGTATGGCGCTGTCCATAGTGAATTTCCGTTGGAATCATACTTCACCGTTAACGCGTTTCCAGTCACGACAACGGAGTTGCTGGCGTTGATTGCAAATCCAGTCGGAGTTGCCGTCGGAAAGTTGGTTGAGTCATACCGCGCTGCCCAAAGCTGATTTCCATTCGGTGCGTATTTAACTACGACGTAGCCGGTGTTTGTGTTTGCATTGGCGGAAACTCCTAAAACATAAATGTTACCTGCCGAATCCAGCGTCATTTTTAATGCCTGATGGTTTCCGTTGGTGATGCCGTTGTTATACTTCGCCACCCATGCCTGTTGTATCTGCGCCTGGGTGGGTATCGCCCAGCTTGAAAACAACATGACCGCGCACAAAAAACGAAATATTCGCAACGACGCCATGCCGGAATGAAAACAGGCGTTAACCACGGATTTCACTGATATCACGGATGGTGAAACAGCAGCACATCGATTCAATCCGTGTGATCCGTGGTGAAGAGGCTTTGTGAAAACAGATGAAACCGGTTTCATGGAGTTCCTCAATGCTGTCTCGGTAGCTGAGTAAAGACGAATTGTGCGATAATTCCCGCGTCGGCATCGGTTGTTTTCGGCATGGGGCCGAATTTAGCAGCGGCGCAGACACGTGTCAAGAATCGCGAAAGATCGAATAGAGCAGACGGGGCAAAGTCCTAGGTAGGGACACCTCGCCGAGGTGTCCGCGGACGGCTCGGCGAGCCGTCCCCACCCATCGCAAAATATCAAGGGAAGGCGAGGAAAGGGGTGCGGCAAAGAGTGCGGGGTTAGTTTGGTCCAATGGTCGGTTAGTTGTGCAGTCGGCCTCTTTGCCGTCCCCCAATCGCGCGGCCAGCAGGTCGTCCGCGGCCAAAATTGGTGCGCGACTGGCCAAAATCTGACTGTCGTTGGTTTTGTTGGGAATCAGACGCCCACTCATAACGGTTCGTTCGTTCGACGTCGCCCATTTTAAGGGCGGGCTGCAACAGATGCAACCAAGATTAAAAAAATGAACGAATTTTAATGCGGAAATATTTTTATTTCAGAGAAAAATAACCCTTATTCGACACGCGTCGCTATTCATTAAATTTTACTATTCGACGGCGGTCTTTTTTCGTGGGACGACCCGAGCCTTTTGGGCGGATGCCGTAAGGGCCCGCGACGAACTGGGGACGCGGTTGCGGCGGAGCGGGAGGCGTCTGGTTCTCGGCGAATTCGGGGACTTTGCTCGCAGCGATGCGGTTGCGGAGCGGTTGCAGCACTTTGTAACGTCGCGAGATTTCGTCGCTTACGATAACGACGATGTCGTTGATTTTGACTTCGCGCGATGGTTTGACCGGCTGGCCGTCGATAGTGACGCGGCCAAGGCGGCAGGCGTCAGCGGCGAGGGTGCGGGTCTTGAAGATGCGCACAGCCCAGAGCCACTTATCAAGTCGAACGGATGGAGTCGGATTTTCCGGCATCGGAAGCGTTAAGGAATGATTCAATGGAGGTGAGGGAAAGACAAGGTTGTTTGGCATTTTGGTGAGTGATCGGCACACTGGACGAAAGCAGCGGCAAGCCGCACGCACTCCACACCCTTCGCGAGGCAAATAAGGCTATTTGCTTATTTTAGATGAGGTTGGCGGCTGTTTAGCGAATATGCTCAAGGGCATAGCCGTTGTGCGGGAGCTTGCGAAGCGCGGCTGTGCTCTTGGCTTAACCGCTTGATAATCAACGCCACAAGAATGTTCGGCGCATGGCACAGCAGCCGCTATTTGACGCCTTCAGCATGTCTGGCAACGAGCCGCAGCACACAAAGCAAATTCTTATAGTGGACGATGATATCTCGATCCGCCATATGCTGGGCCGGGTGCTGTCAGATGAAGGGTACGGCGTGATTTCGGCGGCAAGCGGCGAGGAGGGATTGAAATTGGCGGAAGGCGGCGGAGTCGATTTGGTTTTATTGGATTTAAAGATGCCGGGCATTGGCGGGCAAGAGACGTTCCGCTTGATGCAGAGGACGCGGCCCGATTTGCCAGTGATCATTATCAGCGCGTATTCACGACAGCAATTCGCGGAATTGGCCGGGGCGCGCGCATTGTTGCAAAAGCCGTTGGATTTTCCCGTTTTGCTGGATACGATCAAAAGCATTCTGTCTCAACCGGTCGCACTTGGATGAACCATAGAATTTATCGAATGACATTGAAAGGGTAAGCAGCATGGCTGAACCAATATTGACTTCAGGAAAACCTATTCCTTCGCCGAGCCGGACAACACCGCCCGATGAGCATCATCATCGTGGAACGCATCCGATCCTGTGGATTATTCTGCTGGTGATAGTCGTTGCTCCAATTGCGGCATTCAAATTATTGCCGAAAAAGACCCCGCCGCGAAGGGTTCCGTTGACGACAATTTCCACGACGAACGTGGCGAAGGGAAACATCGACGTGACGCAATGGGCTTTGGGAACGGTGACGCCAATTTACACGGCGATGGTTTCGCCGCGCGTGGATGGGCAGTTGATCAAGGTCGATTACACCGAAGGCCAGATTGTCAAGACGAACGATCTTCTCGCGGAGATCGATCCGGCCCCTTACAAGGCGTTGGAAGAACAGGCTGAGGGACAATTGGCGCGGGACAAGGCGCTGCTTGAGGGCGCGAAGGTTGATCTTGGCCGTTACCAGGATGCTTACACGAAAAAAGCCATTCCGAAGCAGCAGGTGGATGATGAAATGGCGCTGGTCCATCAGGATGAAGGGACGGTGAAGTTCGACGAGGGACAACTGGCGACTGCGAAGGTGCAATTGGCCTACTGCTATATATATGCGCCGATCGCGGGCCGGACGGGATTGCGGATGGTCGATCCGGGCAACGTTGTTCATGCGGCCAATACCAATGCGCTGGTGGTCATCACGCAATTGCAGCCGATTACGGTGATTTTCAGTCCGACGGAGGATATTTTGCCGGCGGTCCAGAAGCAGTTGAACGAAGGCCACGAGATGACGGTGGAAGCGTGGGACCACGATCAAAAACAAAAGCTTGCGACTGGGAAATTCCTGACAACCGACGCGCAGATTGATACCGGGACGGGAACAATTCGCATGAAGGCGATATTTGAAAACAAGGACATGGCTTTGTTCGCAAACCAGTTTGTCAATGTGCGATTGATTTTGGAGACGTTAACGAATGTCACTCTTGTTCCCACGGAAACGATCCAGCGCAATCCCCAGGAGGCGTTTGTTTATACAGTCAACAGCCAGACCGTCAATGTCACCAACGAGGCAGGAAATGTGACCACAACCAATCAAACATCGGTTAAGATGCACCCGATCACGACTGGAATTTCCGAGGGAGATGTTACCTCGATTGAAGGAATCGCTCCGGGCACGACCATCGCGGCGGACAATTTCAATAAGCTCAGTGACGGCACTAAAGTAAATGTTCGCCAGGGAGGCGGCGCGGGAAGATCGAAAGATGGGGATTCAGGAAATCGGAAACGCCACTCGGACAAAACCGGGACGCAGGATAACCCGTCGTGAATCCATCGAGGATTTTCATACTTCGGCCGGTCGCCACATCGCTTTTGATGGCGGCGATTCTGCTGGTTGGTTTGGTGGCTTACCAGCAACTGCCGGTGTCGGCGTTGCCGGAGGTTGATTTTCCGACAATTCAGATCGTGACTTTTTATCCCGGCGCAAGCCCGGACGTGATGGCGTCGGCGGTCACAGCGCCGCTGGAACGGCAATTCGGCCAGGTGCCTGGGTTGAATCAAATGACTTCGATCAGCTCGGGGGGAAGTTCGATCATCACGTTGCAGTTCGCGCTTTATCTGAATATCGACGTTGCCGAGCAGGAAGTTCAGGCGTCGATTAACGCGGCCCAATCGTATCTGCCGACGGGCCTGCCTTCGCCGCCGATCTACAGCAAATCCAACCCGGCCGACGCGCCGATCCTGACTTTGGCGCTGACCTCCAAGTCGATTGCGCTGTCGGAGGTCGAGGATTTGGCGGACACGCGGCTGGCGCAGAAAATTTCGCAATTGAGCGGTGTTGGGTTGGTCACGATTGTGGGCGGACAAAAGCCGGCGGTGCGCATTCAGGCGAACCCGACGCAACTTTCGGCTTACGGGATGAATTTGGAGGATTTGCGCACGGCATTGCAGGCGACCAGCGTTGACCAGGCGAAAGGGACTTTCGACGGCGCGAAGCTTTCGTATCAGATCAACGCAAATGACCAATTGAGCACGAGCGGCGATTATAACAAGCTCGTTGTCGCTTATAGAAATGGGGCGCCGGTCATGCTCTCCGATGTGGCCAAGGCGGTGGATGGCGCGGAAAACACCAGGCAGGCCGCGTGGATGAACGAACAGCCGGCGATCATCGTGAACATTCAACGGCAACCGGGCGCGAACATCATCCAGGTCGTGGATCGAATCATGGCCAAACTTCCACAGCTCAAAGCAACGCTGCCGCCCTCGGTTGATGTTTCAGTATTGACAGACCGCACCACGACGATCCGCGCCTCCGTGCGGGACGTGGAATTGGAATTATTGATGACAATTGGGCTGGTCGTGCTGGTGATCTTTTTATTTTTGCGCACGGTTTCCGCCACGATTATTCCAAGCGTCGCGGTGCCTCTGTCATTGGTCGGGACGTTCGCGATCATGTATCTGCTCGGTTACAGCCTGGACAACCTTTCTTTGATGGCATTGACGATCTCGACCGGATTCGTCGTTGATGACGCGATCGTGATGATCGAAAACATCGTCCGGTATATTGAAATGGGCGAGAAGCCGCTGGACGCCGCTTTGAAGGGCGCGCAACAAATCGGTTTCACGATCATGTCGCTGACCATTTCGCTGGTGGCGGTGCTGATTCCGTTGTTGTTCATGAGCGATATCGTCGGCCGGTTGTTTCGGGAATTCGCGGTCACGTTAAGTGTGACGATTCTTGTTTCAGCGGTGGTGTCATTGACTTTGACGCCGATGATGTGTGCGCGCTTGCTGAAGAAGGAGTCGGAAAATAAACAAGGCCGTCTGGCCCGTGTTTCCGAACATGCCTGGGAGAGTGTCATCGCTTTTTACGGAAGGACGTTGAGGTGGGTTCTGGATCGGCAGGCGGCAACGCTTGTCGTGGCTGTGTTGACTTTGGTGATGACGGTGGTGCTGTATATCCTCGTGCCCAAAGGATTTTTCCCGGTGCAGGACACAGGCGTCGTGCAGGGAATTTCGCAGGCGGCGCAGAACATTTCATTTCCCGCGATGGCAGCCAAGCAGGAAGGGTTGGCGAAAATCATTCTGAAAGACCCCGCTGTGGCGAGCCTTTCGTCTTTCATCGGCGTCGATGGCATCAACACGACGCTCAACAGCGGGCGAATCCTGATCAATCTTAAGCCGCTCGAGAACCGCGACCTCAGCGCCTCCGATGTCATTCGCCGGTTGCAACCGCAACTGGACAGTGTCAACGATGTTTCTCTCTATATGCAGCCGGTGCAGGATTTGACCGTCGAAGATCGCGTCAGCCGCACCCAGTACCAATACACGATGGAAGACCCCGACCAGCAGGAACTGCAACTCTGGACGGGGAGGTTGGTGAGCAAACTTCAACAACTTCCGATTTTGCGCGATGTGGCAACCGATCAGCTTTTGGACGGGACTGCGGTTTCGCTCGTGATTGATCGTGTCACTGCGGCCCGGCTAGGGATTACAGCGCAACAGATTGATGAAACACTTTACGACGCCTTTGGGCAGCGGCAGGTTTCAACGCTGTTCACCCAATTGAATCAGTATCATCTGATCATGGAGGCGACGCCGTCGTTCCAAAAATCGCCATCAAAACTCAAGGACATTTATGTGCGGTCGGCGACGGGGCCGGTGCCGCTGAGCGCATTTACGCATTTTGAAACGAAAACCGCCCCGCTCTCCATCAACCATCAAGGGCAATTTCCGTGCGTGACGATCTCGTTCAATCTGGCGCCGGGCGCTTCTTTGGGAAATGCGACCAAGGCGATTGATGACGCAAAAAGGGAACTCAACATGCCGGCTTCAGTATTGACAGCATTCCAGGGAACCGCCGCTTCGTTCCAGGCGTCGCTGGCCAACGAACCGTTGCTGATTCTCGCCGCGTTGATCACGGTTTATATCGTGCTGGGCGTCCTTTACGAAAGTTACATTCATCCGATTACAATTCTTTCCACGCTTCCGTCGGCGGGCGTCGGAGCAATTCTGGCGTTGATGCTTTGCGGGCAGGACTTGAGCGTCGTTTCGCTGATTGGAATCATTCTCCTGATCGGGATTGTCAAGAAGAACGGGATTATGATGGTGGATTTCGCCCTTCAGGCGGAGCGCGAGGAAGGGAAATCCACGGTCGAAGCCATCTATCAATCCTGCATGTTGCGGTTTCGCCCAATCATGATGACCACGATGACCGCGCTGCTGGGCGGGTTGCCGCTGGCGCTCGGATCGGGCACCGGATCGGAGTTGCGCCGGCCACTGGGCATCGCGATGGTCGGCGGTTTGATCCTGAGCCAGATACTCACCCTTTACACGACGCCTGTCATTTATATTTACATGGACCGGTTCGCGAAGAAAAACAAGGAAGCCGGCCCGGCGGCTGCGGCTGAACCTTCGTCCACATCCGGCACGATTCCGGCAACTGCATGAGCTTTTCGGCAATATTCATTCGCCGCCCGGTGGCCACGACGCTGCTGACGGCGGCGCTTGCCCTCGCGGGAGGAGTGGCGTTTCGACTGCTCCCGGTCGCGCCGTTGCCGCAGGTTGATTTTCCCACAATTTCCGTCGGAGCCTCGCTTCCAGGCGCCAGCCCGGAAATCATGGCATCTGCGGTGGCTGCGCCGTTGGAGAAACAACTTGGGCACATCGCTGGCGTGACGGAAATGACTTCCTCCAGCGTCCTGGGAGGCACGGGCGTCACGCTGCAATTCGATCTCAGCCGAAATATTGATGGCGCGGCGCGGGACGTTCAGGCGGCCATCAACGCGGCGCGAACTTACCTGCCCGCCAATCTTCCCAGCAACCCGACCTGGCGAAAGTTCAATCCGTCCGACGCCCCGATCATGATTATTTCCCTGACCTCGCAGATTTACACCCGGGGTCAAATGTATGACATCGCGTCCAGCATCATGGCGCAGCGGTTATCGCAGGTGGACGGTGTGGGCCAGGTCATTGTTGGCGGCAGTTCATTGCCGGCGGTCCGGGTCGAGGTCAATCCGGTGCGGCTGGAGAATTGCGGCCTGAGCCTGACCAACGTGCAAAACGTCCTTGGCGGCGCCAACGCAAATTTGCCCAAGGGCCAGTTCTTTGACGAGCACATGACCGCCGATATTATTGACAACGATCAATTGATGAAGGCGGAATATTACCGGCCCCTGATCGTTGGTTATCACAATGGCGCGGCTGTCCGACTGGAAGACGTGGCGGATGTGGAGGATTCCGTGCAGGACGTGCGCAATGCGGGATTTTCAGATGGAAATCCAGCGGTATTGCTGATTGTCTTCAAGCAACCACAGGCCAATATTATTGACACCGTGGACCATATTCGCGAGGCGTTGCCGTCGTTGGAGGCATCGGCTCCGCCGGCGATTCATGTCACGATTTCGTCTGATCGCACCACCACGATTCGCGCTTCGGTTCATGACGTTGAATTGACCCTCTTGATCTCCGTTTGTCTCGTCATCCTGGTGGTGTTCGTCTTTCTGCGCGATGCCCGCACCACGTTGATACCCAGCGTTGCGGTCCCGGTATCGCTGATCGGAACTTTTGGCGTCATGTACCTGCTCGGTTACAGCATCGACAACCTTTCGCTGATGGCGATGACCGTCTCCACCGGCTTCGTTGTTGATGATGCAATCGTCGTCATCGAAAACATCACGCGCTACCTGGAGCAAGGCATGTCGCCTACAGAAGCGGCGTTGAAGGGCGCAGGTGAGATCGGTTTTACCGTCGTCTCAATCAGCGTTTCGCTGGTGACAGTGTTTGCGCCGATTTTGATGATGGGCGGAATCGTCGGACGACTCTTCCGCGAATTCGCGATGACAATTTCGGTGGCCATATTGGTTTCCCTTGTCATTTCGCTCACCACGACGCCCATGATGTGCGCCCGATTGCTGAAGCGGGAAAGGGACCAGAAACATGGAAGAATTCACAAGGCAACCGGCGCCGTGTTCGATTGGATCCTTGATCACTACGCGAGAAGCTTGCGATGGGTGTTGAAAAATCAATTCATTGTTTTGTGCATTCTGCTGATTACGGTCGGGATGAATGTCTTCCTTTTTAAAATTGTTCATAAAGGATTCTTCCCACAGCAGGACAACGGGGGGTTGATGGGAATCGCTCAAGGAACTGAAGACATTTCGTTTCAGTCGATGTCCTCGAAGCTCTTGAAATTCATCGACATTGTGAAAGCCGATCCAGCGGTTGCGCATCTGGTCGGTTTCACCGGCGGCGGCGGCGGGACAACGACGGATCAAGGCCGGATGTTCGTGAGCCTTAAGCCGCTGGGCGAACGCACGAACAGCGCGGACGAAGTTGTTGCCCGCCTGCGCGCGAAGTGCGCCCGGGTCGCCGGCGCGACGTGCATCTTCAGCGCCAACCAGGATTTGCGCATCGGGGGAAGGTCAAGCCAGGCCCAATACCAGTACACAATCCAAAGTGATAATCTCGAGGACCTCAACAAGTGGGGGCCGATTCTGGTGGAGGAAATGAAAAAGGTCCCCGGCTTGACGGACGTCAACAGCGACCAGCAAAACGACGGGCTCCAATCGCTGCTTTCATATGACCGCCCCACGGCGATGCGCCTTGGCCTCTCCGCCGCCAATTTGGACACCGCCCTTTACGGCGCTTTCGGGCAATCGTTGGTATCGAAGATGTACACCTCGCTGAATCAGTATTACGTCGTCATGGAAGTGGCCCCGCGATGGTTGCAATCGCCGGCAAGTTTGAATTCGGTGTACTTGCAATCACCTACCGGCGGGGAAGTGCCGCTTTCCGCGGTGACCAAACTCAAGACTGACATCGCGCCAATCCAGGTCAACCATCAGGGCCAGTTTCCGGCTGTGACCGCTTCCTTCAATCTTCTTCCCGGGGTTTCGCTCGGGGACGCTGTCGATAGCATTAACGCAATGGAGCAAAAAATGGGAATGCCCTCCTCGGTCCACGGAAGTTTTGCCGGAACCGCCCAGGCGTTTCAATCCTCCCTGGCGGGCGAACCGCTGCTCATTCTGACGGCGCTGCTGGCCGTTTATATCGTCCTGGGAATTCTTTACGAGAGTTACATTCATCCAATCACCATTCTCTCCACGCTTCCGTCCGCCGGCGTGGGCGCGGTTCTCTTTCTGATGCTCTTTCAAATCGACTTGAGCATCATCGCGGTTATCGGCGTGATCCTGTTGATCGGCATTGTCAAGAAGAACGGAATTCTCATGGTCGATTTCGCGATTCAAGCCGAGCGGAATGAGGGAAAAAGCCCGGAAGAGGCGATCTATCAGGCGTCCGTCCTGCGCTTTCGCCCAATTTTAATGACGACGATGGCCGCGATTTGCGGGGCGTTGCCATTGGTTTTAAGTCATGGGACCGGCTCGGAACTGCGCCGGCCCTTGGGAGTGGCGATTGTGGGCGGCCTGATTTTCAGCCAGGTGTTGACTTTGTACACGACACCAGTTGTTTACCTTTATTTTGACCGGATGAGCATTTGGTATCGGCGCGTGCGCGGAAAATCCACTCCGGCTGAAACCGCGACCGCCCCCGCCCCGGCCTCGGCATGACAAGACGAAGCGATATGGCACAGGTAAAATGGAAGGCAGCTTGTTGGACGTTGCTCGCCGCGCTGGCGCTGGCGGCGGGATGCAATTTCGCGCCCAAATACACCGTCCCGCCAGTGGCGACCACGCCGGGATTCAAGGAAACCAACGGCTGGAAAATGGCGCAGCCGTCGGACGCCGTCATCAAAGGCAAATGGTGGGAGATGTTCAACGATCCGCAGCTCAGCTCGCTGGAAGACCAGGTCAATGTTTCCAACCAGACCATCGTCGCGGCGTTGGAGAACTTCCTGGCCGCTCGCGCCGTGGCGAAGGAGGCGCGCGCGCAACTGTATCCGACCATCACGGCGGACCCCTCGGTTTCGTGGACCAAACCATCGCAAAATGCGGGCGGATCAAGTGTGAGTTCAGGGACAGCCGGAAATTCCGTGACTGCGTCGAGCGGTTCCAGCGGAAAGGTTTTTCGTTCGTATATCCTGCCGTTGGACGCGAGTTGGGAGCCGGATTTGTGGGGGAGCATCCGCAACACCGTCGCGGCGAGCGCCTACGCCGCGCAGGCCAGCGCCGCGCAATTGGAGAACATGCGGTTGAGCATTCAGGCCGAGCTGGCCATAGATTTTTTCTCGCTGCGCTTTCAGGACGAATTGATTGACCTCTACACCAGCACCATCACCAATTACAAGGCATCGGTGGAGTTGACCAAAACGCTGTTTGAAACCGGCATTGACTCAGACTTGGACGTGGCCCAGGCAGATTCGCTTTTGGAAACGACGCTGGCCCAGGCGACCGCCCTGGGAATTCAACGCGCGCAATTCGAACACGCCATCGCGATGCTCACAGGCCAATCGGCCTCCGCCTTCTCTCTGACGCCGTCGCCGCACCGGGACAACCCGCCCGGCGTGCCGATCGGTTTGCCGGCACAACTTCTGGAACGGCGCCCGGATGTCGCCGCGGCTGAACGGGCCGTCGCGGAAGCGAACGCAAGCATTGGCGTCGCGCGCGCCGCGTATTACCCGACGATCAGTTTGAGCGGCGCGGTGGGTTACCAGAGTTCTGCTCTGTCAAAGCTGTTGAATTCGTCGAGCTTTTATTGGGCGGCGGGCGTCGCGGCTTCGGAACTTGTATTTGACGCTGGCAAGCGCAACGCCGTGACGCAGCAGGCATGGGCCAGCTACCGCGCGAACGCGGCCACTTATCGGCAAACCGCGCTGACGGCATTTCAGCAGGTGGAGGATGATCTTTCAGCGCTGCGAATTTTGGAAACGGAACATGGCCAGCAGGAAGTCGCCGTGAAAGCCGCGCAAAAGAATCTGGATCTGGCCATTGAGCGCTACCGGCTCGGAATCAACAGTTACCTCAACGTGATCACCGCGCAGGTTTCCTTGCTCAGCAATCAGCAGGCGGATGTGGCGATTCGTCTGCAAAGAATGACGTCGAGCGTGCAACTCGTGACAGCCCTTGGCGGCGGTTGGACGACAAACGATCTTCCCACGCCCCACGGCGTTTTCCATTATTCCGGGACGAACATGACCAACAACCCTTAAGTTCCGCGATACCTGATGGGTAGGGACGCCTCGCCGAGGCGTCCGCGAACGGCCTGGACACACAACAGAGTTGGATGCGCGCACGCGGATGCCTGCCGTCCCCATCGCGAAATTCAGAACCGTTCGCCCTGCAGGGAATGGACTTGAATCATGTGTGGAGGAAACTTAGCGTTCAAACATGATTCGCCTATGCCTGCTTTTCGCCGTGATGGTTGCGCTGATTGGATGCGGTGGAAAACAATCGCAGATCGTTGTCATCTATACTTCTCAGGACGAGGTTTTTGCCGAGCCGATCCTGGCGGATTTTGAAAAGGAAACCGGCATCCAGGCGCGCCCGGTCTATGACAGCGAGGCGGTCAAAACAGTCGGGCTTGTAAACCGATTATTGACTGAACGCGACAACCCGCAGTGCGACATTTTTTGGAACAACGAGGAGTTCCGCACTCGTCAACTGGCCGCAAAGGGTGTCTTCCGCGAAACCAACGGCTGGACGCATCTCGGCTATCGAACCCGGCGCATTGTCATCAATACAAACCTGCTCACCGCCGCCACCGCGCCGCGAACGTTCAGCGACGCAACAAACGCAATGTGGCGCGGCAAAGTGGCTCTGGCTTACCCATTGTTCGGGACGACAGCCACGCATTTTCACGCGTTGCGCCAGTTGTGGGGAGGCGTAGTTTGGGAAAATTGGTGCCGTGCGCTCGCCGCCAACAAACCCTTTCTCGTCGATGGCAATTCTGTAGTCGTCAAAATGGTTTCGCGCGGCGAAGCGGCCTGGGGATTCACGGATTCCGACGATATCGCGGGCGCGCAACGCGAGGGTTTTCCAGTCGCGCCGATAGCGACGACTGATGAAACACTTTTTGTTCCCAACACGGTTGGCGTAGTCCGCAATTGTCCGCATCCCGACGCGGCCGAACGCCTCTACGAGTATATTTCCAATCCGAAGGTATCCGCAAAACTGGTAGAACTGCGCGCGTTGGAAGGCGCGACACTGGAACCATCGACCGCCGCGACGGGTCTCCGTGTTAACTGGGATGAGTTGCTCAAGAATCTTGAAGCCGTCACCGACCAAACCAGGCAGATTTTCCTGCGGTAGGGCAATTGTCTCCTCTTATCCAAGGACAATACCTCCTGAGAAGTTCAACAAAACTGCAACCCATGTCCCTGGGAGAAACTGTTACCCACGCCTAAATAATCCGATTCGGAGTCGTTCCTGCGATGCTCTTTAGACCAATCGTGTCGTGATACAGATCGATCATTTCGTCAGTTATCCGATCTGGACTCAGACGATCTTTGGACTTTTCCGCGCCCGCTTTCAATTCCTTGAGTTCCGTATTGTCATTTGAAATGCGTTCAAAGGTGTCGCGCCATTCAGCCCCCGCGCCGGGTGAAAGCAAAAGACCATTTTCTCGATCCGTGATAAGCTCGGGAATTCCGCCGGTGCGACTCGCGACAACTGGTATTCCATAAGACAACGCGTGACAGATCACCACTGGGGAATTCTCCTGGCAGACCGAAGGCGCCACGAGAGCATCCGCATTGACTATTTCTTCTGAAACGGTCGCCTGGTTGACAAAACCTTTGAAGCTGACATGCGGGCTGTTTCTATAGCGTTCAACAAGCATCTCCGATTGCCGTCCGGTGCCCAGGACGGAAACCCGCGCGCCCGACCGCTCCAAAACCGGATGCGTCGCCTCCAGCCAAAATCGAATGCCTTTGATCTCTTCAAGTTGTCCAACATAAACATACTGCGGAGGCCCGGCCGGCCGGGTCCGCGCGGGCCGGGCATAAAATCTCAAAGGGTTCTTGACAGCGCGGCGAAGGCCGGGAACCACTGGAACACGCTCGCACACCGCGGATAGAATGGCTTCTGAGGGTGCGGAGAAGCAAAGCGTTTTAATTTTGCGCAAATACCCAACCTTCACGCGTGTTGAAAACGCGCATGAAGCATGGTAATGATCGCACGGAAGCCCGTCATAATACATCGACTGATTCAAGCAGACCAGCGCAAAGTCATGGAATGTCAGAACAGTTGGTATTTCCCGATCCGCTATCAGATTCAGGCAATTGTATCCGATGCCACCTACGGCGTGGACATGGATGATGTCTGCACTGCATTCTGCCAGAGTTTTTTTAAATCCTTTCGGAATAAACGGATTGTAAAGGTTTGACGCATGCCACAGGGGCCTCAAAAGTTTCTTTTTCAGGCGCGACTTCTCGAACAGAATGGAAGTATTCCGACTCTTGAAACGGACGATGGAAAGGTTATCCGTCTTTCTTTCAATAACTCTTTCACTATGCAGTCCCTTTCCCGAGGTCAGCACTGTCACCGAATGTCCTTTGGCGGCAAGCAACTCGCTCAGCGATTCCACCGATTGCTCCGCTCCCCCGACAATCTCAGGAGGGTACAAATTGGTGACGATCAAAATATTCATATACGAGCCGCTAGCCTTCCGCGGACGCAAACTTATGCCACCCGATTGAATGGAATGCCGTTGCTAAAGAACCCCGAAGCGGCGACCGATCAAACGAGACGGACTTTTCTGCGTTAAACATACGCAGAAGCGAATGTTGTCGCTTGTCACGGGCTGCAAATTTTCTGGTCACTTTTTCAAACATTCGGAATAAACGGCTTCCAATTTCTCAGCGTGTCGCGCGATCGTCGGTGGGTCAGCCCAATGGCGTTCATACGCGGCGAGACCCAAACGCGCGACAAATGCGTCATTGGTCATTTGCTTTAATTTTTCCTGGAGGTCATCCAGATCGCCTGTCTTGAAAGTAAGGCCGGTCTCTCCGTCAATTACAAATTCTGTCGCAGCCGACGTGTTTGAAACGATGGCAGGCACTCCAAAAGCCGCCGCTTCCGCAACGACAAGCCCCTGGGTTTCATACCAGACAGAAGGAAACACCAGCGCGCGAGCGCTCAGAAGATGTGCTTGCACCTGCTTCGGATTTTGCCATCCGGTGATTTGCGCCGTTGGGTAAATAGACGCGATTTCGCCCCTCAGGACCCCCTCGCCCACAAATCGCGCATCCACTCCGAGTCGCGCCGCAGCCGTCGCGAAGTGCTGGGGCGCCTTCTCGCTCGCCAGGCGTCCGACGAATGTAAAGTGCCGGTTGAGCGCGACATTGGCGGCGGGTTGCTTTGGGAAATCAATTGGATTGCCAACCCGATGAACGCGAGCGTCGGCCGGCAGAAATGGTCGCAGTATCGTTTCCCCCAGATTCGAGTATATGATAAAATGCCGCATGGATGAAGGAAATTGTCCCAGCCGACGCTGCGCGTGCTGGCGAAGAACACGCCAAAGTTTATGACCGTAATTCCTGCGGTCGCATTGTCGAAACGTGCAGGCCATGCCCAGCGGCGCTCGATGGCAAATCTGTTTCGCCGGAAAATCATAAAAAGAGCCGGTGGGACAAGCGCTGAAGTAATCGTGAAGGGTCGCGACTGAAGCAATGCCGCGTCTTTTAGGCTTCGCGAAAATGGAGGCTGTCAACGCCTTGATCCACAAATGAAAATGCACCACTGTGTCGCGCGGATCAGCCTGGCCCAACAATTGATCGAAGTAATTGGCGGCTTTGGTGTTCCAAACGCCTCGCAATATTGCGCGCAGACGGTTTGGATCGCGAAGAACATCAAGTTGGCCCAGGCAGTGAACTTGAATATTACCGTGACCCAATAGCGCATTGTCAACCGGCCCGACTGCGGAAAAGAATGTAATCCGATGCCCCCTTTCCGCCAATCCGCGGGCGCTGGCAAGAGCAATTTGACTCGCGCCCCCGTCCACGTAAGCGAAGTCATTGACGATGATAATATGCATTCAAATTCATAACCAGGCGAGCCTGGCTCCGCGGCGCCGTTCAATTGATGCACGATCCAAAAGCCTGTCTTTCCGCGGCTTGCATTCGAGCGCCTAAATAATCGGGGCCGGAGTGGTCCTGGCAATGTTCTTTAAATCAATCGTGTCGTGATACAGATCAATCATTTCGTCTGTTAACCGCTCCGGACTCAGACGATCTTTGGACTTTTCGGCGCCCGCCTTCAATTCCTTGAGTGCCGCGCTGCTTTTTGAAATGCGTTCAAAAGTATCGCCCCATTCAGCCCCCGCGCCGGGTGAAAGCAAAAGGCCATTTTCTCGATCCGTGACAAGCTCGGGAATTCCCCCAATCCGACTCGCGACAACCGGTACCCCATACGACAACGCGTGATAGACCACCAACGGGGAATTCTCCTGCCACAGAGATGGCACCACCATCGCGTCCGCATTGGCGATCTCTTCCGCGACAGTCGCCTGATTGACGAATCCTTTGAAGGTGACATGCGGACTGCCTTTATAGCGTTCGCCTAGCATCTCAAGCTGCCGCCCGGCGCCCAGAATGGTAATTTTCCCGCCTGCGCGCTCAAATATCGGATGCACCGTTTCCAATAAAAATCGGAGGCCTTTTATCTCTTCAATCTGCCCCACAAAAACATACTGGGGATGATCCGCGTATTTGCTTCGCGCGGGTTGTTTGGAAAATTGAAGAGGGTATCTAACTACACGACGAAGCGCCTTCAATGGCGGGAGATGCCCGCACACAGCGGTCAATATGGCTTCGGACGGCGCGCTCAAGGCAAGCGTTCGAATCTTGCGCAAATACCGGACCTTGACGCTTGTCGAAAATGCGCATGAAGCATGGTAATGTGTGCAGGGATTTCCCTTATAATACATCGCATGGTTCAAGCAAACCAGCCCAAAGTCGTGAAACGTGACAACTGTCGGCGTCCATTTGCTCGCTATCAGATTCAGGCAATTGTATCCGATGCCAACTACGCCGTGGACATGGATGATGTCTGCATTGCTTTCTGCCAGAGTTTTCTTAAAGCCTTTCGGAATAAACGGATTATAAAGGTTTGACGCATGCCACACGGGCCTCAAAAGTTTCTTTTTGAAGCGCGACTTCTCGAACAGCAGGGAAATATTCCGGCTTCCGAAACGGACTATGGAAAGGTTATCCGTCTTTCTTTCAATAACTCTTTCAGTATGCAATCCCTTTCCCGAAGTCAGCACTGTCACCGTATGTCCTTTGGCGGCTAGCAATTCGCTCAAAGATTCCACCGATTGCTCCGCTCCTCCGACAATCTCGGGAGGGTATAAATTGGTGACTATCAAAATATTCATAGACGAGCTGCTAGGTTTCCGCGGACACAAACTTGCGCCGACTGATCGAATGGGAAGCCGTCGAAACCGCGTCGGGATTCCCTAAAGTTTCGTAGAAATACAACGATCCGAGTATCGAACAAGTGATGAAAGCGCAGTCAATGGCTCGGAAACACGGGAATATGAATGTATATGGAAGCCACCCCGCCGCCCAGGCAAGACATAGAAGTCTCTGGGGCCCTCTGTCTCTCGTAAAGTATAGTCGGAATCCTAATCGACACGTCTGTATTGACCACACGACAATCAAGATAATGGAATAAATCAACCCAGAAATCCCCGTCGCATAAATGATCGTCAGGTAGGTGTCTTCGAAGTTCTCGTCTCGTTGTTCCCACAGGAACGAAATGGTATGAAGCCCGGCGCCCCGCCAGTGAAGGTCCGACAGAATTTTCACGCCCTCGGCCCAGACGTCGATCCGCCCGGCATTTCCATCCTCATCGCGCCCAAGCGCCTGGGAACTAATTTGAGTGACAGACTCAAACAACGGGCGGTCGTAGAAGAACACCAGAATAATCGACAGGACAATAACGATAATGGTGCCAGTTATGCTCAGCAGGGCAAGAAAACGCCTGCGCGTCGTGTGCAGCATGCAGGGAATGAGAATTAAAAGGGAAATGACGGAGACGATTGCGGGGCCGCGGCTCACGGTAAAGACAATCGAAGAGATCGTCAAAGTTCCTATAACCACAAACGCCGATCTTTGCCAGGGTTTCACCTTGGCAAGCGGAGAGAGAACAATAAGCGTGATTCCCGTAAACCAGGCCCAGGCGCCGGCGCTCATTGGATCGGTCAAAGTATACATGGCCCGATTTGATCCGAATCGATTGGCAAACCACCATTCCGTCTGGGTTCCTTCGGAGTTGGGGCGCACCAGGAACAGCAGGTCCGTATGGTTTGTTTCAATGGACATAAAGACGACCTGCAACAGACAGCTTGCGGATAGAACAATCAGAACCTTCCTTGCAAATCGAGGATCCTCCATCGCCGTCAAAACCAGAGGGGCGCCCAACCCAACAATCGGCATTCCAATCAGTAGAAAGAACATATAACTGCCGGGAATCGCATATTTTATGTCGAAGTTATGGATAAAAATGATGTAACCCACCACGGCAGTCGTTGCTACAAATCCGAACAGCCTCCACCGGGGAAGCCATTGAAAGAACAACGGAAACATGAAACACAGCGCGACTCCCGCATAGAACGGCATTCCATACACCCATTGCTTGGAATAAATGGGGGAAATCCACCTGATATGAGGGATGAGGAAAGCAATAAGAAGATATAAATAAAGAGGTAGCTTTTTCATGGACTCTTCCGCGGTCAGACTGCCTTCCGGCTTCGCCTAAGCAGGCAACATGACGCCGAAAAGCGCTTGTTGACCCACGGCAGTCTCCTGGCGGTGTCCTGCCACCCCTTATACCGGATAAATGGGAGCGCCAGCCGCGCGACCTTTGACCATGCTCCGTACCTGCCGCGCGACCATTCACCCCAGGCTGTCACGCATTCCACTTCACCGGAGGCAACGACATCGAAACCCGGAAACAATGCGGCCAGTTCTGGCGGAGAAGGCCGGAAACGATTGTCCAACGGATCAGGATGGTACGGATATGCGCGCGGGCAGGAAACAAACAGCCAACCCCCGGAACGCGGTATGCGGGCGACTTGAGACGCAAGGCGCTGGATATCCGTGACGTGTTCGAGAATATTGCAACAAATCGCCGAACCGAATCCCATGCCAAGAAGGCGTTCAAAAAACTCGGCGTCCAATAAGTCTCCGACAATGTCCACCCCAGGCGCTTGTTGTAGGTCTGTGTTGGTTATTTGAACACCCCGTTGTTTAAGAGGAGAGATAAACAATTCATTGATCCACGGCTGTCCAGTTTGCTGGAATTCAGCGTTCTGACTGCCAAGGTTCAGGCACGGGGTAAGGTCCTCCCTTTCAATCTTCGCTGCCGCTTCCCCCAGCCATTTGGCTTCATTGATCAACATAACATGATTTTTCCCAGCGAAATCGCCAAAACACAAGTTCAAACAGCGGCTACAGGTATTACTTTTCCGCCGAAAACAGGCGGGAATTGCCCCATAATAATCTTGGAGTCCACCGAATCCAGATAATGCCGTAAGAGTTACTAGACTGCGTAATCAACTGTTCCGACCTGCCTTGAAAATATATTTCCTTACCAACCACGGGTATCCCCACGCGCTGGTCGGCAGCGAAGCAATAACGGGCGCCCAGGCCGCGCCGCTTATTCCCCAATGACGAATCATGACCGGCATCAGCAGCACGGTTAACAACGCATGCGATCCGGCAATGACGCACTGCAACCGTAGCACCCTCGCCGCATTAAGAACGGTGCTGAAGCACGACGTCCATGCGTTGACCAGGAAACATACCATGAAGGACAGGACAATCCCAGGAGTCGGGGCCATCCCGGCAGTGTTCGTCTTTCCCAGCAAAAGGCGGTACAGCGGGTCCGAGAAACAGAGCAAAGCCCCGCTCGCCACCGAAATGATGACCGTCCCCGCCACAATCGTCAGCCACATGGACCTCTTTATCCACGCAAAGTCCTGCCGGTGTATCGCCTCCCCAAATGCCGGCCACAACGAGCGAAAGCTCAGTGAATACAGGCCAAAAACAAGAAAATAGATTCTGGACAATATCGAAAATCGCGCGACTTGCGCGGGGCCTGAAATCACAGCGATAATCATTTTGTCTATCTGAAAAATGGCGCTGAACGACAACGCCAACACAAACAACAGGCTTCCGTCCACCACCAATGCGCGAAGATATTCACGGCGGTAAAGAGAGCGTTGCGGGCGAATTTCAGGAAGGCGGAAATTGAACAGGTCAATGACACCCGCCAGCTTGATCAGCGCGGGAACGCCGATTCCCGCGCAAACCGCGCCAACTAAGCCCATTGTGGAATAGGTGACCGCCACCACGGCAATAGTGGCGGCAAATTTGGATGCGGCATCCCATGCGCTCACTGCGGCAAAATTCTGGTAAGCCCCATAAACAGCATCCATGATCCCGCAAAAAATCGTCAGCAATGTGAATAAAATCGCGATCGCCGCAGCCAATGAAATGTGCGCCGATGCCGCGCCGTCGGAAAGCTTCAGCACTCTCTGCCACGGCAGAACAAACGCCACAACCAATCCGAGGATTGCCAGCGTCCCCAACAAAACAATCGACGCGGTTAGAAATGTCGAAATGAGTTCGCGCGCCTTCTTATGATCCCGTTCCGCGAAGCAGACCGTGAGAAAATTCATCAGGCCATACGACAAGCCGGCGTTGCCCAATCCCAGTATTAGGACGAAACTGGTGAAAGTTTCATAGACCCCGTATAGTTCGATTTTCAGATACCGAAACAAGAACGGCATCACGATCAAAGGAACCAGCGCGCTCGTGGAACGTAACAGCACGGAAACCAAAACATTGCGCTTTAGCTTGCGATTGCGTTCCTTGCCATGCTCAGCCAGGCTGGGATCGTCTGCGGCAGGGATGCTATGCGATGTCAAATCTTTCGGCGGCATTCAATATGTCAGGCATTAGGCGCCAATGACCGACATGGCACACTTTGCCATTGAGGAGGTCGATTCACAGTTCGCTTCGCTTGCTCTTCAATAGCATAATTCACAATGTCCGGCGTGATTGCCTTTGTAATCACAATGGAGCCGAAAGTAGCTTGCATCTTCTGCTTAAACAACCGTATTTGCGCGGAATAACCGACTTGAAAATTGGCCCGCAAGCCGTCGGATTCACGCGCGCGGAATGCAAGAGATCAATAACTCAAGGTCAGTTGAAATCCCGTCTGGTTGTCAACAATACTGTTGACGCTTTGCGATTTGGTGCCGAGATACTGATAAAAAATCTGGCCGCTCAAGTGGCGCAAGATTTTTGCGTCGAGGCTGGCTCGCGCAAAATGGTACTCACCCGTATAATCAGTCGTGTTCGGGACGACTCCTATGAATTCAAGGTTATAATACCCGCCGCTCACAGCGGCCGTGAAGCGTTCCGTGATTCCCTGGCGAACTTCCAGGGCAGCCCCCGTCGCCGTGTAGTTGTAACCGTTGAAGATTGAAGCATATAGCTGGCGGAACCCGCTCAAACGCAATGACGTGCGGACTGCGGGGCGGTATTCTCCAGCAACCGTGAACACCGGATTGAGCGTGTCAGTGCTCTTGCTTTGGTATTGACGCAATTCAGCGCCGACAGAGGCGTCGAAGACGAGCTTTTCAGTGTAGTTGTAGCGCGCGCGCGCCCTTAATTGTTCGTATGTTTGACTTTGATGTTTCGTCACCACGTCTTCGCCCGCCAGGACTCCAAGGCTGACCGGCATCTCCTCGGAAACCTGGTAATTGAACCAATCCTCGGTGTTATACTCGGTGTAACCTGTCAATCCGGCCTGGTCATATCCAATGCCAATGCGGCGAAAGTTGCTTTCAATGGAAGTCGCCTCGCTAAGTTGATAGGCTGCTGAAAGCGCAGTGTTAATAGTTTCCACAGTCGTGCGCTGGTCGAACTCAACAATCTCGGTTTTTGACAGGTTATAGTCCTGCTTGAGACCCAGGATTAATTTGCCCACGGGCCATATCAAATTCAGCGTGCCCAGTTGGTCAACATGGTTGTTGGCGGTGTACTTGTCAAAAAGTTGAAATTGCGGACCATAGTCAATGACTAGAAATTTGCCCGGCCATGCATCAGGTTGCTGAACTATGAAGGTGCCCGGATTCAATCCTAGAATATCGTACTTATTATCACGATAATCAATCAATGCCGCATCGTCGCCGGCGACAGCCTGGATCGCCGGATGAATCACCCATTCTTCATCCGCCTCCTTGCCTGTCCCGTTTAGCAGAATGTTGTCGTCGTAGATCATTCCAGCCGTTACCCGCGGATGAAATTTAAATGGGCCGGCGCGCATTTCAAACGGCCCTTTTCCGAGGGAATCATCGGAGCTTGAATCGGCCTTTGCGACCGGCGAATTCGTGGCCGGACTTGCGTTCGTCTCGGCATTAGCCTGAGTTTGCGCAATCGTAGGAAGGGCCGCGGCAACAAACCCAAATGCTATCGCGATCCCCAAGCCTATTCGCCGGGAAGCCCCATCAGCCCTCCCATTAGCTATAGCTTTGACTGCATGAGATGCCACCCCGTGAGAATTGGTCCTTTTGTAGATTTCCATTCAAGTTACCTTGCGCGAGCGCGCGCCGCCTCATCGGATAGTTGCGCCGCTTGCTTGATGACTGTTTGATAATTATTGGTTCCCTGCTTGCTTTCCGCCTCTTCCAGGTAAAGCTCCATGTCCGGCCTGGCCCTTACAAGCCCCGCGCGGATCGAGTCGCCCGCCCCAGGCAATTGTTGACAAGCGCCAAACGCCACATTGACAGCCAAAGCCGGCAATGCCCGGCAGGCTGAAAACACGACTTCCTCCACCTGGCCCGGCGCCGCGCAAAGGGCCGCTCTCGTGAATACTAGCACATCCTGCGGTTGAAAACCAACCGCGACCGCCACCAACGCTCCGGCAGTTTCAGGATTTTTTCGGCAAATCGCGCTGACGGTGTACGGCAGCACACCCGGCTTTGCAATACTTGACACAGTGCGCAGCGTCTCCACAGCGGTTTGGACCCGGTTCGATGGCTCCGCAGCCGTAACAAGTTCCGCGGAGCGTGCAGGAATTTCGGGCACGGAAACGGCGCTTAACGCCAGCACCAGCGCCGGGTTGCCAGGGTTTTCCCCGTACGCCGGCAAAAGCCAAACGAACAACGCACCAAGAACTGCGCATTTTGAAGGGTGAGGCATCGAATTTATCACGTCAAAAAACTCGCCCCGCCAGTCTGTTCAAAAAGACCACCCCGATGGCACTTTGACTAAAATCATCCATTTCGCCATTATCTCTGATGTTTGGGAGGAAACGATTTTCCTTTGTTTCGCCGGACTGATAGGCCATTGGCCGCTGGAAGGCAAGGCAAATTAACGAATCGCAGCGCAAAGGGGCGCATCTCAGTTTCTTGCAGGGTAGTGTAAGCTTTAGGCATGAATTCGACTTGCATTGATGCTGTCCCTTCTCGATCCGATTATGTTCCGGCGTCCGAACCGCTGGTGGTATTAGCGGCGCGGGCTGGTTGTGCC
>DASXZW010000087.1:0-37275 GCA_036501665.1 Verrucomicrobiia bacterium
TAAAACTATGGGACACAAAATCAAAATTCAGCGCGTTGAGCGCGCGGGAGGACAAAATCCTACTATGTGAATTTCCCGGCGGCCCTGGCCGAGGCAACGCAAATCCAAAAAGGAGAGGAACTGGAGTGGCTAATGGAGGATAGAAACACTTTCATTCTGCGCCGCCTAACCCCAAAAAAGTCGGCGCTTAATCGGCGTAAATCCTTAACTTGACGCACATGCCTCGCGGGGCGAAGTTCTCTCAGACTTTTGGACGGAAGCCATCGGCCGGGCCGGTATTCTTGACGCGGCCCTCGAAGGGACGGGTATTGCTCAACCGTGATCCGACCGTGGCTGTGGGCCGCCGCCAACCACACTATCGGCAACCGAGGCGAGGGCGACTTTGGATTGCTGTCCCAGGCCGATGTTCTTGACACGTTCCTGGTGGGAACCAGGTCGTGCCAATCGTACGCAGGAACAACATCTCATCGCCGCCGCTTCCATTGCCTTGAGCAGTTGTTTTGGCCAACGGCGGACGAAGCGGGTTTACTCATTCTCGTCAAGCTGGTGTTCTTGAACGCGATCCTCGTAGGAACAGGATATTACAAACCGTGGTAACGAGAACAGTTACGCCGCTCCGCCGCCGAGTTATTCACAACCTCGCCTCGCCTGCCTTCACGGGCTGCTCGACTCGGTCATGAATAACATCGGAGACGGTATCAGGTTGTGTCGCCCTTTTTCCCTTCGACCTCCACCTGGACAGTGCTCGCCGAGCTTGGGGACTTGGCCTCTATGATTTCGCGCCGGGAATGCTGGCCAAAATCAGAGTGTCAAATCTTGACTGAAACGTCAGTCTTATTGACAAGCTGCAACACCCAAGAGCCGTGTTTGAGTTGGTTGCGTGCGTGCAGGTCCGGATCGTAGAGAGCATGGGTCTGCAATTGTCGGCGCGGAAAATGCTTGTACCGCGTTGCTGTGAAGCAGATCAGGAAGATTAAAGGTATGAGAAACGAAACAATGATTCAGGACCTCAGAAAAATCCGGGCAGAGATGCTTCGACAAGCGGCCAAGATTGCCGAATCAGAGCAATCGCCACTAGCGCTCGAAGTCTGGAACGAAGCCTGCGGACGAATTCAACAACTTTTGGGCGCTGAAGCGGCTAAGTACGAGCGCCCCTAACAGTCCATCGCCATACCAAGAAAAATCTCAGATGAAAGGGTTAAGAATAGGACAAATATCTTCGGGATCCATCTCAAATATGGACAGGACGGACAAAGATTGGGCGCACGCTTCGAATACCCCTCATGCCTTGGCATTATTGCTACGGTCTGTCCAATAAAGTCCAATCTGAGCAAAACTGTGGAGAAGCCATGTCGTTTATCAACCCAGCCCTACACGCCAAGAAATGGCCCGTTCTTGATTTTAATCCGCAATCCTTCGTTAAGCATCGGGGGGCGACTCGGATGTCCAGATCGGTATCCAACGACAATAAAATGTCGTTCAGGTGATAGACCATGGTTTCATCAAAAAAACTCTCAACAAGTTGGCCAGGTAATCGATTGGGAGATTTGACGGCGGCCAATTTGCTCTCCGATGAAAACCAACCCAGGGAAAAGCGGCTTGTGGGAAAACCACCGCTTTTCTGCGATACTTATACACGGCCTTGAAGCAGGGAACAATGGCAGACAGAACTGTTTTTTCAAAGTACCCCGCCAATTTTTTCTCCCAACGTGGTCGCATATGAGTCAAAAACCAAAGCAGTTCGATTACAAATCCCTCCTTCATTCGTGGTAGAGAAAGACTCTTAAATGGTGGTTGGACGGGAAACCACCCACCCAGACCCTCAATTGTTGCCTATAATTGTCGGGAAGCCTGCCATTTTGGATTTTGCTGTGTAAGTATTGGATGTGTAACGTGTTGGAGCTTCGGTTCCTCGAAGAAATGTGACTTATTGTCGGCGGGGTTTACACTTAATTTAGTCAGGGTTTCCACTATCACATTGCGGAGTGTGTTTGCATCTATCTAAATGATAGTGACTTAAGTATTAAAAATTGGAATTGAAATTTGTGCGGCACGGAATCCGCTTGATCCCAATGCAAACTAAATCAGTCTAAATCAGTTGAATTCCCCCTTTTTTCCAAGAATTATTACCTCTTGTAAAGGATGGCTAGGCATTTGCCAGCCAGTCCTGCAGAACTGCGTTAAATTTCGTTCGGATCTGTTCCCGTCGTCGCGCCTATGCCCTTCAAAGATAGGGCCGGGTTTCCCATTCTGAGGAAAGGTGTAAATCTTGAACGGCTGAGTCGAGGCACAGTCTATGAGCTTTGAGAAAAACCTGACTTGTCTGCGAGCCTGGCAGTGAGCTCGATCTAGATTAAGTAATTGGAGGGAAACATGTGGGCATGAAACGGATTGCAGGCCAACCAAAGAGGTCTCTGCGAATCTACGGGGACGGAGTCTGCCTCCGAAGCATGAGCACCTGGGATCAATTTAGAGAAGGAATCGAAGGACTTGCAAAAGTACTTGGATTGTCGTCAAAATCCCGGATAACGAATATGAGGCCGAGATTTATTAAGCGCATCGTAATTTTAGCGGTGCTTTTTCAATTCGGGATAGCCGGCTATGGCCAGGGATGGTCGAGCGGTTGGCAAACCGGTTGGCCGACGACTCAAGGCGGCCCCATCGAAACTGTTATTCCACCGCTTGGCATCCTTACTGGAGGGAGTAGTCGGTATAATTTTCCGTTGGGGCCCGGGGGAATTAACTTTAGCGCCGGGTTCCGCGCGCTGTACGTCGATAACGTCTTTTTGACGCAAACTGACGCGCGCAACGATTTTGTTTTGATTCCGGAGTGCGATTTAGGGGCTTTTTTTCCAATCGGGCGTTCAAACAGCCTTAACCTTGATCTTGGGCTGGCTTATTACGATTACTTGAAGAATACCAGTTTGAATACGGGTGCGCCGGTCATCAGCCCTGATTCCGAGATCGCCTTTCACATCCGCACGGGTGATTTTACCCTTCGATTCAGCGAAAGCTTTTCCTATCAGGAAAGCCCGGTCTATGATGAGGGGGCTGAGTTTTTTAATATTTATCAGGCGGCGCTTTTTCGCCATTACGAAAATATCGCAGGGATTACGGCAACCTGGAACCTGCCTGATTTGGTGACCGAATTCGGCTACCACCATGACGATCTCTGGTCCGACGGATCGTTTTACAATTACGTCAATCACGCTTCAGAACTTTTCGATGCGAATTCCATGTATGCCTTTTCTCCCTTGGTCACCGCCGGATTGGAAACCGCGGCCAGCGTGAACAATTTTGACCATAGATCAATGGAGGACAATTGGCGGGTTAGGATGGGGCCGGCTCTCCGGCTCGACGTGAGCCAATTTTTCAAGGTGCGCGTCGGCGCGGGATATGAGCGGATCGACTACGACTCAGGATCTGTGAAACCTTTCGGAGTTCATCCAGATGACACTTACTATGCCTATGCAGGCGTCGATCATACGATTAATCGCGTCTTTAGCCATTCGCTGGAGGTGTCGCATGACAACCAGATCGGGATCAATGCGGGCAATCTGGCCGGGACTCACGTATTGTATGCATTCTTTTGGAGGCCCAACCACCAGGCGACACTTTCGCCTCATGTGTCCAGCCACTGGTTTGACGAATCCTTTGGGTCGGGCTCGTCGAGCCTTTATCACGAAAGATTTACATATGTTTTAGGAGGTTTTTCGGCCCGCTATCAATGGGACAAGCATTGGAGGACTACCCTAAGCTGGGATTATCGTCTGAAGGACTCGGACATCGAGGGCGACGGGTATGGTCAGAACCAAGTGTCGCTTGAAGGTGTTTATCAATTCTAAGCGGAAAATGGTTATTGATGAAAATTAAACGTTTAGTCCGGAAAACCTGTCATCTGGTTCGAGCTGGGTTGATGCTCAGTCCACGCTTTTTGTTACTGGCTTCCTTTTTCGCGTTTGCGGCGGATAGCCCGTCGCAAGGTCGCTCCTCTACCAACAAGACCGCCATTTCGGCTGGCCGAAACATGGATTCGTTGGACGACAAACAAAAACTTGGCGTGGGAGACGCTGTCAGTTTTCGGGTGTTGGAAGACCAGGAGGATTCAAAAACGCTGACCATTACTGACGCGGGCGAGCTGGATGTTCCTGAACTGGGGCTGGTCGAGGCCAAGGGCAAGACTTGCAAACAATTGGCGATGGAAATCAAAACCTCGCTGGAGCGAGTCACCTATTTCCACGCGACGGTCATCATTGGTCTTCAACTATTGAACAAAACGAACAGCGGCCGGCGGGTCTTTGTGGCCGGCCAGGTCCGGCAAGCGGGCCCCCAGGATATTCCTGCCGGTGAAACCTGGACTGTGAGCAAGGCCATCCTCGCTGCGGGCGGTTTTACTGACATTGCGGACAAAAAAAATGTGCGGCTGGTGAGGTCGGGCGGCAAAGGGGAATCACCGAGAACAATTTTCGTTAATATGGTGGATGTTTGGGAAAAAGGCCACACGGAACTGGACATACCCGTCGAAGCAGAGGACTTGATTTACGTACACGCGCGGTCGCTCAACTTCAACTAACGGAGACACTGACGTAAAGCGAGTGGTCATAGAAAATCTGCCCTCCCGGCATACTGCCGGACTGTTTTTCGCCAAGATTGAACTACCAATGGTCTGCCATGGACGATAGCCTCCAACCAATTGTGCCCAAGCAAGTCGGTCCGAACATTACATCCAGATCATCTGTTCCTCCGGATCGGTTTTGGGCTGCCGACGTGTTGCGCATGCAACTGGATAATTGCCTCAACGCTCTGAAGCGGCGGTGGTGGGTTCTCTTACTTTCAATTCTGTTTATCGGCGGTCCCGCAGTAGTTTACGCTATTATCAGACCTCAAATGTTTCGGTCGCAGGCGATGATGTGGCTGGCCGACCGACTCACGACATCTGTCAGCGATGATCGTTTTTCCGAGGATGGCAGCTACCTTGGCACCCAGGCGGAACTTATTAAAAGCCGCGCGATCCAATTGCGCGCGTTTCAGAAAGTGCATGACGCATATCCCGAGTTAGGCGCAATCGCCACCAACTCTCAATCGGAACGTCTGCCCCTTGACTTCGTGGTCAGCATCGCGCCGAAAAGTTCAGTTTTGGAGCTTGAGGCCAAAGGCCGCTCTGCTGAAGGAACGCGCGCTTTTCTTGACGCCGTCATGGATGAATACCTGGCGGTCAAGGATGCCTCGCGCCAGCAAAGTTCTTCCGGCGCGTTGGCGGGAATTACCGACGAGATCAGGGGAGTGGAGAAAAAAATTCAAGGGCAGCAGCAGGCCTTGACCCTTTTCAGCATGTCGAACAACATCTCTTACTTGACCGAGCACGGCGTCAGTGCTGGCAGCCATCTGGCAAAGTTGGATGAGAGTCTGTCAGATCTCCGTACGGAGTTCCATTTGCTGGAACTGTTCTCGCCCCAACAGTATAAAAGTTTTGGCACGGGAACACGAAACTCATTTTCCGACACTGTTTTACCTGGGGAGAAAGCCGCCCAGTCTTTTGCCATTGGCGCTGAAACACCAAACTCTGCCTATTACCAGGCATTACAGCAAATCGAAGTGCTAAAGGCGACGCGTGAAGGATTTTCAAAGGACCTCCGACCCACGCACTCGAAAATGGTGAAGCTGGATCAGGAGATCAGCGGTTTGGAGCGATTGCTGAAAAAGCTGCAAGATGATGGCGAGCATCGCGCTTTGGAGCAGATGGAAAATCGGAAGAAAACGCTATCGCTCCAGATTCAAAGCCTTGAAAGCCAGCATCAAACTTGGGAAACCAACGCCGCAGAGGCCAGCCAAAAGCTTGCCAATTACGACAGCATGAAGCAGGAGTTGCAGCGGTCGCAGGCCCTTTACGACCACTTGCTGGGCCTTCTGCAAAGCGTGGACCTTGGCAGGAATATTTACACTGAACCTCTTAGACCTTTGGCGCCGGCATCGCCAGCCAATCCGACTTCGACCAGGTTTAAGATTATCGCCGTCGGACTTTTTACGGCCTTTATTTTTGGCGCTGGCGCTGTTGTGTTTTTGGGGGCTTTTGACGATCGTTTTTCCTCCGCAGTCGAAGTTAGCTACCATCTTCCTGATCCCATCATTGGGCAAATTCCGAAAACTCATCTTAATGGTCGAAACCGCAAGCTTCCGCGGGTCGGCGATCAAAAAGATGGATATGCCTTTACCGAGTCATTTCGCCATTTGCGTTCCTCGCTTCTGTTGATGTTCGAGGATGCAACGCGGCCCAGGACAATCCTTCTCACGAGCGCTGTTCCCAAGGAAGGAAAGAGCACAATTGCCGCAAACCTGGCTTGGACACTGGCAACACCCGGTTCCCGAGTGCTTCTTATCGATGCCGATTTCCGTCGGAGTTCATTGCATCATATTTTCGGCGTGAGCGATGTTCCCGGACTTTCCGAAGTCCTTGATCGTACGGTTTCGGCAACGGATGCGATCGTTCGGGTAAACACGAACCTAAAGGGGGAGGGACATGGCCCGAATGGAACAAAGACCAAGGACAAGGCATCGAAGGCCTCGTCACTGTTTTTTCTTCCCGCAGGCGAGTATGCGGCTGACAATCCCGAGCTCTTTTTGGGGAATCAACTGAACGGATTACTGCATGACCTTCTCGCGAATTATGACTATATCATCATTGATGGACCTCCGGTCCTGGCAACCGACGATTCCATACACCTGGCCTCTGTGGCGGGAAACGTAATCTTTGTGGTGCGCGCCTCCTACACATCTTCCCGGTTGGTTCGACTCGCCTTGTCCCGATTGCAAGAATGCAGGGTAAAGGTCATGGGCGTTGTTTATAATCGAGCCGCGACATCGACCGATTGCTATTATCGTTATGGACGCGATTACCATGTTGGGGCGAAGCGCAGTTGATTTTCGAGACAATCAGGCGAAATCTGGGCAGTGAATATCAGTCAGACTTGAACGGGCAGAGCTCCGAGATTGATAACTTCCCGTTTTGTTTCATCGGCGTCCCGTTTTTAGGCACCAAATCCCGGCTGGAATCTAAACGGAAAATATCATACTTGCATGCGAGCGGATGATCGTCCAAGACTCGTTGAGATCGTCAGGCTGGCATCGCGTTATTCGCGAAGGCGAAAGGAATTTCTGTCCATGAATGGCAATGTGAGAAAACTCTGCTTGGCAGTGGACTTAATTAATGGTTGGCCTTATTCCTGCTGGAACCATCTAAAATGTGGACGTCCGTTGCGTAGAGATGAACAAGGTTCTTTTGCTGTTGCTTTTAGTTTTGGACTGCACGTCAATTTTCGCGGTCACAATACAGCAGCCCCAACCTCCTACGAACCTCCAGGTTCTTTTGAATGTTGCGCTTGGCAAAAGCTACCAACTTAGCCCAACTCCCAATTACTCCACAGGCCCCGGCATCTCGCAGTTGACGGATGGGAAATACGTCAATGGATATTTCTGGACACAGAAGGGGAGCGTAGGTTGGGAGCAGGTGTCACCGGTTAGTATCACACTTGACCTGGGAACCAATCAGCCGATTTTGGGGATGTCGTTTGACACTGCGGCGGGAGCAGCGCAGGTGCAATGGCCTGTCGCGATTTTCATTCTTGTCAGCCAAGACAGCAATACCTGGACTTACGCCGGCGATCTGGCGGAGTTGAGCGCGCAACCGCCGACCAATGGCTACGCCGTTTTTCGCTACCAGACCAGCAGCCTCGCCACGCAGGGACGGTTCGTGAAGTTCGAAGTGGTGCCGACTGGGGATTTTACATTTGTTGACGAAATTGAGGTCTATCGCGGGTCGAACTCGTTCCTGAACAATCCTGCTCCAGGCCCGACTGTTACCAATGTCGCCACGTTTGTTGCAACGGAGCGGATGGGAGCGTCCCTGCGCCGACGGTTGCGAAATGATCTGGCGGGAGTTGGCTCACTTTTTAAGTTAGCGCCAACGAATGTTTTGTCCTCGTTGCAAACTGAATCGAACCTAATTTTTCAAGCGATTCCATCCACGGAAGTGATATCCCCTGGTACATTTTCAACGGTCTTTCCCATTAACGATTTGCATCAGCGCATATTTGCATTGCAATCAGCGGTGTGGCGTGCGAGCGGATTGGCAGGTCTTGTTATTTCTCAAGGAAATCGCTGGGACATGCTCAATCCCACAGCGATGCCGATGCCGACCAACGCCGTGGTCAGCGTAGCGATGATGAGTAACGAGTACCGTGCGGATGCGTTCAACCTGAGCAATACGGGCACCAATTTGATACAAGTAAATCTGACAATCAGCGGCCTTCCTAGGGGGACAAACCCGGATTATGTAAGCGTGCAGGAACTTCCATTTACTGATACGCAAGCAGGGGTGCCTGTAGCAGCGGCGTTGCCGTTGATGTCACAACAAGGAGGAAGCTGGATTTTAAATATCCCACCTGGCCTCACCCAACAAATTTGGCTGACATTTCACCCAACGAACGTTGCAGCCGGGCTGTATTCGGGACAAATTGTTCTCGCCAGCCTCGGATTGACCAATCAGTCGATTCCGGTGAACCTGAATGTCTATCCCCTTACATTTCCCAATCAGCCAACACTGCACTTGACAGGGTGGGACTACAACGACCATACCGGCTCCTATTACGGGGCAACCGCTACTAATCGAAGCGCGCTTATTTCCTTATTGCGGCAGTATTTTGTGGATTCTCCTTGGGCGGACTCTGTTTTCTATCACACAGGCACGTTTGACGGCACGGGGCATATGACTGTTCCGCCCAGTCCGGTGACTTTGAGCAATTGGCTAAACTCCTGGCCAAACGCAAATAATTACATGGTTTATCTCGACGTTCCGGATAATTTTGGCAGCGATGGACGTTTCGCCGGATTTGCCATGGGCAGCACGGCATTCCAACAAGCCATCTCGGACTGGATGAACTGGTGGGTAGAACAACTTCAGCAACGGGGAATCCAGCCGGAACAACTCTCCTTGCTGCTCGTGGACGAGCCTCGCACGGTTTCGGCGGATAACATCATTCTCGCCTGGGGCGCTGCAATCCACGCAGCGCAGCCGGATGTGGTTGTATGGGAGGACACAGCGTGGCCCGATCCCACGAAAGCGGACCCTGCCCTGTACCAGGTCAGCGATGTCCTCTCCGTTGGGCTTGCGCAACAGTGGATTTCCGGGAGCTCGTCATTTACCAACTTCTATATTTCGGAGCAACATGCCGGCGATTCGCTGTGGTTTTATTCAACCCTTGAGGAATCCCGACTCCTTGATCCTTACAGTTATTACCGTTTGCAGGAATGGTTCTGCTGGAAATATGGAGCTCAGGGATCCGGATATTGGTCTTTCGTCGACAACAGTGGAACTTCTTCATGGAATGAATATGGCAGTGAATTTGGCGGCTTTACACCGCTGTTTCTTGATGCACAGTCCGTGACATCGAGCAAACACATGGAGGCGCTTCGAGAAGGTGTGGAAGACTTTGAATACCTTCGGATGTTGCGCGATAGTTTGGCAGCGCTTCAGGCAAAGGGAATTACAAATGCCGTAATCTCATCAGCGAGCCAGTTGCTCATCACCGCGCCGGATCAGGTTATCGGCGGCACGACGTATTCCTCTTATTCGTGGACAACACCGAAAGATAGAACAGTCGCGGATTCCGTGCGGTTGCAAGTTTTAGGCGCGCTTACGCAGCTCACGTCCCAATAGATTCCAAAGTTTCGCTTTACCTTTTTGGTGTTTCGGACTTTTTCAGTCAGCGGCGTGTTCCGCGATTCTATACGGTCAGCCCTCAAATGACTTCCTGGACAAGAAATAAGCCTCTCGACGCTTGTTATTCCAACGACGGGGGGGTCATTACAGCCATGCATATGAGACGTTTTGCATGGCATTGGGGCTTGACCATCATGATGTTTCTTTATGTCTTGGCGGCGCAGACCTTGACTGACATTGAAGGTTGGTCGCGGCTGACAATAGTATTAGCAGTCGCCCTTGCCTTAATGTTGGTTGTAGCCGGGGCGGCAGGAGTCTGTTGCTTGCGCCTTGGAAGTTGGCTCTGGATTCCTGTCGCGTTTTTGGCCTATTGCTGGATCCAGAGTTTTTTTGATTTAGAGGTTGGGTTGTCGAAAGCGTTACTCCCCCTGTTTAGTTCCTATTTGGGCGGAGCAGCGGTGGCTTTATCATTGCAGGCGGGTGTCAGCCTGGAAGCTTTTGTCTCGGCCCAAATGGTTGCGGTCATCTGCAACATAGTTGCCGGATTTTTTGGAATTGGCACAGTGCCTCCACCCGGTGAAACGGAAGTCCGATACACAGGCCTGACGGGAAATGCGAACGAGTTTGCCGTGTTGTTGATGCTGGATGCCTGTTTCGCATGGCTTCTGCCAAGCAAGTCCGGGCGCTTGGCCTGCGTGTTTGGATTCGTCGCTGTTGGTTACGCGATTGCCACCACAGGCTCGCGAACAGCGCTTGTGGCAGTGCCGTTTTTTGCCCTTCTCATATGCGCTCAAGTCGTGTTCAAAATGAGGAATAAGCGCAAAATTTACGCGATCGCTGCTGTGCTGGGACTTTGTGCGGCGGGAGCGGTCGCTGCGCCATTCGTTCTTGAAAAAACAAAGGACGTGACCTCAATTCATCGGGCCCTGACGCATGACGACACGTCATTCATGGTCCGCAAGGCAATGCTGCATAAGGCTTTCACACTTTGGCAGGATGCGCCGATTTTTGGGCAAGGATTTGACGCGTACAAACGAATTGCAGGATACGGAGGATACGCGCACGACGATTATGTGGAGATTCTCTGTGATTTGGGGTTGTTCGGCGCAATGTTGTTCTATTCCATGCACATGTACATTCTTTTAAAAAGCAAGCATCTGCCCACATTGCTCAAATTTCCGTGCCGGGTAATGGTCGTGACGCTCCTGGCTTTGGATGCCGCGTGCGTCAACTATTACATGAAAACGCCGATCATGTGTTTATTTGTTTTGCTGAGCATTACGGCTGATCCACAGTGTTTGAACGGGAGCGCCTTTTCAGAAAAATGATCCATAGGATTGTCAATTTAATGTGAGTGTCAAAAGTTTAGGGCGGATGAATTTTTCAACATTGCGGCCGAGGGGATTTCTCAAGAACGTGTTCCTTGTCATGTCTGGAACGGCAGTGGCACAGGCAATCGGTTTTTTGGTCTCACCGGTGCTCACACGGCTTTACAGTCCATCCGATTTTGGTTTGGCGGCTTGTTATTTGTCTATTGTGGCGGTGATCTCGGCAGGCGTGACGTTGCAATACCCTCAGGCGCTTATAATTCCTGGCGATGCTCGAAAAGCCGGGCTATTGTTTCTTGCCTCGTGCATTGCCACGATTGGCATCGCGTTATTGGTTCTGCTTCTTTGTGTGACCCTGCCTGGATTCTTCTCAAGTGTTTTCAAAGCCAGCGGTTTTGGCCGGTTAATTTATCTGGTTCCGCTGGGAATTTTGATTACGGGAATAAATCAAACATTTATCGCGTGGTGCTTGAGGAAAAAGGCGTTTGGATACACGGCTAAAGCTCAGGTGGCCAGTTCGTTGACCAAAAGTGTCGCTCAAATATGCGGAGGATTTGTGGGGTTGGGTGCGGGAGGATTCATCATTGGTTCAATGTTGGGGGACGCAGCAGTGAATCTGTTGCTTTTGCGGCGCATTGTTCGAGATGATGGACCGATGTTGGGCGAGTCACTGCGGTCGGGAGAAGTTCTTGCAGCTAGCCGCGAGTACAAGGATTTTCCTCTCTACAGCACGCCGCAGAACGTGCTCAATGCCGTTTCGGCGGGAGCCCCCGTGATTTTGTTGAGCCATTACTACGGCATTGCGGTCGGCGGTTTTTATGCGTTTGCAACTCGAATTTTGGAGGCGCCGATGCGGCTCGCGCTGGGGTCCTTGCGACAGGTGCTTTTCCAAAAGATAAGTGAAATTAACAACAAGGGCGATGAATTGACTCCAATATTCGGGAAATGCACGAATGGTCTTTTTCTGGGTGTGATCGGGCCCGCCGTCATTGGGTTTATTTTCGCGCCTCGTGTTTTTGCTCTCGTCTTTGGGAAACAGTGGTATGAGGCCGGGGAATATGCTCAATGGCTTTTAGTCTGGTTTATTCCTGCCTTTTGTAATTTGCCGGCAGCTCTAGTTTTGAGGGTATTGCGGTACCAGCGATCGTTATTGGTGTTCGATTCCGCTCTTTTGGTCGGGCGTGTTTTAGTATTGGTTATCGGAACCGCCTGCAAAGCTTCCCCATTGGCGACGATCATAGCCTTCAGTTGTTTGGGTGCGGCTTTCGAGGCATGGCTGATCTGGTACGGCTGGCGGGTGCTTCGATCCAGATGTTCAATGGCAACGGAGTTTTCGCCGGTCCCGTCAATCGATTGCTGAAGCACGCTTACTAAGCGCAAATTATATGTGTGGAATTAGCGGGTTGGTATTGAAAGACGGGGGGACGCCAAATGCCGATATACTTCGGCGAATGGGGGAGAGGATGCGTTACCGCGGCCCTGACGACTCTGGGATCGAGGTGTCCGGATCGGTTGGGTTTAGTTTCCGACGGTTGGCCATTATTGATTTGAGTCCGGCCGGGCATCAACCGATGTGGGACGCCAAGCGAGAAGTCATGGTGATTTTCAATGGCGAGATTTACAATTACCTGGAGCTTCGTCAACAATTACAAGATCAGGGAATCGTATTCCGGAGCGGAACAGACACTGAAGTGCTCCTTTATTTATATATCATGCATGGCACCAAGGCTCTGTCCCGGCTCAATGGCATGTATGCCTTTGCCATTTATGACAAACGGTCCGAGACAGTGCTTTTGGCCAGAGACCGCCTCGGAGTCAAACCATTGTTCTATTGGTGTGGCGCATCCAAGTTTGCGTTCGCTTCGGAATTGTCTGCCTTGCGCGAAGTGCAGGGGTTTCCACGTGAAGTGGATACTCTCGCGTTGAGTTGTTACTTTCGCTTGGGCATGGTGCCGGAATGGACTTGCATCCATCCAGATGTCAAAAAACTGCCTCCAGGCGCTTGGCTAAGATTTAATTTGAAGGAAAAACGGTTGGAGGATCCGGTTCTTTACTGGGATCTTCCTGGGGTCCATGAGGACGAGAGTGTCTCCGAGAACATATGGCTGGAGCGGATCGACAGTCTGCTTGATGATGCCACCCGGATACGATTACGGGCCGACGTGCCACTGGGGGTCTTTTTGTCTGGCGGCATTGATTCGGGGTTGGTGGCGGCGGCCGCAGTCCGCCACAAGCAACCCCTTACTTCGCTGACCATCGGGTTCGAGGAGGGAGCGACCGATGAAACGGCATTGGCGAAGGCAACGTCGGATCGTTTGGGACTCGATCCAGTTTTCCGACGCTTAAATATTTCTGACGCTCAGAGCCACTTGCCGGCTGTCATGGGACATTTCGACGAGCCCTTTGCGGATAGTTCCGCGCTGCCGACTTCGATCGTGTGCGCGGAGGCGCGTCAGCGGTTGACGGTGGTTTTGAGTGGGGATGGGGGTGACGAAATGTTTGGCGGCTATAAGAATCATGTTCAGGCATTTCGCTGGAGACATTTGGAACGTGTTCCAACGCAGCTCCGCCGAGTGGTGGGCCGTGGGCTTGCGGGCATTTCCAAGCCCGATTCAAGGATGCGTAGATTCGCGCGGCGCCTTCCCGAACGCGCGGGAATGTTTGGCATGGGCGCGTCCTTTTATGCGTCACATGATTGGCTTGAGTCTTGTCTGAAGCCGGAGTTCGTCGTTCGACCGAAAGACCTGATAGACCTTTACTCCCGCAATTTACCGGGGGCACCGATGGCCACCGGCCTGGATTTCGCTCAACGCACCGACCTTCGCCAGTTTTTACTGGAGGATATTTTGGTCAAAGTGGATCGGATGAGCATGAGACATTCGTTGGAAGTAAGGTCTCCATTCCTTGATTATCGAATGGTCGAAATGGCCTTGTCCATACCGACCTGCCTGCGGGTCAAGGGGGGCGCCAACAAGTACCTGCTCCGGCGTTTGGCGGATCGTTATCTGCCGTCAACAGTATGCGCGGCGCCCAAACAAGGCTTTTCCATACCGATTTCAAATTGGCTGTTTCACAGTCCGGCATCCGAACACTTTCGGCAGATTTTAATTGCGCCGCAGCCGCCATTTCCTGACCCATTTTCTCCAGGCGGTGCGGAACGGCTGTGGCAGGGAGCGCAACGAAATCCGACTTTAATTGCCGGCCTTTTTGGGATTTTGGCTTATCGATGGTGGTGCATTTCAAGACAAAAGTAAGAACAAGACCGCAGTCCTTTCCCGAAAACCGCGAGTTTAGGAAAAGGCCGTCTTTTTCAAGACTTACTTTATTTGGATACTTTCATGGCAGAAAACTGAAGTTGGCGCAGAAGCTAATTCATATAACTAATTCTATGCAACGAATCAAAAAAGCATCAACCGAAACCATAATATGGTACCCCTTAAAGTATTGCCTTTTGTGTGCCCCCTTACGGGAGCGCCTCTCCAACGTCAAGGCGATCGCCTAGTCTCCGGGAAAGGAGCGGAATATCCGGTTGTTAATGAAATTCCGCGATTTGTCTCCGGATCCAACTACGCCGACGCGTTTGGATTGCAATGGACCGTCCATACCAAGACTCAACTTGACAGCGTAAGCGGAACCCGTATTTCACGAGATAGATTGAATCGATGCCTCGGAAAAAATGTTGAGACGCTTCTCGGCCACACGGTTTGCGAAGTCGGGTGCGGTGCGGGGCGATTTACCGAATTAATGGTTGAGGCAGGCGCATTTACTCATGCCTTGGATTTAAGTATTGCGGTCGATGCCAACCGGCGCAATATCGGGTATCGGTCCAACTACGTTGTCGCACAGGCGGATCTTCGAAAACCACCTTTTCTGCCAGGATCATTTGAATTCGTATTGGCATTGGGCATGATACAGCATACGCCCTCTCCAGAAGAGACTATCAAGGCGTTGTATGAACTGGTTCAGCCAGGGGGATGCTTGTGTTGGACCACTACACTTGGCGCTTGAGCGGTCTGACGAAGATCGCTCCGCTATATCGTTTTTTTCTTAAGCGCATGGACGCGGCGAAATCAAAGCGAGCCACAGACTGGCTTGCCCGGTTGTTTTTTCCACTGCATTGGATCGTGCGAGACTTGCGCTTAGGCCAGATGATTCTCAGCCGGATTTCTCCGTGTCTCGTATACTGTCAGTTATATCCAGAATTAAGCAAACAACAGCACTATGGTTGGTGCCGGCTGGATACTTACGATCACCTGACAGATTATTACAAGCACCTGAGGACCTGCAGACAAGTCTTGAAGATTCTCTCTGGGCTTGGAGCGGAGGAGATCGTCGTTTCGCGCGGTGGGAATGGAGTCGAAGCACGGTGTCGAAAACCGGCGCTTTAAGTTTTGGCAATTTGTTAGGCCGTTTTGCTTAGTGATTATGGGGAAGCTGTAAGGTCAACCGACAATAATTAAGAATCCTACGTGATCGACATTTCGGAAATGCCACAGGTCGAGGTCTTGAAATATCCACACCCGTATCAAGGCGCCTTCACGATCTCTTCTGATATCGATAGCGCGAACGTTGCGAGGTTTCGTGCTATTCATGCGCTTTTTTGCCAGCGGGATTCGATCAGCGAAGGCAGTAGCGAATGGCAGAGATTAGGACTCACGGAAAAGTCCCCTGGGTTCGACAGGAACCGCCGGAGTATTCCCGGTTTTGGATTCCAATTCGGGGATTCTTTTTTTCTCGTTGGAGACAAGACGACGATTGGAATGTATCGGCACGTGCCTGAGGAGGATGCTTTTGATGAAGATCAGCAAGACGGAGAAAATTGTGCCGCGCTCATTCGCCGCTGGATCAAGGAAGGCCAAATCGATTCGTTTCACGCGTTCCTGCATTACACGAGGCGTCAGATTGAGCCCCTACTGACTGGGTTCTATCAATGGTGTGAGCAAGAAAGCGTTCCCAAACCGAGGGTTTGGATCAATCACTCCACAGCGGTGACGCCGAGCGGAATCTGTCCAAATCGTTTGCAGCCTTTTCGAGCTTATTCCCTGGCCCGGCTGGCGGCACGAAAAGTCGTCGGTCCGCTTTTAGGGCGCAGGCGAATCCCGCTTCGCAACGCCTTGGTGCGATATGACGGAGACACACCGGGCAGCCAGCATTATGTGAACGATTTGCTGGCTGCCAATGGATTGCGCTATGTCTGGCTCAATCGAAACGATATCCATATTAATTCCATTGCATTGCCAGAAACCTTGCAGGGTGGGCGCTCAACCATACTCTTGCCCATTACCATGGACGATGGCGTGCGTTATTGGCGTTTCGAGCGTTGCGCGGGACGCCCGGAATCAATGTTCGACGGGTGCTATTTTCGCAATTCCGACGAAGGTTATGATTCCTCTTGTTTGATCACAGAGAACAATTTGAATGAATTGTGTCGTCGTTGTGGAACCTGCGTTCTCACGACGCATTGGACTCATTACCGTTCTCTGCCGCTAAGCGATGAAACGATTGCGCGTTTTCACATGCTCAAGCGTTGGCAGGATGAAGGGAAAATTTGGGTTACTTCGGCGGAACGGTTGCTGGAGTGGACACGTCGGCGGACTTTTTTAGAGATTGCATGCCATCGGGAACGCGGTCAGAGTATCGTGGACATACTTGGAGTCAATGATCCTATTTTTGGGCGCGAACCGGTAAAATTGAAGGATCTCCATCGTCTGGCTTTGCGTGTTAAATCTCAGGACGACGCCGTCAAAATCGCATTGCGGGGCCGCGTGTTAAATCCGGAAGAGGTTCAACGATCGGGAAGTGTGTTCTGGCTGCAAGCAGAGGGGGCGGCGAGATCGATGCTGAACGTGTCTTGGTAATTTTGCACTTCAGTGTTTTTGATGGGCTGCGTCACATGAAAACTAAGTAAAATGGAAGAGGACGGATGAGGATAACTTGTCTTACAGATTCGTTAGGGGCTGGAGGATCCGAGCGACAGTTAACGACCATTGCTGCTGGTCTTAAGGCCCGCTCGCACGATGTTGAGTTTCTGGTTTATGATACTGCTGATCATTTTCGCCCGGGCCTTGATAACGCTGGAATCAAATGCCATATCATCAACGGCGGGAACCGTCTGCGAAGAATGTTCGAAGTGCGACGTGCTTTGACACGATTAAAACCGGAGGTTGTCCTTGCTTTTTTGGAAGGTCCCGCATTTTTCGCCGAGGTTGCCACGTTGCCGCGCCGCCGGTTCGGAGTAGTCGTGGGAGAGAGATCCGCCGTGCCGACTCTGGGCTACGGCAAGAAATATTGGATTCGCCTTTTTCATAAATTTGCGGACGCGATTGTGACGAACTCGCATACAAATCGCCTTATGCTGGAGCGCACTTTTCCGGAATTCCGGCGGAAGATCACAACGATCTATAATGTGGTAAATTTTAATCGATTTCGGCCCGTTCCGGACATGGTGTCGAAGGCCGGTGTGATCCGAGTTGTGGTGGCAGCCAGGTATCAGGCGTTGAAAAATATGGGAAATGTCGCACGGGCCTTGCAATTGATGCAAAAGGGACGGAACCAACCAACCGTGATCGTTGATTGGTATGGTGGAACGCGGCGGGACGATCACTGCTTGAAGCAAGTCCAGGATTTTGTGGCGCAGCACGGTTTGGCTGACTGCTTTCGCTTTCATCCAGCCAAACAGGATATAGAGGTGGAATATGCCAGCGCCTCCGCAGTGGGATTATTTTCCTTTTACGAAGGGCTTCCCAACGCCGTTTGCGAAGGAATGGCCTGCGAAAAACCAATTCTGCTCAGCGATGTGTGCGATTCGGGAAGTCTTGTTGTCGAGCGAGAAAATGGCTTTCTTTGCGATCCGGCTAGTCCGGAAAGCATTGCACAGGGCTTTGAGCGACTGGCAACTGCTTCAGAAGAGGAGAGACAGAGAATGGGATTAGCTTCCCGTCAAAAGGCGGAGGCCTTGTTCGCGGAGGATGGGATAATCACATCTTACGAGAGAATCTTGCAGGCAGCGGCGGATCGACGCCCGCCGCCGATGGATTGCACATGGCCTGCGCTGGTCCCTCAATCCGCTTTATCAACAGTGGAGCGCTGGCAACGGGAGAGGCAGGGCAAATATGCTTAGCTGGGTCTTTGAAACGCCATGTTTTGCGAGAGCAACCATAAGGCTGTCTGTTGGTGGTTAACACCTCGCACTATTACAATTGACACTTAAGTTGTTTTCCAACATCTTGTGAGCATGTCAAACCGTACTGAGCCGAACTGAAATGAGTCCTTGGGGACCATGGAGCCAGAAGAGTCTTATTTTTCAGCCGAGTGGGAAAAATTCCGAAGTGACCCCGAACGGTCGCGCCAATCCTTGGCTGCGGTTGCCGGTTTACGGATGTCGAAAGTTCTAGACGTAGGGTGCGGCGCCGGTCAAGAGTTGCTGCCATTCGTCACCTCTCTTGGAGCCTATGGGGTTGGAGTGGACATTAGTTCCACAGCTATGCAGATTGCGCGCCAAAAATTTGAAGAATTGGGATACTCGGAGAGAGTGGAATTTCATTACTCCCCCGCCGAAGCGCTTCCTTTTGCGTCAAACAGCTTTGATCTTGTGACCTGCCGACTGGCGCTTCCTTATACTGTGAATCAGCTGGCGTTGTCGGAAATGGCGCGTGTTTTATGCCCTGCTGGCATTCTAATCCTCAAAATACACGCACCCCTTTATTACTTGCGCAAGGGCGCGCGCGCGGTGACGAAGCGAGACTTCCGCGTCATCTTGTGGACCGGAAGAATTATCCTAGCCAGCACGCTCTACCATCTGACAGGAACCCAGCCTGATAACCGCTTACTTAAACGAGAAGCTTTTCAGACTCCTTGGATGCTTCGCCGTGTTCTGTCGTCAGTAGGATTAGTTATTTTACATGAAGTTGCCGGCGCGTCAAAAAACGCAGGAACGCCGACTTCCTCATTAAAAAAAGCCCCGAGATTGCAACCAGCGGGGTCCATGAAACATATGAACAACTTAATTAATTTCGTGCGAAAGCTCGTATCCCCCCAATGTGTGGAATTTGTGGATGGTTAGAGTACGGTGAAGACAGGCCAGACGTCGCGGGCCTTATGCGTATGACGGCGACTCTGGCTCATCGAGGTCCCGACAGACAGAACGTCTGGGTCAACGGTCCGGTCGGCGTCGGGCATTCCCGTTTAAGCATACTGGATCTTTCGGAAACGGGGAACCAACCGATGGTTTCCGACGATGGAAATCTTGTCATTGTTTTCAATGGTGAGATTTATAATTTCCCGGGCTTGCGGCGAGAACTGGAGGCCAAGGGACATCGGTTTCGTGGAACATCTGATACCGAAGTAGCGTTGCATGCGTTTCAGGAGTGGGGGCCGTCGACATTCCATCGTTTCAATGGCATTTTTGCGCTCGCGATATGGAACCATTCTCGACAGGAGCTCGTACTGGCCCGAGACCGTTTGGGGGTTAAACCTTTGTGTTACGCTACTTTGCCAAGAGGGATAGTGTTTGGTTCAGAGGCCAAGGCCGTCCTGGCAAGTGAACGGGTACGTCCCTCAATCGATGCTGCGGCTCTCCACGAATACATGTATTTCGGGAACGCAATGGGGCGAAAGACAATGTTTGAGCAAATACGAAATCTTTTGCCAGGTCATTGGCTATTGCTCAAAGCCACTGGTGTGGAAGAGAATTGCTACTGGAGTTGCGATAAGGTCCCGGCGGTCCTGGACGACGAAGAGACTGCCGTCCAGCGGGTGCGGGCATTGCTGGAGTCAGCGGTCAAACGCCAACTGGTTAGCGACGTGCCCGTCGGCGCTTTCCTGAGCGGCGGCGTGGATTCCTCAAGTTTGGTTGCCTTTGCCAGCCAACATTACTCCGGCCGATTAAAAACCTATTCAGTCGGCTTCGAGGGGGAAACATGGGTGAATGAGTTACCGAAAGCGAAGCAGGTCGCAGCTCGGTTTGGCACTGATCATCATGAATTGCACATTCGCGGAGCGAGTTTGCCAACAGTGATAGAAACTCTGGTGCGGTACCACGATGAACCGTTTGGGGATGCGGCGAATATCCCTCTGTATCTAATGTGCGGCGCGTTGCAAAGGCAGACGAAGGTGGTCTTGCAAGGAGACGGCGGAGACGAATTGTTCGGAGGGTACCGTCGTTACCGTCTGCTTCATTATTTTCGGTTTTGGGCAACTGTGGGTCGAGCGCCAGGCGCTGACCGATGGCTGAGGTCTTGGCGGGGGAACCCAAGACGGATTGGGCGAATATTGGAGATTTTTGGTCTAAAGGACGATGGGTTGCGAATGGCCCTTCTGCTGACTACCGAAACGCCGACCGAGCCTCCAACCCGAGTGTTGTCGGCTGAATGGCGTCGGAAAATTGAAAAGTTCGATCCTTTTGCGCGGTTTCGGGAGATCAACGAGCGATTTTCGGAAAAGGACCGGGTGCAGCGCATGCTCCTCACCGACCTTAATATTCTATTGCCGGATACGTTCCTGCCGAAGGTGGATCGCCCGACCATGGCTTGGGGAATAGAGGCGAGGGTGCCATTCTTGGACAACGATCTGGCAGAATACGCGATAGGTTTACCCGCGACGCTCAAGGTTCGCCGTGGAACAAACAAACATCTTTTAAGGAAAGCCATGCGAGGGATTATTCCGGATGAAGTCCTGGATGGCACTAAGACGGGTTTTGGCGCGCCATTTTCCAAGTGGTTACGTGGTTCCTTGAATAAATACGCGCGCGAAGTGTTGCTGGAAACCGGCAGCGGAGCATCTGGATTTTTCGATCGTGGGGCGATGGAGCGTTGTTTCAAAGATCATGAAGAAAAACGTTCCGAAAACGGATTTTTGTTGTGGAAGTCACTTCAACTTGAACTTTGGCACCGGTTCTACATGCGAAACAAGGTGGCAGTGGCGTCTTGAATTAAACCGGTTAGCGTCTTCAACTTAGACTCTGATTATGCGTCTTCTCGCAGTCACTAACATGTATCCGTCGGAGGAATTTCCTACTGCGGGTATTTTCGTTCAACAACAGATTCAGGGGCTTCGCTCATCAGGGCTGGCTGTGGACGTGATGATCATCGATAGACAGGGAGCGGGTTGGCGGGCGTACGTCGGAATGAGCCAGAGCATTTCCGCTCGTATGGCAAGTTCGAAATGCGACATCGTTCACGCTATGTACGGCGGCGTCTTGTCACAATCGGTTATTCAGGCGGCACGAGGGATCCCCAGCGTGGTCTCCATCTGCGGTTCCGACTTATTGGGGACAATTCGCCAATGGCCGTTTGGGCCTCTTCGTTCATGGGTCAGTAGAACGGCGTCAATCAAGGCCTGCAAAGCGGCTGGCGGAATTGTCGTCAAATCCAAAGGGTTGGCCAATGCACTGCCGCCATCCATTAAGCGGGGCAAGGTGCATATTGTGCCGAACGGCATTGATACAGAGCTTTTCTGCCCGATGGATAGAGAAGCGTGCCTGCGGGAACTCGGTTGGGCGTCCGACGCTTTCCACATCGTGTTCTCCACGGGAAGATACCCTCAGGTAAAACGACTTGATCTCGCTCGGGAGAGCGCGGAATTGACCCGGCAATTAGGTGTCCCTGCTGAGTTCCATGTGATGACGGGCGTTTCCCATGAGAAAGTTCCGACCTATCTTAACGCCGGCAATGCGCTTTTGCTAACATCGATGCACGAAGGCAGTCCAAACATTGTGAAGGAGGCTCTGGCGTGCAATACTCCGATTGTTTCTGTGGATGTGGGGGACGTGGCCGAACGCATTGGCCCGATTGACGGTTGCCATGTCGTCGGCGCCGACCCCGCATTGATTGCTGCCAAGCTCAAGGCTGTTGCTGATCGCGGATCGCGGGTCAACAGCAGGCCGGGGGTTCTTGATTTGTCACTTCTCAAGGTAGCAGAGAGATTGAAAGCAATTTATAACTCAGTATTGGAAGCTAGGTGATTGAGCTGATGAAGCAACAGCTAGAGTCAAATTACAGCACTCTAACGCAAACAGCAGCCTTTGGTGTATGAAAATGTGGATCATACAGGTTGGCGAACAGTTGCCCCAGCTAGACAAGACGACACGGCAACTGCGTTGTGCACTTCTGACGGACCAGCTTCTTGCTTCTGGTCATAAAGTTGTACGGTGGGGACCCACTTTTAGCCATATTGACAAAGTGCATCGTTTTCAAAATGATACCACGCGAAGATTTGGTGAAAACCTGGAGATTCGACTCCTGCATGGGCCGGGTTATCGATTTCACCGGTCCCCGCAAAGGCTTCTGCACCATCGCACTGAGGCGGCTTCGTTTCGCCGGCAAGCCGAAAAATGTGAACGCCCGGATTTAATTTTCTGTTGCCTGCCTACTTCTCATCTTTGCCGGTCCGCGGTGGATTACGGGCGGCGCCACAAAGTTCCGGTCGTAGTTGATGTGCGCGATCTCTGGCCTGACCACTACTTGACTATTTTTCCTTCACCCTTGCGACGATGGATCAAACCGATCCTGACGTTTGAGTACCGATCACTGCGGCGTTTTTTGTCTGGCGCTGCCGGCATTACAGCTATTTCGGAAGCGTTTCTGAAGTGGGGACTCAGGCATGCCGGGCGTAACCGTCGTCAAACTGATGGAATGTTCCCGCACGGCTATCCTTCTCAACCTTTAAATTCAATCGAAACATCTGATTTGGAGGCAGCTAAAGATGACTTGCGTGGGCGGTTGAATGTGAGGAAGGAAGATTTTACGGTAGTCTTTGCCGGAACATTTGTATCTTCGTTTGATTTTGAGACAGTAATTTCGGCGGCGCGGCGACTTGAAGAGAGGGGGCATCGGATGCGTTTTTTGCTAGCTGGGACCGGCGGATACGAGCAGCGCACCCGGCGCTTGGCTGAAGGTATGAAATCCGTTACATTTCTAGGTTGGATTCAGAACAAGCAAGAACTGGGGGCTTTGCTGCAACTCGCCGATGCGGGCTTGGGGCCTTATCGTTCTGACTGCACCATGTCGCTTCCAAACAAGCCTTTCGAGTATATGGCTGCTGGACTGCCACAGGTCTCTTCATTGGAAGGGGAGATGGCGGAAATCATTGAACGGGAGCAAGTCGGGCTTCAATACAAGTCCAACAACGTAGATGGCCTGTGCCAATGTTTGATTCAGCTTGCGGAAAATCGACCTGCAGCCCAAGGGCTTGGAAAAAATGCCCGACGCCTGTTTTTAAGGAGTTACTCGGCGGAAGTAATATATCGTGACCTTCTGGAGCATCTGCTTCGGGTAGCTGATGTGAATTCTTTAGAGACATCGTGATAGACTCTGGCCTTTATATGGCGAAGCGCATTTTTGATTTCTTTCTTGTCATCGGCACTGCTCCCATATGGCTGGGGCTTACTCTCTTTGTTTCAGTTTTGGTTCGATGGAAAATTGGGTCTCCAGTTTTTTACCGTCAGGAACGGCCCGGGTTTCAGGGCCGGCCATTTTGCCTTATAAAATTTCGCACAATGACCGACGAACGGGACGCCGTGGGCAATCTTCTTCCGGACGGTCAGCGGCTGACAGGTTTGGGGCGTTTGCTGCGCGCGACCAGTCTTGATGAATTGCCCGAGTTATTAAACGTCCTAAAGGGCGAGATGAGCCTGGTTGGGCCGCGCCCGCTCTTAATGGAATACCTGCCGCGCTATACAGCTGCTCAAGCGCGTCGCCACGAAGTGAAGCCTGGACTCACAGGCTGGGCCCAGGTAAACGGGCGCAATGCAATTTCATGGGAACAAAAGTTTATACTAGATGCCTGGTATGTTGAACACTGCAATCTGTGGCTCGATCTGAAAATTTTAGTTCTAACTGTAATTCAGGTCTTTCGCCACGAAGGAATCTCCGCGCACGGCCATGCGACGATGCCTGTGTTTCATGGTAAGGGGACGCCTTCAACGGGCGAAAGCTTCTCCAAACCTTCATCACAAACTTTGCAGACAAGCGCGCCAATTTTGCCAAGTAGTAAGTGAGCGATAGAAGACTAACTGTGCTTATTTCTTCGGCAGGCCGCCGGGTGGAGTTGATTCACTGCTTTCGGTCGGGAGCAAAATCTTTGGGACTTAATTTGCGTGTCATTGCCGTAGATACAAATCCTGAGATGAGCGCAGCCTGCCACGTGGCTGACAAGGCTTATAAGATTTCTAGATGCACATCGCCTCAGTTCATAACGGATTTGGCGAATATCTGCGCGGATGAAGGTGTGCATTTGGTCGTCCCGACCATTGATACGGAATTGCAGATAATGGCCGATCATAAGGATCGATTCAAAGCGTCCGGAACACGCATCGTGGTTTCTTCTCATTCCATTGTGCGTTTGGCCCGCAATAAAGAGGCTACCGCCCAATTTCTTAAAGATCATGGCATCGGCACGCCGCGCACGGCTGCTATAAGCGAACTTTTAGCGAACCCTCAAGGCTGGTTATGGCCCTTGATCCTCAAGCCGATCAATGGCAGTAGTTCAGTCGGCATCAGTGTTGTTCCAAACTTGGATGAAGCGAGGCTGGCCTCGACGAAGCGAGACGATTTGATAGCCCAGGAATTTTTGCGTGGTCGTGAATACACGGTAAACATTTTCTTCGACCAATTTGGAGTTTTGCGTTCCGCCGTGCCTCATCTTCGCAATGAAACTCGGAGCGGCGAAGTCAGCAAAGGCACGACGGAGCGCCACTCTGCGTTGACGAGCATTGCCTGGAAACTTGGAGAAATTCTTCAAGGGGCAACAGGGCCGCTCTGCTTTCAGGCGATTGTGACGGACGCCGGAGAATGTGGTGTGTTCGAAATCAACGCGCGTTTTGGCGGGGGGTATCCACTGGCGGACCGGGCCGGCGCCGTCTTCGCCAAGTGGTTGCTGGAAGAGACGGCGGGCTTAGAGTCGTCCGCAACCAATGAATGGCAGGAGGGTTTGACAATGTTACGGTACGACGCGGCGCTATTCTGGCAGGCCAACTCAAAATAGGTGATTCGCGCGCTAATATTTGATCTGGATGACACGCTTTTTCCGGAGCACGAATATGTCAAGAGTGGCTTCAACGCGGTTGATAAATGGCTTCAAGTCACAAGATCAATCCAGGGTTTTCAGGCGATTGCCACAGCGGAGTTTGAAAAAGGAGTGCGAGGAGATGTTTTCAATCGGGCTCTGCGTCGTCTGGGTAAATCGGATGATTCTCAGTTGGTCGGGCAAATGGTGGAGGTCTATCGTGACCACCAGCCTAGCATCAACCTCTTTGTCGATGCGGACCGGGCGTTGGCGCATTTTGGAATTGCCAGACAACTTGGCCTTCTGACCGATGGATATCTCAACGTACAACGGCGGAAGGTGGCGGCTTTGAATATTTCTCACCGGTTTCAAGCGATTGTTTATTCGGATGAATTTGGGCGCGACGCTTGGAAGCCAAGCGCTATTCCTTATAATCGAATCGCGGAGACCTTGGGCTGCCGACCGTCGGAATGCGCTTACATCGGTGACAATCCAGCCAAGGACTTTGTCACTGCGAAACGATTGGGGTGGTTGGCGATTCGAGTTCGACGTCCGGGAAGCGAACATTTCGCGGTTCAATTGGATGAAACAAGGGAAGCGGACGCAGACATCAAAAGCCTGCTTGAATTGGAGTTGATCCTTCAGAAACACGCGAACGGGCGTCTAAACCGATGAAGATATACAACGTTAGCTGGCTGCGCCGCATTGTCCTGCCGCTGTTGAGACATCTAAATCCGGGTGACATTGTTATTCGCCACCATTACACGGGTGATCCAGTCCGGTTGCACTCATTTCGGCACAAAGGGTACTGGTATCATGGCCGAAATCGTGAAAAGTCCACGATGGCTCTTTTTAGCAGGTTGTTGGTCCCTGGTGACACAGTTGTGGAAATCGGAGGCCACATCGGCTACATCTCTCTCTTTTTCAAGCACCTCGTCCAGAACGGAGAAGTCTGGGTTTTTGAACCTGGAGAAAACAATTTGCCTTACGTGCGAAAAAACGTCAGCAAAAAAGGAATCAACTTAGTGGAAAAAGCTGCCGGAGATCGTAACGGCAAAGAGGTTTTTTTTCTGGAGTCGTTGACTGGCCAGAATAATTCCTTCGTCCGTGGTTTTAAGGGCTTGGAAAACAACGCGACGAATGCGTTTGTTGGCCAGCCAAAGATTACGGAAGCAACGGTTGAAATGGTGCGGGGTGATGATTTTATCAACACTCACTCCATCACACCAAGCCTCATCAAGATTGACGTTGAAGGTTTTGAGCTAAGCGTGCTTAACGGGATGGCCGGAACAATCGCCCGCTGTCGCCCGAAGCTGATGGTAGAAGTGCAGGCGGATCAGGAAAAGATTTACCAAATGCTTGTTGGAGGAGGATATGTGCTATTTGATGCCCGGCTTTCGATCCGTTTGAAACCAAGAGATTTGCGTGGTAATATTTTTGCCCTTCACTCAGAAAATCACAGGATGTTGCTAAACCAACTGGGAGTTGACTCTCAGAAACAGCCTGTTGCAAATTCGTGAGCCGCTAAGGCTGGAATCGTTCGCAAATCCAGGCATTCGGTGACGTTCTTGGATCTGCGCTTTAGCAAATCACCGCAGGGCTTCGGCCCAGACTAGGTCAAAGAAAGGAATCAATTGGGTCTTCAAAGTAAAGAACGTCTGTTCTTGTCGCCGCCTCATCTTGGAAGTAAGGAGCTTGAATACGTTCACGAAGCGTTCGAGAGCAACTACATTGCCCCAGTCGGACCGATGGTGGATGCATTCGAAAGAGATTTCGCGGCTTATGTTGGTACTTCGCACTGTCTTGCGCTGGCAAGTGGAACTGCGGCGATGCATCTGGCCCTACGCGAACTCGGCGTGGGGCCGGGCGACGAGGTATTAGCTTCCACGCTCACCTTCATTGGGAGTGTTAGTTCGGCAACATTCCTTGGCGCGGCTTTAGCGTTTATTGACTCTGATTCGGAATCGTGGAACATGTCGCCGGAGCTTCTGGCAGAGGAGTTGGCGGAATGCGCCAGAAGAGGCGAGTTGCCAAAGGCCGTGATACCGACGGACCTTTATGGACAATGCTGCGATCTGGATTCGATCACACGGATTTGCGAGAGATATGAAATCCCAGTCGTCGCCGATGCAGCCGAGGCCATGGGGTCATTTTGCAAAGGGTCCGGCACGCCTGAACGCAAATCTGATCCCGGAAAACGGGATGAAGATTCCTCTGTTCCGATGCGTCATGCAGGCTGCGGCGCGAAAGCTGCCGTCTATTCCTTTAATGGGAATAAGATCATCACCACTTCGGGTGGAGGGATGTTGGCGAGCGAAAATGGCGAGTTAATTGCTCACGCGAGAAAATTATCTCAGCAGGCCCGCGAGCCGGCGCCGTATTACGAACATACAGAGATCGGCTACAACTATCGCATGAGCAATATCTTGGCGGCCATTGGCCGGGGCCAGTTGCGCGTGTTGGACGAAAGGGTCGTAGTCAAAAGACGCATCTTTGAACGATACCGTGAAATCCTAGGCGGTCTGCCTGGGCTGATATTCATGCCTGAATGGCCCAATGGTCGGTGCAACCGTTGGCTGACTGTCGTCCTGATCAATGCCGCAGAATTTGGAGCGACGACGGAACAAGTGCGGTTGGCGTTGGAATCGGAAAACATCGAATCCCGGCCCGTTTGGAAGCCGATGCATTTACAACCCGTTTTCAAAAGCTGTCGCGTTCGTGGTGGGTCTGTCAGCGAGCGCTTGTTCCGTGATGGTCTTTGCCTTCCTTCAGGCACCGCAATGACAGACCTGGACATTGAGCGAGTAGCTGAAGCAGTGAGGCGATGTGCTAAGAATGCCGCAGGTTTGAAGCGGTGACGATGTTTTCTCCTGAGGAGCGACGGCCCAGCGCAAAGTAGCATATCGATCCGAGAATAATGGGCTACTTTTTTGCACCACTGGCAACGCCGCTGGGCGCGGCGTGGTTAGTTATGGCCTTGGGCGTTGTTTATTTGTCATGGCGGCGGAAATGGCGTTGCGCGGGATGGTTGGCTGTTCCGCTACTATTATTATTCCTCGCCGGCAGCACGTCGTTGACGGAGGCGCTTGTGGCGGCCGACGAGAGGCATTACGTCTTCTTTGCGGGATCCGTGGAGGGAGAAAACAAGCACTTTGTCGATCCGGTAAACCCGGCGATTGTTTCGTCGCGTTGGCCTCCAGATTTGGCTTCGAACGCCGTTATTGCGGACGCAGTTGTCGCTCTGGGAGGCGGTGTGCGTCTTTCACACTACGATACGCTGGGTTTTGCAATCGAGACTGGAGGAAGCCGATTGCTTACGGCGGCAGAATTGGTCCGCCGGGGAAAAGCAAGAACACTTGTTCTGGGTGGAAGCTGGCTGATATCCAATAAAGAGCGTGTACCGGTAATGTCGCTCGTTGGAAACTGGCTAACCTCCTGGCATGTCGTCTCATGTGAAGTGACGAACATTGGAGTTTGCGTCAACACCCACGAAGAGGCGGTCGCATTCAAGAAATTAGAGCAGGATCGAAACTGGAAGAAGGTTTTCCTCGTTACCTCGGCATTGCATATGCGACGGGCAGAAGCTACGTTCAGAAAACAAGGCGTCCAAGTGGTTCCCGTAGCGGCTGACTTCGAGGTTTATGGAGCACCCCCTCCGCCTGCGTTCAGTGTATTTCCTCGTGAGTACCGGTTGGTCCTCCTATCACTTTACTTACATGAGAGAATCGGGTGGTGGATTTACCGGCTAAGAGGATGGGTTTGAAAGAAAGACATTTGCAATAATTAACGAGCAATGGAATTACAATGCATGATAAAACTAACGTGGTAACAGTGAGTGCTTCGCAATTGACGAACAATGGCCTAGGAACGAGAAATAGAACTAAACGAGTTCACCTGAGCTTATTTGTTCGCAGGCTTATCATCGTGGCGGTCTCAACCTGCACACTGGTTGCCTGCCGGTGGCTGGCTTATCAATTACGCTTTGATTTTGTGGTGCCTCCACATTTCAAGGCGCAACTCTACGAGCACGGACTTTGGGTGGTGGCTTTGCAATTGGGCTGCCTTTTCGTGTTTCGCCAGTTTTCAGGTATTTATAAATACTTCAGCCTCACAGAAGTCCGGCACCTGGCCTATGCGATGGGCCTCGCCGGTCTGTCCCTCTATATCGTGCGTTATTTGGGTTTCGGTTATTCGCCGCCTCTGGGTGTCATTCTTATTCAGAGTTTGCTGGCCTTCATTGCTCTGGGAGCATTGCGGTCAGCATGGCGAATGGTGCATGAGGAACTTATTTCCAACAAAAATCGTGACAGTGTCGCGCCTCGCAATGTCGCAATCATAGGGGCCGGTGATGTCGGGGCGAGCCTGGTTCGCGAGTTGCGCGCGCGTCCGAACTTGGGACTCGTGCCTGTGGCTTTTTATGACGATGCCCACCAGAAATGGGGTTCTAGGATTCATGATGTCCCGGTGGTGGGGCCGCCGGAACAAATACAGAGCCATAAGGATAGTCTCGGCTTGGCACAGGTCATCATTGCCATGCCGTCCTGCACCGCGAAACGCCTTGGTGAAATAATCGTTCCTTTGCAGAAGGCGCATTTGAAATACGTCACGGTCCCAAGTATTGACCAACTCACTTCAGGCCATGTTCGCGTGAGCCAATTGCGTCCAGTGAAAATTGAGGACTTGCTCGGGCGCGTATCGATTGATCTCAGAGTGGACCAAATCGGCAGCGTATTAAAGGGGCGGACAGTTATGGTAACCGGCGCAGGCGGGAGCATTGGCTCAGAGCTGTGTCGTCAAGTGGCTGCCTTTGGGCCTCGAAAGCTACTACTTGTCGATCAATCGGAGGTGCAGTTGTTTCCGATTGAGCAAGAGCTGATCAAACTGGGTTGCGGTGGCTTCATTGTTCCAGCCATTGCTGATATTCTAGACCGGCAGCGGATGAAAGCGCTCATGCAAAGGCATCTTCCGGCCATAATCTTCCACGCAGCCGCTCACAAACATGTGGGGATGATGGAAATACAGCCCGGTGAAGCCATTAAGAATAACGCTTTGGGGACCTCCGTTCTGGCAGATTTGGCATTGGAATATCTGGTGGAGCGGTTCGTTATGATTTCCACTGACAAGGCAGTCAATCCGACGAGCGTAATGGGTGCCAGCAAGCGGTTGGCTGAAGTTTTTATTCAGGCGTTGGCGTTGGAGCCGGAAGATCAAACCAGATTCGACTTTGCCCCAGAGAAGCAAAGCCGAACTAAATTTGTGGCTGTACGATTTGGCAATGTTCTTGGTTCGTCGGGCAGCGTGGTTCCAATTTTTGAGCGCCAGATTGCGGAAGGCGGTCCTATAACAGTGACCCATCCGGACGTCGTCCGGTTTTTCATGACAATACCAGAAGCCGTAGGACTGGTACTGCAAAGTTGTGCGCAGGGAGAGAGCGGTGATATCTTTTTCTTAGATATGGGAAAACCGATTAAGATCGTTGATCTCGCCCGTCAAATGGTGAGACTTTCAGGCTTGGAGTCCGACAGCGATATCGAGATCAAGTTTACCGGACTCAAGCCTGGCGAAAAGCTCTATGAAGAGCTGGCCCATTTGCGATCCAACTGTGTGGACACCGCGCACCCCCGCATCAAACGCCTGACCAGTATGCACACACCTTTGGAAGATGTGCGCGTGTCGTTAAGCCTTCTTACCGAGGCGCTGCACTCGGCATCGCCTGACGAATTGAAATGGATGCTGAAAAATATCCTGCCAGAATACACGCCAAGTATCTTACACGCCAATCAATGCGAAGGCGCCACTATCTCAACGGGACATCCTGCTTTCACAAACACTAAAGCGGAACATGCTTTTTTTGCGATTCAAACTGCGGAGGCTGCCAATCGTTCAGAATGGGCTGCGGACTCAACCTGATCAGGGCTTTAATGCCTAAACTCGGGACAACATCAATTCCCCTATGACAACATCCAACACCAAACGACCAATAGGAGCCAACAACGAATATGCCTTCAAGCAACTCCAAACAGCAAGAAGCTGGCGGTTTCTCATGGGCTTTTTATTATTGGCAAAGGCTGCCTGGGCGCAAGGCCAATTCACTTATCAACCGAATGGCAGTGGAATCAACCTTACAATAACTGGTTACACGGGCACGGGCGGAGATGTCATTGTGCCATCAAGCATCAATGGGCTCGTTGTCACTGGAATTTCAAGTGAAGCGTTTCAAGGTATTCCAAGCCTGACTGCTGTCACTATCCCGGGCAGCGTCTTGAACATCGGATCAGAAGCGTTTTCTGAGTGCAGCGCGCTGACGAATGTTACTTTGACAGACGGCCTCGTTGATATTGGCGAGGAGGCCTTTTACAATTGCAGCGCCTTGACTGCTGTGAATATCCCAGGAAGCGTCACAAACATTGAGGGCAGTGCTTTTGAATACTGTGCCACCCTCAGCGGCGTTGCAATTCCGGCGAGTGTGATTGCCCTCGGAAATGCCGCCTTTTTCGGCTGCTACAGCCTGGGAACATTGACCACTTATGGCTCCGCCACTATCGGAGATCAGGCGTTTGAATATTGTTTGAGCCTCACCAACGTAACTTTGGGCGACGGAACGATGAATATTGGAAACTACGCTTTTTACCAATGCAACAGCATAGGCAGCGTGACGATTCCCGGCAGTGTCACAAATATTGGGCAGGAAGCTTTCGCTAGTTGCTCAAGCCTAACGAACGTCACGATGCAAAATGGAATTTCAAGTCTCGGTTACGACGCTTTTTATAATTGCGAAGGTTTGGCAAGCATTACAATACCTGCAAGCGTCGGCAGTATCGGGGAACAGGCCTTCTACGCTTGTTCCAGCCTGACCAATGCCGCAATTCTCGGCAACGTAAGTAACTTTGGGGTCAATGTATTTGAACATTGCACCAACCTTTCTTGTGTTATAATATTTAGCAATACTCCTGCTATTCCAAGCGGAACATTTTTTGGCTGCACCAGCTTGACCGCTGTGATTTTATCCACTAACGTCAATAGCATTGGTATCGGCGCTTTCTTTGACTGTACCAGTTTGAGCACCATAACCCTTCCGGCAAGTGTCAACAGTATCGGGGCCAGCGCTTTTGGTTCCTGCAGTGGACTCAGCAGCATCTATTTCCTGGGTAACAGTCCGACAGTTGCCTCTTCCGTATTTGATTCTGACGACAATGTAACAGTCTATTACTTGCCGGGCACCAGTGGCTGGGAACCCTCTTTATCTGGACGTGGAGCGGTGCTCTGGAACCCGACGGTACGGGGCGGCGGTATCAGTTTTGGGGCGAATGAGAATGAATTTGGCTTCGATATAACGGGATCAACCAACGTTCCGATCCTGGTGCAAGCTTGCAATGACTTAAGCAATCCGGTATGGATATCGTTGCAGACTGTCACGCTTACCAATGGTTTGTTCCATTTTATTGACCCCCAATCGATGAGTTATCCATCTCGTTGCTATCGCATTAGATCGCCTTAAAATGATGGAAGGCAAATTGTGGGGCATGCCGCACAAATCCGAATCTACCGTTAAAAATTGAACCAAATTACATGACAGAATTCGAAAGTCTCAAATCCAGGCTGAAGGCCGAGCCAATGAAATGGCTGGTCACGGGCGTTGCCGGCTTCATTGGCTCCCATTTGTTGGAAACGCTCCTGCGCTGCGACCAAACGGTTACTGGCTTGGATAATTTCTCAACAGGTCGCAAAGAGAATCTCTCGCAAGTCAAAGAAGCCGTCGGATCACAACGTTGGTCAAGATTCACTTGGATCGAAGGGGATATTAGAGATTGCGCATGTTGTCAGAAGGCGGTGGAAAATGTGGACTATGTTTTACATCAGGCTGCTGTTGGGTCTGTGCCACGTTCACTAGAGGATCCGATTCGAACAAATGACAGTAACGTAAATGGCTTCGTTAATCTCCTTTGGGCTGCGCGCTGCGGCGGTGTCAAACGGTTTATTTTTGCTTCCAGTAGTTCCGTTTATGGAGATGAAAGGAATCTTCCCCAAACGGAGGGTGTGATCGGCAATTGCCTCTCGCCATACGCAGTTTCCAAGCGAGTGAACGAACTTTATGCTGATGCCTTTTCGAGGTGCTATGAATTCGATTCGATTGGACTGCGCTATTTTAACGTATTCGGTCCGCGACAAGACCCAAACGGAGCTTATGCGGCGGTGATCCCTAAATGGATCTCTGCCCTCATTCAAAACAAACCGGCACAAATCAATGGGGATGGGACAACTAGTCGGGATTTTTGTTACATTGCCAATGTGGTGCAGGCAAACCTTCTAGCGGCAACAGTCCAAAGCCGAGCGGCGGTGCGGCAGGTTTACAATATCGCGCTGGGTGGGGAAACATCTTTAAACAGTCTGTTTGAGATGTTGCGCGAGCGATTGGCGAAGATTTATCCTCATTTGCGCAATGCCGACCCAGTTCGTAGTCCCTTTCGACCTGGCGACATTCGTCATTCCAGAGCCGACATCGGAAAAGCGCGTCGTCTATTGGGCTATGAACCGACTCACCCTGTTGCCAAGGGGATCGACGAAGCGCTCGATTGGTACGTGCGGAATTCATCGAAGGAAACCAATTAATTACAAAATAAACTCACCAGCTCTACCGGAGGCCTCGTAGTTTGACAACTTCGGGAGTGTTTCAGATTGTCCCATTCGTGAACCGCTCAAGGTTCACAAAAGAAGAGCCAAATGAATGCGTTGGAAACTCCGAAGCATACGACGCGGTAATGACCCCCCCTATCGTGTTTATACCGGGATATCGCAAGAAAGTGTTGTATCAGTATTTACTTACAAGTCCGTAGGATAGACCTACATTTTATGGACGAGCTTGATGTTAGGGGTGCAGGATGTTGGCGTTGTGTAGATTGATGGACGCACGCTGGATCAGAAAACGTTGGAACTTTTACGCTTGACTGCTGGGCGGAGTTTCCTGGAAGACCACCAACCCCCGTGGTATGTTATGCAATCCATTGGGTTGTGCCGGACCACGATTTACCGCTGGCTAGGGCGCCACGAGCAGGATGGGTTGGAAGCTAGCTGTTCAGTCCCAGAGAGTGATGGTGCGGGATATGAAAATGTGCCATCATCAAAAGACTTATGGGACAAATATTACATAGTTGCGCCCGCACAACGGCGGCGGTGCGTCGGCGATCCAGCATAGTCAAGAGAGCCTGCTGAAGCTCTCGGAGCGTTACGGGATTAAACCCAAGACGGTTCAGAAATGGCGTCGGCGCTCCTTTGTCCAGGATGCTCCGATGGGGACCAAAGAACCGCGTTCCACGATCCTCACGCGGGAACAGGAGGCCATCGTCGTGGCCTTTCGCAAGCACACTCTCTTGCCGCTCGACGTCTGCCTCTATGCTCCCTAGGCCACCCTTCCTCACCTCACTCGTTCCGCCCTCCACCGCTGCCTCCAACGCCACGGGATCAACCGCTTGCCACATCTGGACGCTCCCAACCCCGCCCGCAAAAAAATTCAAAACCTATCCCATCGGTTACTTTCACATTGACCTGACCGAGGTTCGCACGGAGGAGGGAAAGCTCTACCTCTTTGTCGTCGTGAATCGCACTTCCAAGTACGCCTTTGCACGACTGGTGGAAAAGCCACCCGCAGAGCCGTCGCCGTTTTCCTCCAAGAACTGATCCAGACCCTATCAAATCCACACTGTCATCCCCCAAAGGGCCAGCGCTTGCATGCCCACGCTTCGCAAGGCTACTGGCAAACCACCACCATGATCGGAGCCTTGCGTCTGGATTGATCGACGGCCGCATGACCATAGACGGAGCCACCGACGCGTAGGTCTTCGGCGCCTACGTCCAACAAATCCTCCTCCCGACTCTGCGCCTTGGGGACATCGTCGTGGTGGACAACCTTTCGGCTCACAAGGGAGTCGACGTTGGAATGATGGCGCCGGCAGGGGTGAAAGTATTGTTCCTGCCAGCCTAATCGCCGGACTTAAATCCGATAGAGAAAATGTGGAGCAAACTCAAAGCCTACCTGCGCAAAACCGAAACCAGAATGCCGGAAGCCCTGGAGCGAGTTATTGTCGACGCCCTCAAAACCGTCACAGCCCAAGGCGCCCGCAAATGGTTTGCCTCTTGTGGCTATAGTTTTATTTAAAATTGCCCTATTGGTTGTTAACACTAATGGCGCAAGGCCTCCACATTCAGCGCCAGGACAATGAAACCAACAAACAGAACATCCAACTTGTCGAAGCGGCAAAAGACTCGGCGATAGCCCTTGAGCCGATGAAACAGCCTTTCAATTTCGTTTCTGCGCCGAGAAATGATTCGATCGTATACCCAGAGCCGCAGTCCGATTGGGATTGGGTGGCACTACCGGAACATAGCCCAATTGACGCGCCAGTCGTAAGGTTTGGTCGCCTTCGTAGGCGCTGTCCATAATCAAATAACATCCTTGAGCCACCGGGCCGCTGGCTTCCAGCAACTCCGGTCCGGCTGGCGCATCTCCCGCGTGGCCTGGTGAGAGTTTGAGAATCAAGGCGCACTGCGCATTTGCGGCAACCAGATGAATTTTGGTGGTACAGCCTCCGCGCGAACGCCCAATGGCTTGCGGGCCGTTTTTTTGGAGCCCCAGCGCCTCCGGGGTGAACTTTAATCGTTGTGCTGTCCAAGCACAAATGTTGGATTCAGATGGCCAATATTTGTTCCTCTTGCAATCGGGCAAAAACCCGATCCAACACCCCCGCCTTGCTCCAACGACTCATCGGGGTGTAGATAGTATGCGAGTTGCCAAAATGCCTTGGCAGGTCGCGCCATTTGCACCCATGCTCAACCACGTAGAGCAGGGCGTTGAGAAGTTGCAGATTGTTCATGCTCACATTGCCGCGCTGCCGCGACAAACAATCAGCAATGCGCTAATATTGACTCTCTGTAAGCTCTACCGGGGACATTATGCCCTGTCGCTTACAAAATGTCAATTAGTGTTAACAGGCCCTAGAGCGAAACATGGTGGTGTTCGTAAAGAAAGCAGAGTGCTCTGTTGAAAGCCTTCATAGTTTTTCCAAGCCCCTACCGTCTGAGGGTGTAGGCCAACACCCGGAAAGCCGCTTCTTTGAGCAATTGGTTTGGCTTGCGTGAAGTTAACATCGAGCCCGTGGTGCGTTTGAGTCCGCTGAAGAAGGTTTCCACTGCCCAGCGTCTGCCATACCCCATTTTTTCCAGATAGTTTTTACTCATGCCGCTGCGCCAAGTGCCATTTCTCTTGCCATCGGCCCGATGTACCGCAGGTTTGATCACACTTTCCGCGCCCCATTGTTCCCGGCATTGGACATGTATCCATTCGGCATCGTAGCCGGCATCGGCATAGAGGGTGTCCGGCATGGCTACCACTTGGGCCTTGCTGATTAAATCTTGAGCCTGGCATTTGTCATTGGTTGGTCCCCAATCCATCACCAGGCTCATAGGCAGCAAGCTGCCACAGAGAATGATGGTGGAAATCTTCACCCATTTGCGCCGCTGTCCGCCCCGCCGGCATTGAAAGTGGGCGCTGGCCGTGGTCGTTTCCAATCCGGTGGCGTCCATGGCCGCCGCCGTCGGCTCATCGGTTTGAAGGAAAGCAGCTTTTCCAATGGTGCATATCATGGCATCGGCAATCTCCAGCACTTGGCTGCGAGCGCTGAACTTGGCCAGGGTGCTGTAATGCGGCAGTTTGTCTCCCAAGCCCAGTTCCTGTCGCAAGCTCGGACTGACCGCCAGCAGTTCTAAAACACCGCGATAGGTGGTTTTGGTGTAGGCGCGTAAAATCAAACACGCCATCAACTGGCGCTGGGTAAAATTATGGCGGCTGGTATTGGCTCCGTAGTCGGCCAGATGGCGGAAACCCAATTTCATGGCCAAGGCGGCCACGCGTTCAATTGTTTGGACCGATTGCGCCTTACCACTCATGCCACTTTGGACGTGTCAACGACACAACCATTCAAAAAGGTTTCAACAAAGCAAAAGCAGAGCATCTTGCGCGCATCGCATCCAACGACGATCGAAAGCTTGCCCAATGGGAGGCACCATCGGAAACCGTGCTTTTTAACCAGTTGTCCGAAGGGGCGCATCTCAGTTTCTTGCAGGGTAGTGTAAGCTTTAGGCATGAATTCGACTTGCATTGATGCTGTCCCTTCTCGATCCGATTATGTTCCGGCGTCCGAACCGCTGGTGGTATTAGCGGCGCGGGCTGGTTGTGCC
>DASXZW010000088.1:0-63500 GCA_036501665.1 Verrucomicrobiia bacterium
CTGCTCAGACAGTTTCAGTGGTTGCCAATCAAACCAACTCGATTGCCGCTACATACGTTGTTATCCCGCAAACTGGTGCCTTACAAGTAACGCTGAATGTTCCTGGAGCGCAATGGACAGTGGACAATGGAACTATTCAAAGCAGCGGCGCGATTGTTTCGGGTCTTTCAATTGGTACGCACACGATCAATTTCAGCACCATGAACGGCTGGACAGCTCCTGCCGTGCAGACCGTTTCAATTGTCGCTAACCAAACAAATTCTATAGCTGGAGCATATATTGTTATTCCTCAGACGGGAGCGATGCAGGTTAACTTGAGTCCAGCGGTCGCCCAATGGGCGGTGGACGGCGGTATTTGGCAGAATAGCGGAACGATTGTCGCAGGTTTGTCGATCGGTTCGCATACTGTGACCTTTAGCTCAATGAGCGGTTGGACGAGGCCAGCCAGCCAGTCGGTAACCATCGCAGCAAATCAGACCAATACGATCTCTGCGACCTATATCGCAATTCCGCAGACTGGAGCTTTGGCGGTGACTGTAAACCCAGCGACCGCGCAATGGTGCGTCGATAACGGCTCCTGGCAGAATGGCGCGGTGGTAGTGTCCGGTTTATCGGTTGGTTCCCATTCAATCACTTTCGAGCCAATGAATGGGTGGACGGCACCCGCCAGCCAAACAGTTTCCATTGTCGCCAACCAAACAAACTCAGTTGCGGCAAATTATACTGTGGTCACGACGACGGGTGTGTTGCAGGTGACTTTGACACCAGGCACCGCTCAGTGGTCAGTCGATAACGGAACATGGCAGAACAGTGGCGCGGCAGTGGCGGGATTATCGGCGGGATCGCACACGATCAGCTTTAGCGCGGTTAGCGGGTGGACAAGGCCGTTTAGCCAGACCGTTACCATTGCAGCCAATCAAACTAACTCAATCACTGCGGCATATGTTGCCATTCCGCAAATGGGGTCGTTGCAAGTGAATTTGAATCCGGCTTCAGCGCAATGGTGCGTGGATAACGGTTCATGGCAGAACAGCGGCGCGACCATGTCACATTTGTCAATCGGATCGCATACCGTCGCCTTTAGCTCATTAGCCGGTTGGACAGCGCCCGCGCCTACGACAATCACAATTGCCGCGAGTCAAACAACGATCGTACCTGCGGCTTACGAATCGACAGAGGGGACTTTGGAAGTCACGTTGAATTTGTCTAACGCAAAATGGGCGGTGGATGGAGGTCTCTGGCAGAATAGTGGTAGTCTGGTTTCGGGCCTGGCCGCCGGTTCACATGCCTTGTCGTTTAGCTCAATGACCAATTGGATCACGCCAACGAACAGGATGATTTCCGTAGTGGCAAATGTAACCAATTCATTTGACGCGGTGTATGTCGTGGCCCCCGTTCCTACGACAGGCTCGTTGCAAGTCACGCTCAACCCGGCAGTCACGCAATGGGCGATGGACGGCGGGTTGTGGCAGAATAGCGGCGTGGTGATCTCCAATGTGGTACCCAGTTCGCATACAGTGACCTTCAGCCCATTGAACGGCTGGACTGCTCCGGCGATTCAAAGGGTTGTCATCGTTGCTGGCCGGACTGCCTCGATTTCAGAAACCTACACCGTAATTCCACCGCAGAAAGTTGCTGTTGTCAGCCCTTCGGGAACGATTTTGGCGCGAGGCGGCGAATCGCAGTTGGGAATTCAGAAAAAGCATGCAGCTACCAGCCAGGTCTCGCCGAATCAACGCAATAGCGCCGCGAATTTTCAACCGAAGCGGTTGGCGGAGATGGCGGGAACTTACAATGGTTTGTTTTACCCCGCCAAGGGCGTCACGCAGGAAACTTCGGGAATGCTTAGCGGGCTGATTGTCAATACCAACGGAACTTACAGCGGGAAACTGCTGCTTCACGGAAGCAGTCTGGCTGTCAGCGGCAGCTTTGACGCGAAGGGGCATTCGTGCCAGTTCCTGGCGCGGTCGCGGCGGCTCGGCGGGCCTGTGATTTTGGATATGAATTTGTCATGGAACGGCAATCAGCCTGGAATTCTCGGAACTGTCAGCGGAAGCGATGCCGCGCCGTGGACGGCTAACTTGATTGCTGATCCCGCTGCTTCAAGCAAATTATCCTATCAATCCACGATCCTATTTCCGCCTGCGGAGAACGCTCCGGCTGGATTCGGCTCCGCGACAATCATCAACGATGGCGGCTCCGCAACGGTGGTTGGCAAATTGGCGGACGGCAAACGATTCAGCCAGCATGTCACGGTTTCGGCCGACGGTTCTGCGCCTTTTTATGTGTATCTGGGAGCGAATGAAGTGGCGTTTGGTTGGATTGTGAATCTTTACAGCGCAAATCCCGGTGGAGAAGTCGCCTGGATCAAAGGCACGACCCATATGCAAAGGAATTACAACGAAGGATTTACGAGCCTTATAACTGCAACCGGGTCGGCCAGAAGTCTTGCCGCTCCCGACCAGGGGCCAATTGATCTGGCTGGCGTCATGGAGCAATCTTCTCGCGATGTTCAGGCGCAAATTGATAAAATCTCTGAAAACCCCTTGCCTGTAACGGCTTCGGTGTCTCCGAACGGGTTTTGAAAATCGAAAAATCGAGATGCTTCTCCGGGAAATCCCTGACTCTTTTCGAGGGGCAAAAACGAATATTTGACTTGCTAAAATAACTGACTTGAGGTTAAATAGTCTGTATTCGGGCTTAGTCCCGGCAGTGAATAATGAATCGTACATGAATATATTCGAACCCGTGAGGGCCTCTTGAGTCGCCCTTTCACTCCCCGCAGCTATTCTCCGCCCACTCCGTTTACTCGCGTCAACGGGAAGATTCGTGCCCGCGAGGTGCGTGTTATTGACACGGACCAAAAAAATATCGGCATTATTTCGTTGCCAGATGCCATTACGATGGCGCGCACAAAGGGTGTTGACTTGGTTGAAATCGCGCCGAACGCCACGCCGCCAGTGTGCCGTCTCGTCGATTTCGGGAAGTATCGCTATGAATTAGCGAAGCAGGAAAAGGAAGCGCGCAAACACCAGCACGCCAATAAGGTCAAAGAAATTCAACTCAGCCCGACCATCGACCCGCACGATTTTGGAGTGAAGTTGCAGCACGCAATTAATTTTCTGTGCGAGGACATGAAGGTCAAAGTGACCCTTCGTTTTCGCGGTCGTGAAATGGCGCACAAAGAATACGGGTTTCAGCAGGTTAATAATCTTGTGAAGAGCCTTACCGCTTTCGGTCATCCCGATGCGGAACCGAAGCTGATCGGGAAGGGGATCAATGTCATGCTCAGCCCGTTGCCTCGAAATAAGCGTGGAAAAAATCCCCGGCAATCCGAGGCAGGCGAGAGCGAATCAAATGGTTCTTCTGATGTCGAACCAGAAACCGAATTCGAGGCCAAAGCCGAACCGCAGGTTCGCGCGACGAACGGAAACGGAAATGGCGCCAGCAAAAAATTCAGCAACGACGCATTCGCCGCTTTGGAATTAAAGGGGCAGCGCTAACCGGTTTCAGCTTCAGCGGACTTCGAGGTTATGCACCCATTGGATGGCATGCTGAAGCAGTTGTGTGCCGTCATCCAATTTGAGCTTTTCCTTGATGCGGGCGCGGTATGACTCTACAGTTTTGATTCCCAAGTGCAGTTCTTCCGCGATCCTGCGGGTTCCCTGGCCGCGTCCGATAAGTTGAAAAACTTCCAGTTCGCGGTCGGTCAGCCGCTCGATGGGTGAACGTTGCTCTTCCGCCCGGCCCAAAACCATTTTGTGAACCATGCGAGAGGCCATTTTTTCACTGATGTAAATCTGCCCGCTCAAAACCTGGCGGACGGCTAGGAGAATTCGTTTTGTGGCCTCCTGTTTGGTAATGTATCCGCGCGCCCCGGCGCGCAACACTCGTTCGGCATAAAGCGATTCATCGTGCATGGAGAGTACCAGCACCGGAAGCGAAGGACGGCGCGCTTGAAGATCTTTGACCAACTCCAATCCGTGCGTTGTCTTTAGTGTGATGTCGGCGATGACGATGTCCGGCTGGGTTTCATCAATTGCTTTCAACGCCTGCTGCGTGTCTTCGGCTTCGCCGCAGATGGTCATGTCATCTTCGCGCTGGATGAGTTGCGTGAGCCACTCACGGACGAGAGGGTGATCGTCAACAATGAAGACCTTAGTCTTTACGGCTGGGTCGGTTTTGGGTTTTGCGGACATGATCTACGTTTATCAAATCAGCGGAGAAAAGGGAACAGGAATAGCAAATGGCAGATTTATCCAGAGCAAACGCAGATGAAGCTCGTCGTTCCGACCCATCCTCTTATTCCCTGGGCGGTAAGGCGCTTTGGCGACCCGATCAAGGTCAAACGCTGCGAACTTGGCTTTTAAACAATAAACTTAAATGTGAAATTGTGAAGGTGCGTGCCCAAGTTTGTTATGCGACCCCAGGTTTGCTATGCCTTTACATGCTTTTGACAGTCTTTGCTTGGTATCCAGGTACGCTGCAGACGACCAGCATGTCAATACCGTTGGAAGCTGCGTTTCCCCAAAATAATCGGACAATATTACTTTCCTCAGAGTAATCGTATTTAATCTCCATGGCACCATGTTCAGCAGCTAAATCGGACACCTGCAGTTGCGCCACGTCGACTTTCAGTCTTCTGGCTTCCAGAAGTTTCTGTATGGCATCTCGATAATTCGTCAGCAACTCGGCACTTGTGCCAGAAACAAACGTAACATGCCACTTATACGTGACGCCGATAACTTTCCAAGCGCTATTTCTGTCCGCTTTAAAGTGTCCACTAACCTCAGCACCTTGCGGCTTTCCGGTAGTTCGGAGAAGATCCTCCAAGTGAAAATCAATTGGAGGGCCATTCGGCAACTCAGGCTTACACCCTAACCATGTCATGCTTAATACGGAAAAGAGCGCCAATACACAAATCGACGTAAATTGGGGTCGTAATTTCACAATTTCACATTTGCAATTCTTTTAGGCATTGGCACAACGCCAAGACCGGCTCGGGTTCCCTTTGTGCTCCCTCCTCAAGAACCACAATGCGATGAAGAGCCTCCTCTCCCTGGCCCTCTCCTCCATAAGTTTATGGAGGAGAGGGAGTAACGGATGCCTCGCGGCAGCCGATATTGAAAGCGTTTTCACGGAGACTTTATCGGGTTTCAACGGGCTTGGCGGTGATGGCCGGTTCGCGTGTTGCCGCAAGATTCTTGTTATGGAATGAGCACAAAACGATTGTCCCTCCGCCGACCCCGCGCCGAATTTCCAGAGAGGCGTCAATCATTTTGGCGCGGTAATTCATGATGCTCAACCCCATGCCGGTGGACGACCGATTTGCCGGGAAACCGATGCCATCGTCCTTGATTGTCAATATGACTTCATCGTCCACAGCGCCCAGGCCAATGGAAATATTCTTGCAACGGCTATGTTTGACAGCATTATTCACCGACTCCTGAACGATGCGGAAAAGATTATTTCCCGCGACTTCATCATAGATCAGCACACGTTCTTCGGCGGTGAAGTGGCAAGTGATGTTGTTCCGCGCCTGTACCGCCACCGCCAATTCCTCGAGGGCCGAAGCCAGTCCGTCAACTTCAAGCCGGACCGGATACAATCCCCGCGCCAGATTGCGGGCCTGGGAAATGCCTTCGTTCACCATTTCCGCGATGATCTCGGCCCTCGCGGCTTCGGGCAACCGATCCCGTTCCAGTTTATCGCGCAACAATTCCGAGGCGAACGCAATGCTCACCAGATGCTGGCAAAGGCTGTCGTGCAAATCTTGCCCAATGCGGCGCTGCTCGCGGTCGCTGATTTCGGCGACCTGCTTTTCAAGTTGCTTGCGCGCGGTCATGTCCCTGTAAACAACAACGCCGCCCTGGATTTGGCCGCGCTCGTCGATCAACGGGCGTCCCGTTGCGGCAATCCAGATTCCTTCCATGGAGTCGGGTTGCCGCAGGAAAAATTCGGCACTGTCGATGACCTCGCCATGAATTGCGCGGATCAGCGGGTGCTGGTTGTGGGGATGCGTTGTCAGCGCATCGGACAAATACGCTTTGAATTGTTCAGAAAAATCTTCTGTGTCGCCAAGACCGAGGCCCGCGCGCATCAGGCTTTGCGCGGCCGGGTTAGAAAGGAGGATTTTCCGGCTCGCATCCGCCACGATTACGCCGTCGCCCATGCTGTTCAAAATGGATTGGAGAATGCTGGTTTGCCGGCGCAATGCGGTTTCCGAGCGAACCAATTCCAGCGCTCTTTCCTCGGCGGCGGCGCTTCGTTCGGCAACGCGTTGTTCCAGGGTTTCGTTGAGAGCGCGAAGTTTTTCCTGGGCCTGCGTGCGTTCGAGCACTTCGGCCCGCATCGCTTCGTTGGCCAGGGCCAGTTCTTCAGTGCGTTGGCGCACGCGCGTTTCCAAACCTTCCTGTGCCGCGCGCAAGGCCTGCTCGATTCGTTTGCGTTCGGTGACTTCGCTTGTCAGGACAGCCAAAAGGCTGAACAAACTGAAGCGCTGCACGGTATTCCAAAGCAGAAGCCAGTGCTTATCAATCGAACCGGGATCAAGGTATTTGGCCGCGTACCAAATAAGACTGGAAACGAAGGCGATCAAAATTCCCGGCCAACGCCCGGCGAACCACGAGACGAAGCAGACGGGAATCAAATAGAAGACCATCAGCGCGACCATCGGCCCCGTAACGTAATCCAACTCGCCGATGTAGATCACCAAGACCAGCCCCATCAGGACCAGGACAGTGCGAGACCGCCCATGAAGATACTGGATGATCAGTTTCACAGCGAACTCCTCCACTGGTACTTCATGCAAAGAAGAAATACAAGGATCAACCGGCGCTGATACGCGACATTTTTCGCTTGTTACGGAGCTTTCCGTTTCCAGGTAAAGATGGCGTTGTAGGTCTTCGGTTTTTCGAGGAGGTTTTCCTTGCCCCAACGATATTCCGTGTGGTCGTCGAACATTTCGGCGACGCCGACCATTTCGTATGATTCGTGCGGGTACGTTTTGACCCAATTGAACAAGGCTGGCTCGGCATTCGTATAGGTCATCCACGAACTGCCAGTGTTGACCACGACGAGGTATTCCGGCTTGGCCGCCTCGACATCGTGCATGAACTCCTGTTGCATGGCTGATGCATAACGCTGAGGTTCGACCAGATCGTACATGTAAATGTAACCGCTGACAGACCGGCGCTGCGCGTAAAAATAAATTTCCGGCTCTGAACCAATAACGGCGATTCGATCATCCGGCTTGGAATGTTCGCCGATGAATTTTCCGATTTTCTGGCATTCCACGAACGGGCAGTAGAAATAAAGGTCCGCCGAGGCGACTTCAGGCGGTTCCAGAAACCAAATGCGCCGGTTGGTGAAAATCAATCCCGCACAAATAAGAATGAAGACTGTCATCGGCCCTACGCGCCACCATGGTCGGCGGGTTCTCCCAAGTTGCTGTGTCCATTCACTCACAGCCATGCCGGTGAAGAGGCTGACTGCCGGTAGCATCACAATGAAATAGTGCCGGGCGAGGTACCGACCGATCAACAACGCGCCGATGGATGACAAGAAGAATGCTGAAAGGAGGAATTTGTCGCGCCCTTTTTGGCACAGCAGCCAGAACCATCCCAGCAAACCGAAAAGGAACAGCCAGCGTTCAATTCCCTGGTCCCCGGCCATCGCGAGCCGATGCTCCATGTAACTGGTTGTCATGACTCCCGTGTGCGCCTGCGCATAGGTGACAGTCCAAAACCAAAAGCGGTCAAAAGTTCCCGCGCGCCACAAGAAAAGGCAGGTCAATCCGAGCGGCAGAGCGAGGCCGAATGAGAAAATAACGATTTTTACCGCGCTGTTTCGCCAATCCGCCGCGCCTGCCAGCCAACTGTCGCGCGACAAAACTGCGAGCGCGAACAGTCCAAAGAAAAGGCCAGGCTGCTTGCAAAGGAAAGAAAGTCCGAAGAGCAACCCGCTGAGAAACATGATGCCCACGCTTTTTTTGTCCCGCGCCCGCAACAGAAGCAGCAAACCCGCCAGCGCGTTGAGCATCACAAGGTGTGTCGCATGACCTTGCAAACCCAGCACTGCCGAACTGAGCGAAAGCAGTTCGTATGATGCGCAGCAAACGAGCGTCCCTGCTTCGTCAAGCCAGCGGCGTGAAAGGAAATAAATCATGGCGAGTGTCGCCAGATTGATGAAGAGGAAGCCGAGATGAATCCCCGTCGGAGTTTCGCCGAAAAGTTTTAGGATCACGGCGTACGCGGCATAGGTGCCGGGCATTTTGATGTTGAAGGCGAGTTGGTAGGGAGGGACTCCTTGAAGCATGAGTTGCCCCATGTAAGCGTATTCCCCTTCGTCGCGCTCCAGCGGAATTGACAGCATTCGGAGGCGAACTCCTACTGCCATCAACACCAAGAGGATCACTCCCGCAATCCAGGCTTTACGGTATTTCAAGGGTGGGAATTTTCGCGGACACGCGGCGCGGGGTCAAGCCTTGGCTAATTTTCCGATCCTAATCGTAATCTTAATCCTGATCTTAATCGGTTTTCTAATCTCTGAGATTAGGATTATGATTAAGATTACGATTAGGATGGGACAAGCCTCGCCTTGCGGAGTGACCAATATTGTTAATACTGAATCTGTGCAGGAAACAATTCCCCAACACGCCGAGTCCGACGCCATCGCCATCCACGGCGCGCGCGAGCATAATCTTAAGAACATCTCGCTTGCCATTCCTCGCGGCAAATTGGTCGTCATAACGGGTGTCAGCGGGTCGGGGAAGAGCACGCTGGCGTTTGATCTTTTGTTTGCCGAGGGGCAGCGGCGGTTTCTTGACTCGATGAATCTTTACGCGCGGCAATTTGTGGAGCAACTGCCGCGACCGGAAGTCGATTTGATCACCGGCATTCCGCCGTCGGTCAGCATCGAACAGCGACAATCGCGCGGCGGGGGGAAGAGCACAGTCGCCACGGTCACGGAGATTTACCATTTTGTGCGGTTGCTGTTCGCGCGGTTGGGCGTTCAGTATTGTCCGAAATGCAACATCCCTGTGCAGGCGCGGACGCGCGATGAAACGGCGCGATTGTTGACAGCGGAAATGAAACGGCGCGGCGATCTGCTGTTGATGGCGCCAGTTGTCAAGAATCGCAAGGGATACCACTCCGAAGTTGGCGAATGGGCGTTCAAACACGGTTACAAGGAAGTTCGCGCCGATGGGAAAATGTATTCGACGGACGGAAATTTTCGACTGGATCGGTTTCGTGAGCATGACGTTGAAATTGTGGTTGGAGTTTTGGAAAAGAAACGTCCCCGGCGCGAGTTGATTGATGAAACGTTGAAGTTGGGGCGGGGAACACTTTACGCGCTGGGAAATGATCGGAAGACATCCGTCCATTCCACTGAGAGGTCGTGTCCGAAGTGCGGCGATTCGTTTGAGACGCTGGACCCGAAAATGTTCAGTTACAACTCGCCCAGGGGCTGGTGCGGGACGTGCCGCGGGTTCGGCGAATTGTTTTATTTGCCGGAAGTTGAGCGAGGGGCGCGGGCGGAGTCGATTGAAGAATCGTGGTTCGAATGGCAGGAGGGGAAACGCGAAGTTTGCGGCGATTGCAATGGGACGCGATTGAACAAGCTTTCGCGATTTGTCCGTCTGCCTGGTTGGAAGTCGAAAGGTGGCGTGGATTCTTCGCCCACGATTCTCGATGTCTCGAATGCGTCGGTCGATGACGCGGCGAAGTGGTTTGAGACGCTTCGGTTAAAGGGGCGCGACGCGGAAATTGCGCGCGATATTGTGCCGGAGATTCGGGAGCGGCTGAAATTTCTGCGGGAGGTGGGGTTGGGATATCTGCAACTGGGGCGGGGCGCGACAACGCTTTCGGGCGGCGAAGCGCAACGGATACGGCTCGCGGCGCAGCTTGGATCGAATCTGACCGGCGTACTTTATATTTTGGACGAACCGACGATTGGATTGCACGCGCGCGACAACGAGAAATTGTTGACAGCACTGGAAATGTTGAAAACCCGCGGCAATTCGCTGGTGGTCGTGGAACATGATGAGGAAACGATGCGCCGGGCCGATCATGTGATTGATCTTGGGCCTGGGGCAGGAGTGTTCGGCGGTCAGGTGGTTGCCGCGGGCACTTTGGCGGAATTGATGCGGCACAAAGACTCGATTACGGCGCGATTTCTGCGGGAACCGAAGAAATTTCCGACGCGAGGCAAACGGCGTCCCGTCGCGGCAAAACGAACGACCGGCGACCTGATCCTATCGAGCGCGCGGTTGCATAACCTGAAGAATCTTACGGTGAGATTTCCGCGAAACAGACTGGTCTGCCTGAGCGGCGTCAGCGGTTCAGGAAAAAGCACGTTGTTGCGGGAATGCTTATTGCCGGCGTTGAAAGCCAAACTGGGGCGCGACAAGTCTGCTCAAGCCCGCGCCGTCGCAACGACTGTTTCTGGAACGGAAGGGCTTCGCGCTGTTTATGAAGTTGACCAGTCGCCGATTGGGAGGACGTTGCGGTCGATTCCCGCGACGTATGTCGGGTTCTTCGACGAGATTCGCCAGCTTTTCGCCCAGACGCCGGATGCGCGTTTGCGGGGATATTCGGCGAGCCGATTTTCTTTTAACAGCGCGCAGGGGCGATGCCCGGAATGTATGGGTGCGGGAATTATTAAATTGGAAATGAGTTTCATGCCGCCCGCTTACACGCGTTGCGAGACATGCCAGGGGACGCGTTTCAACGCGGAAACTCTGGACATTACTCTACGTGGGTTGAATGTGTCGCAGGTGCTGGACTTGAGCGTCGCGCAGGCGCTGGAAGTGTTTGCGTCGTTTCCGAAAATCTCCCGCGCGTTGGAGGCGCTTCGTGATACCGGAATGGACTACATCAAGTTGGGGCAATCCAGCCCGACGTTGAGCGGCGGCGAGGCACAACGGATGAAGCTCGTGACGCATTTATTGTCCGGGTTTCGGAAAGTTGAACTTCCGCCGGGGAGCAAATCTGCCGGGCCGACTTGCATATTTATCCTTGAGGAGCCGACGATTGGTTTGCATGTGGCGGATGTCAAACGGCTCGTGGAGGTTCTTCAACGGTTGGTGGACGCCGGGCATTCCGTGATTGTGATTGAGCATAATCTGGATTTATTGTCGGAGGCCGATTGGATTATTGACCTTGGTCCAGAGGGCGGGGAGGGCGGGGGACGAATTGTTGCGGAAGGAACGCCTGAGACGCTGGCATGCAACCGCAAATCCCACACTGGACGATACCTGCGATCCCTGCTCCAATAGGGTGAGACTTATCGAAATGAGCGAGTCGTACGAAGAAATTTTTGAAGGCGAGACATTGATGCGTTCTGCGCCCGGCTCGCGCCACGAAAGAATCTGCGCGCGAATTCATGACCGGGTTGCGGAACGTTTGGGGGGTAATGCGGTTTCGCGTATTTTAAGTCCGCGTTCCATTGTGCAGCTTTCACCGGGGACGATGGTGCGACCGGACCTGGCCGTGGTAACGGTTGCGACGGGCAAGATGTGGCTGGCGGTGGAGGTCATTGATTCCGGGGATCATCATCCTGACACCGTGTTGAAGAAGGGGATTTATGAGAAATTCAATGTCGCCCGGTTGTGGATGCTCGACCCGCGTTACGACAACGTTGAGACGTATCACGGAACCGCGTACGGGTTGGCGTTGCGAGGGATTTTAGCAGGGTCTGAAAGGCTTAAGGAGCCACTTCTGCCGGACTTCGACGTCAAGGTGGCTGATTTGTTTACAGTTTGAAAAGTATGAACTCTAAATTGGGTGATCGCGTTCGCGAACTAGCGAAGGAAGCTGGGAAGCGGATCATGCCGTTTTATCGAGGGCAGGTTGCTGTGAGCGTAAAACAGGATTCCAGTCCGTTGACGGCGGCGGACTTGGCGGCGCACCACTTTCTGGTGGAAGCGTTGCCAACACTCCTTACTGGGGTGTCGGTGATTTCTGAAGAATCAAGCGCGGAAAGCCATTTGTCGGCCTCTGGTTTGGATCGGTTTTGGCTTGTGGACCCTTTGGACGGAACCAAGGAATTTCTGAAAGCAACGGGCGAATTTACGGTAAATGTCGCATTGATTGAAAATCGGCGGCCTGTTCTGGGAGTTGTTCATGCGCCCGCGTTGAATGTTACCTATTATGCAGATGACGGCGGTGGCGCATGGCGGGAATCGGCGGATGGCGTTGTTTCGCGGTTGACGACGCGTCGGGCGGATATTTCGCATTTGTCTGTCGTGGCGAGCAAGGATCATGCGGGACCAATGGTGAAGGCGATGCTTGATCAGTTGCCCCAACCGACGTTGCGCTCAATGGGCAGTTCGCTCAAATTTTGCCTCGTTGCGGAAGCATCGGCAGATTTATATCTGCGCGATGTTCCGACGATGGAATGGGACACTGCTGCGGCGCAATGTGTCGTGGAAGCGGCGGGAGGGTCGATTTGTACGTTGGACGGCAACATCTTGCGCTATGGCAAAGCGGATTTAAGGAATCCGTCGCTGATGACCGTCGGCGACCGGGACTTCGCTTGGCGACAATTGGCTTGCGGGGAGTCGATTCCCCCGTAAACTCTGTCACACTGTATGGACTATCTCTCGAACCTTGAAAACCAGAGCATTTATATCATGCGCGAGGCTTTCAATAAATTTGAAAACATGGCGATGCTTTGGAGCATCGGCAAGGACTCGACGGTGCTGCTTTGGCTGGCTCGAAAGGCATTCTTTGGGCATGTGCCCTTTCCATTGGTTCACGTTGATACCACATATAAGATTCCGTCCATGATCGAATATCGGGACAAAGTGGTCAGCGACTGGAAGCTGAACCTTGTCGTCGGAAAAAATGAGCAGGTTTTGCGGGAAGGAACAACTTTTCCGAATGGCCGCGCCACTCGCGTCCAATGCTGCGGCACTTTGAAGAAGGATGCTCTTCGCGAAGTGCTTGATCACCATAAATTTACAGGAGTCATCGTCGGGGTTCGCCGTGATGAAGAGCCGACCCGCGCCAAAGAGCGTTACTTTAGTCCACGCGACAAAAACATGGAATGGAACGTCGAAGATCAGCCGCCGGAACTTTGGGATCAATTTAAAACGGACTACGAAAAGGGAACGCACATCCGCATTCACCCGTTGCTGCACTGGACGGAATTGAACATTTGGGAATACATCGAGCGCGAAAACATCCCTGTCATACCGCTCTATTTCGCGAATGAAAAAGGAGAGCGTTATCGCAGCATTGGTTGCGCGCCTTGCACTTTTCCAATCAAGTCGAACGCGAAATCAGTGCGTGAAATCATCGAAGAACTCCGCCTTACCAAGACTCCAGAGCGGGCCGGGCGAGCGCAGGACAAGGAAAGCGAAGACGCTTTCGAAAAACTGCGTCGCGACGGCTATATGTGAGTAACCTCTCAGCGTTGCGAAGCGTCAATTAATTGGTGTTATTTGTCGCGAGATTGAGAAACGCCGTCTCAAGAAACGGGTGATTCTCAAAAGCTGTATTTGAGGCCAATTTTTTTGGAAATAATTGTAATTTGCTCAAATTAAACGGATTGCAATTGAATTATCATACGCTTGACAAGCTGTTTTTGTTGGTTGGCGTGAAAGGTGCTTTTTCAGATGAGAATACAGACCAGATCCAACGAAAATCACTTGACTGGTATCCGAGGACATGTTGTAATGAAAACACTACGAAAAGTATGTTGATCAGCCAAAATCGAAGGATTCAACGTCTGAGCCGCCTTGGCTCGTTGGGACTGGCATAATTCAACCCCTTTCGTGGCTATGCAACAAATTTCCAATTCGGGCATGGGCTGGTATTGCGCCAGAACCAAGCCAAAACATGAGCATATCGCGGCGGCCAACATTGCCAGGAAATTGGACTTGGAAGTTTTTCATCCGCGTTTGCGAGTGGAGCGGGCGACGCGCCGCGGCATCATGCGTCTCGTGGAGCCGCTTTTTCCCTGTTACATTTTCGTTCGCTGCGAGCTGGAAAACTGCGTGGATGACATTCGCCATGTAACCGGCATCAGCAGCCTCGTGCATTTTGGCCAACGGATCCCAGCAGTTCCCGATGCGGCAATTGACGAACTCAAGCAATGTTTTGAGTGCGAAGAGCCTATGGCGATGGAAGATGGGGTTAAGGCGGGGGCGGAAGTGACGATTGTAGAGGGTGCATTCATGGGATTTTCCGGAATGGTTGTGCGGACACTATCAGCGGGAGAGAGGGTACAGATTTTGCTGGACTTTTTGGGTCGCATAACTGTCACAGAAGTGGACAGAAAATCGTTGAAGGTGGAGAACCGTGCGGTTGCAGATTTACTGCCTCTTTTGGCAGCGTCGGGTTGTTCAGGCTAGGTTTGCCGGGTTAGAAGCTGGGAGGGCCGGCTGACATGATTACTTGGGTCAATAAAGGGAGTCTTGAAAGTTGGCGAAAGTTAAGATTCGCCAGCAAGTGCGGAGCTTTTTAGAAAAAAGATTTGCTTCTGGCTGAGTTTGCTGTTAGGCTTCATGGCTTGACTGTTTGACACGCTAGAATTGAGTAAAACAGGCTGGGCTCATAAAGGGATACCAGCCTTTATTGCGGACAGGTGTGAGACTCTTGACCGGCGGTTTCCAAAACCAGGCTTTTTACGGCAGTATTGCTGGATCGTTGTCCATGGCCGTCAGTTCAAGAGGAGAATTTTTTCGTTTTACAAATAATCGCAATCAGACCCGCGCAATGCGGGAAGCCAAAACAGAATTTCACTTCAAAAAAACCTCCCTCCGATTATTTCACCTCAATGGCTAACACCGAACAGCTCACCAGACGCGACTTAAACTGCTTCAAACCGGCGATTTCTGGCATCACACAGGCCCAATCGCCTCCGCTTCAGTTTCCGTTGTGGAAACGAATACTTGACATAACCTGTGTGCTTCTCGTCCTTCCTTTCATATTACCAATTGGCATCCTCATTGCTATTTTCATCAAGATTGTTTCGCCAGGCCCGGCGTTTTTCCGGCAGCAACGGGTTGGTTTCTTTGGGCGGAAGATGTTGTGTTTGAAATTCCGCACGATGAAGGTCAACGCCGATACAGGCGTGCATCAGAACCATTTGAAGGAATTGATGATGTCCAATGGTCCGACCCGCAAACTCGACGCCGGAGACAAGCGCCTCATTACTGGCGGCTCGGTATTGCGAGTCATGGGGGTTGATGAGCTTCCACAATTAATCAACGTTCTTCGCGGCGACATGAGCCTGGTTGGACCGCGGCCTTGCACCCCCTATGAATTTGATTTGTTTACCGCGCGGCACAAGCGGCGTTGTGAGGCTCCGCCCGGATTGACTGGGTTGTGGCAGGTCAGCGGCAAGAATCGGACGACGTTTGAAGAAATGATCAATCTTGATTTGTATTACGCGGAGCACATGTCGATTTGGTTGGATCTCAAAATAATTGCGCTGACGATTCCAGCTATCCTGGTTTTGGTGTGGGAAATGAAAATCGCCCCCAAATTCAGCCGGTCCAAAGGCACTGCGGCTGTTGACAGCGCACGAGTATTCGAACGGAAGCTTCCCATAAGCCCTGGCGGCACAGTTCCTGCGCAAGAGTAATCGTTCGCAAAAAAGAGAAAATTTTATGGCAACAAAACGAATCAAAGTTGGAGTTGTTGGCTGCGGTTACTGGGGACCAAACCTTGTGCGGAATTTTCGATCCCTCCAGGACTGTCATTTAAAAATGATGTGCGACATCAGCCGGGAACGACTCAAGCATCTCAACTCCCTTTACCCGGACGTCAAAGGCGAGGAACGCTACGATCATATGCTCAATGGCGTGGGTGTGGACGCCGTGGTGATCGCGACATCCGTCAAAATGCATTTTCCGATGGCGAAAGCGGCTCTGGAGGCCGGCAAGCATGTTTTGATCGAAAAGCCGATGGCGGCTTCTTCCGAGCAGTGCGCCGAACTGGTTGAAATCGCCCGCGAGAAGGGGTTGGTTTTGATGGTGGGGCATACTTTCCTGTATTCACCCGCAGTGCGCAAGATCAAGGAGATCATTGACCGCGGCGATTTGGGAGAGATTCGTTACATTTGCGCGCGCCGCCTTAATCTTGGTTTGTTTCAGAAGGACATCAACGTCGCCTGGGATTTGGCTCCGCACGATATTTCAATCATCTTGCATCTGCTAGAGCAGTTTCCGATTAGTGTGAATTGCCGTGGGAGCGCGCACGTGACGCCGGGCATCGAAGATGTCACGTCGATGAGCCTGACTTTCACCAAAGGGCGCTCAGCGATCATTCACAGCAGTTGGCTTGATCCGCGCAAAGTTCGCGAGATGACGATTGTCGGCAGCAAGCGGATGATTGTGTATGACGACGTTGCGCAGCAGGAGAAGATTCGTGTATTTGACGCTCGTGTCGAACGTCCGCCGCATTACGATACTTTTGCAGAGTTTCACTACGCTTACCATTACGGCGATACCTATGCCCCCTACATCAAGCAGGAAGAGCCTCTGAAAGCGGAGTGCCAGCACTTCATTGACTGCATTCAGCACAGCAAACAACCGTTGACCAACGGTGTTCGCGGACACGAATTGGTCAGAATCCTGGAAGCTTCTTCGGAATCGCTTAAGCATGGCGGAAGCCCTGTCAGCATGGAGGCTGTATCAGTTCAGGATGGCGGGGCGACGGCTGCCGCGCGGGCTGCCAAGACAGAAAACGGCAAGCTTCATATTCCTGTTGCCGGTGGCGCGGAAGCGCGCATGGCTGTCTGAGCCAGCCTTTCTTTACTCTCCATTATGACACGCATTGAACCGGAGGGTTTGCCCCACCGACAGATCGCGCCGAACGTAAAGCTCGGCCAGGGCGTCCGAATCTACAGTTTCACCAACCTTTACGGTTGCGAGATCGGCGATGATACCAAGATCGGCACCTTTGTTGAAATTCAAAAGGGCGCACGAATTGGTTCCCGCTGCAAAATATCCAGTCATACATTCATTTGCGAAGGCGTAGTATTGGAGGACGAAGTTTTTGTCGGCCACAACGTCACCTTCATCAATGATCTTTATCCTCGGTCCACCACCGAGGATGGGCAGCTCCAAACTGAAGCAGATTGGAGCTGTGTTCCAACAACCGTTCAGCGCGGGGCTTCAATTGGTTCGGGCGCAACGCTTCTCTGCGGTATCACTGTCGGATCCAAGTCCGTAATCGGCGCGGGAAGCGTCGTGACGCGAGACGTTCCGGCAGGCGCGATTGTCGCAGGCAATCCGGCGCGAGTTCTCCGCATGGTGGATCAAGACCGCAAATAACACTTATGAAAGTACCCTTCCTAGACCTCACCGCGCATCACCGTCCGATTCGCGAGCAAATCGACGCGGCCATCCGCGACGTGATCGACGCGAATGCGTATGCGGGCGGCCCTTTTGTGGCGGCCTTTGAACGCGAATTTGCAAAGTATTGCAGCTCGAATTTTGCCATTGGTGTAGGGAACGGCACTGACGCGATCTGGTTGGCTCTGCTAGCTTTAGGAGTTGGCCACGGGGACGAGGTTATTACGGTTCCCAGCACTTTCATGGCGACTGCCGAGGCAATTACCTATTGCGGCGCGCGTCCCGTATTCGTCGATATTGACGAGCGCACTTATACGATGGACCCGTCTTTGATCGAGGCGGCGATCACGCCTCGCACGAAGGCCATCGTTCCAGTTCATCTGTTCGGGCAATGCGCGGACATGGATGGGATTCTCGAGGTTGCCAGGAAGCATGGTCTTCCTGTTGTTGAAGATGCGTGTCAAGCGCATGGCGCACTTTACAAGAAGCGCAAAGCCGGAAGCATTGGCGTGGCGGGTTGTTTCAGTTTTTATCCTGGAAAGAACCTGGGCGCGTTGGGAGAAGCCGGTGGCGTGACGACTGATGACAAGGAATTGGCGGAAAAAATCCAGGTTCTGCGCGATCATGGACAGCATCGCAAATACTACCATTCGAAAGTGGGTTGGAATGCGAGAATGGACGGCATTCAGGGCGCTGTTCTCAGTGTCAAGCTGAAGCATTTGGAAGTCTCCAATGTGCGCCGTCACGCGCACGGGTTGCTTTACGATCAGCTTCTGGGTCAAATCGAAGAAATAATGACGCCGCATGAGGCGCCGTATAACCGGCACGTCTATCATATCTACGCTGTGCGCGTGCAGGAGAGGAACCAGATACTTCAAGCGCTGGCCGATAAGGGGATTAGTTGCGCGATTCATTACCCGATCCCGGTTCACTTGCAGGAGGCATATCAATTTCTTGGTCATCGCGAAGGTTCGTTCCCTGTGGCGGAACGTTGCGCGGAGGAGTTTCTCTCTTTGCCAATGTTCCCGGAATTGACGAACGAGCAAATTCATTGCGTTGCTGAAGAACTCAAGTCTTCAGTAAGTGGCAGAAAGCCCCAGACCTCGCTCGCGAAGTAATGTCTCCCGCCGTCCAAACGGAGAGGCAGACATCAGGTCGAGCTTCGGAAAGCCGACTGGAGATAGTCAATCCCCTTCAACGGTCCGATTGGGATGCGTTGGTGGCAGCGCACTCTCGCAGCACCATTTTTCACGGAAGCGAATGGGCGCGCGTCCTGGCGGAAACATATGGGCATGTTCCGCAGTATGTTTGCAGGTTTGACCTGGGGCGGCTTATTGAAGCGCTCCCGATCATGGAGGTCAACAGTTGGTGGAAGGGGCGCCGGGGAGTATCGCTTCCTTTTACTGATTCCTGCGGGCCGATTTGCGAACAGAATGCCGATGGTTGCGAGCTTTATCAGAAAGCTGTTGACTGTGGCCGCGAGAGGCGATGGAAGTTTTTTGAATGCCGGGATTCTAGTCCATCATGGGATGGGGCCAAGCCATCGTTGGAATTCTACGGGCATGTAGTGAATCTTGAGGTTGGCGCCGACCGGGTATTCAAAGGAATGGACAGTTCCATTCGTCGGGGTGTGCGAAAGGCCGAAGCGGCGGGTTTAAAGGTAGAGTTTAGTTCCGACGCGGAGTCAATCCGCATTTATTATGACCTGCATTGCCAGACGAGGCGCAGGCATGGGTTGCCTCCGCAGCCGTTCAGGTTTTTCGAGAATATTCAGCGTTATATGTTGGGGGCGGGGAAAGGATTCGTAGCGATCTCCAGATTTGAGGGACAGCCGGCATCCGCTGCGGTCTTTTTTCGTCATGGGAAAGAAGCCATGTATAAGTTTGGCGCGTCGAATTTTTCGATGCAGCAGCACCGGCCAAATAACCTGATGATGTGGGAGGCGATGCGCAGGTGCGCAGAAGAAGGTGTTTCGAGTTTGAATCTTGGGCGAAGTTCGCTGTCGAATGATGGATTGCGGCGATTCAAGCTTGGACTGGGGGCGGCTGAGCAGAAATTGCAATACGCCAAGTATGACTTTTTATCGAAGCAATTCGTTGCCGATGTGGACCGAGTGGAAGGCTGGTTCAACCGTGTCTTCAGCCGTATGCCTCTATCGATGCTGCGGTTGGCTGGGGCCAGTTTGTATCCCCATCTCTCATAAGCTGATAGCTTGTAACAACTATTGATATGAACACGAAACCGCCACTTCCGCCGCCACCATCAATGATGACGTCGCGAGACATCTTTTACATTATCTTCCGCCATAAGTGGAAGATTGTCGCGATTGCCCTGATCGCGATTATTGCAGCCGGAGTGGCCTTTCAATTGCAGCCTGTTAATTATACCTCTGAAGCCAAGCTATACATCCGCTATGTCGTGGATACCAAGCCGATGACTGAAAACGGCGCCGATGCACAGGTGACGGCCATGAATTCGGGGGACTCCGGGGACTCCATTATGAATGCCGAGATCGAAATGATCCGGACTCTCGATGTGCTTAAGTTGGTAGCCGCGACAGTCGGCTCCGGTAAGATTCTTTCCAAAGGACAGGGAACAAACGACGTTGATGCCGGCTTTTTAATACAGAAGCAACTGGTTGCCAGTCGGGAAAGGGGCAGCGATGTGATTCGCCTGGTCTTTTCTCATCCGGATCGTGACGTAGTCGTTCCTGTGCTTTTAGAGGTTATTAAAGAATACCAAACGAAGCACGACGAAGTGCGGCGTCCCAAAACGGGGGACGATCTGCTTTCCGGCATTTTATCAGTCAATAACAAATTGGCTGAAGCGGAAGGCCGCCTGCGTGACGAGCAAAGGAAGGTGGATGTCGTTTCTCTTGACGAGAGCAAGAAGGCGGTTCAAACGACAATAGAGAAAGCGGCAAGTGAATTAAACGATTTGGCTACTGACAGGCAAGTGACTGCCACGATTTTAAGAGGGATGGAACGTGAGCTGCCGACAGTCACGAATTCGCGCGCGGTAGCCACTGCTTCATCGGCAGCCACGCCAGAAGTCGCCCCAGCCATCATTCAAGAATACAAACAAGACTCTGCTTTGCTGGCGACCCTGCAAGCGGAAGAATCGGAATTGTTGAGTTGGACGACAACCAACAACAAGCAAGTCCAGACTGTCGAGGCCCGAATTGCGAGAACGCAAAAGACTTGCAAACAATTGGAGGAAAAGAACCCCGGCTTGATTGCCATAAAGGCAGTTGTCGCCAACTCATCCAACCCTGCGGCGCAGGATCCTATTATCACATATAAGCAAGCGTTGCTTCGGGCTGAAACGCTGGAGATCAGATATACAATGCTGACCAACCAGTTGGCGGCGGCCCACGAAAGGCAGAATAAGATATTAACATCCGAGGCAACACTTCTGGACCTTCAGCGGGAATGCGACATGTATCGCACGACATTGGATGTTTATAAACGGAGGCAGGCGGAGGCTGATGCTAATGGAGCGCTCGATGCCGGAAATACTCAGATTCGGTCCATCGAGATGCCGACACCGGCGCGGGGTGATTATATGGCGGTCACAAAGCTGTGCGCTGGCATCCTGGCCGGCGGACTGGCGTTGGCCTTTGGTCTGCCGTTCTTTATCGAACTTTATCTCGACCAAACATTGAAGCGGCCGTTGGACATTCAGCACAGGCTTGGCGTGCCATTCTTCATCAGCATGCCCAAATTGAAAAACAAATTCCAGTTCGGAGCGCTGAAGCCCGAAAGAATTGTCCCCCTGCTTCCCGCAAGTTCGATCAATGGGGCTGCTGATTCTTCTTCTGATGCGTTGGCCACCCCGGAGGTCACTTTGCCTGCAGTCGTCAACGGAAATGGGAAAGGGAACGGCCATGTCGCGCCGTGGGAACAACGCCATGCCTTGCGTCCGTATTTTGAGACGTTGCGGGATCGCCTGATGACCTATTTCGAGGTGATCAATTTGACTCACAAGCCCAAACTGGTCGCAATAACCAGTTGCGAGGAGGGGGCCGGGGTGACAACCACCGCGGCCGGACTGGCATCCGCATTATCCGAAACGGGCGAGGGGAATGTGCTGTTGGTAAACATGAATGCGCAGGATGGAGAGGCGCATCACTTTTATCGAGGCAAACTGACCTGCGGCCTGGAAGAGGCGTTGGAGCGCGACAAACGAAATGCCGCCTGCATTCATGAAAATCTATTTGTAGCCAAGGATATTGAGGTCAACGAGAACCTGCCCCGCGTCCTTCCCAAGCGGTTCAGCCATCTGGTGCCCAAGATGCGGGCGAGCGATTACGACTATATTATATTTGACATGCCTCCGATGAGCCAGATCAGCATTACACCGAGGCTTGCGCGTTTCATGGATATGGTGTTGCTGGTTGTTGAGTCGGAAAAAACTGATCGCGACGTTGCCAAGAGGGCGACCAATGTTCTGTTGGAAACAAAAACCAACGTGGGTGTCGTGCTCAACAAGAGCCGGGACCATCTGCCGCGCCGTCTGCAACAGGACATTTAGGCGCAGATGGAGTTTATTGATTTAAAGGAACAATATCGGCGGTATAAAACCGATATTGATGAGGGAGTTCTTCGGGTCCTGGCACACGGACAGTTCATTCAAGGGCCGGAAGTGTCGGAACTTGAAACGGCCCTGGCGAAATACACGGATGTCAAGCACTGCATTTCAGTCGCCAGCGGGACGGCCAGTCTTGAAATAGCGTTAAGGGCGCTGGAGATTGGTCCTGGAGATGAAGTAATCACTGTTCCCTACACATGGATCAGTTCTGCGGAAGTGATTGCTTTGGTTGGAGCGCGGCCAGTCTTTGTGGATATTGAACCAACGACTTACAATATCGATGTCGATGCGATTTCCGCGGCCATTACACCGAAGACTAAAGCCATCATGCCGGTAAGTTTGTTTGGACAGATGCCTGACTACGATCGGATTAACGCCATCGCAGCAGAGCGCAACTTGACGGTGATTGAGGATGGGGCGCAAAGTTTTGGAGCGACGCAACGCGGACGGCGCAGTTGCGGCGTGACAAAGATTGCCAGCACAAGTTTTTTTCCTGCCAAGCCGCTGGGTTGTTACGGGGAGGGCGGGGCGCTGTTTACAGACGACGACGAGATGGCTGACAAGATGAAGTCGATTCGCAATCACGGATGCCTGCAACGGCATCACCACACCCTGCTGGGAACCAACGGACGATTTGACACTGTGCAGGCAGCTGTGTTGCTTGCAAAGTTGCCGCATTTGGATTGGGAGTTGGGAGAACGGTCCAGGATTGGCTCGCGGTATTCTGAAAAGTTGCGCAGTTCCTGCGGCGTCCCCGCTGTGGCGGCGGGTAATACCCATGTCTATGCGCAATATACGATTCGACTAAGGGACAGAGACAAGGTCGCGGAGCAATTGAAAGCGAAGGGAATTCCTACGGCGATTTATTATCCCAAGTGTCTCCACGAACAGCCTGTTTTTGCCAAGTTAGGTTACAATTGGGGAGACTTCCCTGAATCAGAAAAAGCCTCGCGCGAAGTCTTGAGCCTTCCGATGCATCCGTTTCTCACGGAGGCGGACCAGGCTGCAATTATTGACAGTGTGCTGGCGACTTCGCGGATCTCTTGATTCATCGACGACCATGATTCGGCGCGATCTCTACTACAAAATAAAGCCGCTTGTGCCGCTTTCTGTGCGGCGCGGCGTGCGGCGATGGTTTGCCACTCGCAAGCGGGAGAAGGTTGGCGGTATCTGGCCGGTGCTTCCCGGTTCAGAAAAGGCGCCGTCGGGTTGGCCGGGTTGGCCGGGCGGGAAAAAATTCGCCTTCGTCTTGTCGCACGATGTCGAGGGGCAGTTCGGCGTGGATCAAAGCCGCAAATTGATGGAGATGGAAATGAAGCTCGGTTTCCGTTCTTCCTTCAATTTTATTCCCGAAGGAGAATACCGAGTCACCCGTGAATTAAGAGACGAATTGACCGGTAAAGGATTTGAAGTCGGCGTCCACGATTTGCATCACGACGGCAAAATCTTTCAATCGCGGGAAGCTTTTGCCACAAATGCCGCGCAGGTGAACCGCTATCTCAAGGAGTGGGGAGCAGTTGGGTTCCGCGCCGGGTTCATGCTTCACAAGCTGGACTGGTTGACGGATCTAAACATTCAATACGACGCTTCCACTTTTGACACCGATCCATTCGAGCCTCAACCCGATGGCGCCGGGACGATATTTCCATTTTGGAGAAAATGTCCAAACGGCGAGGGTTACGTTGAGCTTCCCTATACGCTTCCACAGGATTCCACGCTTTTTCTGTTGTTCCGGGAAACGAATCTGGACATTTGGTTGCGAAAGCTAGACTGGGTCGCGAGTCATGGAGGGATGGCGCTTGTAAATGTCCATCCGGATTACATGCATTTCGACGGGAATCCTCCAAAGTCGGGTACTTTTCCTGCGGATTTTTATCGGCGATTGTTGCAATATGTTAAGGAGAAGTATGACTCAACGGTTTGGCTTGCGCGACCCAAGGATGTAGCAGCTTGGTATAAAGAGGTCGTTGGCATCCCTGCATCAGAGTCACCCAGCACGCCCAGAATGGTTACGAGTCCGACTACGCACGCAAAAGAAAAAGCTATAGTCCGCGCGCAGCGGCAATCGGGTCGTGCCGCAGTGGTGGTTTACGCGTACTATGAATTGGACGCGCGTCCCAAGCGCGAAGCAGAAGCGTTGGTTCAAGAGGGAATGGTGGCGGATGTTATTGCGTTGCGCCAAAACGATTCCAAGCCTTCTTTTGAGGCGCTCAACGGCGTTAATCTCCATCGTGTTTCACTCTCCCACAAGCGCGATAGCCAGATTGGCTATGTCATGCGCTATGGATTTTTCTTTTTGAGCGCATTTTGGCGGCTGACAATTTGGAGTCTTCGCGGGGATCTCAGGTTGGTGCATGTCCATAACATGCCGGATTTTTTGGTTTTTACGGCGTTCGTGCCTCGCCTGACTGGAGCGAAGGTCATTCTGGATTTGCATGATCCGATGCCTGAATTATATGGGAGCATTTACGCCGCGCCTGAAAAACAGTTTGCCTACCGATTGCTCCGCCGGCTGGAACGTTGGAGCATCGCTTTCGCAGACAAAGTGTTGACTCCGAATACCGCTTTCAAAAGACTTTTCGTTTCTCGCAGCAACGCATCCGACAAGGTGGAGATAATCATGAACACACCGGATGCAACTGTGTTCGATGGAGATAAATACCAGTCTACTTCCTCCGGTCCGGACAAACCTTTTACGATCATGTATCATGGTCTATTGGTGGAACGGCACGGGTTGGATTTGGCTGTCCGGGCCTTGGCGTCGCTCAGGGATCGAATGCCGCGTGTTAAATTTGAAATTTACGGGGAACCAACCGATTACATGGATGAAGTGCTCTCGCTCTCAAAAGAGCTGGGGATGGGAGGCACTGTAGAATACAAGGGATTGAAGCCGCTCAACCAGATTCCCTCTATAATTTCAACCATTGATCTGGGAATCATTCCCAACAGGCTGAACTTGTTCACTGAAATCAATTTCCCTACCCGAATTTTCGAGTATCTTGCGATGAACAAACCAGTCATCGTTCCGCGAACCACTGGGATTCAGGATTATTTCACCGATGACAGCATGATTTTTTTCCGGCCAGGAGATATCGAGGACCTTGCCAAACAAATAGAATGGGCATGGGCGCATCCTGAAGACCTCCGTTGCGTGATGGAAAAAGGCCGTGATATATACAGGCAGCATTTGTGGGTCGAAGAAGAGAAGCGCTTCATGGGGATTGTGGATGAATTGCTTGACGGAAAGCCCGCGCCGATACCGGCAGTCAATGGTATTTTCCCTCAGCAAACAGGCAAGATCGAATGACATTGCATCTCTACATGTTAAGAAATGGCCAACGCCAGCAATTAACTAGTAATCGTAGATGGTCCTCACAGGGTTGTATGATTGGTATTAACATTCAGCCATGATCAACGCCACATACGTGATTGTTACGCCGGTTCGCAATGAGATCGAACACCTTAAAAGGACGATTGAGTCTGTCACGGCGCAGACTTGGCTTCCACGGGAATGGGTGGTGGTCAACGATGGGTCAACCGATGGCACCGCCGAATTAATTGATGAAATGGCCCGGAAGCATTCATGGATCCGGGGCGTACACCGACCTGACAGGGGATTTCGTAAATCAGGCGGCGGCGTAATGGAGGCATTCTACGACGGATTTTCCCGGATTAGCGATGCTGGCTGGGACTATGTGGTGAAGTTGGACGGCGACCTTTCTTTTGCCGCAGACTACTTTGAAAAGTGCCACGAAAGATTTTTGGCGGATCCCAAGTTAGCGATTGGAGGCGGAACAGTTTGCAGTCTTGCCTCTGGAGGCACTGAGCCGGAAGCTCAGGGCGACCCGCCGTTCCATGTTCGTGGCGCCGTGAAAATGTACCGCCGGGAGTGCTGGCAACAGATGGGAGGGTTATATAAGGCTACCGGTTGGGACACATTGGACGAAGCAAAGGCTAACATGCTGGGTTGGTCCACATATACATTTGATGAATTAAAACTGACTCATTACCGCTTCGCCGGCGACGCCGACGGATCCTGGAAAAACTGGGTGAAAAACGGGCTGGCCAACTATATTACTGGCTACCATCCGCTCTTTATGTTGGTCAAGTGCGCCTCCCGTGTATTCAAGAAGCCCTATTTTCTTGCGGCTGCCGGTTTGGGTTTTGGATTTGCCAGCGGATATTTTAAACGCATCCCGCCCGTCGATGACTCTAACCTCATCAAATATTTCCGCGATCAACAATTGCGCCGTCTGACCTTGCGCGACAGTTTGTGGAGCAGGCGTTGAATCGGCGCTGGAATTGAGCAAATAAACGAAGCGTATGCCTGATAATATCACGCTGATAAGACAGACTTTCGAGCAACCTCAGAAGTACTTGACTGAAACCAGGTACAACATCAGATTGCGCGCGGAAACGATCTCTGAGTTTCTTAAGTCAGACAATGTGGGATCCATTTTGGACATTGGGTGCGGTGATGGGTCCCTTTCCCGAGGGTTAATCAACGCGAACAACCGCCTGACTTTAGTTGATGCCTCGCAGACAATGTTGAAGATTGCGAGTTCGCACGTTCCTGAGGAAATGTCGTGGCGTGTTCAGACGATTAACAGCGATTTCATGGGGGCCTCGTTGGAGCCGCAGTCGTTCAATTTGATCATTTGCGTCGGCGTACTCGCCTACGTTGAGGATCGCAAGGCGTTTATCGCGCGAATCAAATCGCTGTTGAAGCCAGGCGGTGTAGTCATCGTTGAATGTTCAGACGGGGCTCACTGGTTGAGCCATGTGGTTGCGGCTTATCAAGCATTTCGTCGGTGGTTGAAGCCGGTGCAGATGCAGACAATACTGCGATCAAGTTCGGAAGTAACGGCGATTTTTGACGATATAGGATTCAAGCTTGCCGGATCATTTCTCTACAGTCTTCCATTGCCGATTATGCGGAAGTTGATGAGCCAGAAATTCAGTTATAGCGCCCTTCGCTTTCTCTTCGGTTCAGCGACGCACAACCGAAACACATGGCTGGGGAATGAGTGCATGTATTGCTACAGGTCCCCAAGTCAATAGGATTTGTTGGCGCGCCGCGGCGTGAAAGGTGCTTTGGTTGAGCGGTTCCAAAATATGAAACTTTCTGTTGTTATTATCTGCTGGAATGATTTCAAGGTAATCCAGGATTGCCTGAAATCCATCTTTGCTGAGCCGCTTTCTTTTGACTTTGAGGTTATTATATCTGACAACGGTTCGACTGATCCTTCGATCCCGTTTGTCAAGGAGCATTACCCACGCGTGAAGGTTGTGGAAAACGGCGCCAATCTGGGCTTCGCAAAAGGCAACAATGCCGGCATTCGGGCAGCTAGTGGCGAATACGTGTTGATCTTAAATCCAGATACAATCATCCACGGAAAAAGCCTGGAAAGCTTTGTGGCATTTGCCCAGAACCACCCGAAGGCGGGCGCTTTCGGCTGCAGGGTCCTCAATCGTGATGGTTCGGATCAGAATCCAGCGCGGCCTCTTCCAACAGTCCACGGATATTTAATTGCGGCGCTTGGTCTTAGATTCCTTGCCAAGTTTTCCAAAGCCTTTGAATCTGATAAGTATCTAAACTGGGACGGCCTTTCGGAAAAGGAAATTGGATTTCAATCCGGTTGCTGTGTCATGGTGCGGAATGAGTTGCTCAGTCAGCTTGAAGGGTTTGACGAGCGGTTTTTCTACCATTTTGAGGAGACGGATCTCTGTTTTCGAGTGTGGAAGTCGGGACGAAGCATTCTTTTTTGTCCAGATGCGGTTATCACGCACTTGGGCGGCCAGTCTGTCGGACGGTTTCCAGTGCGATTTGCCCTTGAAACTTACCGGAGCCGTTACCGTTACTTTTTCAAGCATTATGGAGAATCGGGAGCTCGACAAATTCGACTTGTTTCCCTGGTTAGTTTGGCCATCAGGTGTTGCGGATATAGTTTGATCAACGCTCTAAAGCCCCGTGAAGCTGTAAAAAACCGCTTGTTCTGCGACAGAGCTTTGCTAGCGTGGAATTGGCGCCTTGATCCTCTGCGGTTCATCAAGGAAGGCGCTGAGCCGGAGTCGGGATATGAGCCGCTGGCTCCCGCGCCTGTAATGACGGAGTGGGGGGGCATTTGCCACGGGCAACGGTCAAGCTGAAGTTTTTCAAATATGAAGAAAATCAACAAGGAAAGTGGAATTTGCCTGGTGACAGGGGGGGCTGGTTTTATCGGTTCGCATGTTGCGGAGCATTTGCTCAAAATGGGGCGCAGGGTTGTGGTTCTTGACGACTTGAGCGGGGGCTATCGCGATAATATTCCCGCCGGCGCAAAATTTGTCGAGGGATCTATTCTTGACCATGAGTTGATTGATTCGCTTTTTAAGAAGCACAAATTCGAACACGTGTATCATTTGGCCGCATACGCTGCCGAAGGGTTAAGCCACTTTATCAAGCGGTTTAATTATAACAACAATGTGGTTGGCACGGTCAATTTGATCAACTCATCAGTCAATTACGGTGTCAAACGCTTCATTTTTACTTCGTCGATCGCGGTTTATGGAGCGGGACAGACGCCAATGACAGAAGAGATGACACCTGTCCCGGAAGACTCCTACGGCATTGCCAAGCTCGCCTGTGAGCAGGAACTTAAAGTGTCCCATGAGATGTTTGGGTTGGATTACGTGATTTTTCGGCCCCACAATGTTTATGGGGAGCGTCAAAATATAGGCGACCGTTACAGAAATGTTGTGGGTATTTTCATGAACCAGCTTTTGCAGGGCCAGACCATGACGATCTTTGGCGATGGAAGCCAGCAACGGGCATTTACGCATGTTGATGACATCGCTCCCATCATTGCCGAGTCAGCGGATATTTCCAAGGCTCGGAATCAGATTTTCAATGTAGGCGCCGATGTGCCGTTTACGGTTAACGAACTGGCCGAAATCGTATCCACAGCCCTGGGTGTGAAGTGCAATGTCAAACGCCTGGAGGCGCGCAACGAGGTGAAATTCGCTTTTTCAGACCACGGCAAAGCCCACCGAGTTTTTGGCAAACGAAAGAAGACGAGCTTGAAGCAGGGCATTGAAAAGATGGCGGAATGGGTGAAGCAGCACGGTGCGCGTGAAAGCAATGTCTTCAAGAACATCGAGATCATGAAGAACATGCCCCCAAGCTGGGCCAAAATCTCCGGCGCCAAGGCGGGTTGATTCGGCAATATTCGTTTTGGAGATGATTGCTAGGGCTCCGGAAAAATGACGCTGGCTTCCATCTGTATTTTGCTGGTTTTGAGCGTTTATATCCTGAAAGGCTCCAAACGAGTGGCGCTGCTGGCTTTGATCATTGGAGCTCTTTTCCTCACCGAGTTCAATGAGGTAAGAATCCTAGGATTGAATTTTTTCCCTACGAGGGTGCTTGAGATTTTTCTGCTTATCCGGACCCTGACCCGGCGGGAATGGCTGGCGTTTAAGCTTAATGGGATAGACAAAGCTGTCGTATGGTTTTACATTTACCTGACCGTCGTGTTCCTGATTCGTTCGAAGGTCGGCTTAATGTTTCAAGTCGGCGTTGCGGTTGACGCTCTTATCCTGTACTTTAGTTGTCGCGCCCTGATTGAGTCGCCCGATGACCTTCGCTGGCTTCTGCGTTCATTTGTTTTTCTCCTCATCCCATTTGTCCTGGCACTGATCGTTGAACGTGTGAAAGGGCACTCACCCCTTGGGATTCTCGGATGGGGATTAAGCGGAGAATGGACGCGGGACAGCAAAGTTCGTTGCTTTGGAAGCTTGCGCAATCCAAGCCTGCTAGGCACAATCAGCGTAGGCTTTATCCCAATTTTTATAGGCGCTTCATTTCGGCGGCTGAATCGAAACTGGGCGGCGCTTGGGATCGGCCTCTGTTTTATAATCATTTGGGCGGCCAATTCCGGAGGGCCGGTTGGCGCCACGGCCTTTGGCTTTTTGGGTTGGTGCTTCTGGAGGTTTCGCACGAAAATGCGCCAAGTCAGGTGGGGGATCGTTGGTTTTGTTGTGCTGATGGCCGTTGTGATGAAGGCGCCCATTTGGTACTTGGTCGCGCACGTTAGCGGCACTACAGGCGGAAACGGTTGGCATCGCGCTTTTTTAATGGATATAAGCGCTCAAAATATCGGAAAATGGTGGTTTGCGGGAATGCCACTGGCCGATACGGCGGGTTGGTTCCCGTATATTTTGACGACCACCAACACCGCGGACATTACCAACGAATTTGTATTAATCGGCCTGACGTCGGGGATCGGCGCCATGGGATTGTTCATTCTTGTCCTCAAACGCGCTTTCAGCTTGTTGGGCAACGCTCTTCAAGCGGTGCGTCATCATTCCCCGGCACTGGTCGAAGACGAGTACCTGCTTTGGGGCCTGGGCTGTATGTTGGCTGCCCATATCGTTAATTGGCTGGGGATAACCTATTTCGATCAGACGAGCGTGTTCTGGTTCACGCAACTTGCGGCAATTTCATCCCTTTCTGACTGGTACCTCAATATGCGCTCCGAGAGCGTCCAGTCCGAGTATGAGGAACTATCGTCTGAACACGGGTCTCAAATTGAAGCAACGGCATAATAATTGCTAGCAATCCCGAGATGAAGGAATTCAACTTCTACAATTTGTTGCCAGCCCGATCGCTATATGTGGGGTTGCTTTCTCTGTTAATGCTCGTTTCCATTGGGGTGACCCCGTTGTGCGCCCAAACTATTTACGTCTCCCAATCCGGCGCGGGGTCGCAAAATGGTTCCAGCGCTGGAAACGCTTATGCGATGTCATGGATGACGACTTCCGGAAATTGGGGTTCAGGCAGTGGACAAATCGGACCCGGCGCCACTGTCATGCTCGAAGGCAGTATCAGCAGCAGTTTCACAATTTTGGGCAGTGGCAGCGCGGGCAATCCGATCACGATCAAATTCGATACGGGCGCTTATATGTCGGCTCCAAATTGGACGTCGGGCCAGGCAATCCTTGCCATCGGCCAGAGCTGGCTTGTGATTGATGGCGGAGGAACCAATAACGGCGCCATCTTCTCAACCGCAACGGGCTACGGGCTGGCTTACGGCAGCCCAAACAACGGTATTGCCATTGAAGACTGCAGAAATGTCACCGTTCAAAATATTGCCGTCACGAATATTTACATCCCGGTTCAGAATCAGGAGAGTGATTCTTCGTCAAGCAGTTGCGTTTTTATCTATGATTCAAGCGGAGTGGGGAGTCAAAATATCACGGTCAGCAATGTTTTGGTTCACGATGCCGGAACCGGGTTTGGAATTTCGTTTGGGACTGGAACGACAAACATTAACTTTTTCAACATCAACGCCTACAATTGCAACTGGGGCGGGATCGTGAGCGACCTTCGCGCATCCTCCGTTTGCAACGGCGTTGTCATCAGCAATTGCTGGCTGCACACATTTAATTGCTGGAATGATCCGGCGGACAACAACCATCACAATGGCGTATTCGCCTTTACCGCCAACGGGGGACAATTGACGAATGTGACCATTGCCAGTTGCGTGTTTGGAGGCGGCTTCGGCGGATCGTTTCAAACGTCAGGTTTGTTCGTAAAAGGGAACGTCGGCTCGCTGCTCTGTGTCAACAATGTCTTTGATTCCACGGACGGTTCGGCTTGCGGCAGCGGATTGGCATTCATCCAGATTGCCTATGAGACTTACCACTACTCCGAAGGCATTTTTAACAATACGTTCCTTGGCCAAAATGGAAACAATAACACCGGGATTCTGGTTGGCGACTTGAGCGATGACAATTTTCCTCCGGTTCACAATCCAAATTATCAGATTTCCAACAATATTTTTTCCGGTCTTTATGCTGCGGTGTCTCTGGCTTACTACAATGGTTCTTACACCGTTAGCGAGGACTACAATTTGACGTATGGCAATGCTGCCGGCAACACTTGGATGGGAGGGCCTGCCGGCTCAATGGGGCAGGTCACATTGGCGCAATGGCAATCCTCGGGGCGCGAACTTCATTTACTCCAGGGAAATCCGCTGTTGAATTCGTCGTCGTTTAAGCCGCAGTCGGGAAGCGCTGCGATAGCCGCCGGAGCTAATCTCAGCGGGGTCTTCAGTGTGGATAAGCTTGGTCTTCAACGCCCACAGTCCTGGGCTGTCGGCGCTTACGAATTGCCCAGTAGCGCTGCACTGGTAACTCAACTTTTGCCCGCAACCGCCGCTTCGGCAGGCGCGCAGTGGCAACTCGACGGAGGCGCATTGCAAACTAGCGGGACGGCGCTGACCAATCTTGCGGCAGGAATGCATGTTGTCGGCTTTGCACCCATTCCAGGCTGGATAACTCCGAGCAACCAGCCGGCTTTGGTCACGTCAACGCCCGCCAATGTGACTGCGAGTTATGTGCAAGTGCCTCAAAGCGGAGGAGTGCAAGTGGCAATTCTGCCAGCCGCCGCAGTCGCCGCTGGCGCCGCATGGCAGACCAATGGCGGGGCCTTTTTGCCTAGCGGAACCGCTCTCAATCCAGTGCCAGTCGGCAATTTGTCTGTCGCTTTCAGCAGCGTGCCTGGTTGGACGGCGCCGCCGCCTGAAGTTTTGGTTGTATCAAACAACCAGTGGACGCAAATAACCAACATCTACTGGAAACCTAACCTGGGCGTTGTGATACATTATCCCAATAATACTTCCGGCCTTGCTCTTTGGTGGCCATTGGACGACGGCGCTGGCGTGAAACCAGTTGACCTTTCCGGAAATGGCTTCACTGGAACACTTGTAAACAATGGGGCATGGACCCCAGGCGAAATCACGAACGCGGTTTCTTTTAGCGCGGCATCCGACCAATACCTGACGGCGGGCTCTGGCCCTGGAACGCTGCTTGGCGGAGCCACCAGTGCAACGATTTCTGCATGGATTAAAACCACGTCCACCTTTTCATTTGGCTTTGCAGACACTACAGGCCACCGCTTTTTTGTGTCGAGCGCGGGCAGCATAATCTATTGGGTTGCCGAAAATGGCTCTTCAAGTTATCCGTCATCGTCATATACATTTGATGGAAATTGGCATTGGATAACAATGGTCTTCAATGCCGGAACTATTACAGGTTATATTGACGGAGCGCCCCAAACTATTACTCCTGGGGGGGCGAGCCCGGCGTCATCGCTTTCGTCGCCTCTTGGGTCCTTCGATGTGGCAATGAATCCGTCCGGTTCTGCTTACTATAGCCAATCTGCTGACGATGTTAGAATTTACAACCGGGCGTTGTCTTCCACGGAGATTACAAACCTGTATCAGTGGCCGACTGGCGTCAGGCGGTAACGTATGGAGCTGATAATCGAACCGGGCCGCGGCGAGAAAAACTATTGGCGTGATCTTTGGCGCTTTAAAGAACTTTTTTACTTTCTGGCTTGGCGTGACATTCTGGTTCGATACAAGCAAACGGTTATAGGGATTGCATGGGCGTTAATCCGCCCGCTCTTGACCACGTTGGTTTTCACGTTTGCATTTAACAAGATGGCAAACCTCAAAGCCCCGGCTTCGATACCCTATCCTCTGATGGTTTTTGCCGCCATGTTGCCGTGGCAGTTCTTCTCAACAGCCCTAACGGAATCCAGCAACAGCCTCATCACCAACTCCAATCTGATTTCCAAGGTCTATTTTCCCCGTCTCGTCGTTCCCGCCAGCGCGGTCATCACCAGTTTCGTTGATTTTCTCATCACGGTTGTCCTCATGGCTGCCATGATGGCTTGGTATAAGTTTTGTCCAGATTGGCACATCCTGGCTTTGCCGTTTTTTATTTTGCTGGCCTTTGCAGCCTCAGTTGGAGTGGGTCTCTGGCTTTGTGCGCTGAATGTGGAATATCGCGATTTCCGTTACATTGTTCCATTTATCACACAGTTCGGCCTCTACGTTTCGCCTGTGGGTTTTGCCAGTGATTATGTGCCGGCCAAATGGCAATTATTTTATTCGCTAAATCCCATGGTGGGCGTGATTGAAGGGTTTCGATGGTCCTTGCTGAGCGGTAAAATAATGTTGGCGCCGGTATTTTTGATCACTTCCATCGTGGTCACGCTGGTATTGTGCGTTTCGGGGATTTGGTATTTCCGAAGAATGGAACGAAGCTTTGCTGATATTATTTAAGGCCGGGGGCTTTTTCTTGAGCAAATGAGCGACGCTATAATCTCCGTTTCCAACCTTGGAAAATGCTATAAGATTTCGCACGAGCGGAAAAGTCATCACTATGTGGCCCTCCGGGATGTGCTTGCAGAAAAGGCTAAAGGTCTTTTTTCCATAATACAAAAGTCAGGCAAAAAATCTTCTGACAGGGCAGCAGATGGATCCACTGAGGATTTCTGGGCTGTAAAGGATGTCTCTTTTGAGATTCATCGCGGAGACGTGGTGGGAATCATCGGGAGGAATGGCGCGGGCAAAAGCACGTTGCTAAAGATTTTGAGCCGCATTACCGAGCCTACAAAGGGCCGAGTGAAATTGCGGGGGCGTGTTGCGAGCCTTCTGGAAGTGGGAACCGGGTTTCATCCCGAATTGACCGGGCGCGAAAATATTTTCCTCAACGGCGCAATTTTAGGGATGCCCCGCGTGGAGATTAAAAGGAAATTCGATGAAATTGTGGCGTTTGCTGAAGTGGACAGGTTTCTGGACACTCCGGTAAAGCGTTATAGCAGTGGAATGTATGTCCGCCTCGCTTTTGCCGTCGCAGCGCATTTGGAGCCGGAAATTCTGGTCGTTGATGAGGTCCTTGCCGTGGGCGACGCGCAATTTCAGAAAAAGTGCCTCGGAAAGATGCGCGACGTCGCCAGTCAGGAGGGACGGACGGTTCTGTTCGTGAGCCACAACATGGCAGCGGTATTGCAGTTGACCACGGTGGGTATAGTTTTGAACAAAGGACAGGTTATATTCCAGGGAAATTCGGAAGATGCTGTGGCCGCCTACACTGGCGCGACAGCCCTTGACTCCACCGTGGCGTTCAATGTTGAGCGCACTCCGCGCAAACACATCGGCACCCATGCGGCAAAGTTTCTTTTGCTTCGATTCGATCGCGAACTTCCCATATTTACTTTCGAAGAGGATTTTTCGTTTATCGCAAAAGTTCGCGCGGTTCAGAATATTCCAAGAATTCGATTCAGCATGACCATCTTCACCGCGGAAGGCACACCTGTGGGAAGTTGCTTCAGCAGCGAATCCGGCGGTCTCAATCAGGGGCAGGAGGCGGAAATCCGAATAACGCTGCCCTGTCCGAAGCTGGCTCCCGGCAGATATCACTGCGGTGTGGCAATCGGCAAAGGGGATAATCGCAATGGCCATGTGGATTACGACGCTATTCTTGACACCCTTGCATTTGAGGTTCGTCCCGAAGAAGGTCAAGATGGCACGATTGCCAAATGGGAGCGATCATGGGGGGTCATGGTCTTTTCGGAACTGCAGCAAAAAAAGCTTTGCCGCGAGGAGACAACGGTTTGAACAGGGTTTTTTGCGTGCGCAAAGTTTGCTCTAATCAGGCGCCTTCTATGACTACAGTGACAGATAGTCTTGCCGCGGATTATGCCGCGAAAAACGCAGATTATTACGGGCTGTGCCGTCCGGAGATGCTCCGCTTTGTTCCAGCTTCAGCAAAACGCATCCTGGAAGTGGGGTGTGGAGCGGGAGAATTCTGCGCCCAGTTTCGACGGAGCGCCGAGTGTGAACTTTGGGGTGTCGAACCGAACCGCGACGCCGCGCTCAAAGCCAAAGAGAAACTCGATAATGTTTTCTGTTCGTATTTTGATGAGAGCGTTGAACTACCTTCAGAATACTTCGATTGCATTATTTTCAATGATGTTCTGGAGCACATATATGACGGCTTGTCAGCCTTGAAATTGACTCGAAAGCTATTGCGCAACGGAGGGTCTGTAGTTGCGTCAATACCAAATATTGGCCACTTCCCTACAATTTGGAGGTTGGTGGTCAGGGGCCAGTGGGAATATACGGACAAGGGTATCCTCGACAAGACGCATGTCAGATTTTTCACCCGTCAAAGTGTGCAAACTTTGTTTGAGAAGGCCGGGTTTAATATCCAGCGTCTGGATGGAATTAATTCCTTCTTCAGCATGGAGCCTGAGGATGGCCGCCTGTGGCATTTTTATAGAATGATTTCCTGGGTTCCAGCTAAAGGGATTATTGATATGCGCCATCTCCAATTTGGCGTATTGGCGGTAAAATAATTTACGCTTTCTTGGAAAGTTCTAATACAACTCAAAAAGCGGTTGAGCCACCGCGAATTGAGCCTTTGTTGACTAATGAGGAAACCCGGCCTTTCTGGTCGGTCATGATTCCCGTTTACAATGCCCCGGAAAGTTATTTGGAGGAAACCCTGCGCAGTGTTCTTCAGCAGGATCCCGGGCCCGAAGTGATGCAAATTGAAGTGGTGGATGATTGTTCACCAAACGGAACTCCTGCCGCTCTGATTCGCCGAGTGGCCGGCGATAGGGTCAGCCTCAATTGCGCCAAAAAAAACAGGGGGCTCGCAGGAACATGGAATCGCTGCATCGAGCTGGCTCGCGGAGAGTGGGTTCATATCCTGCATCAGGATGATTATGTTCTTCCAGGGTTTTACAACCGGATTTCAAAGGCGGCAAAAACCCATCCGAGCGTCAGTTTGATCGCCACCCGGTCATTTTTCATCGATTCAGATGGAATAATTACTGGAGTTACAAACCGCTATCCCAATATGGAAAGCGGAAGCAACGCCGTTGCCGATTTTTTTTACGAGACGCCTATCCAGTGTCCTGGCGTCGTTGTCAAACGCTCGGCTTATGAACAGTGTGGAGGTTTTCGCTCCGATTTGGCGTTCATGATCGACCGCGAAATGTGGGTCCGAGCTATCGCCTTTGGGGGTGGACTGATAACTCCGGAGGTTTTGTCCTGCTACCGAATGTCTGTACAGAATGAAACAATGCGATTGCGGCGCAGCGGGGAGGGCCTGCGTGACATTGAAAGACTTATACAAATCTTTGAAGCGCAATTTCCAGGGTTCGATCCAAAAATCGCGCGTCAGGATGTTTACTACAAAGCGATTGATCAGGCGGAACGATTTGCCAAGGCGGGAGATTCAGAAGCGGCCAAGGCCAATCTGGACTTTTGGCGGAACAATGCTCCCGTTTGGCTGCGTTTGCGGCGGGCCGGTGTTAAGATCGCGCGAGGGGTTTTCGGATAACGGTTGATTTTCAAAACCGCCTGTGAACGCTTCTATTATCGTTTGCACGCGCAATCGCGCGACTAGTCTGGACACTACTTTGGAGACCTTGAGAAGAGTTTCCATTCCTTCCGGCCTGAATGCCGAAATCGTCGTGGTCGATAACGGGAGTTCAGATCAAACGCGGGATGTTGTGGGAAAACACTCCGAAGGAAAGATTCAAGTCAAGTATGTTTCTGAACCCACGCCGGGACTCTGCAGGGCGCGGAACGCGGGAACCACGGCTAGCGATGGGGAGTTAATATTCTTTGCCGACGATGATATTGTGCCTCAACCCGATTGGATTAGTCATCTGGCGGCGCCTCTGGTATCGAATCGCTTTGATGGGGTTGTGGGGCGCATTCAACTAGGCGAAGAGCTAAGCCGGCCCTGGTTGACCCGTCAACACAAGGTTAGCCTCGCGGTCTATGAGTTTCCGGAATATGCGCCTTTGCAACTCGTTGGCGCCAACATGGGGTTTCGCCGGGAAGTGCTTCAAAAGATCCCGCAATTCGACGCTGAATTGGACGCGGGCGCCCTTGGCTACGCAGGCGACACGCTTTTTTCATGGCAGATGACTGAGGCCGGTTATCAACTAAAATATGTTCCGGAGGCAACCGTGATTCATCACCCAGACCAGTCGCGCCTGGTTCGCTCCAGTTGGCTTTCGTCAGGTCGAAAGCACGGTTCCAGCATGGCTTACCTTTTACATCATTGGTTTCATGAAGCAATTCCATCTCCGCGACTACTTTATTACTACTTCGGCCTTAAACTGCGTCTGCGCCGCATGCTCCAACCTCAAGGTTTATTTGAAAGCGAAGGCGCTGCGCCGTGGGAGATGAGTTATATTTGCGAAATGGAGAAATGCCGACAATTCACTATAGAGCGCAGGCGGCCGCGTAACTATTCCAAGCGTGGCTTGTGCAAACGAACGCAATCGCCGTCCAGTTCGGCTTCTTTATCTTAGTCGCCGCATTATGCCTCGAGTAAGCGTCGTCATGCCATGTTACAACCATGCGCGTTTTGTAGATGAAACGATGCGTTCCATACTGAAGCAGACATTAGATGATTTGGAACTGATTGTCATCGATGACGCATCCAAGGACGACTCACTCAAAATTCTTCAGGGAATTGCCCGAAACGAGGCCCGGATAAAAATAATTGCTCAACCGCAAAATCGGGGGCCTTCCCGGGCGCGCAATGTCGGTTTGAGCGCTGCAGTCGGGGAATTCGTGGCGTTTTGCGATGCCGATGACCTTTGGAATCCGGATAAACTGGAGCGTCAAATCCGTCTTTTGGAGCAGCAACCTGACCGCGACATTACTTACTGCAACTCTAAAATTATAGATGAAACAGGGCGGCTGACGGGGGAATTATTTACTGACGAATTTCCCCACCCGCCAACGGAATCGGGACAGTTATTCGAGGCGTTGTGCCTGACAAATTTTATAAATACACAAACCGTGCTTGCGCGGCGTCTTGCTCTTCGGGACCGCTTGATGTTCGATGAGAGTCTTAGATATGCTGAAGATTGGTGGCTCTGGATACGTCTCGCCCGCCATCATCTGTTCATCTACGATCCAACGCCCCTTGCATTTTACAGGGTGCATTCGCAAAGCACCGCCCGGACGAAGCAATCCGGATTTCAAAAGTCTCGTTGTAGAATCGGCAGTCTAAACCTCCGGGCACACACCGACATGCCGACCAGAATAAAAGCTGAAATTTGGTACCGAATCGGCAGGGACTTGTGTCTTTTGGGAAAAAGACGCAGCGGACGTCGCTTTATCATGAAGGGGATTTCGTTTGGTTGGACGGCTCGTTTGCCATTGCCCCGGCTTGCAAGAATGAGCGCGTGCCTTGCTTTGGAATGGGCCGGGAAGACCTAGGCCGTCAATTCCCGGTTAACGACCAATACCAGTCAGTTGCAGGAAAATCATAGAAGAGAGACCGGTCAAATATACGCCTACTTTCTGTGCAGGTTTTGTGTGGCAAATGCAAATCAGGTTCAGAATCACTTTTTCACAATATTTTAAGAAGACTTGCAAATTTGAGGAATTCGTCTAAATCCCTCTGCAGATAATCATACAGTGATGGCGGCCCAACAACATGCGACAGCGTCGCGCTCCGTTCTCGGGAGCAGCACAATCTGCCTTTTGGCGTTTTTGCTGCTCTTGTCCAGCCACCCTCTATCAGCCCAGAAAGTCGATCCGGACACCGTGACTCTTCCGTCAACTCAAACCAATGCGGTCTCCACGAATCAGGCCCCGATTTTTTCAGACTTTGACTCGACGAATTTGCCTTCTCTTAGCACAAACGTCTTCCAAAGCACGGTTCTTCCTGTTCCTCGGCCGTATGCCGAGTCACCGGCCGCCACAATTGGCACTGGGCGGTTGGCATCGCCTCTTTATGGGACCAGTGCGTTGACAGGGCCATCAGCGAATGTTCCAATTCCCGCCTCACTCCCGGGATTATGGCAGGCGGGCGATGTCTCGCTCCGGGCCATACTCAGCGAAACCATGATTTACGGCAACGGCCTGGAATACGCTCCGGGAAATCAAACCTCTACATTTGTCAGCGAATTTACACCGGCCGTCGTTTTCAACGCGGGAAGAAACTGGGTTCTTAATTACGCCCCCACTTTCTATGACTACGCCAGCTCCAAATTTCACGATGATGTGGCCCAGTCCGAAAGCATTGTCGGCTCAGCAGCGTACCAGGATTGGCGCTTTGGCATGGCGCAGTCTTACGCCGATAGCTCGCAGCCTCTCGTGGAAACGGGCGAGCAAACTTCGTCTCAGGTCACTACGGCAATGGTTACGGCGGCCCGACAGATGGGGGATCAACTCTCGTTCGACGTGGGTCTCAATTGGACACATCGAGTCACGCCGGGTTTCGATAACATCGATACATGGTCGGGCGGACCTGCGCTTTTCTATTCGCCCATCCAGCAAGTGTCGTTCAATCTCAACTTTAACGGAGGATATGATCTCATCAGTGTTGGTTCGGACATCGTGTATGAATCTCTGGAGGCGGGCATTACTTTTCGCCCACGCGAAAAGCTGACGCTGTCGCTCAGCGGCGGCGCCCAGGATATGCAATTTGTCAATCCCTCGGCGCCGGCGTTGCTTTCCCCTATCTTTAACGCGAGCCTTCAATATAAGGCAACAGCTACAACTCTTATAGGAGTAACCGCTTCTGAAACTGTCACTCCGTCTTTTTTCGCAAATCAAATTATCACATCAAAGAGTGTTGCGGCATCGATTCAACAGCAGTTATCTCCAAAGTTTTCTCTCTCGCTGGCCGGTTCCTATAGCTCGGAGCCATACACCAGCATAGAAGTGGCGCCGTTGCCGCAGTTTTATCTGGGAATTCCGCCGGTTAGCGTGCTTGAAACTGTCCGCAGTGATACTTTTGAAACCCTGAATGTCAGGTTAACCTACCTTTTTAGCAGTCGGATTACAGCCTCGATTTTCTACACTTTAAGCGAAAATGCCAGCGGACAAGGCAATTTCAAATATACCAGCCTTCAAGAGGGCCTGTCGCTTAGCTATGTTTTTTGACGAGGCCTCGGAGGAGGCGCCCGAAGGTCTTCTGAATTGGAAATTTACTTTAGACAATCCGACCCCGCTGGGATGGACGGTCGTGGCGGCTTACCTGGCGGCCGCAATGTGTTGTATTCGCGCGGCGCTGAAGTCGCGTAATAATTTGAAGCAGTCACGGGCGGTCGTTTGGTGGATTCTTGCGGCTGGATTAGTCTTTTTGGGAATCAACAAGCAGTTGAACCTCCAGACGTTGATGATTGTCATCGGGCGCAATATTTCCGATGCCGGCGGCTGGTATGGCGAGCGGCGCAAAATTCAATTGATCTTTGCCATTGTTTTCGGCGCATTTTCGTTTGCCGCATTAATTTGGGTTTGGCGGAAATACGGAGAATTTTTCAGAGAGAATCCGTTAATGCTCGCGGGCGCCGTTATACTCGTGCTATTTGTGGTGATGCGGTCGGCTTCCATCAATCATGTAATTGCGCTCCCAATCTTTGGCTTTAAAGACGATCAATGGGGCTGGATTCTCGAAATTATGGGAAGCTCTTTTATTGCAGCCGGAGCTTTGCGTTGGACCGCTGGCGCTGGTGAGCGCGTCGAATGAAATTTCTTGTCACCGGCGGGGCTGGATTTATCGGGTCTCACGTTTGTGAGGGGCTTTTAAGTGAAGGGCATTATGTTTGGGCTGTGGACGATTTGAACGGGTTTTATGATCCTCGGATCAAACGGCAAAACCTTTCTGAAATCCGCTCTCTCAATGCCTATTTCGACTTTGTTGAAGGTGATATTACAGACCGAGCATGCGTCGATTCACTTTTCAGGCGGCAGAAATTCGATCAAGTCATCCACCTTGCGGCCCGGGCGGGTGTGCGGCCCAGTCTCGAAGCGCCGGCGCTTTATCAACGCGTCAATGTGGAAGGCACGACCAATCTACTAGAGGCGGGTCGAGTCGCCGGAGTCAGGAAATTCATCATTGCCTCATCGTCGTCAGTTTACGGAGTCAACTCGAAGGCGCCTTTCGCGGAATGCGACCCTATCTTTTCTCCAATTTCGCCTTATGCCGCCAGCAAACTGGCCTGCGAGGCTCTTGGGCACGTCTATCATCACGTCTATGGCTTCGATGTGGCGATGCTGCGTTTTTTTACAGTTTACGGGCCGCGACAACGTCCGGACCTCGCCATTCATAAGTTCGCCCACCGCATTTCCGCCGGCGAGGCGATTGAAGTATTTGGCGACGGTTCAACCGCGCGGGATTATTCGTACATCACAGATATTGTGGACGGCATAATGGCCTGCACCCGACAGACCTTCGGTTTTGAAATATTCAACCTGGGCGGCTCGAACCCTGTCACTTTGTCCCATCTGATTTCGCTGTTGGAAAAGAGCCTGCAAAAGTCCGCAAAAATTAAAAGCCTTCCTGAACAACCGGGCGACGTGCCGCGCACGTGGGCGGACGTTGCCAAGTCGGCAAAGCGACTGGGTTATTCGCCAAAGATTAAAATTGAGGAGGGCATTCCATTGTTCGTAGAGTGGTTTCGACGCGGCGCGTCGCAGACACAAGCCGCCGGCAATTCCACGAGTTCCTGTTGATTTCAGCTTCGTCACTTGTTACACCCTCAACCACATTTTTACTCCAGAATTCCGAACACATGAAAATCGCCATCGTTGGTCTTGGTTACGTCGGACTGCCGCTGTCACTCCAATTTGCCCGGTCAGATACTACCGTGCTCGGGTTGGACATTGATAAAGCGAAGGTCAAGTCGCTTGCCGCCGGCCAAAGTTATATCAAACACATTGAATCGTCCGCCATTTCAGAGGCCGTCAAGGCTGGGCAGTTTTCGGCGTCCACGGATTTTTCCAGGGTTAAAGAAACAGAGGCGGTTATCATTTGCGTGCCGACTCCGTTGAACAAAAATCGCGAGCCGGACATTTCGTACATCATCGACACCGGCAAGGCCTTGGCGCCGCATCTGCAAAAGGGAATGCTCGTTGTGCTCGAATCCACGACTTACCCCGGAACGACCGATGAGGACTTGCGCGAGGTTTTGGAAGAAGGGTCCGGTATGAAGGCCGGAAAGGATTTTCATCTGGCCTTTTCACCGGAACGCGAGGACCCGGGCAATCCAAACAGCAAAGTTGCTGTCATCCCTAAAGTCATTGGAGGCCTTACGCCGGCTTGCCTGGAACATGCCAAAGCCGTATATGGACGCGCGATCAAAACGCTCGTTCCCGTTTCGTCCTGCCGCGTTGCCGAGGCGACCAAGCTTACCGAGAATATTTTTCGCAGCGTCAACATCGCTCTCGTCAACGAATTAAAAATTGTTTACAGCGCGATGGGGATTGATGTTTGGGAAGTCATTAACGCTGCAAAAACGAAGCCCTTCGGTTTCATGCCATTCTATCCGGGACCCGGTCTTGGAGGTCATTGCATCCCCATCGATCCATTTTATTTGACGTGGAAAGCCCGCGAATACGTTCAGAACACCCGCTTCATCGAACTTGCCGGCGAAGTCAATTCCGCCATGCCCGAGTACGTCATTCAACAGGTGATTATCGCGTTGAACGCGCAACGCAAGGCGCTGAACGGCTCAAAAGTTTTGATTGTCGGCCTTGCTTACAAAGCAGATGTCGATGATGACCGCGAATCGCCAAGTTACGTCCTCATGGACCTCCTGACCGAGCGCGGAGCCAAGGTTTGTTACTATGACCCTTACGTTCCCGTTATCCGGCCGACGCGCGAACATCCGCATTGGGCGGGAACCAAGTCAATTCGCTGGGACGCCCGAACTGTGAAGGGTTTTGACCTAGTTCTAATTGCCACGAAACACGCTTCGGTCGATTACGGGTCGCTGGCAAAATGGGCGTCAACAATTGTGGATACGCGCAACGCGATGTCCGGCATACCGACGAAAAAGGGACAGGTGCATAAGGCTTGATAAGCGCCTTCGACAAATTAAAGGGCAAACTTTCGTCAGCACCCGCCACGTGGCTGGTGACTGGTGCGGCCGGGTTTATTGGCTCGAACCTTTTGGAAGCGCTGCTTCGGCTCGGCCAAAAAGTCGTTGCCCTGGACAATCTGTCCACAGGCCATCGCAAAAATTTGGACCACGTACGCTCCTCCATCGGAGCCGCCCAATGGAAAAACTGCAAATGGATTGAGGGAGATATCCGCGACCCGAAGCTTTGCCATCGCGCGACTCGCGGAGTGAAATACATTCTGCACCAAGCAGCACTGGGGTCCGTGCCGCGTTCGATTGTAGAGCCATTGGCCACGCACGAGAGCAACGTCACCGGCACCGCAAATCTCCTTTGGGCCGCGCAGCAAAACGGCGTCAAACGGTTCGTGTTCGCCTCCAGCAGTTCGGTCTATGGCGATGACAAGTCGTTGCCTCAGATTGAAAATAAGATCGGTCGTTGTCTTTCGCCTTATGCCGTTTCCAAGCGTGTAAACGAGTTATACGCCGATGTCTTTCAAAAATGCTACGGTTTTGAAACCATCGCGCTGCGTTATTTCAATGTTTTCGGCCCGCGTCAGGACCCGAATGGCGCGTATGCGGCGGTAATTCCCAAATGGATTGCAGCCATGATCGAGGACGAGCCGGTTTTTATCAACGGTGATGGCTCGACGAGCCGCGATTTTTGTTATGTGGCAAACGTTGTCCAGGCCAATCTTCTCGCGGCCACCGTGCAGAACAAGGATGCCGTTTCCGAACAATTCAATGTTGCTCTTGGCGCGAAAACCAGTCTCAACCAACTTTACGAATTGATTCGCGAAAGACTTGTTGCGTCGCAGCCGCATTTGCAAAAAAGCAAACCGCGCTACCGCGATTTTCGGAAGGGCGACATTCTCCATTCAATGGCAGATATCAGCAAAGCGCGCCGCCTTCTGGGATATGAGCCGACTCATACCATAGCCCAGGGACTTGATGAAGCTTTAGACTGGTACGTTGCGAATATGTCACCGGCCAGGAATGGGGCGTCCAAAACAATCGCGCGGAAGCCTCGCCCAAAATCAACTAAACTAAAAGCTTGAAAGGCATCATCCTAGCGGGTGGCGCAGGGTCCCGACTTTATCCCCTGACTCTTGTCGCCAGCAAACAGTTGCAGCCGGTTTTTGACAAACCGATGATTTATTATCCGCTCACGACGCTCATCGAGAACGGCGTGCGCGAACTTTGTCTTATTTCGACCCCGCACGATTTGCCGCGGTTCCGTCATTTATTGGGAACGGGAAAATCGTGGGGCATCACCATTGATTACCGCGAACAAGCCAAACCGGCTGGAATTGCCCAGGCGTTTTTAATTGCGGAATCCTTTATTGGGTCGGACCCGGTCACGTTAATTCTTGGCGATAATATTTTTTACGGAAGCGACGGGTTTAAACGGGCTTTCGGCGAATTTAAAGGCGGGGCTTCGATTTTTGGTTATCGCGTTCATGATCCCGAACGCTACGGTGTCGTGGAGTTTGACGATGGGGGGCGCGCCATTTCGATTGAGGAAAAACCCACAAAACCGCGCAGTTTTCACGCAGTGCCGGGATTGTACATCTTCGATAACGACGTTGTATCAATCACGAAGAGCCTTAAACCTTCTGCCCGCGGCGAGTTGGAGATTACTGACGTTAATCTGGCTTACATGCGCCAGGAGAGGTTGCGGGTGTATCGGTTAAGCAGAGGATTCGCCTGGCTTGATGCGGGCACCAGCAGCAGTCTGCATGAAGCTTCGGCGTACGTGCAGACAATTGAAAAACGGCAAGGCATCAAGATTGGGTGCCCGGAAGAAGCGGCGTTCCGAAGCGGATTCATCAACCGCGAAGATTTGAGCAAACTTTCCGCGCTGATTCCCAACTGTGAATACCGGGATTATCTGAACCGAGTTTTGGGCGAGACAGCGGAAAGCAAACCATGATCGTCCTATTAGGAGCAACAGGGTACGTCGGGCAACAATTCGCAACAACGCTGCGCGAACGCGGTTTGCAATTCTCCGCGCCGAGTCGCGCGCAGGTTGATTACACCCATTTTGAGACGTTATTGAATTATTTAAGGAAGGCGAAAGCCGAATTTTTGATCAATGCTGCGGGTTACACGGGAAAGCCAAACGTCGATGCTTGTGAAAAAGATTGGGCCGGCACCCTTCAAGGCAACACGTTGTTTCCAGCGACCGTCGCTCATGCGTGCACCGCGATCGGGATTCCATTTGGGCACATTTCTTCCGGTTGTATTTATTCGGGCGCGAAAGTCCAGATCGACGGCCTGACGCGCGTGGAAAAGGATTTGAGCCAACCGCAATGGCTGTCCTTGATCGAGAAAAACCGCGGCGCTTTTCACGGCTTCACTGAAACTGATGAGCCCAATTTCACATTTCGCCAGCCTCCGTGCAGTTTTTATAGCGGGACCAAGGCGCTGGGCGAGGAAGCCATTCAGGACGTTGGCCAGCACTATATTTGGCGTCTGAGGATTCCATTCGATCAATTCGACAACTCGCGAAATTATCTCAGCAAATTGCAGAATTACTCAAAAGTGTATCAAAACGTCAATTCGCTGTCGCATCGGGGCGATTTCGCGTTTGCCTGCCTGGATTTGTGGCTGCGGCGCGCGCCATTCGGCTCATACAATGTTACAAACCCTGGTTTCGTGACATCCAGCCAGGTCGTGGAAATGATTCAAAAGATACTTAAACCGAATCGAAGCTTTGAATTCTGGAAGGACGACAGCGAGTTTTATCGGGTGGCGGCAAAAACGCCCCGCTCCAACTGCATTCTCGACGTCACCAAGTTGCTGGCAACCGGCGTGACGATGCGCCCGGTCGAAAGCGCCTTGACTGACTCATTGGAAAAATGGAGCGCAGCGAAATGAACCTGCTCGTCACTGGAGGCGCGGGGTTCATTGGCTCCAACCTGATCCATCATATCATCGACAGGCCGGAAGTCACAGCACTCGTAAACCTCGATTGCCTTACATATGCGGGGCACCTCGAAAATCTCGAAAGAGTTGCAAAACACCCCCAATATATTTTTGAGTGCGTGGACCTGCGGGACAAAGCAGCCGTTTCCGGAATTGTTGCGAAGCACTCCATAACGCATGTTCTGCATCTGGCTGCCGAGTCGCACGTCGATCGTTCCATCACCGGCCCCGCCGACTTTATCCAGACTAATATCGTCGGGACGTTCAATCTTTTGGAAGCAGTTCGATCAGCATGGCAAGGGAATCTTGCCGGAAAGCGTTTTCATCACGTCTCCACCGACGAAGTTTATGGCAGCCTCGGGCCAACAGGTTATTTTTTGGAGACAACCCCTTACGCGCCGAACTCGCCGTACTCCGCCAGCAAAGCGTCCAGTGATTTCCTGGTCCGTTCGTACCACCACACTTACGGCTTGCCCGTGGTGACGACCAATTGTTCCAATAACTACGGGCCATTTCAGTTTCCAGAGAAGCTCATCCCGGTGATTATTGAAAACATTTGCCAGCGCCGACCGCTTCCCGTGTACGGGGACGGAATGAACGTTCGGGACTGGCTTTACGTGCGGGACCATGCGGAAGCGTTGTGGCAGGTCTTAACGCGGGGTGTTGATGGCGAAACTTACAATATCGGCGGTCATAACGAGTGGGCAAATATTAAGATCGTCGAATTGATTTGCGAAACAATGGACGAATTGGCGCCGAACCTTGGTGGAAATTCTCGGAAACTCATCACTTTTGTCAAAGACCGGCCTGGCCACGACCGCCGCTACGCGATTGATGCCAGCAAAATTGAACGAGAACTGGGCTGGAAACCTGCGCATACTTTCGAAGACGGCATTCGTGAAACCATCCAGTGGTACCTCGACAATCAAGATTGGGTGAAGCGCGTAAAAGCTTCCTGATAAACTGCTGTTTTACGCGTCGGAAAACTTAACACTTTTAGGGGTTGAGCGGGATTTCACTACAAGGGAGTAGCAACTTGCCTGATTTTAATTTGTAATCGGTTAAGTTCTAATTTACAATGGGATACATCCAGTTTTGACATTCGATTCTGCAAATTTCTGTTTATGTGACAATCGTGTGGCACATTCATTGCAGTCTCACGCGCATGGGCGCTGCATGGTGTCGCGCTTTTTGGGATTTTTGGCTCGTTTGAACCCGGCAAACAACAATACAGACGAGAGGTCATGTATAATATGATACTCTTATTAGGCGCAAGCGGATACATCGGCAGGGCATTTGCCGCTGAACTACGACGCCGGGGGCATTCATTTATCCCGCTGACGAGACGGGCCTTTGATTATACCCGATTCGACTTTCTTTTCGATTATCTGCGGACGATGCGACCGGTGTTCCTGATCAACGCGGCGGGTTATGGGGGGAGTTTCTGCGGCGAAATTGCCGAAAGCGAACGCGAGAAGATGATGGCGGCCAACGCCATTCTGCCCCAAATGATCGCGCGAGTCTGTCTGATGACGAAGACCCCCTGGGGGCATGTCTCTTCGGGAACCATTTATTCGGGAGCAAAGATTCAAAGGAATCAGTCGGTCGGCATTGAACGGGATTTGGGGACGACAGACATCTTGCAACTCTTCAGCGCGCATCCGGAAAACTTTCGCGGATTCACGGAACTGGATGAGCCGAATTTTTCGTTCCATGCTGGTCCATGTGACTTCTTTAGCGGGACAAAGGCATTGGCTGAAGAAGCGATTCGAGGTTTGGGCCAAAGCTACATTTGGCGGCTTCGTTTGCCGTTTAATGAACGCGACGAACCGTGCAACTGGCTCTCCCGTTTCCAGTCGGAGCCGGAAACGCCCGACAATGTTGACTCTTTCTCTCATTTGGAAGATTGCGTCAAGGCATGCCTGGATGTCTGGGAATTGCGCGCGCCTTTCGGCATTTACAATGTTACGAATCCCGGCGCTCTGACACGTCATCAAATTTCCGAGGGAATGCAACGTGTGCTCAAAATGCCGACAACTCCGTCCACCGGCAGCGCACGCGCGGCGGCATGCCCGCAGTCACACTGCATTCTGGACACAGGGAAATTGCTCAAGGCCGGCGTCAAAATCAGGCCGATTCCCGAAGCTTTCGACGATTGCCTTGACCGGCTTCGGCTGGCTTCCCGTGGGACAAAACCGTTTGAGCGCGCCTCACAGGCGTTTCTGACGGCATCCAATTGATATCTTCGCCGCTGCAGGCGGCTTCTCTCAATCCAGCGTTAGTAACAGGCAAAGGAAATGCAATCCACGACCTATACTCAGGCCGTCCTTGATTCTCATCTGGTGCTTCGGAGACAACTCAAATGGCTGGCGGTGGAGACGGTGCTTCTGGCCGTTTGTTTTTATCGGCCATTGCTCGATCTGCTCGACTTTACACTTCATGACAAACTATTCTCTTACATCCCGTTGATTCCCCTAATCAGCGCGTACCTGATTTGGACCGACAGGAAAAAATTCACGACTGAGGTTTGTCCATCAAGGATCGGCGCCGCGTTGGCTTTCTGCGCGGGCGCAGGCGTTGTGTTGCTTTGGTGGCTGGGAACACGCGCGGGGTGGGAAATTGAATCGCAAGATTACATCGCCCTGATGACTCTTTCGTTTCTTTGCTTTTTTTGGGGAGCCTGTCTGGCGCTTCCCGGATGGAAGATATTGCGCGATGCGGCTTTTCCGATTGCGTTCCTCATTTTTGCAGTTCCAATGCCATCCGCCTGGGTTGACGGCATTGAAACATTTTTCCAATACACATCCGCTTTCGCCGCTGAGATGTTCTTTGCGGTCGCGCGCACATCGTGCCTGCGAGATGGATTGCAGCTTAACCTCCCCGGCTTCAGTTTGATTGTGGCTCCAGAATGCTCCGGCATTCATTCCACGTTGGTGCTTTTCATCACAAGCCTCCTGGCAGCGTATATGTTTCTTCGCAGCGCTTCTTCGCGGCTGATTCTGGCGCTTTCCATCCTGCCGCTGGCAATTCTCCGAAACGGCTTTCGCATATTCGTCATTGGCGAACTATGCGTTCACGTAAGTCCGACGATGATTGATTCTCCGATACACCGAAAGGGCGGCCCGATTTTCTTCGCGTTGTCCCTGATCCCTTTATTTTTGCTGCTGGTTTTTCTGAGAAAACGGGACTTTAATGAGCTAAAAGGCTTCCCCAAACAAGCAAGGTTAAAATAAATATGAGAAAACTTTGTCGCTGTCTCCCACTCCTTTTTGCGCTTGTGTGCCTCGTTCTGTCCGGGGCAGGGTGCTCCAAAGCCTCCCGAGCCAAACGGATGCTTGCTGCGGCTGACCAGGATTTCCAGGCCCAACAGTACGATGCTGCTGAGCTAAAATATAAGGGTGTGCTTCGCCTGTCCTTAACGAATGCGGATGCTGTTCGTCAGTTGGGTTTGCTTTATTTTGCTCAGGGGCGGGTGATGCCGGCTGGATCGCTTCTCGAGAGGTCGCTCAAACAGAATCCCACGAATGTTGAAGTCCAAATCAAAATGGCTCAGGCAGCGACGGTAATCGGAGACCGAAAGTATGCTCTCTTCCTGGACCGAAAAGTTTTGCAGAAACAACCCACCAACACCGAAGCCCTGCTCCTGTTTGTGGATTTGGCGAGAACCCCGACAAACATGGCTATTGCGCGGGCGGAAATCGAGAAATTGCAGGCAAACGCACCTGATGCCGTGGGATTTCATGAAGCACTGGCCTGGATTGCTGTGCATGTATCGGACGTGACAACCGCTGAAGCAGAAATCAAAAAAGCCCTCGCCTTGGATCCCAAACAGCCCAGCACTTATGTTGCGGAAGCTGCGCTGGCGCTTATTCAAAAGGACAGGCAAACCGCATCTGCCGACCTTAAAAAGGCATCGGACCTTTCATCCCCCCGATCAGATATCCGAATAAAATACGCCAATTATCAGTTTGAAACAGGATCCACGAACGAAGGCGTTGCGGTGCTCGAAGATGCCACGCGCCAGGCGCCGGATTATATTCCCAACTTGATTGCGTTAATGCGCATGTATTACACGGAACATGAACTCGACAAGTGCGGTGAAATGGGCGTGAAAATATTAGGTCGGGATCCCGCCAATCTTGATGCTTTGATGCAGTCCGCCGACGTGTATTTGGACAAGCGCGATGGGACCAACGCCCTCAACATGTATAAGCGTCTGGAATCCGTTCCGCTCTACAAGGAAAATCCGGTCGTGGGATATCACAAAGCTGAAGCATACCTGATCCTTGGGGACAAGCCCAACGCCATCACCACTCTGAACGCATTGATTGCGTCAAATCGCTATAACGTTCAGGCATCTTTGCTGCTGGCCAACCTTGACCTTCGCGGCGGCAACGCCCTTTCTGCGATCAATATCCTGTTGCCGCTCGTTCAACATGGATCCGTGCCGCGCGAGGCCTATATGCTGCTGGCAACTTCATACCTTATCGAGCGAAAGCCAGAGGACGCCCTGGCAACCTACGACCGAATGGAAAAGGTTTTTCCGAAAGACCCTGAAGTGGAGCGCCTTGTTGGGATGGTGTATGAACAGCAAAAAGACCTGCCACATGCCAGGGAAGCTTTCGAGAAGTCACTGGCATTGGCGCCGGATTATTTGCCGTCAATCGAGAAAATCACCGATTTGGATGTGTATTCCAAACATTACGACGACGCGGAGAAACGCCTCGAAGCACTTATGACGAGGGCACCCAAACGCGGAGAACCCTGGATGCTCGAAGGCCAGGTATTTTGGCAGGCTGGACAAACCAATAAAGCTGAAGAGGCAATATCCAAAGCGTTGGAATTGAATCCGAACCTTCAGGGCGCTTATCTGCTTTTGGCCCGAATGTATATCGACACGCATCAAACCAAGGAGGCTTTGGCGCGGTTAAATGATTTAGTCAGCAAAACGAATAATTCCATGGCATGGGTGGAAATAGGCCAGATTCATCAGGCTGAAGGCGAGTTCGATCAAGCGCGCGATGCATACGAAAAACTATCAGAGTCAGCGCCGGAGTACCCTTTGGCGCTTAACAACCTGGCGTTTCTGTATTCGGAACATTACGGAAATATCGAGAAGGCGGCTGGTTTGGCTGAACGGGCTCGAAAACTAAGTCCTGACAGCCCGAGCGTGGCCGATACGCTGGGATGGATTCTTTATAAGCAAGGCCAGTATTCGCGCGCGCTCGGCTTGCTGCAAGAGGGCGTTACGAAAGAGCCGAACGCACCGGACCTTCAGCTGCATCTGGGCATGGTCTATTATATGATGGAGGAAGAAAACCTGGCACGACTGCATCTTCAGCAAGCTGTGTCGGCGCCAGGTGATTTCAGTGGCAAGGAAGAGGCCCGACAAAGTCTTGCCTTGCTGTCTGTTGATCCGGCCAAAGCCACGCCCGCTGACATTGAAATGTTAGAAAAGCGTCTCCATGATAACCCACACGACCCAATTCCGTTGAATCGTCTCGCCGCCATCTATGAACAGCGGGGCGACATGAACAAAGCAGTTGAGGCTTACCAGAAGCTCATCGCGCAAAACGCGCAGGATTGGAAAGCGATGATCAAGCTGGGACGCCTTTATGCCGGTCCTCTGCACGATACGCGCAAGGCGCTGGACCTCGCCAAGGCCGCCCACGAACTTGCCCCCAATGACCCGCGCGCCACCGCCATGCTGGGTGAATTGGTTTATACCACCGGCGACCATTCCTGGGCGTTGACCCTGCTTGAGGAAGCGGCCCCCAGAATGACAAACGACCCGTTGGTCGAGTACAATCTCGCCCTTGCCTATTACGCCAACGGCCGCCTGCCCAAAGCCGACGGAGCGATGGATCTGGCGGTGCAGGGTGGCGCTTCATTCCCAAAACTTGAACAGGCAAAACAGTTCCAGGCATATCGCGCCGCCGCAACCGATCCTTCCGCCAATGCAATTCCGGCGGACCAAATCAAGTCCGTCCTGGACAAGGACCCCCATTATTTGCCGGCGCTGGCGCTGTTGGGAATTCAGGCAGAAAATCGCGGTGACGCCGCGCAAGCCACCAAAACTTATGAGCAGATTCTGACGGATTATCCAAAATTCGCGCCGGCAATGCGTCAGTTGGCGTTGATTTACGCCAAGAATTCCGGCGATGCTTCCAAAGCCTACGATCTGGCGGAAAAGGCGAAGGCCACATTTCCAAACGATCCCGAGTTGAGCCGAACGCTGGGAATTCTGGCTTATCGGAAGGCAGAGTATCAACGCTCTGTTACCTATTTGCGGCAGAACGCGCAAAAGCTCGATAGCGATGGGGAACTTTCGTACTACCTTGGAATGGATTACTACAATCTGAAGCAGACTAAAGAGAGCAAGCAATACCTGAAGAAGGCAGTCGCTTTAAATGTCCCCGCTCCGATGGTTGACGACGCTAAAAAAGTGCTCGCAGAATTGAAGTAGATCAAGTTTCGGAGGAATTGATTTCCTTCATTCGGATGCAGGCGGCCTTGTGCGTTGGATTCGTGAACGGCTCCAATTTAGGAATTACTTTCGAGCAACGATCGACTGCATAAAGGCAGCGAGGGTGAAAAGGGCAGCCGGGGGGCGGATTAAGGGCTGATGGCGGGTCGCCGGGTAACAGAACACGATTTCGCAAGGCTTCGCGGCGAGGATCAGGAATCGGAACGGCGCTGATCAACGCCTTCGAATAGGGGTGCAGAGGACGATCCACTACGTCCTCGGCGGGGCCAATTTCCGCAATTTTTCCCAGATACATGACGGCCACGCGGTCGGAGATGTGTTTGACAACCGACAGGTCATGGGAAATAAAAATCAATGTCAAACCTATTTCTCGCGAAATCCTCGCCAGCAAATTGATGATCTGCGCCTGGATCGAAACGTCCAGCGCGGAGACCGGTTCGTCGGCAACGATCAATTGCGGTTCCACCGCCAGCGCTCGCGCAATCGCGACCCGCTGACGTTGCCCGCCGGAGAATTCGTGCGGATATTTTCGTTGCGCGCGCTCCGGCAACCCCACCTTTTTCAGCAACTCGCCCACGCGCTTCGCCAGTTCCTCACGCGGCACTTTTCGATGCGCCTGCACCGCTTCCGCCAGGGCGTCAAAGACCGTCATGCGCGGGTTCAACGACGCATACGGGTCCTGAAAAATCATCTGAAACCCCGCCCGAGCCTGCCGCAATTCTTCTCCCTTCAAAGTGGCGAGGTTTGTTCCTTCCAAGATTACCGTTCCTTCCGTCGGTGGAATCAATTGCAGGATTGTTCTGCCGAGGGTTGATTTGCCGCAGCCGGTTTCTCCCACCAATCCGAGGATTTCTCCTTTTCGCAGCTCCAGTGAAACTCCGTCCACGGCACGCACGGAGCCGATGTGACGCTTGAAGATGAAACCTTTTTCAACCTTGAAATGGGTTTTCAGGTCTTTGATTTGAAGGAAGGGTTCTGGTGGTGTCACAAGGATTGAGCCTCCTTATGGGGAGAAGAGGGATTAGGATTAGGAGTGGGAACAGGAGGCGTCATAGTGGAAGATTCTCCTTTTGGACGCGCAAACAGGCGGAGCGATGTTCGGGCAAGACATCAATAGCCGTAACGTTCTCGCTTGAACAATAATCCAAAGCAAAGTCGCAGCGTTGCGCGAAAGGGCAGCCCGGTTGGACGTGGAGCAGATCCGGCGGCGCTCCGCGAATGGTGTAAAGTTCGGTTCCTTTGGCGTGCATCGTGGGAATCGATTTTTGCAAGGCTTGAGTGTATGGATGCCGGGTGTTGTAAAAAAGGTTCTCGGTTTTCGCCGTTTCCATGACTTGGCCGGCATACATAACCATCGCGCGGTCGCAAAAGCCGGAGATGACGCCGAGATCGTGGCTGATGAGAATGACGGCCATGCCGAGTTCGGCGCGCATTTTTTTCATCAGTTCGAGAATCTGAGCCTGGACTGTCACGTCCAATGCGGTTGTTGGTTCGTCGGCGATCACCAAATCCGGTTTTGTTATGAGGGCCATCGCGATCATCACGCGTTGTCGCATCCCGCCGGAGAATTCGTGCGGATACATTTTCATGCGCTGTTCTGGATCGGGAATTCCCACGTCCGCAAGCATGGCCAATGCGCGTTTGCGGGCGTCAGGGCGGCGGATTTTTTCGTGGATCAACAGAGGCTCCATCAATTGCTCTTCGACGCGCAGGAAGGGATTAAGGCAGGTCATCGGGTCCTGGAAAATCATCGAGATGCGGCGGCCTCGAAGTTGGTTGAGTTGCCGGTGCGAAATGGCAAGCAAATCGGTGCCGTCGAAAATGGCCTCGCCGCCTTCGATTCGTGCAGGAGGTTGCGGAAGAAGCCCCATGATGGAATAAGCGGTGACCGACTTGCCAGAGCCGGATTCGCCAACGATCCCCAGGGTTTCGCCGCGATCAATTTGAAAGGAAACGTCGCGGGCCGCCCGAACGATGCCCGCGCGGGTATGGAATGAGACGCTGAGATGGTTGACATTCAGCAGCATGGGGAAGGGCTTTCCAGATGAGGATTATCCGATAGAGCAAAATCAGCGTGTACGCGCGAACCTTGATTGGTCTTGATTAGGCTTGATTGAGGTTCGGAACCGAAGCCTGAATCAGGCGTTGAACCACCGTAACCATAATGGGTTACGTGCGTATGCTGCTCGATTCGGGCATTTATGCCAAGTTTCATCGCAACCTTGATTGCCGCGGGCGAAAAGTCTGCGCAGTTCGCCCGGACGATTTAAGCATGTTGTGAAGGGAAAGCAAACCTGGCGAAGTTTGGAACCACGGATTAGGAGATGGCGCGGATAAAACCGGTTGGCTGCCAGTGTCCCTTATAGTCTGCCGGTTCCGAAAAAAGATACGTTGAGGGCATAAAGTGTTTGCCGCGTTTGCCGATTATTTAATAAAGACACTTTATATGAACCACGGCTCCGGGTTTCGCTGGAAGATGGCGGCGACAAGCATCATTAGTTTGGTGCTGATGTCGTATATTGATTACGTCACTGGCTACGAGCTTATATTTTCAGCGGCTTATCTCATCCCGGTTTCACTGTGCGCCTGGAATTTTGGACGGCGCGCGGTGTGGTTGATGTCTGTGGCGAGCGGCCTGTCTTCGTGGTTGGTGGATGTTCTTTCGGGGCACTCTTATGCGCAAAACATGGTGCAATACTGGAACGGGTTTACTTGCTTTCTGATTTCTCTGGTGACAGGACTCCTGTTGCAACGTCTCAAACGCACATTGGAGGAGCGAACGCGCATGAACACGGATTTGCAGAAGGCTCTTGAGGACTTGAAACGTTCGACTGAGGAAATTCGCAAATTGCAGGACGGCTTGCAGGTGGTCTGCGCGTGGACTCACCGTATCAAAGTCGGGGATGAATGGATGACGCCGGACCAATTTCTAAAGACACAGCTTCATCTGAAGCTCTCCCACGGGATGTCGCCGGAAGCCAGCCAAAAGTTTCAGGACGAGATTAAACGGAATGGGCAGGTGATGAGGTGAACGTCAATTGATTCAGGAATGTAGTGTTGGTTGTCATTTTCGACCGCCCGACCTGCGACCTCTTTCGCTTAACACTCGATTCAACGCCGAAAGGCTTACTTTGGGAGCTTCCGAGTGTTCACAGACGTCAAGCAAGGAGCCTGCACTCTCAACGTGGGTACGCACGTCGCATAAAATAGTTTGAAGTCTGTCGATGGTTTGCGGTGTTGCCTCCAAACTTTCCCAAGCTGTGCTATTGCCATTTTTCCACTTAAATACCAGATGTGGGGTTTTGTCCTTTTTAGCGCGGAGTGTGATTGATACAGTCCAACCGTGGCTATTGGTAGGAAGAGTGCCATAATCTGCGATAACGGTACCAAGCAACTTTTCGCCAGCCAGTTTTCCAATCTTTGAAATTAGACTCATATAATCTGGAGAGAGAATGGGTGTTAAGAATTACTTCGTCACGGTGCTTCGGACTTCGCCGGTTTTTAGGATTGTTTTTAGTTCCTGACCGGAGCGGGTGTCGGTTTCGGCGCGGATGACTTTGGCCGTGGTGGCGTCGAGTGTAATTGAGTAACCGCGCGCGAGCACTTGTTCAGGGCCGAGGAGACGGAGGCGGGCGTTGAGCGTTTCGCAGCGATGGCGCAGGCGGCGGAGTTGGTGAACGGCTTGTTCGCGCAGACGTTGCCGGCGCTGGTCGAGGATTTCGCGGCGCTGCTTCAAAACCTGTCGCGGGCGCAATCGGCGGAGTCGCTGGCGCAATTCCTCGGTGATGTTCGTGGCGTTTTCGAGGCTCGCACGGAGGGAGCGGACGCGGCTGATTTGCAATTCGTCAAGTCGTTGTAATTGACGATTGAGGTGACGTCGCGGGTGAGACGCGGCGAGGCGTTGCGCGAGTTGTGCGAAATGGCGGCGTTCCGCGAGGATGCGGCGGCGGACTATTTCCGTCATTTGGTCGCGGGTTTGCGCGATCCAGTTTCGACTGGAAAAAATGCCTTCCGTCAGAATTTCTGCGGCGGCACTGGGAGTGGCGGCGCGTAGATCGGCGACAAAATCGGAGATGGTGAAATCGGTTTCGTGGCCGACAGCGGAAACGACGGGGACTGCGGAATTAAAAATGGCGCGGGCGACACTTTCTTCGTTGAAGGACCAAAGGTCTTCCAGGCTCCCGCCGCCTCGCGTGAGGAGAATCGCGTCAAGTTTGCCAAGGGGCGTTGCGGAAAATTCATTGAGGAGACGGATGGCGTTGGCGATTTCTCCGGCGGCACCCGCGCCTTGAACAGAGCAGGGGATGAAAATAATTTGCAGCGACGGGTTGCGACGTTGCACGACATGAAGGACGTCGTGGATCGCGGCACCAGACGGGGAAGTGATGAGCCCGATGCGTTGCGGAAACGGCGAAAGCGACCGTTTGCGTTGCTGGGCGAAAAGGCCCTCGGCAGCGAGCTTTTGTTTGAGCTTTTCAAATGCGGCCTGGAGCACGCCGATTCCCTGCAACTCAACCGCGAGGACGTGTAATTGGTATTGACCGCGGGGTTCATAGACACTCAGCTCGCCTTTGAGAATTACTTTGCGGCCGTCTTGAATCGATTCGCGACCGGCAACCGGCTCAGTTCGGAAGACGACGCAATTGATTTGCGCGAAGGCGTCCTTCAGCGTGAAATAAACGTGGCCGGAACTTTGCGCGCGGCAATTTGTAATTTCACCGCTTGCCCAGACTGTGCCGATGTGGCGTTCAAGCAACTTGCGGATGTCAGCGGTCAGTTCACTTACGGAAAAAACGCGGCGCGTGACTTCGGTCGGAAAAAGTTCGCCTCCAAAATCCCATTGTGAACTGGCGTTGGGCGGCATTGTCAGGGAAGCGGTTCAGAAACGCGGCGAATCGAGAGCGAGCGGCCGGTTTGGGGATCAATTTCGATGAGCGCGCCTTGCAGAAGGATGCGACCAGAGGCGACGCCAAATTTCTGGGGCGTGTTGGCGCAGAAACGCTCGATGATCGGCGCGATTTCGCGGCCAAGAACGCTTTCGTGAGGTCCGGTAAATCCCGCGTCTGTCAAATAGGCGGTTCCGCCGGGAAAAATTTGTTCGTCCGCGGTTTGCACGTGGGTGTGGGTGCCGACAACGGCGGTGACCTGGCCGTCAAGCATTCGCGCGATGGCGATTTTTTCGGAGGTGGCTTCAGCGTGCATATCAACGAAAATTATTTTTGTCATCTGGCGGAGCCGGGGGACTTCCGCCTTCGCGGCGAGAAAAGGGTTGTCAAGAGGAGGCATGAAGGTCCTGCCTTGAAGATTAAGGACGGCAACGGCGGGCTTGCCTTCCGAACGCCAGACGAGGCTTCCCTGGCCGATTGTGCCGGGCGGATAGTTGAACGGACGAAGGAAGCGCGGCTCAGTTTGGAGGAGCATGGTGACTTCCTTCTGGTCCCAGAGGTGGTCGCCGGTGGTGATGACATCGACGCCGGCGTTAAGGAGTTCATTAGCAGTATTGACAGTGATTCCCGCGCCGCCGGCGGAGTTTTCTCCGTTGGCGACGACGATGTCCAAGTTGAGGCGTTGGCGAAGATTTGGAAGAAGCTTCCTGAGCGCGTGCCTTCCGGGTTCGCCAACAACGTCACCGACAAAAAGCAGGTTCACGAGGTGGAGAGTATCGCCCAAGAGCGGGCAAGCAAGCTTTACGGTGGGATTCGCGGGGGTGGGGAAGAGGCTTCTTTGTTGAAGAGCATTTACTTTCAAAAATGCAAATCGATTATGATTAGGATTAGGATTACGATTAGGAGGGGAGGGTGAACTTGAAAGGATGTGCGTGGCTGGACAATCGGATTTAGGTTGGGTAAACAAAAGCGCGTGATCCAAGGTAACCCCAGTGTGTTGCTGCTGATTCCGGCCTACAATGAGGAAAACCGGATCGGCCCCGTCTTGCGCAGTTACGCGGAGTATTTTCGGAAAAATTACCAGGGGAAATTTCAGTTGGTCGTTGTTCTCAATGGATGCCGCGACAACACGATGGGGGTCGTCAAAGCGATTGGTAGAGAATTTCCCGAAATCAGCGGCGTCAATTATGCGGACCCGATTGGAAAAGGCGGCGCGTTGATCGAAGGGTTGAAGATGGCGCCGAAGGCGGACTTGATCGGTTATGTCGATGCGGACGGGGCGACGGAACCGGCGGCGTTTCACGATTTGATCAAACACGCGGGCGAAGCGGATTGCGTGATTGGTTCGCGATGGGTTCCGGGCGCGATGCTGCATCAGATGCAAACGGGCAAGCGACAATTCGCGAGCCGTTGTTTTCATACGATTGTGCAGGTTCTGTTTCACTTGAACATTCGCGACACGCAGTGCGGGGCGAAAATTTTGCATCGCGCGGCGGTGGAAAAAGTGCATTCGTCGTTGTGCATTGCGGATATGGCGTTCGATATCAATCTTCTTTTCCTGCTTAAACGGAATGGGTTGAAGATTTTGGAAGTGCCGACGGAATGGACGGACAAGGCGGGTTCCAAGGTGGCGCTGGGAAGAACTTCTCTGACGATGTTGCTTTCTGTGATTCGGTTGCGCTGTCTTTATTCGCGCTTCAACGTTTTGCGACCGATGTTTCGTCCGTTGGAGCACTGGCTATACCGGAAATTGCGCGCTCCCCGGATGGATTCCGGCCCGACGAATTGGCGACGGCCCGGGAGCGAGTGAATTGCGCCGCGACAAGGCACAGCAGCGTGCTCGCGATTCCCATTGTCTGAATCACCCTCGTAAAAGCGTCAAAACTGGCCATGCGCAATAACAACGGGGCTTGCAACATGAGCGCCGCCGCGTAGCCGATCGCGATGAGCAGCAACCACGGAACAGCCTTGAATTGTCCTTTTGCGAGGATGTGTTGAACAAGAACGTTGGCGACGGTCAACGGCAGAAGCGCCCAGGCGAACCACGGAACCAACGGCGCGGCGTTCCACATGTCAGGATTTGTAAAGTACATTAACCGCAGCGGCAATTTCGGAAACAGCGTGCAACCAATCGCAGCAGTGCAGCCGAAAAGAATTGTGGCGGTCAGGGTCATTCCCAGGCTGCCGCTGTTCTCCTTGCGGGCAACGCTTTGGGCGACTCGCGCAAACATTACGAGGGCAACCGGCGCTATAAACTGAATGATGGCGAAACCGGTCAGCATCGCGCCGCTGTAGAGGGTGGTTTGCGATTTCTCGAACAGACTCTGCACAAAAAGCATGTCAATACTGGACATTATCAGGATCGTTCCCAGCCCGAAGCTCAGCGGTATCGCGCCGGAAAACCAGGCCTTCCAGTCGAACCGCACGGTTGCGCGGGTGGTCCAGATTCTTCGCGTCAATGTTCCGCCAACAACGACTGTGACAAGCTGCCCGGCCAGGATTGCGCACATTGCCCCGGCTGCCTTTCCTTGAAGCAGGCCGACAAAAACAAGCATGAGCGCGAAGCGTCCAACGCCATCGGTGATTTGGAGCCAGCCCAGCCCCCAAAATTGATGCCGCCCTTGGAGCAAGCCTTTAAAAATTGGAATCCATAAACCGATTAAAGCCACTGCCAGCGTAAAATAGAGACTCGACCGGCTGGTGATGTTGAGCAAGTTTGACAGCGGTTTGGCGGCGACGAGCACGATGACGGCGTAAAACAGCCAGACCAAAAAAGTTGCGAACAAGAGGGCGCGCGCGGTGGCGATCAATTGCAGTTCGTGCGCTTCGTCCGTCGCAGCCGCAGCCTGGCGCGCGACGACTGTTTGCAATGCCGCGAAGGGGATTCCCATGATGACCAAAACCCGCAGCAGCATGACGAAAGAGCCGTAGTCGTTGCCCATTTTGCGGGCGACGGTGTGGACAAGCGCCATGAAGAAGCCGCCTGCAAAAGTCGCAATGACCATCCAACTGCTTTGTCGGAAGAACTTGCGATCAGCGCTCATCTATAAGTTACGGCAAAGACTGAATAAACTTGAGCAACATTTGTGTCGCTCGATTGAGGGAATCTAATGAAATCCATTCATCCGACGTATGGGCTTGCGCGATGTCGCCTGGCCCAAAAACGACGCTGGGTGTTCCCGCTGCCGCCAGGACCGAAGCGTCGCAAAAGTAATTGACGCCGAGCGGCGCGGATTGCCGGGCAATCTTCAAAAGAGTTTGCGCGAGGGGAAGGCGGTGATCGGTTTCCATCGGGAGGCAAAAGGAGGATTTTTCGCTCGCAATTTTCGGATTCAAACCACGTTTCTTGAACAACAATCGCAATTCTGAGAGCACGGATTTTTCCGTTTCACCCGGCAACGTGCGGCGGTCCACGCTTGCGAAACAGGAGTCCGGCACAATATTCGGCTGGGTCCCGCCTTTGATGGAGCCGACGCTGACGGTCGCGCAACCAAGCAGGGGATGTCGGCGTTTTCGCAGTTGACTGGCGTAATCAGTTTCAAGGAAATCCACGACGCGGGCCATTTCGTGGACGGCGTTTTTGCCGAGGTTGGGACAGGAACCGTGCGCAGCTTTGCCACGAGTTTCAAAGCGAAGCCAGACGCTGCCTTTGTGCGCGGTGACGACGCGCAGTCGCGTTGGCTCGCCAACAATTGCAAAATCGCCGCGCATTCCGCTGGCGACAAGCGCGCGCGAACCGGCCTGGGCGTTTTCTTCGTCAATGACTCCTGCGAAAATAATTTCAGTTTTCGGCAGCGGGCCACCGTTCTTTGCGAAAGATACGATCGCAGTCAGCATCGCGGCGACAGAACCTTTTGTGTCGCACGCCCCGCGTCCGTAGAGGCGACCATTTGAAACGCACGGGTTAAATTGCGCTTCGGACGAAGGCGGCACCGTGTCCATATGAGGCACGAACAAGATGCGGTGTTGAACTTTCTCTTTCGGCGACAAACGGGCAATGATGTTTGAACGGCCCGGTGCGACTGGCTGAAATTCGACGTCCAATCCGGCATTACTTGCCGTTGCTCCGAGAAATTTGGCGACGCGAGACTCGCCGGCATCGGGATGGCCTTCGGGCAGGAACGCCGGGTTGACGCTGCGAAGCGCGATCAGGTCCTTGAGGAGTTTCTCAGTCTCAGCCACAAGGGGAGGGTAAACAGTCGGGCGCAAAATTAAACTTTAAACTTTTTATTTTGCTGACAAACATCGCGTCATGTCGAAGGAACCATTGTTGAAATTGGAATTGCCCGGCGTCAAAAAAGTTAAGACCGGCAAAGTACGCGAAGTTTTTGATTTGGGCGAACATTTGCTGTTTGTCGCCACCGACCGAATCTCCGCGTTTGATTGCGTCATGCCCAACGGCATCCCGCGCAAGGGAGAAGTGCTGACGCAGATTTCGTATTTTTGGTTCGCTCAGACAGCGGGAATCGTTCCGAATCACCTCGTTTCAAAAGCGGGCGACCCGCTGCCCGCCGCGCTGCAAAAGTATTCGGACCAGTTGGCGGGGCGCAGCATGATTGTCAAGAAAGCCCAACCGCTGGCGATTGAGTGCGTGGTGCGCGGTTATCTCACGGGATCGGGTTGGAAGGATTACCAAAAAACTGGATGCGTTTGTGGAATCAAGCTGCCGCCGGGCCTTCGCGATTCGTCGCGTTTGCCCGAACCGGTTTTCACCCCGGCGACCAAAGCCGAGACCGGGCACGACGAAAATATTTCGTACGAGGAAGCCTGCAAAATTACCGGGCCGGAGATCGCCGCGAAGGCGCGCGACTTGAGCCTGAAAATTTATTCCTTCGCCGCCGAATACGCGCTGAAACGCGGGATCATCATTGCGGACACGAAGTTTGAATTTGGCCTGGTGGACGGGAAACTTGTGTTGATCGACGAAGTGCTGACGCCGGATTCCTCGCGCTTCTGGCCGGCGGACAAATACGAAGTGGGCCGCAGCCAGCCGAGTTTTGACAAGCAGTTCGTGCGCGATTATTTGGAGACGCTTTCGTGGAACAAACAGCCGCCGGCCCCCGCGCTTCCCGCGGAGGTGATCGCGAAGAGCACCGGCAAATATTTGGAGGCTTACGAAAAACTGACGGGGCGGTCGCTATAATATAGAACTTAACGGGCCAACCATAGCACGCACGGTGCCAAGAGAATTAAATGCCGGGACAGCTTCTCGGTTACGAACACTTCTCAAAACGAAGCAAAGCTCACCTACATCAAACTGAACATCCAAACGCCCAGCCCGCCTCGTGGCGCTGTCCCGGTTAACCAAGGGCCTTGTAGGAGGCTTTTTCACTCTCAACGCCCGGATCGTCTTCGGTCATGGATGCGACTGTCTCAGCTATGTCGTCCGATAATACTCTGGGACATTGGCTGTTGTCAATGATAATCTCTGCCCATCCCCAAACGAGGGTGTGAGACAAAATTCTTCCATTAGGCCGCCAGAGGCAGCGTGTCGTTGCGTGCCGCCCGTTGGTTGAGGCGGTGTTTCCAGAACTCGTCCAGTCTTCGGCTGCTATGGATGCAGCGCAGGGCCAGGATATTCTCCGC
>DASXZW010000089.1:0-2768 GCA_036501665.1 Verrucomicrobiia bacterium
CCACTTGCTGCAGCACCTTCAACCGCTCCCGCTCTCTCGCGCTCAACTCGATTCGCTCCGTTTCCATCCCGCCTCCTACCCAGGATGAAACCGGACATTCCTACTTTGCACAAACCGGACATTCTCATTTTGCCGCGACACAAATCAAACGAAGGGCGGCAAATCAGCCGTGGACATGCTAGGATGGTCAACTTAATTATGGGGGTTTTTGCAGGCGGTGTCGGCAACCAATATACGCGAGCGCTGGTAAAGCGGCTCGGCGGCGAGCACTCGCGAAGATTCCACGGCATCACGGTCGGCGGCACGAAAATTCTGTATCGCCACGGTCAATATAGATATACCGTCAGCCCGTCGAACCATAAGACTTACTATCGCTGGTTTTGGATTGGCGCGACCGACGCCGACTTGCGGCTTGTTGATTTTGTCTTGTTTCACGCGACCAAGCCGGAAGAGACTTTCTTTCTGGTGCCGACGAAGAAAGCGAAAGCGATCATCGACGGTTCGCCGCCCCGCATCAGCGTCGCCGTCGAACCGGGCCGCGCCGGGACGCGCGACCAGCTCGAACCGTTCAAAGTCAGTTTTTCGGAACTCAAGAAAAAACTGAGTACTTGACAAGCGGCTGGCCGACCTGCTACGTTCGCGGCGAATGGTTCCTACGAAGTCCGCTCGCTCAAAGTCAAAAGCTAGTCGCCTTAAACATCTCACCAAGATCGGTCGCGCTGGCGGCGAAGCCCTGAAAAAATCTCTCGGCCAAAAATATTACGACAAAATCTCGCGCAAGGGCGGCAAGGCGGTCCAGAAGAAATACGGCAACAAGTATTTCGCCAAGCTGCGCATGAAGCGCGGACGGCAGTTTCCGCCATGCACAGTTCCCCGCCCCAACGATCCATCGCGCCGCCATCGGTTCAATCCAAAGACTGGCATTTGCTACGGATGCGGATTTGATCGGAATGTAAAATGAAAAAGAATCGTTGTCCGATAATGAATAGGATGGCGACACAAGAACCAACTGGCAACATTCAACAATGCAAACGCGCCGCCGGACACGATGGCGATTGCCGTGTGCGCTTTCGCGGTAAAAATTATTCCGTCAGCCCCAAAGGATACGACGACCATCCGCCAGTTCTGGCCTCGAAATGAAATGCTCGAAACAACCCCAAATAACTCTTGACATGCGGCTAGGCATAGCCTAATCTGTCTTTGGTTTTGAGATTCCCAAACCGGAGGCCGCGCCAATTATCCTTTTGGGCCCGTTCGCCCCACCAGAAAAGGCGTTCCGCATAATCGATCACGCCTAGCTGTTCGGGAAGTTGGATTTGCGAGAACAGATAATCGATGCTCACGCCGGATAGCAGAATCGTATCCGTAAAATCGAGAGCCACAGAAGTCGTCAAATTGTCGTTGATCACCATCGTCGCGGGGACGTGATAAAAGTTCGCACCCTCTGACCCTGTGAAAGCGAGCAACCGCTGCACTACATTCGACGGCCCCGTCGGGATGTTCGTCACGCTAACCATATTCCTGCCCGTCGCCGTCCACGTCACCGCGGGCGACGGCGCTGTCCAATAGCCTTGCCGTGTCACGAATACGACGGCACACTGGTGTGGCCCCGGTGAAATGCTTCCTGACGATGTGGAATCGCCTGCTGCCGGCCCTTCGGCAGGACCGATCTGGCTGACCCGGTCGAAGAAGTTATCGTCGTACTGCCGCGGCATGTCCTGTCCGCTTACGCCGTTACCGAAGGCCATATGTTCACGGCCGAAGTGAGTCGTCGAATCGAGATACAGGTTTGGCAAGATCACGCCGCCGCTGATCGGGGAGAGAAGTCCCGGCGTAACATACGTTTTTAATCCGTTGATTTGCGGTGTCGCGCTTACGCCGGATAATTGCGCCACCAGACCTGGCCTCGTACGAATGCCCCCGGGAAAGAAATCCACGTCACCGAGGCTGGGCGACATTCCGGGCGGCACATCGGAAGGGTCAAGTAGCGTGACCCAAGTTCCAAACGTGTTCAGCGGCAATGGAGAAAATGTTTCGATAGACATGGCTCACGCTCGGTCGCGGGCAATAAATTCCGCCAGTTTGTCGGTACGTTCAGTCTGTTGCGGGAATCACTACTGAAGTTTTTTGAAGATACCGTAGAATGTGATCGCATCCGACGTGATTGGCCCAGGATATGCGCCGGCAGCCAGTTCAGGAAACGCGCCGGCGCTACTTCCCTCCTGGAAGATCTTCACCTTGCCGTTGTTCATCGCTGCCCCTGGAAAGAAGACGTAGTCATAACCGGCAAGGCCATCCATCCAGGCTGTGCCCTGGATAGGTGCCCGGGAAGAGGCCACGATTGGATTTTCAGAAAGATCGATCGTGTCACCCCCGGTCGTGTAATTTCCTGTTGCCGCCACCGTTCCGGCCAAATGGATGCGTTGGCCATCGTCCCACGTGTCCACAACTGTGAAAGTAAGTGCCATGCTTCCTCCGTTAAAAAATTGCTGCTTGATTCGTTAGCCTGGCGTTTTTCGCGTTAAAACTGCGATCCGGTGCTAGGTAGTCTTCGCCGTGGCTGTTATGATGGCCGTTTTGCGACGCAACCCGGACCTCTGTATGTGAATCCAACGCGTCGAACACAAGGAGCTATTGGTGCGTCGAGTCTTGATTGCGGCTGCGGTGGCGGCTATTGTTCTTGTTGCAGTTGCTTTCCCTCAAAACGAGGCAAATTCTTCAATTGGAGCCTCGGGAGCAACGCAGCCTCTCGTTATAGCTCAGGGTGT
>DASXZW010000090.1:0-62338 GCA_036501665.1 Verrucomicrobiia bacterium
CTCGGTAGTAAATCGCCTTTGATCTCTCGACTCATGTTCATTAACACCGCTTTTTTCCGGTGTCTTTTTCCCATGAGTCAACGACTTGTTTTCGGCCTCCCCGTTTTCCTTCCCCGGTGTCTTTTAATTTGAGTCAACGCGCACCCTCAAGCCAAGCGCGGATTTGTCTTGTTGCCTCGGCGCTGGGTGGTGGAGCGATCCTTTGCCTGGGCGGCGCGTTTTCGGCGCCTGGCCCGAGATTACGAACGGCTGGCAACAACCTTCGCGAGCTATCATTGGCTGGCCTTTATCACCCTCATGCTCGGCGCTCTATTTGCCAAAAGTTAAGTACAGCCTCTAGACAAATCATTCCGTGAATTTCTTCTCGGATGCGCGGTCACGTCTTATGGTTCGCAGGGCAAGACGGTAGATCACGTTTTGTTCTCCGATTCGACTATCAAGGCGGCGACCAATGCGCAGCAATGGTATGTGACCATTTCACGCGGGCGCCGTGGCATCCGAATCTTCACGCCGGACAAGCAACAGCTATGCGAAAACGTCATACGCTCCAGTCATCGCCCGCTCGCGATGGACTTCGCTTCTGGTTTTGTCCCCCGTCGCAGCCATCGCCTTTGGAATCGGCTGCATGGCTACCTGCTTCGCTTTGGTCGTCGCGCCGCCGACAATTTTGTTCGGCTGACACTCACTCGACGGCAACGTCAACAAACCAGACAAAAATATGAGCACAAAATCACCCGAATGTTGGGCGAATGAACCGCAAGCACACGGTCTTCGCGTCGAAATCACGGCGGATTATTCAATCTTGCTGCCGCACGATGAATTCGTCTTCGCCGAACTCAAACGGGATGGCGTGGGCCAGGCTCTTCGGCTGGTTTTCGTGACGCACGAAGTCTTGGTGAGCGGCCAGTCTTTACGCCGCATTGAGACAGCAATGCAACGGTCGGAATTGTCGCTCCTGACAAAGTTGCCGCACAGCCAGCGATCTTTGGTTGCGGACGGGCAGCCGGTGATTATTGAAATAGTGATGACAGAGACCAAAGATGCCGAGATACAATCGAACAACGACAGAGAGTAATTGGAGTGCATTTGGCCAGCCCGCATCGATCACACATGCTTTGCAGAGTCTTGGCATTGCCTCAGCTGAGTTCATGCCAAGAGCACCTCGCGTTTTAACACCTCTATACGGGGCCGGAATTTTGGAGGAAGCGGTGATTTCAATTTCTCAACGGCGCATGATACATCAAATCAAATTGTTCCCCACAATTCCCCACAAAAAAATTTCATGATTGAAATCATGACTCAATTTTCACAATCGATTGTTCAGAAACCTGAACAATCTGCTTCCACGATCTCTGGCACAGTGACGGCATGAGAATCATCGTTCATGCGATGCAAGGTAAAAGAAGCGGGATCGCATTTAGTGTGGCTGACACACACAAAGATTCGGCAGTTATGCTACTTGTGAACCATGGAAAAACTATGACACTTACCCCGCCTGCCAGCCGGAGAATTTTGCTCGCCGCCTCGTTCGCAGGCCGCTCGACCAGAAATCAAAGAAGGAGCCGAACTGTCGGCGGTCTGCCGCAACGCCGCCGCCCTGCGTGGCGTTGCCATCTGTTGCGCCGAACGGCGACCCGGTTCAACACTTTTTATTTTATGTTTTTTGTAACTCTCATCCACGTCCGACGCTTTGACGAACGGCGGGCGCAAAATGACCGAAAACAACTTGGAGTTCATCGCAAACAACCGTGGGAGGCGCTGGCTGATCATAAGGAGGAAATTTGATTTGGAGTAATTTATGGAAACCATTCCCACATCTGAAACACTACCGACCGCCGCCGCCGAACGACTTGCTTACTCAGTGCAAGAAGCCGCCGACCTGCTCGGCGTCAATTATTTCAGCGTTTACCGCATGATTGTGCGAGGAAAATTAAAAGTGTCCCGAGCCATGAGTCGCAAATTGCTGGTCCCCCGAACTGAGTTGCTCAAAATCTTGAAAACCGACTGAGATGTTTTATGAACAGCAACTCATCCAAAGATCGTCGCCATTCCAAAACGAAAGAATGAGTGCCACCGAAATCCGGCAGCGCTTTACCGAATAGATGGGAATAATCCAACCGCTTTCATAAGGCGATTCAACCGCTGGATACAGCCTTGACGATTTACCTGAGTAAGGTTCTTCGTCAGGCTGTATCATGCGCATCGAACTCAGAGAACTTGATCGAGACCGATGAAGGCGATCAGTTGCAAAAGAGACTTCACATTACCGACGATTACTGCGTTTGCTACAGCACAACCCGGCACAGTGCGAAGCGTTACAGGTTTTGAGCGGGGAACAGTGAGGCGAGCGTTGCAAATCTTGACAGAAAAGTTCTCCAGCCGAAATTTGAGACGATCGCCAGCGGTTCTAAGCAACGTTTTATCGACGCGAAAATACTGACGTAACCTCACCAAGCGAAAGAGAAAAAGTTGCAAAAGTCATATTTGACAGCACCCCATTTGTACTATACTGTTGTACTATACTATATTGCCTTTTTGATGCCAAAAACTGCCAAACCCAGCAAACATGAAAACCTCATAAAACCCCCGTAAACATTGATGAATATGCCTCTTTTGAACAATTGCTAAAAACAGCAAAAAGTGCCATTTCGGATTTCGAGTCAGGTGCCTTCAACCACTCAGCCGCCCTTCCTTCCTGTCAGTGTTTTTGCCCGTGTTTGGGCTTGGTGGCAACTCTATCTGGCGGACTATTGTTTATCAATAGCGATTCGGCATTTGTGCAGGTTCAAGGTGCATTTTCGGTTTCTTGCGGGGTTGAAGGATGTGTCAGGAATTAGGCAGGTTCAAAAGCTTGAAGTTTGGCGGCGGAAACTTATTGTCTGGCTTTCTGAGAATGCTGAGCACGTTGCGCATCAAGAATCTTGCCCTGGTGTCCGATCTGACGCTCCAGTTGCAGCCCGGCTATAATGCCGTCACGGGTGAGACTGGCGCGGGCAAGTCGATTGTCATCGGCGCGCTGCAATTGCTCCTTGGCGAGCGGGCGGACCGGACTTTGATTCGCGCCGGTTGCGACAGTTGCGCGGTGGAGGCGGTTTTCGATCTGAGCAACGTCGCTGGCGCGGTGGAAAAACTTCTCGAGACCAGCGGCCTTGAGCCGTGCTCCGAAAATCAACTTATTCTCAAACGCGTTTTCACCGCGACCGGCGCAAACCGCCAATTCGTCAACGGCTCGCCGACAACGCTTCAGGTGCTCGCGGCCATCGGGCGGCTGCTGGTCGATATGCACGGGCCCCACGAACATCAATCGCTTCTGCATCCCGCGCGGCAACTGGACATTTTGGATTCATTTGCCGGGCTTGGGCAACTTCGAGAAAAATTCGCCGCGCTCGTAAACCATGAACGGGAATTGGAAGCGCAGAAAACAGCGCTGGTCGTCGATGAACAGACGTATGCGCGACAACTCGACCTGCTTCGTTTTCAAGTCAACGAGATTTCTTCCGCGAAACTGCTGCCGGACGAGCAGGAGCGGCTCGAACAGGAATTCAATAGGTCCGGGAACGCCGCGCGACTGCTCGAATTGTCGCAGGCCGCGCTGAATCTTTTGACTGAGCAGGAGGATTCGCTTTTGCGGCAGGCGGGTGAACTGGGACGGCTTTTGCAGGCGCTGGAACGATTGGACGGCTCGGCGAAATCCCTTCTTTCGGCGCATGAGCAGGCGATTGGTGCGTGGGGGGAATTGCAGGCATCGCTCCGGCGTTACGCCGACACGGTTGAAGTTGATCCGGCTCGATTGGGCGAATTGGAAAACCGCATCAATTTGATTCAATCGTTGCGCCGCAAATATGGCGCGACGGTGAACGACGTAATTGCGTTTGGCGACGACGCGGAAAAGAAGCTTCGCCAACTTGAATCGCGCGATGGCGAATTGGCGCGGCTCAACGGAGAACTTGAAAAATTGCGCCGCGAGATGACGGAGGTCGCCGCGCAACTTTCCGCGCAACGGCGGAAGGCCATTCCGAAATTGGCGAAGGCGGCGGCGCGGCAATTGCAGGACCTTGGTTTTCGGCAAAGCCATTTTGAAATTGCGATCAGTCCACTGGCCGCATTCATGGCATCGGGCTTGGATCAGGTGGAATTTCAATTTGCGCCAAATGCCGGCGAACCGGCGCGTCCGTTGCGAGCAATTGCGTCGTCGGGCGAAATGTCGCGCGTCATGCTTGCGCTGAAAACGGTGCTGGCTGCCGAAGACGAAATTCCGCTGCTGATTTTCGATGAAATCGACGCGAATGTTGGCGGCGAAACGGCGATTGTCGTCGGCCAAAAAATGGCTCAGATCGCGCAGCGGCATCAGGTGATTTGCATTACGCATTTGCCTGCGGTGGCAGCGAGCGCGTCGTCGCACTTCGTTGTGGCGAAGCGGGAGGAGGATGGGCGGACGGTTTCTGAGATTACTTTGCTTGACGACTCAAGCCGCGCGCAGGAAATCGCACGGATGCTCGGCGGCCAAAGCGAAGCGGTGCGGCGTCATGCGAAGGAATTGTTGAAATCTGCAAGTCACGGCCATTGAAATTATTCAAAGCACGGTGTTGCGACGGCGACTCTTTGATTACGCGACTTTGATATTTGCAGCGTCGAGATTTTTTTTGGCATTTTCCAGCAGATCGGATTTGATTCGCGGCGCTTCGCCGGGATCGGAGCATTGCGCTGAAATTGTCAGAACGGTTCCAGCGCTTGTGACGCCAGTGACGAAGCAGCCATCGACTTTTTCGATTTTTGGAACGGCCTTGACAGCGTCGAGAAGAATATTGCGGGCGCGGGCGATATCTTCCCCTGACGCTATTGTGAGCGCGACGCCGCAGGGAATATTCGGGTGACTGCCGGAAAGATTGATGCTGGTCTGGCTGGCAATTGTGGCGTTCGGGATGACCAGGCGGCGGCCATCGGCGGTGCGCATGCTTGTGTAACCGAGGTCGATGCTTTCGACTACGCCAATCTCCGGACCTGTGGGCGCGGTGATTTGGACGCGGTCGCCGATTTTAAATGGGCGATAGAGGACGAGGGAGATTCCGGCGACCAGATTGCTGAGAGTGCTTTGCGCCGCAAGTCCAACGACAACCGAAACGACGCCTACGCTGGCGAGCCAGGCGGTTCCTAACTTTTGCAACGCAGGAACGACGTGGGTGTAAGCGAGGAAGGCGATGATATAGACCGCGAGCCGTCCGAGTTGTCCAAGGAAGCGGATGCCTGTGGGGTCAGCGCCTTCAGCTTCTGCGCGATCGAGGTAGCGGTGAATGGCCAAATGAACTGCCCGACCGGTGAGCCATGCGGCCCCGGCAATGACCAGTCCATAAAATAAAGCGCCGGGTTTTGTCCCCGGATTTAGCAAGTCGGCATAAATATCGGCGTAAGATTCGCCAAACCACTTCATGCCTCACTGACGGCTTGAACAGCTTTTTCGTCAAGCGGAATTGTAAGCTCCTGGGCAATCGGATGAGTAAACCTTTGGTGAATGTCCTGCCTCATTGTTTCGTCTGAACGTTAGAGATTGGCGGAATTTTGCCCTTTCCAGCTTGCGGAGATTCGGGTAAGACTGTCGGCAAAGTCATCACAAACGGACGACAAAATATATGAACCAGGAAGAAAACAAGCCCATGATACAGGACGGCGGGGAAACGCGCCGCGCATTTCTTAAGAAGTCAACCATCGCCGCCGCCGCAGTCGCCGCGACCGGGAGCATTTTCAAGACGCCAGTCTATGGGCAGGACCAGGCGCCGTCGGCCAACGTAGCGGGCGCCAATAACCGCTTGCAAGTCGCCTACATCGGCACCGGCGGACAAGGCATGGCGCATGTGAACATTCAGCACGAAAACGCCGCTGCCAATAACATCGTCCAAATTGCGGCGTGCGACCTTTCCGACCATCGCCAGCAAGACGCCAAGGCGGTCATCGGCGCGAATTGCAAGGTTTACAAGAGCTACGAGGAGATGTTGCAGAACAAGGACATCGACGCCGTGACCATCGCAACGGTGGATCATTGGCATTGCAAAACGGCCATGGCCGCGCTCGAAGCCGGCAAGCATGTTTATGTTGAAAAGCCGATGACCCGCTATTTGGAAGAAGCCTTTGCGCTGCACGATACAGTGAAGAAAACAGGCAAGATTCTCCAAGTCGGTTCCCAGGGGTGCTCTGCGGCGGCATGGCACAAGGCGGCGGAATTGATCACGGCGAACAAAATCGGCGAGCCGGTTTGGGCGCAAGGTTATTACTGCCGGGATAATCCGAAGGGCGAATGGAATTACGACATCAAAGATTGGTGTACTGCGCAGGATCTGGACTGGGACAAGTGGCAGGAGCCGGTCAAGAAAAAGACAGCTTTCAATGCGGACGCTTATTTCCGCTGGCGCAAATATTATCCGTATTGTGCGGGACCGTTGGGCGATCTGGTGCCGCATCGGCTTCTCCCACTAATGTATGCGACGGGCAATCCACAGTTCCCGACGCGTGTGACGTGCATTGGCAGCAAGCCGTGCCACACGGACAAGAACACTCCCGGAACGCCAGAGCGCGATTGCCCTGAGCACCTTGAGTTATTGGCGGAGTTTCCTAACGGGATGACCCTTGTCATTGTAGCGGGAACCGTTGCCGCGCGCAGTCCGGGGTTTGTCATTTACGGGCATGAGGCGTCGTTGGAAATTGGCACCAATGGCGACCGCGTTCAACTCGTGCCGGAAAAGGAATTCTCCGAGGACATTGACTTGCAGATGTTCGACGGGTTGACGCCGACCGAAGACATCGGGGCGCACGAGAAGAACTGGTTTGAGTGCATCCGCACCAACAAGCAGCCCAACGCCGGCATTGATCTGGCAACAAGGGCACAAGTGGTGATCAGCCTCGCTGAGATGTCCAATCGCCTCAACATGATGTGCCTGTTCGACGAAGCCACCCGCAAGATCAAGACGCAGGATGGCAAGGAAGTCGCGGCCATCACTTACGGGACGTTGGAACAATCCTAGTCGATTTAACACGCGAAAGGCTGAAGGCTGATCTCACTCGTCCTTCAGCCTTTTGCTTTACACGCATTCGCCTGCAAAGATGAAAATCATTTACAATTGGCTGCGACAATACGTTGATTTTGCGGGAACTCCACAGGACCTGGCGCAATCTCTCACAATGCTCGGTCTGGAAGTCGAGGGAATGCAGACGATCAGCGGGGAATTTGAGGGCGTTGTTGTTGCGCAGGTCGTGACTCGCGACAAACATCCAAATGCGGACAAACTTTCGCTTTGCCGGGTGAATGATGGGCGCGGCGAACGACAGATCGTGTGCGGCGCGCAGAATTTCAAAGCGGGCGACAAGGTCCCATTGATCCTTCCTGGCAGCACGCTTCCGGCGAAATCTGGCGAGCAACCGGTGACGATCAAAGCCGGAAAAATTCGCGGCAGTGAATCGCAGGGAATGCTCTGTTCTCCCGACGAACTTGGACTTTCCGACGACGTGGATGGACTGTTGATTTTGCGCCCGGACGCTGTCGTTGGGCAGCCCTTCGCGGAATATCTTGGACGCCAGGGTGGCGATGTTGTTTTCGATTTGGAAATCACACCGAACCGGCCTGATTGGAACAGCGTCGTCGGCATTGCGCGGGACATCAGCGCGCTGACGGGAAATCCGCTGCGCCTGCCGGAAATTAAAATTGACGCAGCAAAACTTGCCGGCGAACCGTCCGGTGGCGTCGTTTCGGTTCGGATCGACGAACCCGAACTTTGTCCGCGTTACACCGCGCGGGTGATTCGCGGCGTCAAAGTGGGACCGAGTCCCGATTGGTTGCGGACCGCGCTGGAAAAGGTCGGGCTGCGTTCTATCAATAATGTCGTCGATGTCACTAATTATGTGATGTTGGAGACGGGACATCCGTTGCATGCGTTCGATCTGCATTTGCTCGCGGGCGGAAAGATTGTGGTTCGCCGCGCCGCCGAAGGTGAAAAGTTTACGACGCTGGACGGCAAGGAACGGGTCCTCACAGACCGGATGTTGTTGATCGCTGATGAGACGAAGGGCGTTGCGCTGGCGGGAATCATGGGCGGCCAGAACAGCGAAATTAATTCCGCGACTGCGGATGTGTTGCTGGAAAGCGCTTGCTTCAAGCCGCAAAACATACGCGCGACATCTAAAAAGCTCGAACTGCGCACGGATTCCTCCTATCGCTTCGAACGCGGCGCGGATGTCGGCATTTGCGAGTGGGCGAGCCGCCGGGCCGCGCAATTGATTCTTGACACCGCAGGCGGCGCGTTGCTGGAACCGTGCGTTGACGCGTATCCCGCTCCGGCTGCGCCAAAACAAATCAAGTTGCGCCCCGAAAAAACAAATCAACTGCTCGGCGTGGAAATCCCGGTTGAGACGCAGATCAATTTTCTGAACCGCCTTGGTTTGGAGAGTGTCGCGGCGGACGGTTCGGGATTCCGCGTCCCCAGTTTTCGTGTCGATATCAAGCGTGAAGCGGATTTGATCGAGGAAATTTGCAGGCTTTACGGCGTGGACAAAATTCCATCAACGCCGCCGCGCGGAGCGGTTGGCGCGAATGCCTACGACGCGGTTCACGACGAAATTGCCGAAGCGCGCGGTTTGTTGACAGGGTTGGGATTGCTTGAAGCGCAAGGCCAGACGTTGATTGGCGAAGCTGCTGCAAAGTTGCGCGATGCTTCCGCTTCTCCTGTGCCGCTGCAAAATCCGCTAAGCAGCGACATGAACGTTTTGCGTCCGAGTCTTTTGCTGGGATTGCTTGACAGCCTGCGCCACAACGTTAGCCGCAAAAACGAAGACGCGGCTTTATTCGAGATTGGCCGCGTGTTTGTCGCCGCTGAGGGAAAATTCAAGGAGGAAAGGCGGCTTGGGATCGCTTTGACTGGAAGGCGGTCGCCGACTTTTTGGTCGGGCGCGGATCGTGGCGCGAAGTTCGACGTTTTTGATTTGAAGGGAATTGTTGATGAGTTCCTCGATCATTTTGGACTGCGCGGCGTTTCATACGCGGGACGGAATGAGGCGGGCGGATTTTATGTGGAGTCTGCCGCGATTCAACTTGGCAAATTGCCGCTCGGTCAGATTGGGCAATTGGCCCCGGCGGCGCAGCTTTCTTATGATTTGCGCGATGGGGTTTTTCTGGCCGAGCTAAATCTGGATTTGCTCTTGGCCAGACGCAATTCGGCAAAATCTTTCAAGGCGCTTCCGGCGTTTCCCGCCATTCGTCGCGATGTCGCTATGCTTTTGCCGGACGCAACTTCGCACGAAGCAGTGCTGAACGTGGTGCGGCAAGCCAAGCCTCAGAATCTGGAAAAGGCAGAGTTGTTCGACGTTTTTCGCGGCAAGAATGTGCCCGAAGGCCAAAAAAGCATGGCTTATGCTTTTACGTATCGCAACGCTGAGCGCACTTTGACCGATGCCGAAGTCAATTCGGCCCACGCGGGCCTGATCGAGAAATTACGCCAGTCGCTTCAGGCTGCCATGCGCGACGCATGATCGTGTTTTTTTTCCAGTACCTAATCGTAATCTAGCCGGTTTGAAAGGGGGCATCCTCCGACAACTGGCAGCGCCGGGTTATTCCACCTGCTCTTTGCTTGGCTTCTTTTTTGTCGGCGAAGGATTGGTGTGGGGCACGTATTCCAAGTTTATGACATCCCAATTTCGCCGCCGGCTATATGTATTCCACATTGCCGTGGCCGGCTTTTATCACTATTTCCGATCTTATGCGTTTGCGTTGCGTCTGCTGCCTCCCGCTCAAATCCGTTACTTAAAAGAAAAGGTGTCCATTGGTAATTTTGACGGCGTGAAATCAGGGCGGAAGAAGCGCGAATGTCAAGTCTAAAGCAAGGACTTTCCAACGCAAAATGCATTCTTTAATGCGATTGATGCGATAATGCAAGGAACCAGCAAAATCTACGCGGCTGCCTTAATGCTCGACGCCGCGGTAAACCCCGGGGGACGCAACGCCAAACCTCCAACCAGTTCGGCTGCAGCGGCCAAAGCAATGCAGTCTGTATTGATGACCAGGTGATAATGCAATGGATCGGCAATATCCGCCCGAAAATATCGCCTCAAATAACGGGCGCGTCCTCCATCTTCCCGCTTAATCCGCGCCAACGCCTCCCTTTCAGTGATTTTGTCAAACTGCTGCATGTGGGCGACTCGTTGTTTTAAAGAACCGATCAACCGCACATGTAACACTCCAGGCAGTTGCGCTGTAATAATTGTGGAACCGCGGCCCAGAAGGATCACATTTCCCAGTTCGGCAAGGCGCAGAATCGTCTCGGCGGTATGGCGCACCAGCAATTCCGTTGGAGGATGCAAGCTTAACACGTTCTCCACAATATCGTTGATCTGCGGAACTTTATCCTCCGGCATGAACGCTGCCAGGCGCGCGGGGAGGTGATGATCACGCAATACAGCTTCCACCAGATCGCCGTCAAAAATGGTCCATGGCGCCGGAGCCGACGGAAGATGAACCTGAAGCCACTCCGCCAGATGTTCGGCAAAAGCATGAGCGCCACAGCCTGACTGCCGGGAAATGGTGACACATTTGACCGAGTCTAAATGTGCGGCGCGGGCCTTTTGTCCGGCACGGGCATGAGCGTCAATAAAAGCTCTGCATTGATCGAATCCAGAGGACACTTTCATAAATCATCTCCTATAATTCCCGGCAACGATTCGCTTGCGCTTTCGCAATCCGGCCAAAGTCAACATACACCTTCCTAGGTTTTATTTCCAGTGGCCATCGACCGCCAGTGATCCCTTTTTCCTCAAAATTTCGCACTGTTGGTTGGAAAGGCATTTTATGAAACGAACGATTCTATTCCTGGCGGTCCTGATGACATCAGTCACTTTGGCAATTCATTTGTTGACGCGCTCGGGCAGGCTGGACGCCCTCCCATTGCCTTCGTCAACCGCGTTGGACTCACAATCAACCGACAACACAAACACCCCGCTTTCGGCGAACACGCGGCGAGCGTTCTCGGCATTTCCGAGCCTACCGCCAAGCGATGGTGGGCTTACTCCCGCGCGTGGCTGTTCGAGGAATGCAAGGCAACCGCGCTGCCTCAAAAAAGTGGCCTGATGCCAAGCCGTCCTTTGGCATCCCGCGCCTTGCGGTCACGGTTTTATGCAATAATGTGCGTGTATGATTTGTCGGCGGACTTTTATCAAAGGAACCGCGCTTGTGGCCGGGACGGCCGCGGTTTCGGGATCGTGGCTTGCATTTTCGGATAGCCGGGCCGCCCGCTGGGCTCGCCGCATTATTGACGACAGTCGCCGAAGCGTTGCCGCGGCTCCGGCCAAACCCGATCTTTCAACATGGAAGGACAACCAAATTACCATGGCCTGGCTGGGCCACAGCACTGTCCTCATCAATTTTTACGGAATGCACATCCTCACCGATCCGGTGTTGAAAAATCGCGTCGGGATTTCGACCGGTTTTGGCACATTGGGTCCGAAACGTTTTATTGCCCCTGCTCTTACCATAAAGGAACTGCCGCCCACCATTGACGTCGTTCTGCTTTCTCACGCGCATTACGACCACTTCGATTTGCCCACGTTGCGCGAATTAGGCCCGCGCGTCGGCGTGGCTACCGCTTCGTCAACAGGCGATTTGCTTCGCGGGATTTTTGACAATGTCCACGAATTATCCTGGGGCGGGCGCGCGAATTTCAAAATCGCTAAAGGCGACCTGGCAGTCGAAGCGATAGAAGTCAAGCATTGGGGCCAGCGTTGGCCGAGCGGCGTGAAACGTGGTTACAATGGCTACGTGCTGCATCGCGAAGGAAAATCACTCCTTTTCGGCGGCGACACCGCGAACACCCCGGCGTTTGCGGAAGCAAAGTCGCGCGGACCGTTTCAGGCGGCCATTATGCCAATTGGGGCGTATCAACCGTGGATTTGGCATCACTGCACGCCGGAGCAAGCGTTGGAAATGGCCAACGCCGCTGGCGCAAATTACATCATCCCGGTCCACCACCAAACCTTCAAGTTGAGCGAAGAACCCGCGCTGGAACCAATCGAACGTCTGGAAGCCGCGCTCGCCAAGGAGCCGGAACGCCTCGCTCTCAAACAAATCGGCCAAACTTTTGTCTGCCCGACTGCTTAGTCGGATATTCACGCTCGCGTCGCCCCCTTGGAGCAATGCATTCGCGCTTGTTTGCGCGCATCGCAATTCAAATTGTTGAATGGCGTTCAACCCCTTGGACACGGTATTGTAAAAAAATTAAATGCGCGTGAATGTTGTTACCGAGTCGGCGGGTAATTCGATTTTCTTTATGTCGCACCTGATTGGAGGCAAGGAATGAGCGAGCGCGTTTGTCCATCGTGCGGTGCAAAATTTCTGGAGACGAACATCACCTGTTCCTCGTGCGGCTCTACTTTGGTTGCAGTTGACGGCGACCATACGCCGTCGAGCGGAAACGAAGAAATCGAGCTTCCAATTCAAGGTTTCAAGGGAACTCCGGAGGAGATCGAGCGCCAATGGTACGAACAGGTTTACCTCAAACGCGGCGCGACGATGACCCAATTGACTTGGCGCGCGATTGTAATGGGATCGTTTCTCGGCGGAATTCTATCGTTGACAAATATTTATATTGGACTCAAGGCGGGTTGGTCTTTGGGAGTCGCGATCACTGCGTGCATTCTTTCCTACGCGCTGTGGACTTCGCTCTACGCCATCGGCTTTGCCAAGACGAAAATGACGATCCTGGAAAACAACTGCATGCAATCCACCGCGAGCAGCGCGGGCTACTCTACCGGAGGCACGTTAGTTTCAGCCTTCGCCGCATTTATCATGATCAATCATCACAGCCTGCCTCTGCCGCTGATGCTGGCGTGGGTTTTCTTCCTGGCGGTGCTCGGCGTCACGATGGCGATTCCAATGAAACGGCAGATGATAAATGTCGAGCAACTCCCGTTTCCCAGCGGCATCGCCGCCGCCGAAACTTTGCGAGCTTTGTACAGCCGCGGACAAAGGGGAATCCGCGCCGCGCGCGCTCTCAGTATGGCAGGTATCGTCGCGGCCCTGAACGATTTTTTGACGGAAGGCCTTCACCTCATCAGCTCCAAACTGGAGCCGTATTCACTCGAAGCATTGGTTGGACGATTCAACGAAGCCGTTTTTGGAAAAACCTGGATGGGACGAACGGTTTTGTTTGATTGGGAGCCAATTTTCATCGCCAGTGGAGCAATAGTCGGTTTGCGCGTTGGCGTGAGCATGTTGTTAGGCGGCGTGTTGTGCTGGATGGTAATGGTGCCGGAGCTGCAGTCGCATCATATCGTGACGGGCAATTCTTATCGCGAGTTGGTTTCGTGGACGCTTTGGGGCGGAGTGGCATGCATGGTGACTTCGGGAATATTTTCTTTTGCCTTGCAATGGCGGAGCGCAATGCGCGCTTTTCGCAGTTTGGGGAACATGTTCAATCGGGATAAAAAGACCTCCGACCCAATGCAGCGGATTGAAGCGCCATTTCAATGGTTCATTGCCGGGCAGGTTGTCTCGCTTGTCGGTTTGTCGATTTTGGCCCATTTGACTTTTGGCATGCCTGTTTGGCAGAGCGTGGTTGCGGTGCTCCTGGCATTTGTTTTGGCTCTTGTGGCTTGCCGCATCACAGGCGAGACCGACACCACCCCTATGGGAGCAATGGGCAAAGTGACACAACTCACTTTCGGCGCGCTAAGCCCGGGAAACATGAATGTCAATTTGATGGCGGCGAACATCACAGCGGGAGCCGCCGCGTCTTCAGCGGATTTATTGACGGACCTCAAAAGCGGATACCTCCTTGGCGCCAATCCACGAAAACAATTCATCGCGCAATTCGCGGGAATTTTCATCGGCACTTTGACAACCGTGTTGTGTTTTGGCGTGATGGTTCCCAATGCGTCTGTGCTCGGATCGGATCAATTCCCTGCCCCGGCGGCGCAAGCGTGGCGGGCAGTCGCGGTGGCTTTGAGCAAGGGATTGGAGTCGCTTGAACCGGTGAAAGTCTGGTCGATGATTATCGGCGGAATCGTAGGAATTCTTCTCCCCTTGCTTGCGATTCTATTTCCCAGGAAACAAAAATATATTCCGTCGGCCGGGGCATTTGGATTGGCCTGGACGTTTCATTGCTACTACAGCTTTCTCTTTTTCGTGGGCGCGCTGATTTCTCATTTTTTCGAGAAAAAATACCCGGAGCAAAGCAAGGAGTTCACATACCCAGTCGCGTCCGGGATTATCGCAGGCGGCGCGCTAATGGGCGTCGCGGTAATTTTTTGGGAGAATGGCCCGGGAATCCTCAAGGCGTTTTTCCACTAGTCTCCTGAGCCACTGCGAGTGCATTTTCTCCCTCTCTTCCACGCAGTTGCGTGGAGGAGAGGGCCGGGGAGAGGAGGCTTCTTATAAATATCACCGGCAAATCTCCTCAGAATAATTACAGCTTTTTTTTGACCCATGAGAGAGCGCTTAACAAAATATACAGGCGAGATTTGGTGCCTTTCTTCAATTCTCGCCCTGCTTTGCGGGGAGAGAACAGACGCGAAGCGCCAAGAGAGGGGTGCTAAAATGGTTATAATATTTTTTATCACTCGCGGGATTTCCGCGACCGCGACGAACCGCTCTATTTGCCTTTTCCAGTTTTCGGGCGTTTTCGACTGGTCGTCACTTTCGTGACCGTGCCCGTTTTCAGATAAACCGACTTGACACGTTCATAGGTTGCATCGCGATGGTCGTAGAGGCGTTTGAGTTTTCTCGGCGCGTAGCGATTGAGCGCGTATGCGGTGAGCAAAGGCAACGCAAGCGTCGAGTCCACATACGCGACGACGCAGTCCGGCAGGCTGTTCGGATCGACTTTGCCCCAACTGACAGCTTCCGACGGCGTCGCGCCGCTCAATCCGCCGGTGTCAGGACGCGCATCGGTGCATTGCAGGAAATAATCGTGTCCTTTTTCGGCGATGCCCATCACTTCCTGGATTTGCGGCTCGGTTTGCAGCATGAAATTTTTCGGCGACCCGCCGCCGAGCATGAAGACGGAGGATTTGCGTCCCGCTGATTTGGCTTCGTAAACAATCGCGGCGGTTTGATTGACGTCGCGGTTTACGTCAAAAAGAAGTTTGGAATCGCGCATCGCCATTGCGGCGACGTTCATGCCAATCGAACTGTCTCCTGGACTGCTCGTGAACACTGGCACGCCGCATTCGTATGCCGCCGCAAGAACGGAACTGTCGCGGATTTTCAGCTTTTTGCCGCGCTCGGAAACATATCGGCCCAATCGAAAATGAAATTCATCCGTTCCCATAGTCTGCTGGAATTCGGGCGCCTGGATGACTTCGCGGACAAAAGCATCCGTATCGAGGAGAACATTATAGTCAAACAAAATATCGTAAATGCGAATGACCCCGTCCCGATGCAGCGCAACGTCGTCGAGAAACGGCGAGCCTTGGTAAAGCTCCATGTTCAACCCGTAATGAAGGTCGTGATAAAGATTCGCCCCTGTGGAAACGATCCAATCGACAAACCCCGCGCGAATAAGCGGGATCAGGCAGGATTTTCCAAGGCCCGCCGGCGTCAGCGCGCCCGTCAAACTCATGCCGATCAATCCGTCGTCGGGCAGCATTTTTTCCGTCAATAACTTCGCGGCTTCGCGGACGCGTCCGCCGTTGTACGCGAGAAACGTTTGATCAATCAGGTCCGCTGCCGATATTTTTTTGCCGATGCCCAACGGGTTCAACCGTGGATATGCGGCAAATTTGGAGGCTTTGCTCATGCGCGGAATCTTTGCGGAACGAAGCCGAAAGGCAAAGGGAAAAAAGAAAGCTCTGACTATTGCATTTTAACTACAACTGTAGCCACAAATTTTGGTGTCGCAGGGGAGCGCGACCGTCTCGGTCGCATCCGTCGGCGTCTCGCCGACGGAACAATCCAGTGCTGCTGCGGCGTATAAAATGTTCGACAAGAGCGTCTGGCAAGACGCCAGACGCGGCGGTCGAGACGACCGCGCTCCCCGCAGACCGTCCTAACCGGGCGACTATAGCTTAAGTTAAATCGCTCTAATTTGGGAAAAAGTCGCTTATCAACCAGGCAGACGCCCAAAAAATCTTTAACTGCGCGGGAGCTTCCTCCACGACCCGCTTCTTGTCAGCAACTGTTGCCGGTCCCATTTTTATGTGGAAAATTACTCCAAGCCATCTCATAAATAGCCGTGGATGGCGGCGGGTTGAGATTTGGGCCGGGCGCGAGGCGCGCCGAAGGAGCATTCCCGCAGGGGACTGTAACTGAGGCGCAACGAAGCGCCCGGCCCAAAGATCCCCCCGCTTCCGCCGCCGCGGATATTTATGAGATGGCTTGTAAGGCGGTGCAAGGACTCGTTCTTTGAAAACCGGCAATAATTGCCGCCAGTTGTCGGTTCGGATGGCGTGATGACTAATCAAGGTTGAGCCTTGCGAGCTTGATTTGCCCTTCAAACCAAAAATCTCACCGAACTCGCTGTCATTCAGCTTGTAACGATAATTTTAGCCTCTTCCACCTCCGTCTTCAATCAAGGCTAATCAAAGCTAATCAAGGTTGTTTGAAAATTGCGCGAAAGCCGGCGATTTTCTTCCATCGGATTTATCGCCGCCAAAACCTGCACAAAAGTGACAGACCACGAAGTGCTCAGCCATGGGCTTTAAACGCGATTGCCGTTCAAAGACTAGCAGCCGGACTTTACACGCACTCCGAAAACCGTTATCCCATCCGCACTATGAACACGGTGACATCTTTGAAAACTCTCAAACGCAACGTCCGATCCGTCGTGGAAGGCGCGCTGGCGGACAACGGCGGACTGCTGCGGCTCTCGCCGTGCTGGGTTCCTCGCTCATTTCTCCAACCCGGCAAACGGCTCAAACTGCATCCCGATGATCTTTATGCTTTTGGATTGAACCGCGGCGGAATCGACGAGCGCTGGTTCGCCTCCACGACTCCCGCCGCCAACGAAAATCGCACGCCGGACGAAGGACTCAGTTATGTCGTGGTTGGTGGCCAGCGGTTTACTTTGTTGCAGGCGGTCGCGGAATGCGGGGCGGACCTGATTGGCGATCGCATCTGGCGCAAATATAAGAGATGGCCGATTTATTCCAAATTCTTCGACAACATGGGCCCGATCCCGCATCACATGCACCAAAATGCAAAGCAGGCGGCGCTCGTCGGATTGGAAGGCAAACCGGAGTCCTACTATTTTCCGCCCCAGCACAACAACGTTGGCAATAATTTTCCTTATACGTTCATGGGGTTGGAACCGGGCACGACCAAGGAACAAGTGCGCCTTTGCCTGGAAAATTGGAACAAGGGCGACAACGGAATCCTGGACCTGAGCCGCGCGTATCGTCTCAAGCCGGGCACCGGCTGGCTGATTCCACCGTGTATTTTACACGCGCCCGGTTCGCTTTGCACCTACGAGCCGCAATGGGGCAGCGATGTTTTCGGCATGTATCAATCACTCGTCGAAGGCCGCGAAGTCCCGTGGTCGCTCCTGGTCAAGGACGTGCCGAAGAAGCACCATCACGATCTTGATTACCTGGTAGAGCAGCTCGATTGGAAAGGCAACACCGACGCTCATTTCAAGGACAATCATTATCTGGAACCGAAACCGGTCAAAGGCGCATGCGGCGACGGCTTCACAGATCGTTGGATCGTCTATGGCAAAGTCGATGGCGAGCAACTTTTCACCGCCAAGGAATTGACAGTCGAGCCGGGCGCGAAATGCACAATCAAGGATAACGGCGCATACGGATTGATCACCGTGCAGGGCAATGGCCGTATGAACAAGCTCAAGCTCGACAGCCCCAAGTTGATCCGTTTCCACGAACTCACCGACGACGAAGTATTCTGCACCGAAAATGCCGCGAAAGCTGGAGTCGTGTTCGAAAATACAAGTGAAGTCGAACCGCTGGTAGTCCTGCGTTACTTCGGGCCGGAAGTAAATCCCGACGCCCCCGCAATTTCCTGAAGCGTCGAATTGCGCCCAGGTAAAACCTTTGATCAAGTGCCAAGACGCGCTTGTTTGGCGGCTGTCCAAGCTTGGTAGCTATGGACGAACATTTGCCAAAGAAACGGATTCGCCGTTTTCGGCTCCTCGTTAGTAATGCGACCACAACTCAGCACGAGGCACGCGTCGACAAAACGGTTGGCGGCAACAAAGTCTGGCAACTTTAGCAGCAGGTTTATTGAAGCCGCAGTCCGGTATTCCTTGTCGGCAAGATGCAGAATTATTGTGCGCAGATGCTCGGGCAGTTTTTCCTTTTCGACGCTCATTGGAGAACCGAATTGGTCAAACGCTTTTTGGAGCGACTCAATCGAGAAACGCGAGCCGGCAAAGCAATTCTCCGCAAAAAGCGTCTCGACCCGATCCTGGAAAGCTTTCGTATCATTTGCAAATTCCGTGAACTCCTGCTGATGCAGTTCCAGTGCTTGAATCGCGGCCTGGATTTCAGCCTCGCGACTCAGATAGGTGTTCAGCGGCTCGGCGCGCTCCAACAGTTTCTGAATTTCCTTCTGTTGCTTTGCGCCGCCCACACCTTGCAGTTCCTTCAACGTCTGCAACGTTTCCGCAAGCGTGACAGCGGCGGTTGGGGGAGGCGTGGAGACTGGCGCAGGTTTCTCAACATGGTTTGATCCATTCGAACGATGCGCCGCAGTATCGAGATCAAGGTGACAATGTTTATATTTTTTCCCGCTGCCGCAGTGGCAAGGATCGTTGCGACCTGTTTTCTCACTCATAATCAGGATTTATTTCCAGCCATGCGCCGCGTCATTGGCGTCCCAGCCAGGCGCGCCAAATCAGCGCCAATTTTTGCGCGCGGCCCAAGCGAACTCGGCCCCCGTTAAAAACATCAAACCGCCGCTGTTCCAGTTTTTTCAAGAGTCCCCCATACACCGAACTCATCAACTCGGCGGCAACCATCGAGCGGCGATCCTCCTTCGGCAGTAAACGCGCCGCCTCAGCGTAAAATTCCTTGGCTTTTGCGGCTACTGCATTAGCCAATTTTTCGTACCGCTCGGAATATTCCGACCGCAAGATTTCCTCCTCGCTGACCTTGTGCCTTTTCAATTCCGACAGTGGAAGATAAATCCGGCCCCGCTCAGCGTCGTTGCTCACATCGCGCAAAATATTTGTCAACTGCAACGCTTTGCCGAGCGCAATTGCGTAAGCCCGGCAATTCTTGTCCCGGTAAGCGAAAATCTCGATGCTCAACAACCCAACGACCGACGCAACGCGGTAGCAGTATAATTCAAGGTCTTCAAAAGTTTCATATCGCTTAATGTCCAAATCCATTTCGACCCCTTGAATCAATTCGTCGAAATAACCGAATGGCAGATGATATTCCGCGATGATCGGCTGCAACTCACGATTCACAACAAACTTTGGCTCTCCACCCTCACAAGCAATTCGAACATCCTGCCTCCATGCGGCAAGGTCAGCGCGACGCTTCTCGACAGGAATGGATTCCTCGTCAGCCACATCATCCACCTCGCGGCAAAATGCGTAGAGCGCCGACATGGCATGGCGCTTAGGCTTGGGCAATAAAACAAATGCCAAAGCCAGGTTCGACGCGCTCTTGCGGGTGATGGCTTGGCTTTGCTGCGTCATGGAGGGGATTGGGCGTTGGACCTTCGATTATGAGATCGAGAGGCTGGCAGGAAATACGGATGAAGAGATTAAGATTAGGATTAGGATTGCGCGTTCGGAACTCCTAATCTTAATCGTAATCATAATCCTAATCTTTTTCCCCAAACTACTGCTACGGTTCCTTCACTGCAGGCTGCTGCGCCCCATCCTCATCCGCTCCCAGCGAGATATTAAGTCTTTGCATTCGGTAACGCAGAGCGTGCCTGCTGATTCTAAGTTGCTCGGCGGTTTTTGAAATGTTGTAGCGGTTTTGTTCGAGCGTTGTGTTGATCACCTGCCGTTCAAAATCAGACATCAGTTCATCCAGCGATTCATTCCCAGTAATGGCGAGCGACTCGCCTTTCCGCAAACGTCCCTCTAAATGAAAGTCCGGCAAGCTCGCCGGCTGCAGCTCGGTTGAGTTCTCAAGAATCACCGCGCGTTCAATCGCATTTCGCAATTCCCGAACGTTCCCGGGCCAATGGTATCCGAGCAGCTTCTGCCGGGTGGCCGACGCAATACCCCGGATATGCTTGTTCATCGTCGCGTTAAAATGCTGGAGGAAGTTGTCCGCAAGCAGCATGACGTCGTTGCCGCGCTCGCGCAATGGAGGCGGGCGCAACTGGACCACGTTCAATCGATAAAAAAGGTCCTCGCGAAAATTATTTTGACGAATGGCCTCGATGATGTCGCGGTTTGTCGCCGCGATCAGCCGCACGTCCACGCTGAGTTCGTCATTGCCGCCAACACGCGTGAAAGTTCCGTCTTCAAGGAACCGAAGCAGCTTGGCTTGCAACGGGCGGCTCATGTCGCCAATTTCATCCAGGAAAATCGTGCCCATGTGCGCCTCCTCGACGCGACCCAGCTTCTGCCGCACGGCGCCGGTGAATGCGCCGCGCTCATGTCCAAATAATTCGCTTTCCAAAAGGTTCTCAGGAATCGCGGCGCAATTGATGCGTATGTAATTATTTTGCCGGCGGCTGCTCAAACTGTGCAACGCGCCGGCGATCAATTCCTTGCCCGTCCCGCTTTCGCCAAGAACAAGAACCGTCGAATCCTGCGGCGCAACGCTTCGGATCAGCCCTCTCAATTCGTTCATTTTCGACGATTCGCCGATGATCTGGTCCAGTTGAAAAGGCTCAGCGGCGCTCGCGCGCAATGCGGCATTGTCCCGCAGCAGGCGATGAGTTTGGGCGCAGCGGGAGACCGCGTGCAGCAATTCCTCCGGAGCAAACGGCTTGGCAAGGTAATCAATCGCGCCCGCTTTGATTGCTTCAACCGCGAGCTTCGGCGTCGCGTAAGCAGTGATCATCAGGAACGGAATGTTCGGCCAGCGTTTGCACGCCGTCGCAAGAAATTGATAACCGCTCATCCCGGTTCCCAGGCGGGCGTCGGTGATGACCATCAGAAACTCTTCCTTTTCCAGCGCGCTCAGCGCTTCCTCGGCCGATTCCACCAATCGGAACTCATAACCCTCTCCGACGAGGATCGACTTCAACGACAAACGCATGTTCTTCTCGTCATCGACGACGAGTACAGGGGGAAGGGGCCAATTCATTTAGATAACCTCATTAAGATTCTTGATGGAAACTCTAATGCAAATTGAGTGCCTTTTCCAGGCGCGGATTGCACATTTACCGTTCCACCGTACATCTCGGTGTTATGTTTTACGATGGCCAGGCCCAGGCCGGTCCCCTTTTCACGCGTCGTAAAATAAGCTTCAAAAATTTTATCAATCTTGTCCGCGGCGATTCCCGGACCTGTGTCAGAAATAATAATGCGGATGGAATCGTTTTCGCCGTACTTCGCTGAAATCTCAATCTCCCCGCGGCCATTCATCGCCTCGCGGGCGTTCTGCAACAGATTTACCAGCACACCGGAGAGATGCCGCTTTTGCATCAACAGTGCCGGAAGCGCCGGTTCATAACTTTTGTGAATTCTGACCTTATATTTCGCCGCTGATGGAAAAACTTCCAGGACCGCGCTGTCCATTTCCTCGGAAACGTCGAGGCGCTCAACCTTTCCCTCCGCCAACTGCGCGTAACCCATTAATTCGGTGATGATCTGGTCCGCCCGCTCAACTTCCTCGCGGATGATTAGGATTTGCTCGTCAACAGCCAACTCACCTTCGCTCACGGCGCGCTGAAGGGAAAACGCGGCGTTGGTGATGATTCCGAGCGGGTTCTTGATTTGGTGCGCAATCTCGGCGGCAAGGCGGCCCGCGGTGCGCAATCGTTCCTGGCGGACGGCGAATTCTGTCGCTTCCGCTTCGGCTCGTTTCTGTTTTTCAAAGAGCACCTGGATCCCGTAACAACAAAGCGCCCAGGCCACCAGCACCGCAACGCGTTCGTAAGGATTCTCATGGGAGACGCTTTCAGCATCGGACCTGGGGATTTGCGCGTCGAGGATCCCCGCGCCCACGAACGACCCGATGGTGAGAAAGTTCAGCAACAGTTGCGGAAAAGCCACAGGAATTGCCAGCGCCGTGTGAAGAATCAATGCGACAAATACAAGATAAAGGGTGCTGTCAAAACCATTATACAAAAAAGTCAATGTCGCCATGACGACCGAATCCATCAGCCCGGCGGAAAACACCATCCACTGGATTTTCGTCAACGACAGCGGGCGCGCCCAGATAAGCACCGCGCCAAGCGCCAGATTCAGCAACGCGTACGCGACGAAAGACGCCTTTAACATGCCCGCGTGGTGCAAACTCCAATCCGAGTTCGCAAAGTCCATCCCCCCCATGATCCGGGTGAAGCGAGGTCGCGGTGTCTTGGTGACGTTTGTGCCCTGCGTCGCCAGTTGGTTCGTTGACTTCGCGATTTGATTGGACGTCGTAGTAGGGGAAATTAAAGGTGTTTTTGTCGCCAGGTTAGTTGCTCCCGCCTCGCTCCTTACGATATTTGTTCGCGATGCAAGCACAATCGCGTTCGTCATCGACCCGGTCTCGCCCGCTGGAGTATTGAACCAGCCCGAAAAGTAAAAGTAATAACCCAGAATCGCGATGATCAACACCCGGAGCGGCAGCACAATGTCCCGCTCGACGGTCTGGATGCGGGCCGCGCGCTGGCTTGGCTCAACCACTGGCGCCGCCAGCAGTCGCGTCAACTTCTGAAGAGTATTTACCTCTTCCGAATTCAGTTTTGGATCGTCGTTCACCGGAGCAATGCGGAAGCCCGCCGCGCGATTTCTTCCACAGGCCACAATCGTCCGATTCCCTCATATCCGCACGAAAGCAGGCCCTTTTCCGGCCCGATAAATTCGGCCCCACGCTTTTTCAAAACCGCGACATTGGCCTGAGTCGCCGGGTGCAGCCACATTTTCCCGTTCATCGCCGGAGCAATCAGCGTCACCGCATCTTGATTCAGCGCCAGCGCAATGCAACTCAGCGCATCGTCGGCAAGGCCGTGAGCCAGTTTGGCCAGCGTATTGGCCGTCGCCGGCGCGATGAGGAATAAATTCGCTGAATCGGCCAACTCGATATGCGCCGGCTTCCAGCCTTCGTTCACATCGTAAAGGTCCGTAACCACGGCGTTGCGGGAAAGGGTCTTGAAAGGAAGCGGCGTCACGAACTTCTGGGCATCCGCCGTCATGACGACATGCACCGAGCAACCGGCCTTGACCAGCAAGCTGGCCAAATCAACGGCTCGATGGGCCGCAATCGACCCTGTGACGCCCAAAATGACCGTTTTGCCTTTCATCGCAGTTGTGGGATGTTACGCCGAATTGAGGTTTGTAAACAAGGAATCTCGGCTCATGGCAACATACTGACTTCGCTTGCCGGGCGTCACAACTCCACGTTAAATTAACTCGATGGCGCACGCTGAGTTTGTTCATTTGCATCTGCACACGGAGTATTCGCTGCTCGACGGAGCTTGCGCCCTCGACCGTTTGATGGAAAAGGCGCACGACCTGAAGTTCCCCGCGCTGGCCATCACCGACCACGGCGTCCTTTACGGCGCGATTGATTTTTACAAAACCGCGCGCGAAAAAGGAATCAAACCAATCATCGGTTGCGAAGTTTATGTTGCCCCCGGCAGCCGCCATGAAAAAAAGTCTGCCAGCGGAGGCCGCGACGTTTACCATCACCTCGGCCTTCTTGCCGCGGACGAAACTGGTTACAAAAACCTCGTCAGCCTCGCCACCAAGGCGCAGTTGGAGGGTTATTATTACAAGCCGCGCATCGACAAGGAAATCCTGGCGCAGCACAAGGAAGGCATCATCGCCCTATCTGGCTGCCTTGCGTCCGAAATTCCAGAGCTGATTCTAAAAGACCAACTCGACAAGGCGCGCGAGACAATCGACTGGTTCAAACAAACGCTCGGCCCAGATAATTTTTATCTCGAACTGCAAAACCACGGCATCGCAGAACAAGCCAAAGTCAACCGCCACTTGATTCCGTGGGCCGCCGAATTCGGCCTCAAACTCGTCGCGACCAATGACGTTCACTACGTCGAGAAGGAACATTCCCACGCGCACGATTGCCTCATTTGCATCGGCACGCAAACGCTCCTCAGTGACACCAAGCGGATGCGCTACCAGCAGGAGCAGTTTTATTTGCGTTCGGCGGAAGAGATGAAAGCGCGCTTCAGCGAAGTTCCCGAAGCGGTCAGAAACACACTCGAAGTCGCCGAAAAATGCAACGTTGAAATCCAATTCAACAAACTGCACTACCCAGTCTTCCATCCGCCCGCGAATGAAACCCGTGAAGGATACCTCCGCAAGCTGCTGGCCGAGGGCCTGGCGACTCGCTACACGATTCGCGCCCGAACAGAGAAAGACTATTTTATTGTTGACGGAATTGACGACCCCAAGAAATTGCCGAATGGCGGAGACGCGCCTGAAGCCGGTCTTAAAGCCGTCATGGACCGGCTTGAGATCGAACTGAAGGTCATCGAAAAAACCGGTTTCATCAGTTATTTTCTCATTGTCGGCGATTTCGTGCGTTATGGTCGGAGCAAGGGTGTTTCGTGCGTTGCGCGCGGTTCGGCAGCCGGTTCCCTCGTGACGTACCTGCTGGAAATCTCCAACGTCGATCCAATCCGTTACGGCCTGCTTTTCGAACGATTCCTAAACCCCGAGCGCGTCAATCCTCCCGACATCGACATTGATTTTGCCGACGACCGTCGCGGCGACGTGATCGAATACGTCCGCGAACGGTACGGTCGCGATTCTGTGGCGCAGATCATCACATTCGGCACAATGGGAGCGAAATCCGTCGTTCGCGACGTGGGCCGCGTCATGGGCTTGAACTACAGCGAGTGTGATCGTCTGGCCAAGATGATTCCGAACGAGTTGAAGATGACGCTGAAAAAGGCGCTCAACCAATCGCCGGAATTCAAGCAAGCCTACGAACAGGAGGAAACCACCCGAGAACTTCTTGACACGGCGTTTGTCCTGGAAAATCTGACCCGCAACGCATCCGTTCACGCGGCCGGCGTCGTCATCGGCGACCAACCGCTCGTCAATTTGCTCCCGCTCAAAAAGGACGAGGATGGCGCGATCGTCACTCAATACGCGATGGAACCAGTCGGCGATCTCGGTTTGCTCAAGATGGATTTTCTCGGGCTGAAAACGCTGACCGTCATTCGCAACACGTGCGAACTGGTCAAACAAAGTCGCGGCATCGACATCCCAATCGAGAATCTTCCTTTGGACGACGCCCCCACTTACGATTTGCTCAACAAAGCCAACACCATCGGAATCTTCCAATTGGAATCCGGTGGGATGCGCGATTTGTGCCGGAAGTTCCAGATTAGCTCAGTCGAACACATTACCGCGCTTGTGGCGCTTTATCGGCCCGGCCCGATGGAGCTTATCCCGGACTTCATCAAGCGGCGTCACGGCGAGGTTAAAATCGAATATGAACATCCGCTACTGGAGCCATTGAGCCGCGAAACTTACGGCGTGCTCATTTACCAGGAACAGGTCATGCAGGCGGCGCAGGTGCTGGCCGGTTACACGCTCGGCGCTGCAGATGTCCTCCGTCGCGCGATGGGTAAAAAGAAAGTCGAGGAAATGGCGAAGCAGCGCGAAAGCTTTGTGAAGGGCTGCGCTAAAGTCAATAGTATTCCTGCCGCAAAGGCCAACCAGATTTTTGACTTGCTCGAAAAATTCGCCGGCTATGGATTCAACAAATCCCACGCCGCCGCCTACGCAATCGTCGCTTATCAGACAGCCTATTTGAAGGCCAACTACCCAGTTGAGTTTCTCAGCGCGATGATGACCAACGACTTGAGCGACACCGCCAAACTCACCATTTTGATTGGCGAAGCTGGCATTTTTGGCATCGAAGTTCTTCCTCCCGATGTCAACGAGAGCGGCGTCTTTTTCACTCCCGGAAAACCGACCTCCACGGAAAAGCGCGGCGCAATTCGTTTCGGGCTTGCGGCGATCAAAGGCGTTGGGCAGGCCGCGGTCGAAACACTGCTGGCCGCGCGTCAGGGCGGAAAATTCGCGTCGCTCGCGGAACTGTGCGAGCGCGTTGATGGTCGTTCCATCGGCCGCAAGGTTCTTGAAGCTTTGATAAAATCAGGCGCGTGCGATTGCTTCGGCGAGACTCGCGCGACGATGTTTGGAAAAATTGACCGCGTTCTGATGCGCGCCGCCGGCATTCTCCAGGACCGCCAGCGCGGCCAGAACACGCTGTTTGGAATGCTGGAAGAACGCGCCGAAACAAAACCCGAACCCGAAGCGCAATTACCCGAATGGCCGCAGCACGAATTGCTTGCGCACGAAAAGGAATTGCTCGGTTTCTACGTCACCGGCCATCCACTGACGCCTTTTGCGCCGATTCTTGAAAAGTACACCACACACGATACCAGCCAGTTGGCAGCACTGACGAACCGCGAAATGGTGCGCATCGGCGGAATGATTGCCGATGTCCAAAAAGGCATTTCCAAGAAAACCAACAAACCTTACGCGATGGTGACGTTGGAGGACTTGAAGGGGACTGTGCAAATTCTCTTTCTGAACGACAACTACGATAAATTCGACAGCCTGCTGGTTTCGATGAAAGCCCTGCTTGTTACCGGCGAGGTAAATCTGTCCGAGGACAAACCAAAGATTTTCCCCCAACAAATTATCCCGCTGGAGGACGCGCCGCGTCATCATACAAAGCAGGTTCATCTGCGCCTGCAAATGGCGCATTTAACGCCAGTCGATGTGGAAGCCGCGCGAGAGATTGCGGCAAGTTATCCGGGAAAATGTCCTTTGTTCCTTTGCATGAGATGGCCCGCCGGGGAACTCGTTTTCATTGAAGCCCACGACAAGTATTTTGTCGAACCTGCTCAGGCGTTCCAGCAAGCCATCGATGCCCGTTTCGGCGAGGAAACCTATTACGCAAAAGTCGATACCGCCCTGCCCCAACGCGCCCCCCGCCAATGGGAGAAAAAGAAATTCGGCGGCAATGGTGAGGAATAGATTTTGGAACGATATCCCCGCGCTGCAAACTTGCCGATAAGGTCAATTGCATGGTATCATTATCGGGTCAGAAAAGAATATGAGTATAGAATTGCTCCAGCAAGAACTCGCTGCCTTACCGGCTGATCAGCGAAGGCGTTTGCAGGCGTTCCTGGTTGCTCTCGAAGATCGGGGTTCTGTCGCTCATCGAAGAACGCTTTCTGAAAAAATCGATGCTCCGGCGGAAAAATTCGCGACTTTGGAAGAGTTAGACAAACGCCTCGATGCTCCGCCAGGCGATAAACTGTGAATTATCGGCTGCTGATTGATTATGATGTCATTGAGTTTCTAGAGACGTTGCCGCGGCGGGAACGTTTGCTTTTACGAAACCGCTTCGTAGCAATCCAAGCTCAACCGCGCGAACATTCCGATTACACTGAGGCAGACGACACTGGACGGCCCATTGATATCCATATTTGCGGCAAGTTTGCTATTAAATTTTGGGAAGACCACGCAGATCGGCACATAAAAATTCTGGAATTACACCTCGCCGATCGCCGACACGTTTAAGTTCTCTTGTTTCTTCGCAACTTTTTTAGAATTAAGAAGAAATTATTTGACGAGTGCAATTGGTTTAGACGTGCCTTTTTCGCGCGGTGATGACGCTCCGGTCAGCGGCGGTGGGCGTAAAGGTGAAATCCACAAAACCCGCTTCCGCCAGGTAATCAGCCATCTCCTTTTCTGAATAGCATTTTCCTTCAGAAATAGTCGCCAGCAACGCCGAATAAGCGGCCACTGGCAACGGCCCGGTTTTATCGGCATTGATGTGGGCATCATGCACAATAATTAATCCGTCAGGTGGCAACGCGGCGGCGGACTTTGCGAGCAATTGTTTGACGAGCGGCTCGTCCCAATCGTGCAGGACGTTGGAAAAAAGATGCATATCGAATCCCGCTGGAAGCGGTTCCGAGATCATGTCGCCAACGAGAACCTCGACTCTGTCTCCAAATCCTCGCGCGCCAATCGACCTTCGCGCAAGCCGGTCCACAGGAGACTTTTCGAGAACCGCTGCCCGCACATGCGCGTGACTGGCAACGATGGCGCAGGAATAAACCCCCGAACCTCCCGCAATATCGAGCAACCGCTGATGTCCCGAACAATTCAATTTTGCCGCAAGCGCTGGTCCGAGATAAGCGCCCCGGCAATCCATCGCCGCAGTGAAACTGTCCGCGAAAGCATCATCCTCCATCGCCTTCGCCCACTGCTTTTGATCGCGCAAGCTGGCCCAATTCGACGGTCGCCCCGTGCGCAGAACCGCCAGAATGTCGCTGCACACCGCACGGTCCTTCGTTGACGCGAAATAAGGGCCGATAAACCACTGGGAAGACTTGACGAGATGTTCGCGCGCCATCGCCGTCAACGAGAAAATCCCGCCATCGCGTTGCAAGAGGCCCATCGCCGTCAGTAGCGTGAGCATGACATCCGCAGGCCGCTCGCAAAGGCCGAGTTCGCGGCAAATTGACGAAAAGTCCGCCGGTTGTTCCGCCAGGCGACTGAACAAATCGAGATGACAGATGGCAGCAGTCAGCATATCCACGGCATAAAGACCGTCGCGTTGGCGATAGATGGAGGTCGGGTCAGTTTCCGGTTGCGCAAGAAAGTTCATGTGGGGCAAATTAAAACCGGAAACACGCGCAGTGTCACGCTTTCCAATTGAACAGCGGCAGCGGCCAAGGAAGGCTTGCAAACCTCCTTCTATCATGCGATTCACGAAGTGTGAAAAGGCTCTCCATAGTGTTGGTGGCGTCTTGTCTGGCGCTGGCGAACCCAATGAAGGCTGAGAATTCCGCGAATCTCACATGGAAGGAATTTCAGGATCCCTTCGAGCGCGCCTTCACCGTCGAAGTCCCCGAAGGCTGGGTTGTAAAAGGCGGACTTTTCCGGCTTGGTTATTCGGATGCGCGCCCAATGATTGATATCCAATCGCCCGACGGCAAGACCGACGTTCGTATTGGCGATGTTGCGATCCCATCTTACGTTGTTCCGAACCAATCCCATTCCAGGGAGGGCGAGGTTTATGATCTTGGCCAGCAGGCGCAAATGATCGTTGCGAAATACCGACCAGGCCAGGACTACGCTCGATTATACGCGCTGGCGAGGTTTACCAGCGTCTGCAAGTCCCTTTCCCCGCAAGCCGCCGATCCTGGAAATCTTGTCAACGATTACATTTTGCAGGAGGTTGCTCCGATTCAATCCTCGGCGGGACAAGTATCCTATTCCTGCGATTCCGGGCCGAATGGGCGAATCGCGTATGCCTACGCCAAGACTGCACTCTTCCAAGGATTCTGGCAGGTCACTGCGCTCGGAAGTTTTCTGGCTCCAACAAACCAAGCTGACACCGCCCGCGCAATCCTCCGACACGCAACCCAGTCGTTCCGCATTCTGCCGGCCTGGAAGCAATATCAGGCCAGCATGGAGGCCCAAGGATTGCAGTATCAGCGCGCGCGGCAACAGCAACGAATGCAGCAATTGTCTCAGCAGATTCAGGCGTTTGAGAGCCAGATGAGCGCAATGCGCAGCCAGGTCAGCGCGTTCCAACGCCGTCAATCCGCCCAAGCGGACCAGGTAACTTCCTGGGGCAAAACTCTCACCGGACTCACGCCCACGACAGACCCTCTCAACGGCGCGACCCGGGATGTTTGGACCGGCCCCAATAGCGGTTACTGGATCGACGGCCAGGGAAACGTCGCAAACTCAAACCTTTCCCCAGGTGCTGGATGGCGTCCGCTCCAGGCGCAGTAGCCGCAATGAATTTGCTTCTGAACCCCAGGCGCACGGTTGCGGAGTTGAAGGAGCTTCGAAAGCTGACCGGCGATGAGAATGGCGCTCAGCGGGTCGCGTTCACGCCAACTTGGCTGACGGCGCGCTCGTGGTTTCGCAAAAAACTTCAGTCGTTGCCCGTGGAAATTCACGATGACTCGGCGGGCAACACTTGGGCGACACTTCCCGGAGCATCCGCGCGCGCGCTGCTCATCGGCGGCCATATCGATTCTGTCCCAAACGGCGGCTGGCTCGATGGCTCTTTGAACCTGCTCGCCGGTTTGGAAATTTTGCAGCGCATAAACGACCAATATTCCGGCAAACCTCCTGTCACAGTCCGGCTCGTTGATTGGGCGGACGAAGAAGGGGCACGGTTCGGAAAAAGCTTGTTCGGCTCATCAGCTTGCTCAGGCAATCTTAATTTGGAGGAGGCACGACGCCTCATGGACAAGGACGGCGTCAAGCTGCCCGACGCGCTGGCAAAAATCGGCGTTGATCTGAATCGAGCGAGGGATTGCGGCAAGGAACTGACCAATGCCACGGCTTACCTGGAGCTGCACATCGAACAAGGCCCAGTCTTGCTGGACTTGGACTTGCCCCTCGGCGCTGTTCTCGGAACGTTTGGGGTCGAGCGCCACGCAATAACATTTCACGGGCAGGCCGCGCATTCCGGCAGCACCCCCATGAATCGTCGCAAGGACGCATTGCTGGCGGCGGCGAAAATGAGCCCGGAAATTTGCGAAATCGCAAAACGTCACGACGGCGTTTGCACGATCGGCTCCTGCACGACAAAACCCGGAATTGCCACCAGCGTAGTTGAAGAATGCCGCATAACTTTGGATCAACGTCATTTGAATTCTTCAGCCCTCGCCGCGATGCTCGCAGATGCGCGTTGGGCCTCCGAAAATTTCGCGCGCGAAGGAAATGTTCGCGTTTCCTGGGAGCGGCTTTGGCAAATTGAGCCGGTTCTGTTCAACGGCGACTTGATCGACTTATGCGATCAGGCAATTCTCGGAACCGCTGGAAAATCCCATCGCATGGCTTCCGGTCCATTGCACGACGCAGCCGAAATCGCGCGCGCCGGTGTGCCGACGGTAATGATGTTTGTCCAAAGCTTGCAGGGAATCAGTCACAACAAGATTGAAGACACTCGCGAAGAACACCTCGAAGCGGCCGTCTCGGCGTTCAACAATCTAGTGGACAAAACGATGGCTTGGATCACCCGCCAGCAATAAAGAAATCCCGCTGAAGCATTGAACGGCGAAAACCGTCCCCCTGTCAAAAGCACATTGGGTGAACACCTGATGCCTGAAATGGTGTATTTAGCTTGCTGTTACGGAGGAAAATTCCTAAGACTTACTTAACGATTGAATTCTCATGGCGACTAAAAAGCAACGCGCCGTCCGCGCTAAAACCGTTGGCAAAAAGCCCGCGTTAAAAGCCAAAGCCACCCGCCGCGCCAAAGTCCGCCGAAAGGAACCGACACCTCCTGCGGTTTTGCCGGAAGTCGCGGAACCCGTTGAGCTTCCTCGCGAGTTGGAAACTTTCGTCCCGCTGCCGGACAGGGACCGCGCTCCTTACGACGGCGAGACGGCCATCAAATTATATTTGCGGGAAATCGGACAAGTCAAACTGCTCACACCCCAGGAGGAAATTGATCTGGCAGCCCGGATTAAGAAGGGCGACAAAAAAGCCCGCGAACAAATGATCAAGGCGAATCTCCGCCTCGTCGTCAAAATCGCGCACGACTACGAAAATTTCGGCCTCCCTCTCCTTGATCTGATCAACGAGGGCAACATCGGCTTGATGAAAGCAGTAGAGCGATTCGACCCTGCAAAAGGCGGAAAACTTTCCACTTACGGTTCCTGGTGGATCAAGCAATCCATCAAGCGCGCGTTGGCAAATCAATCCAAGACAATCCGCCTGCCAGTCCATCTGGTGGATAAAATTGCCAAGATGCGACGCACCGCGATGAAATTGCAGGAAGTCTTCGGCAGGGAACCGACCGACGATGAATTGGCCGAGGAAATGGGAATGTCCACGTCGCGCGTCGCCCAAATGCGAACGGCGGCGATCCGGCCCGCTTCGCTTGACGCCCCGATTGGCGATGACGAAACCAACAATTTTGCGGAAGTCGTCCAAGACGAAAATGCCGACTCGCCGTATCAGCAGCTTGAAGAAAAAACCGTCACCAACATGCTCCGCGAAATGGTCAAAACTCTCGACCCTCGCGAGGCGACCATTTTGCAATACCGTTTTGGTCTGGATGGGGGCAGCGAAAAAACGCTCGAGGAAGTTGGCGAGAGATTTAACGTCACCCGCGAGCGCGTCCGGCAGATTCAGAATATCGCGCTGAACAAGCTGCGCAAAATGATCGAGAAACTTGAAGCTGTTAAACTGTAGCGAACGGCGTTATCGTTGTCGCCCATGACAACAGAGAGCGCGACCATTCAGGAGATCACCGGGGCAATCAGAAACATTCCCGATTTTCCCCAGGCTGGAATTCAATTCAAGGACATCACGCCGGTGCTTGCAGATGCCCGGCTTTTCTCGGCGTGCATCGATCAATTGACTGGCAAATTTTCTCCCGGCTCGGTCGATGCGGTTGTTGGCATTGACGCGCGGGGATTTATTTTTGCTGCTGCGGCTGCCTACAAGTTGAAATGCGGATTTGTTCCGGTGCGAAAAAAAGGCAAGCTTCCCCACAAAACTTACGAAGAAAGCTACACGCTGGAATACGGCACGAACACGATGGCCATCCATGCCGATGCCGTCAAACCCGGTGGCCGCGTTCTGCTCGTGGACGATTTGCTGGCGACTGGAGGGACCGCCGGCGCCGCCGCAAATTTGCTCAAGCGACTCGGCGTGGAAATTTTGGGGATTTCGTTCTTGATCGAATTGAGTTTTCTCAACGGGCGCGAAAGGCTTAAAGGACTTCCCGTGCGCTCGTTAATTGTTTATTGATGCCATGCCGGTCACTGTGGCGAACCCTGCTCCGGAATTTTCCCTCCGATGATCGGATGGTTGCAATCGCTGGATGTCTCCCTCTTTCGGTTCATCAATTCGTCGTTAAGCAACGGATTTTTTGACTGGTTGATGCCGTTCGTAAGCGATTCGCCCTGGTTGACCTGCATCCTCGTTGGCGTCTGTTTGTGGATGCTTTTTGCAGGCGGTGCGCGCGGGCGAATTTGCGTGTTGATGCTCCTGCTTGCGTTGTGCATCGGAAACTGGCTCGTCGTGGATACGATCAAGAACTCAGTCGGAAGGTTGCGCCCGTTTCATGTTTTGGATGGAGTGAATCTGCGAATAGGCATGGGCGGCAGCATGAGCATGCCTTCGTCCCATGCCGCGAATTGGTTCAGCGCGACTCTTGTGCTCTTCCTCTATTATCGCCGCACGATATGGGCGATGCTGCCGATGGCTGTGCTGGTCAGCATCTCGCGCGTTTATAACGGCGTTCATTATCCAAGCGATGTTTTGGCCGGGGCGATTCTCGGCACGGGTTACAGCATCGCGGTGGTCATTGGATTTGACAGCCTTTGGCAATACGCAGGAGCGCGATGGTTTCCCGCCTGGCACACGCGTCTCCCATCTCTAACCCGTCCACGTTTCAACGACGTGAAAATGCAGGACGACACCGAGTGGATTCGCTTCGGATACGTATTGGTCGCCTTCTCACTCGTATCGGGATTGCTCTACATCGGTTCCGGGAAGATCGAACTCAGCGAGGATGAAGCGTATCAATGGATTTGGTCCAAACACCTGGCCCTTTCGTATTACAGCAAACCTCTGTTGATCGCGTACACGCAATTCCTTGGAACGCATCTTTGGGGCGACAACGAATTCGGCGTGCGCTTTTTTTCCCCGGTCATCGCGGCGACTCTATCGCTGCTCGTGCTCCGATTTCTTGCAAGGGAGGCGTCCGCGAAATTGGCTGTGCTGGTGGTCGTGGCGATGACCGTGACGCCATTGACCGCGCTCGGCGCAACCGTGATGACGGTGGACCCGCTGTCAGTATTATTTTGGACGTCCGCGATGATCGTCGGGTGGCGTGCAGCCAAACCCGAAGGAACAACAACTCAATGGCTCTGGGTCGGCTTATGGATGGGGCTTGGTTTCTTGAGCAAATACACCAACCTCGCCCAATGCGTGAGCTGGATTGTTTTTTTCCTCCTATGGCCACGCGCGCGGATTCATTTGCGGCGACCAGGACCGTATCTCGCCTTGGGCATCACGATTATTTGCATGTTGCCGGTGATCATTTGGAACGCGCAAAATGGATGGATTACTGTCCACCACGTTGCCAGCGATGGACAAATTGGGGAGAAATGGCACAGGACCTACACGCTGGAATTCCTTTTGACGGAGACGGGGCTGTTGCATCCCGTATTTTTCATTGGCGCGCTTTGGGCGGCGGTGGCGTTCTGGCGTCGTGATCGAGCCAATCCGTTGATGCTTTATTTCTTTGCGATGGGCGCGCCGCTTTTTCTCGGATACGCGCTTCTGAGTTTGCACAGCCGCATCCTCGGCAATTGGATTGCGCCGACGATCATTCCGCTTTTTTGCCTTGGCGCAATGTATTGGTGGAATCAATGGGAAAATGGCGCGCACGCGTTGAAGCCGACGTATCTCGGCGCAGTGATTTTTGGAGCGCTGGCCGTTACAATTTTGCATGAGCCAAACCTTGTCAACAAAGTATTGCACCGCAAATTGCCGGCGAAGCTCGATTTGCTGCGCCGCGTCACCGGTTGGAAAGAACTTGCGCAGACCGCCAACAATGCTCGCGAAAACCTTACAAAAAAGGATGGTGTGCCTGCGTTTATCATTTGCGAACATTACGGCTTTACCTCGCAGATAACATTCTATCTCCCCGAAGCCAAAAAAAGAGTTCGCTCCGACCCGATGGTTTTTTTTCAAGCCACGAAGCACCCGGAAAACCAATTTTTTTTCTGGCCCTCGTATTTGGGGCGCAAGGGACAAGACGCCTTATTCGTCCGCCAAGTCAGTCCACCCTCTTTGCGGCCTGATTGGCTCTCGCGTTGGTGGGCGCGCAACCCCGATATTCTTCTGGATGACAAACCGCCGTCGGAACCGCCGCCTGCGGAACTCCGGCAGCAGTTTGAATCATTCACCGACATTGGTTTCAGGAACATCATTGCGGACGGCAACATCGTCCGCCGCGTCCAACTCATCGAATGCCACCATCTCCGTTAGAATCCGTTGAATTCACCGTCAAACACTACGATTTGGCGGTGACTTTTTCCTGCGGGCAGGCTTTTCGCTGGCGGAAGAATGGAGACGCATGGGAAGGTGTCGTCGGTTCGCGCTGGGTACGTTTGCGGCAAAGCTCGTCAGGCATTTCCGCAGAATCCACATCGGCGGGCGACTGGCAATGGCTTCGACATTATCTTCAACTTGACACGGAACTGTCAGACATCGTGGCCACTTTCCCTGACGATGACGCGATGCGGGCCGCCGCAGCTTATTGTCGCGGCATGAGGCTGTTGCGCCAGGACCCGTGGGAAACTCTGGCCTCTTTCATTTGTTCCTCGACCAAGCAGGTCGCGCAAATTCAGCAGATCGTCGATCTGTTGTGCCAGCGTTTCGGTGAACGGTTGGATGCTGGTGATAAAAGTATTGACGCATATGCCTTTCCCGCAGCCGCAAGAATTGCCGAAGCTTCGGAAGCGGAACTGCGCGAATGCAAACTCGGTTTTCGCGCGCCATATTTATTGGGTACAGCTTGCGCCGTGGCCTCTGGAAAAATCAGCTTGCCACAACTTTCACAATTATCGTTGACAGAAGCCCGCGAGGCGCTGGTGGAACTTCCCGGCGTGGGTTTGAAAATCGCTGATTGCGTTTTGCTTTTCGCGTACGGCTTTCCACAGGCATTCCCGGTCGATGTTTGGATCGCCCGCGCGTTGCGTGAAATCTATTTCCCGAAACGCCGGCCAAAACCGCCGCGCCTGCGAAAATTCATTGAGACTTATTTTGGTCCGCATTCGGGTTATGCGCAGCAGTATTTGTTTCATTACATGCGAACAACGACTCCACGTTCGCGCCGCCTTCGCCGTTGAGCGTAATCCATTCCAATCGCATCTGACGGCGAAACCACGTCAACTGGCGCTTGGCAAATTGCCGCGTTCGAATTTTCACAAGTTCGATTGTCTCGGCAAGTCCGCGCTGGCCACGCAGATGCTCCACCACCTGCCGATATCCTAACGCTTGGAGCGCGGTCGGATTCCGTTCCAAACCCCGCTCCATGAGCGACTTTGTTTCCTCAACCAACCCATTGCGAAACATGTCGTCAACGCGCTTGTGAATTCGTTCAACCAATTCACCGGCGGGGCGCGTCACACCAATCAACCTTCCGTCCGCTTCATTGTGCGCAGTCCTCCACTGTGAGCGCTGTTCGAAAAATGGCCGCCCTGTCAAGCGAACAACTTCCAATGCTCGAATGACGCGGCGCGGGTTCTCCTTGTCAATGGACGCATAGGCCACCGGATCGGACTGCTGCAATTCTGTGAGCAAAGATTCCAGGGGCGTCGCCACAAGCTGCGCGCGGATTCGCGGGTCGGAGGGCGGCGCCTCACCCAACCCTTCCAGGTATGCTTTGAAATAGAATCCCGTTCCGCCGCAAAAAATCGGGATTCGCCCTCGCGCCTGAATATCTTTGGTTGCTTCGCTCGCAAGCTTGATGAATTGCGCGGCGTCGAAGCCTTGATCCAACTCCGCGACATCGATCAAGTGGTGTCGAACCTGCGCACGTTCCTCCGCAGAAGGCTTGGCGGTTCCGATGTCCATCCCGCAATAGACTTGCATGGAGTCCACCGAAATAATTTCGCCGCCGAGACGAAGCGCGGCTTCCATCGCGATGGCGGATTTGCCGGCGGCGGTTGGCCCGGCCAGAAAAATCGGACGCAGGGCGACCGTTTCCATCACTTGGCCAGGGAAGTATTGGGGCCGGAGGGAATTTGCGGGTTTTTCGGCAATTTCCACAGGAGCATAAATCCGACAAATGCGATGCCGATGCCGACAATCTGGCCCGGCGTCAAGCCACCCCAATAATGCACCGGAGTGTAATCGCCACGGAAATATTCGACGAAAGAACGCAGGGCCGCATAACCAATTAAATAAACGGCAAAGACCTGGCCATCGAAACTTCGCCTTCGGAAAAGCCAGGCGAGAGAGAGATACAGGCTGAGATTCAGGAGCGAATCATAAATCTCGGTCGGATGAAGATAATTCGGGTAGGTCTCATGCCCTTTGGGAAATTGAATGCCCCAAGGCATCGTCGTCGGGCGACCGTAACAACAGCCGTTCATCAGGCAACCCCATCTGCCGAAGAAGGACCCGAGCGCAACGCTCGGAGCGAGAACGTCCGCGAGCCGCCACAGCGGTAATTTCTTAACGACAGTAAAAACAATGCACGCAAGAGACGCGCCGATGAGTCCGCCGTAAAAGACCAGGCCCCCGTGTTGCACCATGAATATTTCCTTGAGCGGCCTCCCTGCAAAAGATTCGTTCCAATAAGAAACCACGTACAACGTTCGCGCCCCGACGATTGTTCCCACCATCAGCCAAAGGCCGACATCAATGACCGTTTCGGGATGCATGCCGACCAACATGGCCCGGCGGCTGGCAGTCCAGAGACCCGCCATAAAACCCGACGCCACAAGTATCCCAAACCAAGTGACGGTCAGCGGGCCAAGTTCAAAAGCAATCTGATGCACTGCCCCAAGCTTACGAGAACGGCCAGGAAATATCAAACTTACGGCTCCGGTACCCAAGGCAGCGTCGTCCGATGGGCGTAAAATCAAGCCCACCCTTTTTCTTCCATCGGATAGCTTTTGAGCTGGAAATTCCGATAGACGAAAACCTCAGCTTTTGCGCGAACCTTGATTGAGCTTGATTAGCCTTGATTGGGCCGACCTAAGAAACAGGGTAAAATAGACGCTATATGTTGAATGACAATCGGTTAGCCGTTGTTTTAAGTCGAATAGGCGATCAGCCAATAAAGGCTCAACCTTGATTGGATAGTTCTAATCCACTTAACAAACAAATTACCCAAACCCGCTGTTTGGTTTTCAAAGAACAACCTCCTCCCGCCACCCCGCCAATTTTCCACATGATAGTGGGACCGGCAACCTTTTCCAGCCTTACAAGCCGACAAAGACCAATGGCCGATACGAACTTTCTTTTACGGGTCGAAGAAGGCAAACTGTTTTCACATGAGCCGACAACGTTTCGTCTCCCATTTGCTGCTAATGATCGCGGCGGCGATTTTCATTGGGTCGGTGACGTGCTCGGCTTCGGAGCGGCTTGTGCCGGAATACCTGCGATGCGAGTATCAGGTTGATCCACTGGGCATCGACGAAACTTTGCCTCGATTATCATGGCGCGTCTCTTCGACTGTTCGTGACGAAAAGCAAACGGCGTGGCGCATTCTTGTTTCCAGTTCGAAAGAGCGGCTTGAGATAAACACGGGCGATCTCTGGGACAGCGGAATCATTGTGGATTCAGACACCACCGGCGCGGTTTACAAAGGGAAACCGCTTTCGTCACGCGAAGTCTGCTACTGGAAAGTTCAGGTTTGGGATCGGGATCACAAACTCTCCGCGTGGAGCCAGCCGGCGACGTGGTCGATGGGACTTCTTTACAAAGCGGACTGGCGCGGCCAATGGATTGGTTTCGATAAATTTCGCTCCGACACCGCCCTGCCCGCTCAGTTCGATAAGGCGAAATGGATTTGGTTTTCCGGCGACAAATTTCCAGGCATTCCGCGCGGCAGCCGGTTTTTCATGAGCAATTTTGAAATTCCCGCGAAAGGTGAAATCACCAAGGCAGAGTTGCTCGTCGCGGCCAATGACCGTCTCACCTTTCACATCAACGGCAAGGAGGTGCGGGTTCCCAACTACAGCAGCGGCGATGCGGCGCACCTTGTGGATGTCACCGAACAGATGAAGCCGGGGACAAATCTGGTGCGCGTCGAGGTGGGTGTCGATGCCACGGGGCCGGCAGGCTTAATCGCCAAACTTGTTGTTGTGAGCGACAGAAAATTCACAAATACACTCGTCACAGATTCCAATTGGCGTTCGACGAATGCTCCCGGGGATAATTGGCGCGCACGGCCCATTGCCATGACCAATTGGGCGGCGGCGCAAGTCATCGGCCCCGCAGGCATTTTGCCCTGGGGCGAACTAAAATATTCGCGCATTCCATTATATCCTCCGTCCTACTTGCGCACCTCCTTTCAGGTGAGCAAACCGGTTTTGCGCGCGACCCTTTATGCGACTGCGCTGGGCCTGGTTGATCTTCATCTTAACGGGCGGCGCGTGAGCGAAGACTGGTTTACGCCGGGATGGACCGATTACTCAAAGCGCGTTCATTACCGTGCTTACGATGTCAGCAAACTTCTTCAGCGCGGCACCAATGCCCTTGGAGCCATTCTCGCCGACGGGTGGTTCAGCGGATTCGTCGGGTACGGCGGCGAGCGCAATCATTACGGAACAAAGCCGCGAGTTCTCGGTCAACTGCAAATTGATTACGACGATGGCAGCGAGGAGATCGTTGGAACCGGGCCGGATTGGAAGGCGTCGGATGGGGCGATTCGCGAGGCGGATTTCCTGGTCGGGGAAAAATACGATGCGCGATTGGAAAATCATTGGGATCGGCCCGATTTCAACGACCGAAGGTGGGCCGCGGTGGATGTTGGCGCGGAATTGAACCCGCTGTTACAAGCCCATCCCGGACCGCCGGTTCAGACTTTCGCAACCATTGAACCCAAAACGATCAGCCAGCCAAAGCCGGGAGTCTATGTGTTTGACATGGGGCAGAATTTTGCCGGTGTCGCGCGTTTGAAGGTTCGCGGCAAACGCGATCAGGTGATTCGCCTGCGTTTTGCGGAACGATTGAATCCCGACGGAACGATTTACACGGAGAATCTTCGGGGAGCGCGCGCCACGGACACATATATTTGCGCTGGCGAAAAATTGGAGACGTGGGAACCGCGATTTACGTTTCACGGATTCCAGTATGTCGAGGTCACCGGACTGGATGGGAAAGTTTCGCTGGATGACATTAGTGGAGTGGCCTTGAGCAGCGCGACTGAAGGCGTTGGAAAATTTGTCTGCTCTGACCCGATGCTGAATCGCCTTGAACGAAATATATATTGGACGCAACGGGCAAACTTTATCGACGTTCCAACGGATTGCCCGCAACGCGATGAGCGCATGGGGTGGATGGGAGACGCGCAACTTTTTCTTCGATCCGCCACGCTCCATGAGGATGTGCAGGGATTTTTTACGAAGTGGCTGGAGGACATTCAGGACGACCAGCGGGCCGACGGCCAGTACCCTCAAGTCGCGCCGCTCAAAGTTGCGGGGGATGATGGCGGACCGGCCTGGGCTGACGCGGGCGTGATTTGTCCCTGGGAAATTTATCAAGTCTATGGCGACACGCGCATTCTGGAACGACACTACGATTCGATGGCGCGATTCATCGAGTTTTGCAGGAAGCGTTCGACATCAGATTACTTGCCGCCGAAAACTTTTCATTGCTTCGGTGATTGGCTGAACGTTCATGACGACACTCCGACCGATGTGATTTACACTGCGTACTTCGCGCACTGCGCGAAGCTGATGTCAAACATCGCCGTGGTTCTTGGAAAAACTTCGGATGCGTCGAAATACAATGAGTTGTTTCGGAACGTTCGCGGTTCATTTAACAAGGCATACGTCTCAGCGGATGGAAGGATCAAAGGGGATTCGCAGACCGCGTACGCGCTGGCTTTGGCTTTCGATTTGCTTGACAGCGACAAGGCGGACCTGGCTATAGGTCATCTTGTCAAAAATATCAAAAAACATCAGGACCATCTGACGACCGGGATTGTCGGCACCCGGAGTCTGATGCTGGCGCTGAGCCAAATGGGCCGCAACGATATCGCCGAACAATTGATTCACAGTGACACATTCCCATCGTGGGGCTTCTCGATCAAACAGGGGGCGACGAGCATTTGGGAGCGATGGGATGGCTGGACGCCGGAGAAAGGTTTCCAGGACCCGGGAATGAATTCATTCGACCATTACGCCTTTGGCTCGGTTTATCAATGGATGATCGAGAACCTGGGCGGAATCCGAAATTCTTCGGCGGGCTACAAGGATATTGTCATCGCCCCCAGTTTTGACAGCAAGCTGACTTCGATGGCGACAACTTACAACAGCGTTCGCGGGCCGATTGAAACTCGATGGGAACGGGAACGCAAAGGGAACCGGGCGCGATTCAGAGTGACAATTCCCGCAAACACTTCAGCCACTGTGTTTCTGCCCGCCGCCGATCCTCGGGATATTTTTGAAGGCGGACGCCGGGCGATTCACGCGCAGGGAGTTGCGTTTGAAGGCGTGGCGGGGGATGACGCAATATTCAAAATTGGATCGGGCGCTTACGACTTTCTGCTGACTATTCCGGGCCAAAAGGAGTAATTTTCGGCGGGTTGCGCGTTTTGGGAATTCGTGTTAAGATGTTCCCCATCAAGGGCAAGCGGTAACAGGACTGGAATTGAACAAGAAAAGGTTGACAGTTGTCAGTTAATTTGAGCTAATTGGCACCCTTTTTGAGAGTGGAACTATGTATGCTGTAATTGAAAGCGGAAGTAAACAGTATCGCGTCAACGCGGGCGATACCGTGCAGATTGATCGCGTCTCGACCAAAGCGGGCGAGAATTTTAACTTTGACCGTGTGCTGCTGGTCGGAAACGAAGGCAAGTTCACGCATGGCTCGCCGACAGTGGCGAACGCCGTTGTCGTCGGCAATGTGGTGGAGCACATTCGCGGCGAAAAGAAAGTGGCCTTCAAAATGAAGCGCCGCAAAGGATTTCACAAGAAAATCGGTAGTCGGCAGGAATTGTCGGTCGTGAAGATTACCGAGATTAAAGTATAGGAGGATAGAGAGTATGGCACATAAGAAAGGTCAAGGCAGCGTCCGCAATGGCCGCGACAGCGTCAGCAAACGGCTGGGCGTCAAGGAGTTTGGCGGACAATTTGTCACCGCGGGCAGCATTCTCGTGCGGCAGCGCGGTTCGAAGTTCATCGCGGGTCTGAACGTTGGCACCGGTCGTGATTGGACACTGTTCGCGTTGACGGACGGGCGCGTTTTGTTTGATAAGCAGAGCCGCCGCATTAATGTCACGCCCGAGGCGCAAACCGCAGCGGCTGATAATTAGGAATTCGGTCTGAAATTTTCCCCGGCGAGGTATCAAAGCCTCGCCTTTTTTATTGATGTTTGTTGACCAGGTAAAAGTTCATGCTCGGGCGGGCCACGGCGGCAAAGGCTGCGTGGCGTTTCTGCGCGAGACGTTCCGTCCCAAGGGCGGCCCCTCTGGCGGCAACGGTGGCCGCGGCGGCGACGTCATTCTCCAGGCGGACCACGACTTGAATAACCTGATCAACCAGTTTTATAATCCTCGCTTGCTGGCTCAGGACGGAGACCCTGGATTGGGCAAAGGGATGGATGGGCCTGCTGGGAAGGACCTTATTATTCGAGTGCCTTGCGGGACGATTGTGTGGGCGTTGGAGCCGGAACACGAACCTGAAGCAGAGACGGAATCGGAACCAGAAGAAGGAGAAGAGGAAGAAGAAGGCGAAGAGGAAGCGCCCCCAAAGTTTTTGACGGGAACCAGCGGCCGTCCGGTCATCCGGCACGCGGGGCACGAAAGGGCGATGGAAGTTGATCTGAACGAGGAGGAAGCACCAAAGCCCTCTTCAAAAAAAGGCGCTCTGGTCGCTGACCTCACGGAGAACGGGACGCAGTTTATTTTATGCAAGGGCGGACGAGGCGGTTTGGGGAATCGCAACTTCGCCACGGCTCGGCGACAGGCGCCGCGTTTTGCGCAACCGGGCGAGGAAGGTGGAGAAGGGGATTATCTGTTGGAATTGCGGATTATCGCGGATGTCGGGCTGGTTGGTTATCCGAACGCGGGGAAATCCACGTTGCTTGGAGCCATTACGAAAGCTCATCCGAAGGTCGCGCCGTATCCGTTCACGACGTTAACGCCGCAAGTCGGGATTGTTGAATACCCGGATTACTTCCGTTTGACGGTTTGCGATGTGCCGGGATTGATTGAAGGCGCGCACCAAAATGTCGGCTTGGGCCACGAATTTCTTCGGCACATTGAGCGGTGCAAGTTGCTGGTGATCCTTCTCGACATGGAGGGCACCGACGGGCGCAACCCGGTTGATGACTATAAACAGCTCATCGAAGAACTTGGGCTTTATGATGCTGCGCTGCTCAAACGACCGCACCTGGTCGTCGCCAATAAAATGGACGAGCCTCATGCCGAAGCGAATTTGAAGGCATTCAAACGAAAAGTGCGCAAGACCCCGGTTCTGCCGATTTCGGCGGCATTCGGTGAAGGCATGGAAGAATTTAGGAAAGCCATTCGGGAGCAAAGTGCCTGACGTGACTAAAACAGAGCAACTCACTGAAAATTAGGGTCAATGTTTTGGTAGGGACGCGGACGCCTCGGCGAGGCGTCCCTACCTCAAAAAAAGGCGAACAGCCTGAACGGCCCAGATATTATATATGCTTAAAGCTGGAATAGTCGGTTTGCCGAACGTCGGCAAAAGCACGCTTTTTAATGCCGTCACCCGTACCCGGAAAGCACAGGCGGCGAATTATCCATTTTGCACCATTGACCCGAATGTCGGCATCGTCACTGTGCCAGATGCGCGACTGCAACCGCTAGCGACCATCGCGAAGACATCCGTGATTATTCCGGCGGCGGTTGAGTTTGTCGATATTGCCGGCTTGGTGAAAGGGGCGTCGCAAGGGGAAGGGTTGGGGAACAAATTTCTTAGCCATATTCGGGAAGTGGATGCGCTTGTGCAGGTTGTGCGGTGTTTCGAGGACGCGGATATTCATCATGTTTCCGGGAATATCGATCCTGTGCGGGACATTGAGATCATTACGACGGAGCTGGTGCTTTCGGATCTTGAGGCGGTCCAGAAGCGGTTGGAACGCGGGGCAAAAGACGCAAAGCGCGGAGACAAGGTCGCGATGGCTGAGGCTGAGGTGCTTAAGAAACTTGAGGCGCACTTCAATGCAGGCAAACCGGGCATTACTGCCGATCTGACACCAGAAGAGAAAGTCCTGTCGCGCTCCTTTTACTTAATGACCGATAAGCCAACGATTTTCGCCGCTAACGTTAAAGAAGGCGATTTGGCTGGAGCGGCTACGAATCCGTTCGTTGAGAAAGTTCGGCAATATGCGAGGAACCACCATTCTTGTGAAACAGTGGTTATCAGCGCTCAAATTGAAAGCGACCTGATTGATTTGGCGCCGGAGGAAGGGGCGGCGTTCCTGAAGGAGTTGGGCGTGGAGGAGTCGGGGGTTGGAGCGCTTATCCGGAGCACTTATCATTTGCTGGGTTTGCGGACTTACTTCACGGCGGGTGAAAAAGAAGTCAGGGCCTGGACGATCCATGTTGGGGATACCGCGCCGAAAGCGGCGGGGGTCATTCATTCTGATTTTGAGCGAGGGTTCATCAAAGCGGAAACCGTGGCTTATGATGACCTGGTCCGTTGCGGGTCGGTGGCGGCGGCAAGGGAAAAGGGTTTATACCGGATGGAAGGAAAAGAGTATGTCGTGAAGGACGGAGACGTGATGCTCTTCAAGTTTAACGTTTAAAACGTATAAAGCGGGAAAATCACGCGAAATGCGCGTGTTTTTCTCACGCTTAGTGCGTGAAAATTTAGCGCAGTGGGGTAAAAAGCCTGAAAAACAGCTTAAAAACCCTCGAAAATGGGCCGTTTTGCAGGTTTGAGAATGTTGGCACTCGCCCTGCTAAAGAAAATGCAAATCGAAGCAAACACTGGCCGCAGGTTGGTCATAGTGCGAGCTCCGTGGCCACAAAAACTAAACTATTATGAAAGAAATACAGAAAAGAAAAGTCGGAGCTTTCACTCTAATCGAGTTGTTAGTTGTCATCGCGATCATCGCGATTCTTGCCAGTATGCTCTTGCCCGCTCTCGCCCGCGCCAAACAAAAAGCGCAGCGCGTTTCGTGCATTAATAACATGAAGCAAATCGGTATTGCCTACCGCATCTGGTCGAACGATAACGGCGATCGTTTCCCAGCCCAGCAGACTGAAGCCTTGGGCGGTTGGTCCGGCAACGCCACCGGCACCGCAGCCACAGCAGCAGGGAACATGTTTATCAATTACAGCATCATGGCCACTGAAATGGGCCAGTCAGCAAAGATCGTTTTGTGCCCGTCGGATGATCGCAACGCAAACACAAACTTCTATTATCCGACTGGCAACCAGACCAAGTTCACCCCTGCCCTTTCAACGCCAACCGCCTACGGAACTTTCAACAACACCAATATTTCATATTGGGTTGGACCCGGCGCGAATGACACCTTCCCGCAAGGGCTTTTGGGCGGCGACCGCAACATGGGCTTGCAAGGCGGCAGCGCCACGGCTCCTGGAACCTCCCAAGACCCGAACTACGGTTTCTCTGCCCCAGTTGGCACAACCACTGGCGCGTATGTGATCGCCAATACCAATGGACTCATTGGACAACCTGCGCCGAATCCTGCGTATGAAAGCCCCCAATCTGGCACATTAGGTTGGTCGGCCAAGCTCCATTCCGCTGGAAATACTTCCGGCGCTGGCAACATCATGTTGGGTGACGGTAGCGCCCAACAAGTGACCTCGGGCAACTTCCGCCTGAACTGGCTCAAGAATGCCACGGACTCTGGAAACTTTGCAGCTGGCGCTGGCACCACAGCGGGCAGCGTTGCGCTGATCTTCCCGTAATCAACCGGAAAAAGTTTTAAATTCATCAAGGCACCCGAAAGGGTGCCTTTTTTTATTTTTTCAATCCGGCTGTCAGGGCGATGATCTCGGACAATGGGGTGGCGGGTTGGAATCCAACGTATCGCTTCAATTTCTCCACCACTGGACGGCGGCGGAGCATGTCCTGGAAACCGGGCGCATAGGCTTTGTCGTAGGGGGTATATTCAATTTCTGAAGGCGAGCCGAGAATTTCAATCACTGTCCTGGCTAGTTGTGTGATGGTGATTTCTTCATCGTTACCCACATTGAAAACCTGTCCTCGCGCGACGGCGCAACCGTGAAGCCGGACCAGGGCCTCGATGGTATCCTGCACATAACAGAAGCAGCGCGTCTGGCGTCCGTCGCCGAACACTTGCAATGGCCTTTCGCTTCGCGCGGCTTGAATAAATCGAGGCAGAACCATTCCGTATTGACCGGTTTGCCGGGGTCCGACCGTGTTAAACAGGCGCGCTATCACGACGGGCGTCCCGTGTTCGGACGCATGGGCGAGCGCGAGGAATTCATCCATCAATTTGGAGCAGGCATAACTCCAGCGGCTCAGATGCGGCGGGCCGATGAGCAAATCGTCCTCTTCGGCAAAGGCGGCTTTCTCGCTTTTGCCATAGACCTCCGAAGTCGAGGTGATGAGAATGGGAGTTTTGCGGGCGCTGGCGGCATCGAGAATGCATTGAGTTTCGCGCAGATTCGTTTCAATCGTCCTTAAGCCGGAGGTCATTACCAATTCTACTCCCACAGCCGCGGCGAGATGAAAAATTGCGTCCGCCTTTCCCACAATGTCCGCCAGGCTTTTGAATTCGGATATCCGCGATTCGATGACAGTTAATTTTGGGTTGGACTGGACGTCGCGCAAATTGGAAAGCCGCCCGGTGGAAAGGTCGTCGATGACGGTGACGGAATTTCCTTCGGCCAGCAAGCGCTCGACGAGGTGCGAACCGATGAATCCCGCGCCTCCTGTCACGAGAATGTTTTTTGAATCAGCCACAGGCCGTGCATTCTGCGGAAGACAAGCCCCGACTCAAGCCAATATTGACAGCCCTATGAAGACTTTCAACGCAAAGAAGCAAGGACACAGCGCGGCAGAGCCGCAATCAAAAGCATTTTCACAAAAGGAAACAAAGGAAACGAAGAGGGGAAAGAATTTTGCCAAAAGTGAAGAGTTTTCTGGAATAGCACCGCAAAGCACGCGAGCCAAAAAAAGGCCGGGGAACAACCACGGATGGCACGGATTTCGCGGATATGAATTTGGCAGGGAGATGCATCAAAATTTGACCAACTACGCCTGCATTCTATCCTCGCCCCGCGAGGAACGAGTGGGGAGAGGAAACGGGAGAGGGGATCTTTAATGTGTCTTTATGTCAAGAACAATGAATTCTCCTCTCCCCAGATCCCTCCCCCACAACTGTGTGGAGGAGAGGGAGTAAAATTTATTTTCCTGTGGGCAGTTTTATAGCATTTTAAGTACGACTGTAGCCACAAATTTTGGCGCTGCAGGGAGCGCGACCGTCTCGGTCGCATCCGTCGGCGTCTCGCCGACGGAACAATCCAACACTACGGCAGCGTGTAAAATGTTCAACAAGAGCGTCTGGCGAGACGCCAGACGCGGCGGTCAAGACGACCGCGCTCCCCCACAGACCGTCCGAACCGGGCGGCTACAGCTTAAGTTAAACCGCTTTAGATGCGTCTGCCTTGATGAATCGGCTTTGCGCCCTTGGGCCTTTGCGTCTTTGCGTTAAATTCCGGCAGGTTTAACAGCAATCACGGGAAAAGGCCGCGGAGCTTCTTTGCTTCCTGCACGCGTTTAATTCCGAGGCTCAAGGCGGCGGCGCGCATCGAAATTTTTTGCTTCCTGCTCATTGTCAGCGTTTGCATGAAGGAGGTTTCCAAAATGCGGAACAGCTTATCCATCACCTCGGTTTCCGTCCAAAAGAAGCTTTGCAAGTCCTGCACCCATTCAAAATAGGAGACGATCACTCCACCGGCGTTGCAAAGAATGTCCGGGATGACGAAAATCTCCGGGCGCTGGTCGAGAATGACGTCGGCTTCGGGCGTCGTCGGGCCGTTGGCGGCCTCGGCGAGGATGCGACACTTGATTTTCGTGGCGTTTGCGCCTGTAATCTGACGTTCCATCGCAGCAGGAACCAGAATGTCACAGGGGAGCACGAGCAATTCCTCGTTGGAAATGGGATCGGCGCCGGGAAAGCCGGCTACGGAGCGATTGGCGGCAACGTATTTTTCGAGTTCACGGAGGTCGATGCCTTTTTCGTTGTGCAAACCGCCGGAGACATCGCTGATGCCGATGATTTTCGAGCCGTATTTTGCCAGTGAAAACGCGGCCACTGACCCGACGTTTCCGAATCCCTGGACGACCGCCCGGGTGTTCGACGGACTCAATTCGAGAACATCCATTGCGCGGTTGATGAGGTAACCGACGCCGCGCCCGGTCGATTCCCGCCGACCAAGCGAGCCGCCGATGGCGACGGGCTTTCCGGTGACGATGGAGGGAACCGTGTAGCCGGTATGGACGGAGTATGTGTCCATCATCCAAGCCATGGTTTGTTCGTTTGTGCCCATGTCGGGCGCCATGACATCAACTTTTTCGCCGATGAACGGGATCATTTCCTGCGTGTAACGACGGGTAAGGCGTTCCAGTTCGTTCTGGGAAAGCTTCCGCGGGTCGCAGGCGATTCCGCCTTTTGCGCCGCCGTAAGGCAAACCGGCCAGGGCGCATTTCCAGCTCATCCACATCGCCAGCGCGGCGACTTCGCCCAACGCCACATCGGGATGGTATCGCAAGCCGCCCTTGGTGGGGCCGAGGGTCAGATGATGTTGAACGCGGTGCCCGGTGAAGACTCGCGTCGAACCATCGTCAAGATGAACGGGCAAAGCGACGGTGAGGGCGCGTTTTGGAAATTTCAATCGGGCGCGTTCATCCTCCGGCAACTGAAGCAGGTCCGCCGTAAGGTCGAATTGACGGCAAGCCATGCGAAAGGTGGGATGATCGTAGATTTCCATGAGGAGAATTTAATGAATGAAAGGCGTTATTTCTACCCAATTTCCAAAACTTGATTCTCCTCCTAATCGTAATCCTAATCGTTTGAGGGTTAGAAGATTGAGATTAGGATTAGGATTAGGATTATGATTAGGAGAGGACTTAAGAGCGGGTCTCAACCGCGCGCGGTTTCCCGGCCCTCGGGAGAATTGGATTACTCGACTTGACTGGGCCGCGGATGGCGATTGCAGTTGCGACGAGGCCCAATGCGCCGCAGGTCAGCCAGAGCGTTTTTGGCCCAATGGCCAGGAGGCGCAGGCCCATTTGCGGCGCGACGATCATACCGGCTGACCATGTGAGTGCGTATGCGCCCATGTAACGGCCTCGCAAGTGCGCGGGCGCGAGTCCCGCGATGTAGGCTGATGAAATCGGAAACGTTGCCATTTCGCCGAACGTGAAGAGCACGACGCATCCGATCAACGCGACTTCGGAGTGGGCGAAGGCATTGCAGGTGAATCCAATGGCGATCAGGAAATAGCCGAGCGCCATCATCTGCCACGGCTTGAAGCGTCCGGTAATCGTGGTCATCGGCAGTTCGCAAAATGTGACGAGGACGCCGTTGAGCGAAAGTATCGTCCCATATGTGGCCGCTGAAAAACCGAGGTGCGTCACGTGCAGACTGAAGGTTGAGCTGATTTGCAGGAAGACCAGGCCAATAATGAACGCGCCGAAAAGCACGCGATGAAATTCGCGATCGTCTGCAAGTGTTTTCAGATCGGCGACCCAACCGCCACCGATAGTATTGACTTTAACGGCTCGCGGCAGCATGGCAAGGGCGATTATTCCGAAGAGCACGGAGGTCGCGGCGTCGCCGGCGAAAAGCCAGAAGTAACCGCGTTCGGCCAGGAATCCGGCGGTTGCGGGACCGAAGGCGAACCCGGCGTTAAATGCCATCCGATAGGCTGAAAAAGCCGTGACGCTTAATTCCGGCGGCACTAAATCCGCCAACAGCGCGCTGCTTGCGGGGCGATAGAGTTCGCCGGTGAGCGCCGCCATGAAGGTGGCCGCGACGATTGCCACGAGGCTGCGCGATTGCGAAAGCGCCATCATCGCGAAAGCGACAGAGAACATCGAGAGCACAATGGTTTTGCGCCGCCCAATAACGTCCGCGAGCCAGCCGCCCAATCCCGATGCGATCAGGCTGCCGAGGCCGTATGCGCTCATGGCGATTCCCGCTTGCGCCAGGGTGAACCCGCGTCGTGTCAAATAGAGTGTTAGAAACGGCATCACAAAGGTGCCGAATTTGTTCAGGAACGTTCCCAGAAAAAGAATCCATGCCGCGCGAGGCAAGGCCCGGAGACGCGTCAACAATGGCGGTTGGATCTGGTTCATGGAAAATAAAAAAGCCCGCTGGCCTTTCGGCGAGCAGGCTTTGGAAATCTTTTGTAATATTTACGTTAGATGGCTTCCTCCTGCTGGCCGTGGGTGGGTTTATAATTAACATGCCACCAGGCGGTACGCGTGGAGCGCGCCATGGGCCGATTGGCCAGTGCCGCGCGAACGCTTGCGTTAACGTAAAATTTTGCCGCCAGATTCTTCAAGTTTTGCTAGAATGCCAAAAAGGTGGGAATGTGTCAAGCAGGTTTTGTAATTTCCCCGCGTTTAATCTCCATACCCGTTCAACGCCTCCCAATCCTTCAAATCGCGACTAACAGCGCTGAGGGTATTTGCCTTTTGGGCAGCCCGCTCCAGATCATACGCTGATCTCTCGAATTTTATGTTAATTAAATCAGCAACGAACTGTGATCGTTTGCCGGCAGGAACATGTGTCCTTAATTTTTGCACGACATGCACAGGGAGATCGAACGTAACCTTCACGAAACATACCGTACACCATTGGACTCCTTGGTCAATTGGAACTGCGTTGTGAGGTTAGTTTGGCGCGCCATTGTTGGAGCACAGTGACAAAAATTTTGTCGGCGCGGCGATTGAAAATGGCAATCCAGGATTCGCCCATGTCGGTCGCCATCCAGAACGACGTGAAAAGCAGAATCACGGTGATCACAGTGTTTTGCCAACCATCGAGACGCCACTGGTGTCTCCAAATCCACATCGGGTGCTGGAGGATCGGGCCAAAATAATAGATCGGCCAATAATCGGTTTTGTCGGGGCCGCGCGAGCCGAGGAGGTCGCAGAACAAGTGTAAATGGAACGTCAGAAAGCTCAGAGCAAGAACGCGCCAGTGTCGCCGTCCAAATATGCCGAACAGGACAGAAAGACCGATTGCGGCCGGAAGCCCGTGCGTCAGCCAATGGTGATATTGGGGATAGTAGTAGTCGTTGCCTTTCGCGAACCTTCCGGTGGCGATGTCAAGAATCAATCCCAAACCATCGAGGTCTGGCGCAACTCCGGCCAGCGTCACAAGTCTTCGGTCCCGCAGGTTATCGGTTGTTTTGGCTGCGACAATCCAACTCGCGAGCAAATGTGTCAACGGGGACATGCTAGAGCAAACACTTCTAAATATCGTGAATGTCCCGAATTTTTATCCTCTCCTCGCGAGGAACGAGTGGGGAGAGAAACAAGGAGAGGGGAGTTTGGAGATCTCAGAAATGAGATATGAGAACATCTTTCCCGTGAACCTATCGAGAGAAAGAAGCCTCCTCTCCCCAACCCTCTCCTCCATAAACCTATGGAGGAGAGGAAGTAAAAGAACACAATCGGGAAGCCGGATTTAGATGTGTTTACCCAGGAGGACATGTGTTTACATCAGCTTGACCTTCGGCAAATCCTGCAAGTCAATAATACCGACGGGCTGGCGGCGGGCGTTGACAACAATAAGATCGTCGATGTTGCGCTGGTTGAAAATTTTCAGCGCCTCGACTGCGAGCGCGTTGTCGCCGACGCAAACGGGGTTTGGCGTCATGACGCTTTTCAGCGGGCGCGCAAGAATATCGTCATCGGCAGCCATGTGACGGCGAAGGTCGCCATCGGTGAAGACGCCGGTCAATTTTCCGCGACCGTTGACGACGCTGACGCTGCCGGCCTTGGCGCGGCACATCAGCAGCAACGCTTCCTTGACACTCAATGATTCAGAAGCGACGGCGTTGCGTTCGCCGGTGCGCATGATGTCGCCAGCCTTCATCAGCAAGGCGCGACCGATTGCGCCGGAAGGATGATGCCGGGCGTAATCTTTTTCCTTGAAACCTCGCGCCTGCAATACGCTCATCGCGAGAGCATCGCCCATGGCGAGCATCGCGGTGGTGCTGGCGGTGGGCGCGAGGTTGAAGGGGCACGCTTCCTTGGGGACTTTGACGCTGAGAACCACGTCGGAATAGCGCGCGAGTGAGGATTTGATCGCGCCGGTGATGGAAATTATTTTGACCGAGAATCGTTTCAGCGCGGGGATCAAATTGAGCAATTCCTCGGATTCGCCGGAGTAACTCAGCACCAGAATGATATCGCCATCGCTCACTACGCCAAGGTCGCCATGCAGGGCATCGACGCCGTGGATGAAGACGCTGGTGGAGCCGGTGCTGGTGAGGGTGGCTGCGATTTTTTGGCCGATGTTCCCGGATTTTCCTATGCCGACGACGACGACTTTGCCGCGCTGACGAAGCGCATCAACGATCAAACGCGCGGCTGTGTCGAATGCGCCGTCGATTTGGTTGCGAACGGCTTTGAGCGCGGCGATTTCGATGTCGAACACTTCCCGGGCACGGGCCAGATGACTCATGGCTGGAGGTTGCCACAGGACGGGAGTGGCATGAAAGCGGAATTACGGAGACTGATCACGGATACTGCCAGACCCAATCGCCTTGTTCCATGTCCTGCACTTTATGATTGTCTGCGCGAGTGGCGATCACGCCGCCGTCGTCTTTTTCGTTCCAGCCGACGGAATAGATCATGTAACGGCCATTTTCGGTGCGGCGATATTTCAGCGGCTGACCGTTTATAATGTCGTGCGGGAGAACAGCGGCAAAACGCGGAACCAACGCACTGAGGTCATCGGGATATTGGCCCTGACTTAAGTGATAGCGTTCGAGGGCGCAGGCAAGCATGGCAAAGTCCACTTCGCTTTGCGCGTAAGCAAGCTTTTGCGGGACCGCAAAATATGAGGGAATCAACATTATGGCTAAAATGTCGTGATGGAGCAACGCGCGACCAAGTCTCGCGCGGCGTCCTTTCCAGGCGGAATCAATCGCGCGATTGACTTTTGGACTAATCTCCCTTGCCTCAAGATTGATTCCCGGAAAAACAGCATCATGAAACCCGCGGTTGACGTTGACTTGCTCCAAACGATTCCAACCGCGAGGAAAGTTTTTAAAACCTTCGTTAAAGGTCGTGTTGTTGCAAATATCCCGCTCGCCGTAAAGTGCGCGTTTTGTGGAGGTAATTAAATCTGTATTTTGCAGACGATCCTGCAAGACACGAAGCTGTTCCTCCGACCAGCGATGCTCGGCCAGACCTTCGCCCACAGCTCCCAATATGAGGGCAACGGTGGACATGCGAACCAATTGGGAAATGACTATTGGTTCATCTTTAATTCCATCGTCGAGGCGGAAAAATACTTTGAAATCATTAAGGGCCTCATCGGTATGTCCCAAAGTCATTTCGGTTTCAGCGTGCAAGACTAGAAATCTTGTCAACCATTTGCAGATCGTCAGGTGCTCCATAAAACCCGGAATTCCTTCCAGACTCCATTGGTCATATGGAATGTTAAATCGGGAATAGCGGCGTGCTGCGGCTTCGGATTTTAGTTCTGACAGGAATGGTTCACTGGCCTTCAGTTTATCTAGGATCAAGGAAGCTGCCTCGGCCGGATTCATCTTTATGAAAGGGGCCTTACCTGGGTTTTCTGGATGTTGCATGGCCGATACCCAGCCAGCCAAATCCTCAGGCATCCCAAATCCAAAGCCCGGCGGGTGGTCGGGATGATTGCCGACGTTGTAGCGGTCAATATTAATATTTGTGGACAGGTTTGCTGCAGTTGTTGATCCATAACCGCTATTTTTTGTGATCGATTTAAAAGGCTGTCGCGGGTCATCTATCGGGAGGGAAAATATTGGGGCGAACAAGGGCGTCATGGCAAAATTCTCGTTGTCAAGGACTTTTGGCGGGATCAATCGGGTGGCGTCGAATTGGTCGCCCTGCGCTTCCATTTCTCGTTTGTAATTCTTCCACGCCCTCGCCCCGCGCCAATTTTCTTCGGCCAGAACAAGAACTGCCAAAGTAACCATCGCCGCCAGCGCGAATAGTAGTCTGCGAAGGATTTTTTTGAACCTGGAGGGCTTTTTTTGTGCATTTTCCATAAAATGCTGAGTTAACCCATTCGTTGTTTGCGGGGGCCTTCGCTTCGGGGAGCAGACGGCGAGACTACCGCCGCGGGTGGATTGTAAATGTCAACTGAGCCGAGCAACTCGGCCATGCCAAGGGTTTGTTGCTGCATTCTTGCGAGAGATTGGACCGTGATTGGCGATGAGCTGCCGATCAATTGGGCTTCATCTGACGAAGTGAAATGGAGAAGAAGAATAAGAACCCATGCTGCCCCAAGTCCCGCCCAGGCGCGGGGATGCGGCCAAAGCCAGCCTGAAACCCAGTCGATCAACGGCGCGTAAAGGCTTCGAGGGGCGGAAAGCGAAGCCGCGCCGAGAATCTGGGACCGCCATTCAGAAGGCGGTTGTCGCAGAGGCTGGCGTTGCAGTTGATTTTCAAACTCGGTGTTCATTTGATCTCGTCATAGATGGGACGCAGACGCTCGCGCAATTTGTCTAATCCATAGCGATAACGGCTGGCGGCGGTATTTGGGGAAATTTCCAGAGTCTCGGCAATCGCTTCAAAGGTGAGCTTTTCCCAAAGTTTTAGGTGAATCACGGCACGCTGGTCGTCGGGCAGTTCGCCGAGGGCTTCAGTCAATTTTTCGCGGAAGAGTTGTTCATCGGGATCGGTGCTCGCGGCAAAGAGCGGCATTGGACCGGCGGTAATTTCGTCGTTATGCCGTTCACGTGTAGCGCGGCGGCGGATGCGGTCGATCGCGATATTATGGCTGAGGCGGAGCAGAAAGCCTCGTTCATCGCGGACATCCTTTAGCAAATTGGGGTGACGTGCCAATTTTAGGAACAGTTCCTGAAGCACGTCACGGGCATCGGGCTCGTTTCGGAGGAAGTTGGCCAGAAAAGCAAACAAAGCGGCAGCGTGATCGTCATAAAGACGCGCGATGTCTGGAGCAAAAGCCATTTCGTGTATCAATCTGTTAAGATGAGACGCCGCTTGCGCCGAACTTTGTCTAAATTATATTGCCTTGTGAAGGTCATTCTGGGGATTTCTCTGGTTCTGTTGGCGCTGGGCGTTCGGGGCGAGGTTGCGCCCGAAATATTGGCGCGCGATTACAATCATTTTGGCTTCGAGTTGTTGACGCAAGCGCGATTGAACTTGCCGCAAGCGAATCTTTTTCTAAGTCCTGCGGGTTTGGCATTTGCGCTTTCGATGGTCCAGAACGGCGCAAAGGGGGAAACGTTGAAGCAGATGGCAGCGATGATGCATGTGGAAAATATCGCGCCGGCGGAGTTGAACGCGGCCAACAAGGCGTTGCTTGATCATCTCGGTGCGCTTGATCCCAAAATTAAGTTGGAGATCGCCAATGGAATTTGGACGGACAAAAAGGCGGTGATCGAGTCCGAGTTCGCCGCCGCAAACAAAACTGCTTTCAATGCGTCTGTTTTTAGCGCGGATTTCAAGGACGCTGGATTTGTCAAAACGATTAACGATTGGGCCAGCGATCATACGGATGGGAAAATCACGCGCATGATTGAACCACCGCTGGACCCGTCACTGCGGCTGATCGTGATGGATGCGATCTATTTCAAAGGAACCTGGCTGAACCAGTTCGACCCGAAGGAGACGCGCGACCAGCCGTTCACGCTGGCTGATGGGCAATCTGTCAAGCATCCGCGAATGGCGCGTTTGGGAAAGTTCGCTTATCGGGAGGACGAAAAGTTTCAGGCAGTTGAACTGCCGTACGCGGGCAACGACGTGAGCATGATCGTGATGTTGCCGAAAGGGAATCTGGACGAATTCCTGCGGACGCTGACGGCGGAGAATTTTGAGCGTTGGACCGGGTTCATGGAAACTCGGAAGGGAACCTTGGAACTGCCGCGGTTCAAGCTGCAAAACGAGTACAGTCTAAAACCGATTCTAAAGGCGATGGGCATGACGCTGGCATTTGGTTCCGGCGCGGACTTCAAGGGAATTTCGAGCGAACCGCTCGCGATTGATTGGGTCAAGCAAAAGACTTACGTCGATGTCAATGAAGAGGGAACGGAAGCGGCGGCGGTCACGGGAATTGGCGTTAGAAGCATGGTGGTGCGCAAAGAGCCGCCGCCCTTTCAAATGATTGTGGACCACCCATTCGTCGTCGCGCTTCGCGAGAAGAAAACGGGGATTCTGCTGTTCCTTGGGGTTATTTTGGATCCCCGATGATTTTCGATTTGTGGCAAGCGCCATCGCTGGAGGAATCGCCAAAAACTTCTTCAGGAAGCTTCGGCATTTTTTTACGATTCTTTTAATAGAATCCATCTTCCATTTGATTACCCGCCAAGGTACAGGAAGACGATATTTGAGTCGAAATAGATCGGCGAACGATCTCGCTTGATCGGTAAACGAAAGACTTATCTTATGAAGAAAATCGAAGCGAATATTAAGCCCTTCCGGCTGAAAGAAGTCAGACAAGCTTTAAACCAGGTTGGCATCGAAACGATGACGGTCAGCGAAGTCAGGGAATACGGAAGGACGAACGTGCATACGGAAATCTTTCGCGGCAACGAATATTCCGTGGAACATCAGCCGAGGATTAAAATCGAACTTATCGTTCCGAACGATTGTCTCGATGAAGCCATCGATGCCGTCCTGACTGGCGAAACCCCGTCGAACGCGTGCAAGAGCAACCTTTTGATTTTCAATATCGAAGATCAAATAGGCAACAGCGCTGGACAATTCGCCATTCACACGAATTGAACTCTTCGGCAAAATCGACCGGGATAGTAGCAACGTTGAGTGAAGCCTCCTTCACTATTGCCATTGATGCCTGGAAAATGCTATTTTCGTTGTCTTAGCATGAGTATTACTGCCACAGTTGATCAAGGGAAGATTGTGCTTCCGGCAAATATCCATTGGCCGTCGGGCACGGTGGTGCGCATTGAGCCCGTGGGAGACCAGCCGCCCACTCTTTGGGAAACTCTCAAAGATTTTGACGGTATAGCCAATGATCTGCCTACCGATTTGGCTGCGAACCTGGACCATTACGTTCACGGTCATGCGCGCCAATGAGCGTCGTCTTCGCCGATGCCTTTTATTTTGTCGCGCGGCTCAATGGACGAGATCAGCACCATAATCGCGTAGTGGCTTTCTCTCGCGACTTTCGCGCCGCCATCCTCACCACCGACTGGGTCCTGATGGAAGTGGCGGATGCTTTGGCCAAATCGGAGTGCCGCCTGCGGGTGCGCGAGTTCATGCTTCATCTTCGACAGGCGGCGGCTTGCGAAATTATACCCGCTTCTCGCGAACTTTTTGATCGCGCCTTGGAACTCTATCACCAGCACGCGGACAAAGAATGGACGCTTACAGATTGCAGTTCAGTTTTAGTGATGCGCGAACGGGGCTTGACGGATGTCTTGACCGCTGACCGTCACTTTGAGCAGGCCGGTTTTAACATATTGCTCAAATGAAAACATGGCCTGTTTGCATAAAGGCGTAAGTCGGCAGGTGTAGGTCGCGGTGTTTTTGGGAAGCGGTCAGATTTGGCGCAGTTGAAAGAATTGGCTGTCCGACATGGATTCGAACCATGACAAAGGCCTCCAAAGGGCCTTGTGCTACCGTTACACCATCGGACACGCCAGCTTCCAAATTAACGCTTCGCGCCGCGTCTGCAAACCCAAAATACAAAGACGTCGAAACTCGGGCGTGGGACAGAATTCTTCGTTTGCTTTGTTTCCTTCTGTAAAATTTCCGAAATGGCGGTCTTTCCCATCCAAACGATAATCCGGGGACGAGCAGAATTATACAGAAGCAAACGAAGTCAACGAAGTCTTGTTCGCATATGCGTTTCCTGGATACGAAATCCACCGAAATGCCTGTAAATCGGCTTTCGGAAAAAATTTGCCCCCCTGAAAGCCAGGGCTGGCAAAAGTGTTGGCTAAAGGAGTTCAGATTTGTCCATGAGTCGGGCCGACAATTTTCCTTCAGGCGTTTCAACGAGCAGTTTTGCATCGGGGCCGGCCACGCCGCGTCGAATGTAGCCCAGAGCAATGACAGCTTTATGCATCGGCGACAAAACAGCGGTTGTGATGTAACCGGCTTCCAGGTCGCCCTGAAAAACTTTCGCGCCCTTGGCGGGGATTGACGCGTCGTTGCCTTCCATTTTTAGACTTTGCAGAGACTTTGCCACGTGCCCGTAAGTCCGCACGCGGGCGATGACTTCCTGGCCGATGTAACAGCCTTTGGAATAGCTGATCGCGCGTTCATCGATCGCCTCCGGCGCGAGGTTTGTTTCGTCCATGTCCGCTCCGAACCGCGGGATGCCGCGCTCCACTCGGATCGCTTCCAACGCCCGCCAACCGCACAAACGACCACCGCGCGACACCAGCCGACCTGCGAGTTCGTTCATCGCAATCGTCGGAGCGAAAAGGTCGAAGCCCGCGCTGCCAAATCGTTGGTTCGTGGCCGCATACGATTCGCCCAAAGCTGGGTCTTCCGTTTTTTTGATTGACATTGCGACATCCAGGTCAACCTCTGCAACCGCAGAAGCTTTCGGCCCTTGCACACTCCACATCCCGTAATGCTCTGCCGCATCGACAATTTGAACATCTTCCGCGATGACATATTTTTCCAACCGTTGACTGACAACTCCCTTGTAACCCGGTTCAAAGTCCAGCAGGATTTCGTTTTCCATGCAATAGATGTTCAGGTCGCTTTGCAGCTTGCCCTTGGCGGAAACCAGCGCGGCGTAACAGCCCTGGCCTGGTCGCAAATCCTTGACGTTATTGGTGACCTGGCCGTTGAGAAACCGCTGTCGATCCGCGCCGACAAGGCACAGCCGCCCGCGAAAACTTGTGTCAATAATACCTACGTCTTCCCGCAATGCGGCGTATTCGGCACTCCAATCGCCGTAATCCAAAACGATTTCCTGGCCGTTGATTTCCCCGAACACGGCGCCGGCGGCCAGATGAAATTCATGCAATGCGAGAGGCATTATCGACACCCCGGCATTTTAACGCGGAATTGCGCCGCAGGAAAAGGAGGGAATGGCGTTGCAAATCCACTCCGCTTGCGGATAAATCCAGGGTCGAGCATGAAATCAATGACCGGATACGGACGCGGGGAATGCGCGCAGCGCGGCTTCAAAATCACTATTGAGGTCAGCTCCGTGAACCGCAAGCAGACGGAAATCGCCGTCAACCTGCCCCGCGATCTGGAAGTGCTCGAAGCGCAAATTCGCGACGAAATCAACCGTCGTGTCGCGCGTGGACGGATTACGGTGAGGGTTTCGCTTCATGCCGCCGAAAAATCAGCGGGCGCAATTCGCATCAATCACGAGTTGGCCCGGACCTACGCAAAGGAACTCCGGGCGCTGGCGAAGTCGCTGCATCTGCCCGAAACCTTGACGCTCGACGTGCTGACCCGCGCCCCAGGCGTCCTGCAGCCGGCCGAGGAAATTCTCGAAGCCGAGGAACTTTGGCCCGCAATGGAAAAAGCGCTCAATGCCGCGCTCGACGTGCTCCTGAAAATGCGGGAGCGCGAGGGCGCCTGCCTTGCCAAGGACCTGAAAGCGCGCGTCGCCACTTTGCGGGCAGGCGTGAAGCGAGTTCAGGCGCGGGCGCCAAAAGCCGTTGAGCGTTACCGGGAACAATTGCTGGCCCGCATCAAGACCGCCGGCCTTGAGGCCCCGGGATTGGGGGACGAACGCCTTGTCAAAGAGATTTTTTATTTTGCCGACCGCAGCGATATCTCCGAAGAACTCACGCGGCTGCAAAGCCACTTTCAACAATTCGACGACTGCGTCAAGTCGAGTGAACCGGTTGGGCGGATGCTGGATTTTCTGTCGCAGGAAATCAATCGCGAGATCAATACGGTCGGCTCCAAAGCCAATGACGGGGACATTTCGAGGGAAGTCGTTTCGTTGAAGGCCGAGCTGGAAAAATTTCGCGAGCAAGTCCAGAACGTCGAATGAAAGCGCCGAAACCATCCGGCTACACGCCGATGCTCATCGTCATTTCCGCGCCGTCCGGCGGCGGAAAAACGACGTTGTGCGAGCAATTACTCAATCGGCATCCCGAAATGACGCGCGCCATCACTTGCACTACGCGCACCCCCCGACTTGGCGAAGTGGATGGGCGCGATTATTTTTTTATTGATGAAGAGGAGTTCGCGCGTAGAGTGCAGGCTGGCGCTTTTTTAGAACATGCCCGCGTCTTTGCGCACAGTTACGGCACGCCAAAAACAGAAGTCCTCGAGAAACTTCACGGAGGAAATGATGTTCTTCTGAATATTGACGTTCAGGGCGCGGCAACGGTCTGCTCGCGCGCTTCGGCTGACGCGGATTTGCGCGAAGCATTGGTCACGGTTTTTCTGACCCCCGCGACGCTTGGCGAATTGCAAGAGCGATTGCAGCGGCGCGGCACTGACGCGCAGGCGGAGTTGGATAGGCGGTTGGGCGTTGCGCGGAATGAAATCGCCCAATGGCGGCACTTTCAATATTTGATTATCAGCACGAGCATCGCGGAAGATGTTCGCCGAATGGAAGCCATCCTGGACGCCGAACGCATGCGCCAAAGCCGGTCAAAGTTCGTAGTCGGAGATTAGCGGCAAAGACGAAATAAGCCGAAACAGCTTGCGTCTCATTTTGGAGAATCGATAGTATGGGTTGGTCGTGTCGGGGCGTAGCGTAGCTTGGTAGCGCGCTTGGTTCGGGACCAAGAGGTCGTGGGTTCAAATCCCACCGCCCCGACCATTTTCTCCTAGGCAATCCGGAGAAAGTCAGGAAGTTTGCACAGAGTTTGCACAAAATAAAGCCCTATCGGCTGACAGGCGCGTGAGATTCCCCGTCACCATTCGACACCGGGCCAACAAAGTAAAAATCTACGCCCCTGCCGGAGAGTTTGCTTATTACCGCCTCGCCTACACCGTGGCGGGCAAACGCCGGATGCAGACCTTTGCCGCCTATTCCGACGCCCGGCAAGCTGGCGAACGCATTGTACGCGACTTGGCGAACGGCTCACAAGCCGCCGCGCTGTCGGCAAGCCAATCCCGTGACGCCTTGGCCGCGTTTGAACGACTTGAAGCCTTCCGACAGAAGACCGGCCAAAAAATCTCCCTGCTTTCCGCCGTATCACAACATTGCGAGGCAGCGGGCAAATTGAACGGTAGAACCGTTGCGGAAGCTGTTGACGGCTTTTTGGGAACGGTCGTCACCGTCAAGCGCAAAGACTTATCAGAAGCCGTCGAGGATTTCATCCTGGCCGACGAACCGCGAACAAAGTCCGCCAACGGCCAACGAGCGCAACTCTCCGCCGAATATACCCGGATTCGAGCGTTGCGTCTTCGCCACTTCGCAAAAGCCCTGCCGGGCCATGCCGTTTGCGATCTCACGAAACAACATCTGGACGTTTTCTTTAAAGCAATGGCCGACGCCAGCCCGAAGGCCCGCAATCATCATCGCGCTGGAATTAAACAATTCCTTCAATGGAGCGTTCGCAACGATTATCTGTCCCCAACTAATCGCTTGCTGGAAGCCGACGCCATGCGGACGGAACACGCCAACAACGGCGACATTGGAATTTACACCGCAAAGGAATTCCGCGCCTTGCTGGAAGCGGCAGAAGGCCCGTTACAACCGCTCATTGCCATTGGCGGATTTTGTGGACTGCGAACCGCCGAACTCTTGCGCTTGGAATGGGAAGACGTTTGGAGAGTCGAAGGTCATATCGAGATTTCGCAGACAAAGAGCAAAACCCGCTCACGCCGACTTATAGCGATTTGCCCCGTCCTGGCCGACTGGTTACGGACGCACCGAAACTCCACCGGCAAACTATGGCAAGGCACAGACCGATGTTTTCACAAAGCATCATCCGAAGTCTGTGAACGTGCGGAAGTTCCCCGCAAGCCCAATGCGTTGCGCCACTCGTTTTGCTCGTTTCATTTCATCTTGCACGGCAACGAGAATCTAACCGCCGCGCAAGCAGGCAATTCCCCGGCAATGATTCACCAGCATTACAAAGGGCTGGCAACCAAGGCAGAGGCGGAAAAGTGGTTCGCCGTCACCCCGGCTAGGGGCGCGAACATCATTTCGATTACTGCCGCCGTCAACACTTGAAATGAAGTTTTGGCTAAAGCCCAAAATCTTGAAGGGCAAACCCCGCTGGTACTTGGTCGGAAGTTACCGGGACACACAGTCGGGAAGACTGCGGGAGTGGCAGCATTATTTGGGACCGCCTCCAAACAGGGCGCATCTCAGTTTCTTGCAGGATTGAATAGGGAGTGAGGGAATAGGAGATGCCAGCGGTTGTTGCGCCAGAACATTTCCAGACAGAGCAAGGCCTCATCGCCTTGCTTGCTCCAGAACTGTCCGGGCCGTTTGAA
>DASXZW010000091.1:0-17256 GCA_036501665.1 Verrucomicrobiia bacterium
GTCAGCAAGAAACCGTTGTACCAGAACGAATCGTTAAAAGAGCGGGTAGCAGCCGGCTTGGAAGCTATCCGGAGAAACCGCCTTCTAGTAAAATCGTTTTTTTGCGCCGCAAGTGTATCCTATGCTAAGGACTAGGCAGTAGGTCACGACAAAGCCAACTTGCTCGGATCGCTCCTGGTAACGCAATTCCAACTGGCGGCAATGGCACGCGCCAGCCAACCCGAAGATGACCGCCGCGATTTCTTCTTGTTTATTGATGAGTTTCAGAATTTTACGACCGATGCTTTTGCTTCCCTGTTGGCCGAAGCTCGAAAATACCGTCTCTGCATGACGCTGTCGCACCAGTATGTCGATCAGCTTTCCCTGCCCATCCGGCAGGCCGTTTTGGGCAACGTGGGCAGCACGATTGCCTTTCGGATTGGGCAGACCGACGCGGAAGTGTTGGAAAAGGAATTTGGAAAGGAATTTGTCGCCAAGCAATTCGTTGACCTGAACCGATATGAAGTGTTGGTGAAGCTCATGGAAGACGGGCAGGACAAGGCGCCGTTCAAAGGAATTACGATGCAGCCATTGGACAACCGGGGCCGCGCCCGACACAGAAACGTTCTACATTCACGAACCCGGTTTGCAACGCCCAGGATGCTGGTGGAGGATCGATTGGAGCGGTGGATGCAAGCGAGAGCCGTTATTTCGATTCCACGCAGAAATCCACGAACCTCACGAAATCGGCGTTTTGGAGGGTCTTCGTTTCTGCCCAAACGGCCTTCGGTATCGGCAACCCGAAAAAAGATTTAACGTCGTCACACAGACCATCCTGCTGAATCACGATTCCGCCTTTCATGGCTTGGTAGGCGCTGCCCAGATGTTGGATAGCCAGACCCACATAAATGGATTCCTCAAGGGTCATTGGCTTTCTTGCCAGGTCCGCTTCGGTATCCAAAATACGGGCCAAGTCCGGGTGGTCAAATATTTGCGCCCATAACTCCCTGTGGCTTTCCGTGAGGGAAAGCAGGCTGTCGATCCGCCGGTTCTTTGTTTCCGAACGGAGGGAGACAGCCGTAAAGAGGAGGCTGGCCATGATGCCCACCGCACTAATGAGGTTGAACCAATTCGCCGAAATCCAGGTCTCCATTGCCCCTACATCATATCACGGCACGCGCGGAGCTGGAGGCGCATCAGACTCGGTCTGGAATGTCCGGTTTGGCCAAAACCAGCGTCTTGCGCGGGATTCTCACCATCCGTTCGTCGGGTCCGCAACTGGCAGAGGGCGGAAGAAATTCAACCGCCCCGTTCATGTCCAGGCCAATGACGGCGAAGTCGCCATTGTCCAATTCCCAGATATCAGGACACCCACGCAGGAACGGTGTTTGAGCGCCGCCGACGTGCGGGTCTGGGCCAAGTCGTTTAACGAACATGCCAGACTATTACAATAGTAATGTCAATTGTCAACCCTTTATTTTGTTATCCATGCAGCGTGTCAGAAGAAAAATATCGCGATTCTGTTTCCTCCCATGTCGCCCGCATCTTGCGGGAGGAACGGGAGCGACACCACATTTCCATGACCCGTTTGGCGGAAATGTCTGGATTATCGCAGGGCATGATCAGCCTGGTGGAGCATGAACACCGGAACCCATCACTCGATACGCTTCTGCGAATGTGTGGCCCATTGCGGATGGAACTGTCTGCCGTTTTGAGCCGCGCCGAACGGGCTGCCAAAAAGAGCGCCAACGCATGAACATATTTTCATGGTAAGATGGTGGCATGGGGTCAGTTCGCCTTCCTCGTTTCAAAAGATCAGAAAAAATCGCTCCGTTCCGTCTAACCGAACGCGATCGGGAAATCCTCAAGCATGTCCATCGCCACCGGTTTTTGCGCTCCGATCACCTTTGCGCGCTTGTTTCCGGCAGTCCGCAGCAGGTTCTTCGCCGGCTTCAACTGCTTTATCACCACGGCTTTCTTGAGCGGCCCCGATGTCAAATCGACTATTACCAAAACGGCTCTCGCCGGATGGCTTACGGGATCGGAAATAAAGGTGCGGCGGTATTGAAGCGTGAACTGGCGCTTCCCTTCCACCGATTGGAATGGGGGCAAAAGAACCATGTTGGCCGGATTTTCCTCGATCATGCTCTTTTGGTTTCCGACGTGATGATTGCGTTTGAAGTCGCCTGCCACAACCGGCGAGATGTCAGGTTGGTTGCGCCGGATGCAGTAAACTTCTCGCCATCGGCTACGCGGAAACGTGAGCCGTTTCAATGGAAAGTGGACATTGGCCAGGGTGTCAAATGTGGTGTCATTCCTGACAGGGTTTTTGGTTTGGAAACGACCGAAAAGGCCGGGCGCAAAATTCTCTCTTGGTTCTTCTTGGAAGCGGATCGCGGCACCATGCCCGTGACGCGGGACGGCCTGGATCAAAGCAGCTTCTACCGGAAACTCCTCGCCTACGAAGCGACATGGCGCCAAGGCCTGCATCGTTCCTTATTCGATTTCGACCGATTTCGTGTCTTGACAGTTACCACTGGCGCCGACCGGAGGAAACACATGGCGGAGGCATGTTCTCATTTCGCACAGGGACACGGTCTGTTTCTCTTCGCCGACGCCGGTTTTCTTTCATCTGCCGAGAATGTCCTTACCATTCCTTGGCTGTCTGGACGAGGCAACACGGAGACCCTGCTATGAATCAATGGGAGTAGGCCGTTTTACAACAGGGGCTTGACAAGAAAATCGATAATGTCCTTGGCGAGAATTGCCGACTGGGCATGGGCGGCCTTCTTTGATCTAGGGTAAGAAAGTGCAATGCCCAGACGGTAATCCATAATATACGTCACGAATTCATCGAAACTCTTCTCATCGAGGACAAAGTCGTACCAATCATGAGCGTGGTGACGCTTGAGCCGCTTCCTTGACACGCGGAATTTGCCCCAGGCACGTTTTCTGGCCTGTTCTTCTCTTTGCTCTGCCTTGTTAACCCAGAATTCTTCCCATTCCTCGTGACGCAGCGGAGTTTGGTCTGATATTCTTTGACCATCGATGACATAGACTCGGACGCGGTGCTCCAAAAGTCTGCTTTGCGGCGAATTCCGATAAATATGCATCATTTCCCACATGCAATCTTCGGAGTGCCAGTACTTTGCACTCCAAAAAACCAGTACCAAATCTCCTTTTGCCAGCGCTTTACCGAAAACAGAGAGGCGCTCCTCTTCTTTGGAAACTCCATAGCACAAGACTGTCCCCCGTTTTGTGGGTTCCAACTCCGCTTTGAGGAGGTGGGCCAGTGCCTTGGGAATTTCGCCCACCAGTGGATAATCTTTGTCTGAATCCGCAAATGAAAAGGTAACGCGGACTCCGACACCCTTGACCCGCTCAGGGACAACGCGAAGCTGCAACGACTGGCCGGACAGTTTACTGTCCTCAAGATCAAATTCTGCCGAATGCGGACGACGCTTCTTTTGTCGAAAATGAGTGGTTTCCCAGCAAGCTTCCAGCCCCTCTGGAGAGGCATAAGCCGGGTCTTGCAACACCCCCGCTATGCCGTCCCGAATGAACGTTTCGAACTCCACATCCTTTGGGCCATCGAACCACACATGAAGGGTTCCCGTGTAATCCTCACGCTTCCGCAGCACCCAATCCAACAGAACCCGTGATCCACTTGCGGCAGCGCTCAACTTCGCGCCCCAGCGCCACATCTCCGAGGACCGGCTCCAATGTGCGCCCAACCAGCTCAACAGGGTCTGCATTTCCGGCTCAGTCACCCTTGGCAGTTTATAACTTGCCCACGCCGTGTCTGGTCCATGATCCAGCTCAGGAGTACGTTTGATTTGGTCGGCCCTTTGGGGGAAGAAGCCCGGTGCCGCGTAAACGGTCTGCCCCCCCAGTGTCTCGCCCTCCCGCATCAGAATGAAACACATCCCGCAGGAAAGCATAAAGTCAAGAAACAGCTTCTGCTCCTCTTCGCGGTAGCCGGCCCGTTTCCAAGATCGTCGGGCAATTTCATCGTGCGTAAACTCGCCTGATGCGGACTTGAGTTTCTCACGGATATTCCACTCACTTTCCCTGTTGGTGAACGTGTAGATGGCTTCAATGACCCACCGCTGGTCGAGAATCACTGTGTCTGGCAGGTGTTCGGCGTTGTAGTAAAGGAAACCGCTCTGATGCAGATAATCCAGCAACAGGCCGGGGTCCTCATGGTAGGCTCCGTCCTGGCAATGATTTCGCACCAGTGCGTCAAACTCGCCCCGCGAAATAGTCGGGCAAGGTGGCGGAATCCGTTTCTCTTCGCGTTCGCCTTTTTCAAAAGCCTTCTGGTTCTCCGCTTTCTTTTTCTCCAACTCCGCCTTAACCGCCATCGGACGCCGGCCAAATTCCCGGCGTCCTCTTGCGCCCAGAACGGCCGCTGCGGATTTGGAAAGCCAGTTCTTTAGGTCATCCAATCCGGCTCCGGATTCCGCCGAGAAATCCAATTGCTCCAAATCCTTGCCAGCCTTGGCTGCTTCCCGCCAATAGGTTCGCCCATCCGCTTCCGTTTTGTCTCGGTCAGTCTTGGTTCGCACCAGCAGAATCGGCGGAGGCCCGTTCATTCCGGGAGAATGGCCCAGCGACTCTACTTGTTCCTGCCAGTAGCGCAGATTCCGACGCACATCCTCGCTCTGTTCCGGAAAATCGTCGTCAGAACGATCTCTCTCGTCATCGGCTCCATCACCATGCCCGGTCCCGCACAGCAAATATATCGCCTTGCTCTGGAGAAAGAGCCGGTGGGTGCTATGGTAAAGGTCCTGACCTGCAAAATCCCAAATATTCAACCTGGCTGTGGCCTCTTCCCCTCCTTCCACTGGCTGGAACGGCAACGCCATCGTCCACAAACGGATGCCATGCGTGGATTTCTCGTCCTTGTCGAATTCGCCCTGCACCAGCCGCCGGGCGAGTGAGGATTTGCCACATCGCCCGTTGCCCAGCAAGATTACCTTGACCTCATGATCCAGTACCCTGTGCTTTTCCCCCAGATGGGCCAACACCTCCGGCGCCACGTTAGTCTGCTCATCACCCTTGAAGAATTCCCTGGGAAGTTGCAAGCCCGACCCAAAAATAATGAGCGTTCTTGGTTTTCCAATCTGGTTTGGAAGTCTCTCCAAGGACTCCATGAGGGCCAAATCTACGTAGTCAAGCACGCCAGGAAAGTCCGGCAATTTGGCCAGGGACGCTGCCCCCTTTAGTCCCAACCGCCTCAGTTTGGGCGGCCATGCGGCAGGCAACGTTGATAAGGGCGCGCATCCATTCAATTCGATCCGTTCCAACAGCACGGGCCATTCCGCGATTTCTTTTAACTGCGTGCATTGGGACGCATCAAAACAGCACAAAGACCCGGCCGTCATCAGGACAGATTGAATCCACTGCTGCGTAATATGAAGACAACCTCTGAGGCTTAGGTCGGACAATTTCGGAAGCGTATTTTCGACCACCGTCGGCAATTCTTTCAGACGGGTGCAATCATCCAGCACCAGTGTCTCCAAAGCCGCAGGCAGTTCAGGCAGACTCGCCAGGTCTTTGCAACCGCGCAGATCCAAACATTCCAGTTCGCGCGGCAGTGCCGGCAAAGCTCTCAGGCCCGCTATTCCCCAGAGATATAAATGTGTGAGGTGGGGAAATAGAACTGCCAGATCATCTGGCAGTTTGATGATTTTCAACGGCTTATCCCCATCCGCGCTTGCGCTCGGCGTGCGGCCAATGACGATCTTCCGTATTTCCGGTCCGAACCGCGTCCATTCCGGCTCCGCGTCCGGGCTGTTAATGACTGGGTTTGCGCTCATAAATAATTGTATTAAATTTGTCGTCCCGCTTCGCGGGGATAGCTGGCTTGCGCCAAATCGGATGACACGGTAGTAGCTGTGCCTGCACCGTCCGACTCCGGCCTCGTCCCTCGGCCTCCGTCTCCCGGTGCTGATGCCGCTCTGTTGTCTGCCGGGCCGGCCGGACCGCGAACCAGACAGACGCGAAAGCCGTCGTACCAGTGGCGGACATCCGGCCAGTACCCGACGCGACACGCCGAGCGGCAGTACCCGGCGGCATTGACCCAAGAGCCGCCCCGCAGGACGCGGGTCTGGTTTGACTCGATCAAACACGCGATGCCTTCTCGCCAGCCGTTGTCGCGCTCGTCACTGCCCGGGTCCATAGCGCCATCCGCGCGTTTCCGATAGGCTTGGTCATCCCAAGCGTCATGGCACCATTCCCAGACGTTGCCATGCAGGTCGTAAAGCTCAAAACGATTGGGTGCCTTTTGCCGCACTGGATGCGTTGCTCCGGTGTCCCATTGCTCGCCAAACCAGCCCGCTCCGGCCATGGCGGCATCGCCATCGCCGGTGTAATACTCGGTTTCGGTTCCGGCGCGGCAGGCATGTTCCCATTCCGCCTCGGTTGGCAGACACGCCCGGTGAAATCCTTCGGGAAAATCCTTCGCCTTTACCCGCGTGAGCCAATCGCAGAAAGACACCGCTTGCCGCCAATCCATGCTCTCCGCCGGATGTTCGGGGCGGCCATCAAAGTGGTTCGTATGTTCGATTTTCTCCGCCCGGGTCCAAAGCGCAAATTGCGCCTGGGTGACTGGCGTTTCCGCCATCCAAAACGGCTCGGAAATCCGTACACGGTGGATCGGTTCTTCACTTGGAGAATATCCGCGGCTGCCCATGCGGAACATGCCCGCGGGGACAAGTCTCAAAGCCATCCTAATACCGTGCTCCGGCCAGACAATAAGATGGGGTTTGGATTCTTGAATCGGATGGCTCATGAACAAATTGCCCCGCCGCGCGCCTTCTCCACCCGGGGGCGGATCTCGGCACACGGCAGGGACTTCTGCGGTTTCGTCCCGGCCAACCGGGCGCGGGAAGACGCGTCGTCCGGCGGCCAGTGCCACCGTGCCGCGAACCAGACAGACGCGAAAGCCGTTGAAACCTGAGGCGGACAACCGGCCAGTTCCAGACGCGAAACGCCGAGCGGCAGTACCTGGCGGAATTGCCCCAAGAGCCGCCCCGCAGGACGCGGGACTGGTTCTTGCATCTCCCCAATCCGTGAAAAGCGCGTCACCATCCGCCGCCAGCCCAGGTCATCGCCAAATCGAGCATGGGCGAACAGGGCTTCGGCCCGCGCTTGCAATTCACAGTCGCCCATCCTGTCACTTTCCCATGCGCGCTCCAAGATCTTCGTTTTGCGGCGCAACCGTCTGCGCCCCTGCTGGTTGAGTCGAACGCGGTTTGGATAAATAACAAAACCGAGATATGGAATGCCGAATGCGGCCGTGTTCAAAATGCCGCCGTTCTTGACTTTCAAGCCCAGGCCTGCCAGCGCCATGGCCGATGACTTCTGCAAATGGCGAAGTGATTCCTGGTCCCCGAGAAACAGGAGGTCGTCCATGTAACGGATGTAGCGGCGAATGCGGCACGATTGATTCACCCAGTGATCAAACGAGCTCAAGTAAAAGTTTCCGAGATATTGGCTGGTCAATCCACCGATGGGAAGCCCCTTTCCAGGTGCAGATGTATGCGAGGCCAACAGGCGGTCGAAAAGATCCAGCAAACGTCGCTCGCGAAAGTGCCGAGCCAGCACGGTGCGAAGGACAGCGTGGTCCACGTTATCATAGAATTTGGCCACGTCCAGCTTGAGAAACCAATCGCCCGGATGCAACCACCGGCGCACCTGACCAATCGCCGCGTGCTGGCCGCGCCCGGCACGACAGGCGTAGCTGTGGGAGATGGCCCCGCGCTCGAAGACCGGCCCCGTCACGGCGATCAGCGCATGATGAACCACGCGGGCGTGGAAAGGCGGCGCGTGAATGGTGCGGCTCTTGGGATCGCGAATGGCAAAGGTGCGATACTGGCCGAATTGGAACGAACCGTCTCGCAGAGCGCGAACCAGCCGTCCCGTTTCGTGGTCCAACCGACCGAGAAATCGACGCACTTCGGGACGCTGACGTTTGCCTCGCGCGGCGCGCCATGCGGCCTTCGTCATTGTTTGGGCATCTGCGATAGCCTCGAACAATCCGCCCACACGTTTCATAGGACGGCCTCCTTGGGCAACTCGGCCAGAAGCGCCAGCAACCTGACCCCATATTTCTCCAATCGAGCCGGGCCGATGCCATCAATCTTCCCTAGCTCGGCCGCAGAACGAACCCGCCGCTTGACCATCTCCGCCAATTGCTCATTGGTAAAGACCACATAGACCGGCACCCCTTCGGCATTTGCCCATTTCTTGCGCTCGTCCCGCAATTGGCTGAAAATAGAAAACTCCGCCGAGCTCAATTGATCCCGGTAATCCGTCTTCGGCGGCAGAGGAGAATTCGGTCTGCCGGAAGAGTCGCCCACCGTCTCGACGATAAAGACCAGCATCGTTCCGCCGGCGGTCGGAGCTAAATGATGCGTAACCGCAGCCACCCGCTGCGCCCGCAGAAACGTGTTGAGGTCTTCCAGTTCAGGCGGAGCGGGCAGAGGATATTGGAACAGGCGATAATTCATGCAGCTTTATTCATTTTTTTGGACCCGCTGCGCGGGGAAACATGGCTCGCGCCAGACGGCGTTCCATGCGGTCCACCGCCGGCACCGTCCGACTCCAGCCTCGTCCCTCGGCCTCCGTCTCCCGGTGCTGATGCCGCTCTGTTGTCTGCCGGGCCGGCCGGACCGCGAACCAGACAGACGCGAAGGCCGAAGTTCCTGTAGCGGACATCCGGCCTGAGCCTGTCGCGATACGCCGAGCGGCAGCCCCTGGCGGTATCGTACCAAGAGCCGCCCCGCAGGACGCGGGCCCGGTCCTTGCCCTTTTCCGACAACACCCACTCCCGAGCTTCCCAGCCATCCTCCCGTTTCCGGTAAGCGTTCGAGTCATGGACGCCCAGGCACCATTCCCAAATGTTGCCATGCATGCCGTAAAGACCAAACGGATGCGACTCGGGACGTTCGTCCACGGCATGGCTTTCGTTGCCAGAGTTCTTCTCAAACCAAGCAACGTTTGCCAGCGCCGCTTCCCCATCACCATTATAGTATTCGGTTTCGGAGTCGGCGCGGCAGGCATATTCCCATTCCGCCTCGTCGGGCAGGCGAACTTCTCGGATCTCCTTGGGCAATCCCCTCCAGCAACGGAGCCACTGGCAGAAGGCCGTGGCGTCGTGCCAGCTTATTTGCTCCACCGGGCGGCGAGGGCCTTTAAAGTGGCTGGGGTCAGACTGCTTCTTCAGTGCCGGACAACGGGAGGCCACGGCGCGGTATTGCTCCTGCGTGACCACGAACGTGCCGAGAAGGAACTCGCGCGTAACGACGACTTGGTGCATCGGTTCCTCGTCTGCACCTTCGCCCCGCGCACCCATGCGGAAACTTCCGGCGGGAATTCGGCGAAAAAACATGGGAATACCGCCCGGCAGCTTGAGCGTGAGGTCCGCCTTACGAGCGGCCTTTTCCCAAACGGTTAGCATAATTCAAATGCGGGATGTCTGCCGAAATTCTTGGCCAAAGTGATTTCCCCTTTAGGCTTGAACCTGAATGATTCCGGACATTCGGCCATGCACAGGGTGTAAAACGCATCGCTGCAGTAAACCCGGCCAGGGCGGATGACGGGTTCAAGTCGGACCGCTTGGTTTATATGCGAACCTAAAAAATTCTCACGTTTCAAAATCGGGTCTGGATAGGCAAAGACCGGCCCGGCATGCAGCGCGATGCGAATTGAGAAGCCAGAAGGAAGGCCGACATCCTTGAACCGTTTGTGAGTAATATACTCTCCGAGAACGCGGGCAAAATTGGCGGCCCCTGCCACACTCTTGAACACGACAAAAAGTCCGTCTCCCCATGAATTGCGAACCAGAATGTCCTCCCGATGATGAGCAATCAATTGACTGACGGGCTTTAAAAAATGCCCTATGAAATTCTGAAGTTGGTGGTCGCTCAACCGGGAGAATTTCACCGCATCGGCGAAAAGAACGGCCACAATATTCTGCTTTAACTCCTTCGGCTTGGGAATGGCATCCAGTGTTTTAGAGGCAATCGGGAATCCTTTGGTGCGCTTGATTTGCGGTTGAAAAACGGGCAACACCTTGTCGGGAATGCCATGTTCCCGGCAGTACGCCAGCATACTCGCCGTCCCGCCGATGGCTTTGCCGGGAAGCCCATTCCAGAGAGAAATGAGTTGGACATCCGCCCCGTGCTCAAATGCAATCCTCCTCGCGTAGCCCACCATATACCGGTTGCAAAACTCGCTGACCACCGCATTGTCATTGGGACATTCGGCGTTCAGGATTATTTCCTTGGAGACTCCTTCGCGAATATGATCGAACCGAGCGTTCCAATTTTTGCCTTGGTAGCCTTGCAAACACGTTTTGCGAAAGTCAGCGACATGGTAGGGCAAAACCATGAATCTCTTTCCGCCCAGGCGCTTCACTTCCTCCTGGAAAATAATGTCCACGCCACACGCCCCTGAACTGATTAAAATGGGCCGGGGATAATTCTCCAATTCCTTTCTCACGGCTTGGGCGACCGCGTCATGGAGTTCCCCCGGAAAGCGAGGTGGCTCGCCAGGCTTCCGGTAAATCGCATCCATCATGTGTCCTGAGCCAATGATAACGGTTTGCTTGTTCATATTCAGTCCCAAAAACTACGAAGCACCACTGTTTTTTTGATCCTACCAAAATCATACTCCGCTCGCGCCGACGCTCGCAAGCGAAAGTATTGTGCGCCTATGCTTCGCGCTGACCGTGACTTATGTGGGTTGATTTTCAATCCTTTTTCGGAAAGCCACCTAGCGCATCGGCCGTGCGACTTGGCTGTAATTTGATTCTATGATACTATAGCCCGCTGGGGGCCGGCTTTTCCGGCAAGGGTTCTTCAAATCGCAAATCCCAGATCAATTCAAAGGAAAGGATTTCCCATGTCCACGAGCAGAAAGCCATTTGTCGATTTTCGGGCCATTCGCGCCCGCGTCACAATGGAAAGGGTGCTGGAGCACTATGGTGTTCTCGGCACATTCAAACGCAGCGGCAGCCGACTCAGCGGTCCCTGCCCCATCCACCACGGCAGCAATCCCACGCAGTTTCGCGTCGATACTGACAAGAATCTCTGGAATTGTTTCAGCGAGTGCAAACACGGCGGCAACGTCCTGGACTTCATCGCCAAAAAGGAGGACATATCAATTCACGACGCCGCGCTCAGAGCGTGCGAGTGGTTCAGTGTTCCCATTGATGAAGTCAAGACCAACGGTTCGAAAGACGAGCCGGAGGCCGCAGAAGATCAATCGCAGGAGGCGAATGCCGCAAGGTCCGCCAAACCGGCATCAGCCCCGCCACCGGAGAGCACCACCCCAAATCCGCCGCTCCGATTCCGGCTGGATAAGCTGGATCGGGCGCATCCGCATTTTGCGGAACGGGGCATCACCGAGCAGGCTATAGGTGACTTCGGCCTCGGTTATTTCACCGGCGACAAAGGTTTGATGGTGGGGCGCATTGCCATTCCCATCAACAATGCCAAAGGTGAACTCGTGGCCTATGCCGGGCGGTGGCCGGGCAACCCGCCGGACGGCACGCCGAAATACAAGCTGCCTACCGGTTTCAGGAAGGGCTTGGAATTGTTCAACCTCGACCGGGCTATCCAGGAACCACCGGACAAGCCGCTGGTGATCGTTGAGGGCTTCTTTGACGCCATCAAACTTCACCAGAACGGTTGCCGCAAGGTCGTTGCCCTCATGGGGAGCACCATGTCCATCGGCCAGGAGGAATTGATTCGCCAGCATACCAACGGCCAAAGCCAGGTCATTGTCATGCTCGACGAAGACGATGCCGGCCAGGCCCGGGCGCGATGACATCGCCGTGCGTCTCGCCAAATTCTGTTTCGTCAAGGTGCATCAGTTCCAGAAACCCGGCAGCCAGCCCGAACACCTGACCGCCGATGAGGTGGCCCAATTGTTTGGAGGTGTCGCATGAAGCAATACGACGGACGACGAACCGAGCAGGACGTTGTGGTCACCGTTGACGGCCAACCGCTCAATCTCCGGCTGGACTTGTGGAATCACAGTCCGAGCGGGTTTGAGTGGGGCTATGCCGGCAGCGGCCCGGCGCAATTGGCGCTCGCCCTCTTGGCAGATTGTCTCGACCACGAGGCGGACGCCATCGGCTGGCATGAAGGCTTCAAGTCTGCCGTTGTGGCCGCTCTGCCCCTTGCGGGCTGGACGCTCACGGAACTGGAGATTCGGGAAACCATCGACGCGTTCGAGAACGAATAAAGGAGGTTCATCATGGATGTTCACTGTTCCGCCTGTGGCGAACCCTGGAATGTTTATCATCTCCGGAACGACGCCATTTTTGAAACCGACCTCGGCCACGAGGAGACCAAAATCTGGCGCGAACTCTCGCCCGGCCTGCGGCTCGCCGCTCGTTACCGGGAGAAGTTCAGGGCGGCCGGATGGGAATTCGGCGCCTCGATTCTCGACGTGATGCGTTGCCCGGCTTGTCCGAAAGACGCCAAGCCTGATCCGGACAAAGCGTTTCTGAAAGCCGGTTTGGTGGAGATTCTGGGCGACGATGAGGACGGAATCGCCGCCGCAATGGAGGATTTTGGGCTCTAACTGTTCATCCGGGAGGCTGTTGCTTCGAAATGCTTATTGAAATCATACCTCCCCACGACGGGGAGGTTTTTTTATTCGAAGTCTATTCCGGTGAAGCTGTTTTGTTAGTTCATGCTTCCGGTTCACAACCTGGCTCAACACTAATCATCTTGCCATCTTTGTCGAGTCGGAAGGAACACCCCATCCACCAAAAGGTGTCTTCAAGAACTCCTCCTTCATACCTTTCTCAACCAACCATTTAGCAAAAGCTCGTCCCCCATTCGTGATGCGTAATCGCAATCCGCCTTTCGTGTTGCTCCGGTCAGCTTGCGGATCGGCAAAAACCGCGCGCCGGCGGGATTTCGTCGGTTCGATGTGGCCGGGCGCGCTACGCCGGCGAGTCAACCACAGCCCGCTGCGGCGATGGCTTGCTGATAATTCCAAGGGAGCCACCTATCGGGTGCTTTGGGCACGGCGGCGGCGTGTTGTTGGAGGGCCATCAGATAATCGAACGGGTTGACCCGGTTCAACTCGCAGGTGTGGATGAGGCTCATGTGAACATCGCCGATTCTGGCCCCGTGCAGCGTTTTAAAACTCAGGGAGTTTTTCCGATGGAGTATCGCCATCTTTGAGAGCGCGTTCTGCGATGTTGTTGTCCAGGGGCGCGCCCGGCACGGAAAGGAACCGGGTTAAAGTCTGCCACCGCTTGAGCATGTATTGGATGGCCTCTCCCAGACCCGAGTTGGGTTCGACCTTCTTTTGCTCAATCTGCTCCTGCATCCATTTTTGGAGATCGTCCATGACCGGCTGGCTGTGCGCCTGGTGAAAAGCCAGTCGGTCCACGTCCGAAAGCTTCTGCTCCTTGGTGAGGGCGTCGAACCGATACACTTCGCGCAGGCTTTCGATGACCTTGCGGCATTCCTCCGGGAAGTTCTCGACCACGTCCACAAACTGGCGCCGTCCGTGCAGCAGGCAGTGACAGAGCAGCGTGTGGAACTCCTTGGGTTCATTGCGCGAGAGCGCGTCGCACATCTGCATGGGTTGGTCCAGCCCGGTCGCCCGGCGTTGGAGCAATTGGTTGAGATTCTCCCCGGCATGCTTCTGCCCGGTGAAAAACAGAGCGATCCGGCGCTGGTCCACCTTGGAGATGATACTGGTGGTGAAGATGCCGGTGCGCTCCTGTTCGCTGCCAGCCGCCGCGATTTCCTTGCGCACACTTTGGATGCGCATGGGGGTGTCATCATTGAACAGGAGCTGGCCTTGGGCGGCGACGCCGATCAGGGCCTCGTAGATAATCTGGGGTGTTTCCGAGGCAGCCTCAATCAGTTCCCATTGCGTTGAAGCCGGCAAAGGAACCCCGAAATGATTTTGCCATTTGTCGGTTCGATACATCGGTAAACCGGCCCCGTAGCGCATCAGCGCCAGCATGTTGCCGACGCTCGGGTCATATTTGCCCTGTCCAGCCTCCGGGGGAGCGGGCGCGGTGAACAGAGCCCCGCACAGAGCGCAACGAAGCCGTTCCAATTCAAAGACCGTCGCCTGGAAGATGGGCTGGGCCACAATGCGGACTAGCCGGGCCGGCGTCAGGAACCGGTAGAGTTTGGCCTTGAGACATTTGGGACAGAGGTCTCCGGCTTTGTGCTGGGGATGAGGCACCTGCACTCGATGGGCTGCCGGATAATCCTTGGCTCCGTTGCGCCCGTGTCCTTTGGCTTTGGGTTTGGCGGGCCCGGAGAGGATCGCCGCAATGGTCGCGGGGAGGATCTTGCAAGCCTTCTCGGTTTTCTCTCCGAAAATCATCCGACGGAGCCGGCCCAGGCTGGCCGTCTTCTGTTCCAATGCCGCCATGACCCACTGCAAAGTCCGCAGCAAGGATTCCACCAGTTGATAGGTCGCCGGGGCCAGTGGCCCGCGCAGCTCGCCGAGGAGTTTTTCCAAATCCGCCGCGCTCAGACTAATAATCTGTGGGGCATCACTTTTATTCATGGCCTTCCCGGCAAAGCCGCTGGCGAAAGTCTCGCCCCAGGGGTTGGACCCAAAGTTCCTTGAGGGAGCGGTTGGGCTGGTGGGTGAGATCGTCCTTGCCCCGGCCCGTGGTCAAGCCCAAGGGAAGCCAGTTGGCCGCGCGATAACAAGCGCCGCGAAAGCGGGCTGGCTCGATGAAAGTCTCCAGCAAATAAATCGGGTGCTGGTAAAGCTGCTGCCAATCGTCCGAGATCCGTCGCGCCACCCGTCCCAACAAGTGGCTGGCCAGATGACGGACTTTTATCCAAGGCAGTATTAAATAGCGCGTGTTGTAAGCCAGCAGGTGAATCTGCGCTCGGCGTTGCGGGGCGGACCAACCGATGAAACGGTCCCGTGGACCCAGGTGTCGAGGTGCCGACGACCACGCCAGGCAGGCAATCGGCTGGCCCCGACCATAAATCAGATATTTGACATGCTCCCCGACCGGACGACGATACCCCAGATAGTGGTAGGTTTGGAGCAATCTGCCAAAGAGGGATTCCTCCGGCGTGCGGCGCACTTGCCGGATCTCCAACGGCCCCAACCCGGCCAAATCACATTCCAGCGGCGCGACATCCAAGGACGGCTCCAGTAGTGGTGTCCGGTGCCGCGCCGCGTTGTTAGGCACGGACTTTCGCTTGGCTGGCAGAACAATCAGCCCGGCCCGGTGCAACTGCAACATGAGACTGCGGGCCACCATGTCGCGCAATTGACCGTTGGCTTGCACCCAGTTCCAAGCTTGACAGAGCTTGGCCGAAAGCCGACGCCGACTCAGTCCGGGATGATCGGCGATCAACTGCCGGACGGATTCAATTTCGGCGCCACTGACATTGCGCCCGCGATAACGAAACACCGTTTGCACGACCGCCAGCATACGCGGTCGATTTTGGAACGCAAGCCCATTATTGAACCTTTTTGCGGTCTAAGCCCCCACCCTAAACGCTGTCGGCCTCCACATCCACCCGGCCACTGGACGCCACCCGCACAATTAACTATCGTTGGTCAGATCTTGAGATTGTTGACTCTGGCCCAAAATACGCAGCAGGACGATCCCATACATGCAGGAGAAAACACATCGGCGTTCTTCGCCATCCACTCGGATTGTTCTAAATCAGAAATGGCATAAAGCTGCTTATTCACTCTCCACATCAGGCCGAACTTACTCCCATCAAGGAAGCCAACGTGACCGTAGATGAATGATACCACATGACCGCGAAACGGAATATTCGCTCGACGCTCTGCGGTAAACATGAATTTGGATGATTCCTTATTCAGCGATGCGAGGTTGTCATTGATCGTTTCCAGGGTTGGAACGTCGCTCGTATGGCTGGACAAAAGGGTGAAAACTTTGCGGCGATACCATAGCGCACGAATGCTGACAAAAACCAAGAATCCCAAGAGCAAAAGCACCACGCAATTCTCGAACTTTGTATGGGGCGTCATATAAGTAACAATTAACGATCCATCCGTTTCGATATTGCATCAAACAAATTCATGATGCAATTCCTCCCGGCAACTGCATAACCCTTCCGATCCAGAGAATCACCATGCGTTAACCCGCAGGCGTAATTGGTCGCCACATCGGAACAGCCTGAGAGTTGGCGGGCTTGGCATTCCAGAGCAGCGACTGGAGTTGATGGACATCCAGCCCGAAGGTCGGTGGTTTCGCATCGGTCGGCCACCAGGCAAAGCGTCCGGTGGAAAGGCGCTTTTGACAGAGCCAAAATCCCTGGCCGTCAAAAACGAGGCACTTCAACGCCTTGCGCCGCCGACTCGAAAAAACCACCAAAGCGCCCCCATTGGGTCGATTTTGAGATGGTGCCGGCACACTTGCGCAAGGCCGTCTATCCCCTTGCGAAAATCGACGGGCTCGACCGCCAGCCAAATCCGCATCTGCGCGGTGATTTGGATCACGGTCCAGACCTCCAGAACGCTTCGGCCAAGCCGACCAGGTCCAGTCCTTCCTTGCCTTCCCAACGAATCGTCATCCTGGCTCCCTCACCCCGCGCTAGTTCCACCGTGCAGTTCGGACCGAGGACAGGCTGCCCAATGAGCGGCAGTTCGACGAATCCAGGAGGGGGCTTAAGGCGTGGCCGACGCGGCGTCGCCATTGCCTCCGCCCGGCGTTTGAGTCCGTTGTAATCCAGACCCAACCTCTGCGAGACGGGGCTGACTCCATGAGTGCGGGCTAACGCCGCCGCCAGAGCCCACACGGGAGCGGGTATCCGCTTTCCACGCCGCTGCGATTTTCGCCAGGCCTCCAGCCGACGGCGTGCCTCTTCAATATCCAGCGAGAATGACCGGTTCGATTTCATAGCTGACTCCACTACGTTTTGTTGTAGCAGAGACTAGCGGCCGACCCACAAACATGTCACACAATCTTACCGGAGCGACACGCCTTTCTGAACGACTTCGAGAAAATCTGTGCTCTCCAACTTCCGTGCAAATTCACGCGCCTGAAAGTATCCATGCGCGGAATTGCGATTGCGCGTACCGTGGTCGTACGGGTGCCCCATCGTTGCCTCGTATGGAATTTCGATTGATTGCTCCTCCATATTGAGTTTCGCATAAATAATGGATATGGAGTTAGTCATTCCAAATCAGTCCGTGTTTGGCGGCTTGCGCCAGGCAGGCGCCCAGCAAGCTCTGCGATTGCTGGACATCGCACAGGGCGTCCAACACCAAGTCGAGCAA
>DASXZW010000092.1:0-8163 GCA_036501665.1 Verrucomicrobiia bacterium
TGCTCGACTTGGTGTTGGACGCCCTGTGCGATGTCCAGCAATCGCAGAGCTTGCTGGGCGCCTGCCTGGCGCAAGCCGCCAAACACGGACTGATTTGGAATGACTAACTCCATATCCATTATTTATGCGAAACTCAATAACGGCGTTACTGGATTTCATGTCGTCAAATCAGAAGTTGTTTCGGACAACGAGGTTCGCCTGCATCTTTCAATTGACGGCAAGCAAGAAGAGCAAACATTTACAATGAAGAAGGTTGGCAATGAATGGAAAATGGACGATTTTCCGACGGGCTTTTAATTTCATCCGTGCGAGCATCGTCTCAAAACAATTATGAACCCAAAACGCGCCTTCACATTGATTGAATTGCTGGTGGTCATCGCCATCATCGCGATTCTGGCTGCATTGTTGCTTCCCGCAATCCGTGCGGCCAAAGCCAAAGCGCAGCGAACCGTCTGCATGAATAATCTGCGCCAAATAAACCTTGGCGTGCGCATGTATTCTGATGAAGCAAACGATGCATCACCCAGTGCGATTAAAACCAATTCACCGGATGTTTTTTCGGCCTACAAGGAACTCATGAAAAGCTATGTGGACTTGAAAGGCGCATCATCCAAGGAGGATAAATTATTTGCCTGTCCGGCAGATACCTTCTATTACGATTACGCCTTCACGCTTCATCCGCACGGATATGTGCCGCAAAGACTTTGCACGCAATCCAACAATGACTATTCCAGTTATTCATTCAATGCGGGAAATCTGAATCATGTTCAATTTCACGGCACGAATTTTGTCGAGCCCGGTATCGCCGGACTGAAATTAAGTTCCATAAGGAATCCATCACGAACCGTTCTTGTTGCCGAAATGCCTGCGTTCATTCCTTATTCTTGGCATCAGCCGAAACGACCTTTTTCCCAAGCCGATTCCGTTTTTAATGATTCGAGAAATATGGTCGGCTTTGTTGATGGCCACGCCAACTACATCAATATGTATTGGGACAGCACTTGGCCGCAGGGAACGCTGGCTTTGGCGCATGACCCGCCTGCCGGATACGATTACCAATGGAGCGGAGATTGAATGTTCTTTTCAAAACCACCACGACCCCTACAAAATTGAAAATATCCAAGCCAACACCACTCCGCCTTCAAGGACCGGGGAAAAGCTGAAACGTAATTAAATGAAGCCGAAGATCATCCTTTGCGTTGCGGTCGTCCTCAGCTTCATGCTGTCAGGTTGCGCTTCTTCTGCGCCCGCAGACGCGGGCGATGATCAGATCACGAACGCGACGATGGAGGCGCTGTTCGACAAAGCGGTAATCAGTTCCGGTCGCAATTATGTGGAATGCGAACGCCAGCTCCTGGCGGCGGATGATTCCGTTCTCGCCACCTTGCAAACGCATCTGCGTAGCCCTGATCCCATTGCGCGATTGCTGGCTCAAGTGCTTCTCGATGGCAAGAAAGGCCAGACCAATGATTACAACAAGGTTGCGGAATACCTGGCATGGCTGGTGAAGCGCGCGCCGGTATCAGAAGGCGGGCCACCTTCGCCGCCGATGCTTGCTCATTCCCTTGCCAAAGCTTTCGACGGACGGGTGGCTGACTTTCTGGCGTTGCGATTGGTCAAGGAAGACACAGAAAATCTGCCTGGCTGGTTGCGGGCGGGGATGATTCTTTACCTGCAACAGCAGAAATCTCCCTCGACAACCGCCGCTCTTTTGCGCTTCGCCTTGGAAACAGATGACGAACGTTTGCGTGACAGTGCCATTGATGCAATCAAGGGCATTCACGATCCTGAATTGAGAAAGAAACTTGAGGCCGAGCGCGAATATGCAAGGAAGCAACATCTGCAATGGCCATCGGCGATGGAAACCTTACAAGACAGCAGGGTGTCGCCAGATGGTAGATTTCGGGTGGCGACCATGCTGACTGACCGTGGCTTCAAACACGTCGCCGATGCCCATCTGGGCGGGCGTGATATTCACCTGTGTCCCGGCGAAGCTTTCTCGCGGACGTTGTCGTTTCCCGTTTTGGCGGGCGATGCCGGCACGTGGGCGGCTTGGTTGTTTCTTGAAGATATCCGAACCGAGGGGACGAACTCGCAACCGGGCGTCGCAAGCGTCCAGGTCATTTTCGACGGCACGCATACCAACACGGTTTACTTCAGCAACCAGGGTGGCTGGGCCGGACCGTATTTCTCGTTCCTGCCGTGGGCAGACACCTCGGTGACGCACACCGTCGCCATCTTGAACAATTACACCAACTGCATCTGGATTGGCGATGTGTTTTCGCGTTGGGCAATGAACGCAAATACCAACTCGGCGAACATGCATGTCGCCGACGCGCTCATCGCCACCAACATCCAAATCTCTGCGGGAGGCCATTTCGACGGATCGCTGGCCTTCCCGGTTCAAGGCGGCGATCTCGGCACATGGGCGTGCTGGTTGATGTGCGAAGGTGTGGAAACCGGCACGGTTTCTCCCTTGCCGGGGCAGTCACGCATAAAGTTATGGCTCGATGGCCACGATTACACGACGCTCGCGCTGAACAATCAGGGTGTGCAGCAGACTTTGCAGGAAGCCATCACTTGGGAACAGTTCATCGGCAATTCCCTCACCATTGACCCCCGTGCGATACACACGTTTGTCCTTCAGAATCTCGATGCCGCACCGCTGACCATAGACAACCTATGGGTGCGTTACTTCGTGAATCGTGAAGTTAACATGGATCGTCAGGGGAGGTAAAATCCACTATACCTGACGCCCGATAATATGATTTTAGATTTTACGATGATGCCGTTTAATTGAAACCAACGAGCGCATTCCCACCGTTGACACCGTCGCCCCCATGAGTCGCGCCTTCGGCGTGTCGTGCAGTAAATTATTGTCGGAGGCGGAAAATAAATTATGAAAAACGAAATCCTATTTGGAATCCTGCTTGTTTCAACCTTAACTGTTTATGTCACGACCGTATCCGCTGCACCGCCAGTATCCGACAATATGAAACAGACACTCGAGAGCATCCGCAAAAAATACGACCTGCCCGCGCTCGCGGCAGTAGTGGTCAAAGACGGCCAGATTTGCGACCGTGTAGCTGTGGGCGTCCGCAAATTAGGCGACCCAACGCCAGTAACGACCAATGACTTGTTCCATATCGGTTCGGACACCAAATCCATGACGGCCACGCTCACGGCCATGTTAATTGATGAGGGCAAGTTGCGTTGGGATGCAACAATCGCAGAAGTGTTCCCCGAGTTGAAAGGCAAGATGGACAAACAATACGAAGCCGTGACCGTTGAGCAATTATTAACGCATCGCGGAGGAGTTCCCGGCACACCACCAGCCGCCGCATGGAAACGGGCTTGGGAACAACAAGGCACACCCATACAGCAACGCTATGAGTTTATTGAAGCCGTCCTCGCCCAGTCGCCGGAAGCTGCGCCGGGAACAAAATATATTTATTCCAATCAAGGCTACGCCATCGTTGGCGCATTGCTGGAAAAATTGACCGGCACACCGTGGGAAACCTTGATTACTGAACGCCTCTTCAAGCCACTGCACATGGACTCCGCCGGATTCGGGCCGCCGGGAACAATCGGGGAGGTTGCCCAGCCTTGGGGTCACATTCGTAAATTGGGCATCACCACGCCGGTGCAGTCGGATAATCCGCCAGCCATTGCACCTGCCGGTCGCGTCCATTGTTCACTTGATGACTTCGCACGCTTCACAATTTTCCACTTGCAGCGCAATCAGGCGGGCGGTCTCTTGAAACCTGAAACGCTCGTCAAACTCCACACGCCGCCTGCTGGCGGTGACTACGCCTGTGGTTGGCGCGTTGTGAAACGCGGTTGGGCGGGTGGAAACGCGTTGACGCATAGTGGTTCAAATATGATGTGGTATGTGGTGATGTGGCTTGCGCCGGAAAAGGATTTTTCCGTCATTGTAGCAACGAATATCGCCGGTTCTGGCGCGCAGCAGGGTTGTGATGAAGTCGCCGCCGCGATGATTCAAAATTGGCTGGCAAAATAATTAACTTTCATCACTGACAGACTATGATTGGCTTCGTGGATGGCCCCGTCAAAGACGCCCCGCCACTGCTTTTAAATCGGACGAACTGAAAACGCGCACCGATGCTCGATTGGTAATTTCCCAGTGGTCTAATCACGGTTTGGAGCTCTTCGATCCTCTGCTTATCAATGCGGCCTGAACCTCAAGCCGCATCCGCAAAATTTCCTTCCGCAAATCATCACGACTGTCATTACGCTGGTTGTGCTCGTCGGCGCGGGCAAACGGCGCGTGCCGCGTTAGGTTTTTGCTGTGCTGGCCGTTGCCATTGCGATTGATGGCCTCCGCCTCTCTCGCGGCGCACATGAGTATTTCTCTTTTTCACATCCTGGTATTCTCGCAGGTTTTAGCGCCAGCTCTGTTCGTAGGAACAATCGTCGGCGAGATTGCCGCTTTCCGTGAGTCACGATTCAGCGGCGATGTGGCCATGGCGTTGTTCGTCGGTTGCGGTCTGTTTCAATTCAATGCGCCGCGATCAATTCCCGAATCAACCAAAGCGCACCACTTCATCAAGCTCGACGCAAAACTTTCCGACGCCTGCGTTGGCTGGCATGAATTCGCGCTGGATAATGTCTTTCGCAGTCCAGCGGAGGTGAAGATTTGGCGGCAAGGTGACCAGATGTTCGAGCAAGCCACTGGCCGCCGTGTCCTTTTGGGCGCGCACGAAATCTTTCCCGAATCCGAAACCAACTTCTTCCTTATGGTCAATGGAGCGGAATTAATTTTCATTAAAAATGACAAAGTCGAAGCGACCGGCTTCGTTCATCACATGGACGGATTGCCGGACAGCGAGATAAAGAAAGTCAATTGAAGTAAGGAAACGATCCATCAGGCATCACTCTCATAATTTGTTATCTCGCTCCGGTGAAAATTTCCGTTGGCGTTCCAGCCTTCAAGGAAACGATTGGCGCAATCACGAGTCCAAATCCAGTCATCCACGTCAGTTCGAGTCAGATGCCTTTTGACTCGTGGACTTGCCAATGATCAAACGCGCGCGACCGCCGTCAGCGTCTGACGACATATCCGGAGAGGCGAGCATGGTTCCGATAATTGCTCGCGTTCGAGCCGAAGAAGGTTCTGAAAGCGACGATTTTCGCGGGCGCGACAGGAGCCACGCGACAGCAAGCAAGCAGAGGAAGGCGAACACTATGAACAGATAAACACCATTTGCATGAATGAACTCGGTGAGTTTATCCTCCAGCATTCCTACATATAGAATCGGATCTGTTTTCACTTTGAACAGCCTTCTTTTGTAAAGATGTACCGGAAGGGTGTTTGAGTCAAGTTTGGGACACGTTTCGCGATTTCCTGTTCGCTTTAGGGCTTCACGGTTGCCCCCATCATGCCGATTGCGCCGACCGATTGTAAACGAATTGCGCCCGGCGCACCGGTACGAATTTCGCTCTATTACTTCCGCTTGCGTTCATTTCGCTTACGCCAATAATTCGCAATTGCATCGCTGGCTCGCGCCAGCCATTTCTCGTCTCGGCGAAGTTGTTCGAGCGTTTCTGTGGCAAAGTATTTGGTGCTATTGCGTGCAGGATGCCCCAGCGGTTTTAGCAGTCCATCCCCGACCAGCATGGGAATTTCATGCGCGTTAAAGCCTAGAAACCACGCCGTCTGGGTGGCGTCGAGCCGGGCGGGAACGACCTTCCAACTGAGAAATTCGGTTTGTTGGGCTGTGATATTCATACATGAACGACCGCCGCCCGTGCGCGCCGGGAAGAATGTTTTTGGGTTTGATTCTCGGAATTCCTTTGTTCGTCGTCGCCTGCTGCAACAGCTTCCACCTGGCTTGGCGCTTGGTTCTTGGTCAGATCAAGTTTTTCCTCAATCTCACTTTGACGGTGGGTTAATTCTTGAAACCGTTCTTCACGCTCGAATTTCGCGCCAACTTTTTCACCAAGCTCCTTGACGCGCTTGTTGGCGTCGGTGATGTCCATCTCCAATCTTTCAGCGCGTTCTTCAAATCCCTGAACCGTCACCTCCAGTGAACGGATGGTGCCAAGGGCCGTGTCGGCGACCCGTGCGCCATAACTGTTTTTGGCGCGCAAGACCATTTCGGTGGTGTCATTGTAACTCGGGCGCAGGAACAAATCAAAACCGGCGAAGCGGCCAAAACGAACATCCTCCCCGAATCGCGCCTTGAGTTTTTCCGCCCGGCGCATAATCAATTCGCCCGCGATGCCCCGGTTGTTGGATTCCTGTCCGTCGAGTTCAATGCGGAATTTATCGCCCGACGTGTCCTGACGAACGCCCAAGTCCTGCCGCAGATTCGTGAGGCGCGTGGTAAAGATTTCGGCATCCTCGTGCGAGCGACGGAGATTGGAGCGGATGCGATATTGTTCCTCGGCATGGGCGGAACGCAGCCGGGTGAGCCGGATCAACTCCGCGTCCACCTGGGCTTTCTCAATCACAAGCGGATTGCCCGATGCGATGGCCTTCACCTCGGCGTAGGTCAATGCAGCGGAGTCCAAGTCCTCAAGCCGCCGAATCGTCATGTCGCCGCTCATCACCTGGGCGATGAACTTCGCCTTCGTCTCCAAGGTCTGCCACATATAGGCGTCAAAACTACCCTCCGTGACATAGCGGAAAATCTGCACGACGGAATTCTTGTTTCCCTGCCGGAGTATCCTCCCCTCGCGTTGCTCCACGTCTGCCGGTCGCCACGGTGCATCGAGATGATGCAAGGCAATCAGTCGTTCTTGGACATTCGTCCCCGAACCCATTTTTTGTGTGCTGCCGAAAAGCACACGAATCTTTCCCGCGCGCACCTCGCGAAACAGCGTCAGCTTGGAAGCGTCAGAATCGTAATTCTGAATGAAGGCGATTTCGTTGCTCGGAATTCCCAACCGTTCCAATTTCTGCGCCGCATCGTTATAGACAGAGAACCCCCGGTCTTTCGGCGTGGAGAGGTCGCAAAACACAAGCTGGGCAGAACGCTCTGGTTTGCTTTCCTGCCAAATTTCAAAAATCTTTTCGACCGCCAGATTCACTTTACCCTGCGGCTCGTCCGGGGCGGCTGGCTTCATCAACCGGAGATCCAAAGCCGCCTTTCGCCCTCAGAAGTGATCTTCAGCATATTATCTTCAGTCGGATCAACACGGCCTGTCCTCAATCTCTCGGCACGAGCGGCGAGCGACTGGACGAATGCCTTGAGTTCTTCAGTAGCCGGCGCGTTGCGGATGGTCGGCTTTTCACCGTCCAGCTTAGGACGCGGCAGGGTCAGCATCGCGGCGGTCTGCACGTCGGCGGACTGGCGAAACATCTGCATCAATTCCGGCACGTTGATGAAGCGCGCGAAGCGCGTGTTCAACCGATAGCCCGCGCCATCCGGGGAAAGTTCCATCGCCGTCACCGGCTCGCCAAACGTCGCCGCCCATGAATCGAAATGATGGAGGTTGTGTTTCTTCAACTCGTCATGCTGAAGATACCGCTGCATGGTGAACATCTCGGCCATGCTGTTGGCGATGGGCGTGCCGGTGGCAAACACCACGCCTCCCCCGCCGTTCAACGACTGAACGTGGCGCACCTTCAAAAACATATCGAACGCCCGCTCGCTCGCGGTCTGCGGCAGACCCGCAACCCGCGTCATCTTGGTGACGTAAAACAGATTCTTGAAATAGTGCGCTTCGTCCACGAGCAGCCGGTCCACGCCAAGTTCTTCAAAGGTCAACGTGTTGTCCTTTTTATGTTCGGCAGCCAGCGTCTGAAGTTTGGCTTCCAGGCGCTTCTTCGCCTTTTCCAGTTCTTTTACCAAGCGGCGATTGGAACTGTCCGCGTGCTGGCGTTTGATCAGTTCCAATTCGTGAAGCTGCTCCTTGAAAAACCGTTCCTGGCTTTCGCGTGAAAGCGGGATGCGTTCAAAGCCGGAATGCGTGACAATGACGGCATCCCAATTGCCGGGGGCGATGCGGCTGAAAAGTTTCTTGCGGCTTTGGGTCTCAAAATCCACCTTGCCTGCGACCAGGATGTTTGCGCCCGGATACAACGTCAGCAACTCGGTGGAGAACTGGCCGAGCATGTGATTGGGGACAACAAACATCGGCTTGCCGGAAAGACCAAGCCGCCTCGACTCCATCGCGGCGGCGACCATCGTGTAAGTT
>DASXZW010000093.1:0-1768 GCA_036501665.1 Verrucomicrobiia bacterium
CAAATGAAAATGCTGCTGGCGACTCCGACAAAGACATTGTGACGCCCGGCTTTCGCGCCAAACGGCAGCGCGATCAGCACCACCGCCAGACAGGTGAAGGGCGCGGCAAGACGGCCATTCAACTGCGTCAACAACATTGCCTTTTTTTCACGGCTGACATGCGCATGGAGCCGAATAAACTCCAAAATTTCGCGAATGGAAAGTTGTGGGCCCTGCCCTTTTGCTGCGTCGGAGGGATTGAGGGAGTTGACCTTGATTTCACTTCTGAGCCAAGCCGGCGTTTCCGGAAATGCAATGCGCAGAACAGCGTTGCTTTCGACGAAGGTAGGCGGATCGCCCGTGCGCCAGCGCCAGACTACAGCATCGTAAAAATTCCATTGATTGTCCTCGTAAGACGCGGATTTTGCCCCGATAAGTTCATTCGTGCCATTGCCGATATTCCATTGCACTCGGAGGCGGTCCAACTGCGATGTGCGCCGGTTGAAACGGCTGATGTTCCAATCGCGCAAGGCGGGTTCGTTGTAAAATTCCAGGTTCGGGACCCAATCGCGCTGAGTCGCGCCGGCAACGCGGCGTTCGAGGATGAACTTCGCCCGCTCTGAGGCGCTGGGCAGCCAGAATTCGCCGATGACCAGAACGACCAAGCCAAACACCGCTCCGACTCCGATGTATGGCAATGAGAGACGCCAAAGGCCAACGCCCGCGGTGCGAATCGCGGTCAGTTCGTTGTATCGGCTAAGATTGGTCAGCGTGTAGAGCAGGGCCAACAGCAGCGAAACCGGAAGGACTTGCTCGACCAACAATTCCGGCAGGGTGACGACGTAATATTCGAGGATATCGATGAAGAGCATTTTGTTTTCCAGGAATCGTTGGACCTGGAAAATGAGGTCGAAGGCGACGTAAAATATCAGGAAACCGCACAAGCAATACCCCAGCGGCACAAGCAGCTCTCGCAGTAAATAGCGGTCCAATAATCGCACGAACGAGTCTAGGCGGGGGCTGACGGTGTTGACGAGGCTATTTCAGGAAGGTAGGGACGGATCGCCGAGACTGTCTCAAAACTCGGAAACGACCTCCAAAAATTTCGAAAAACACCATCAAAACACCCTCGATCAAAATAAAAATGCGCCATATCGGAAATGTGGAAGAAGTTTTCTTGACAGTTTTTGGGATTTGGGAGTTTTGAGACAATCTCGCCTCGGCGGAGGCCGTCTCAAAACTTGAATGCGTTTGTGGAATAAACTGTCAAATACGCAATGACACGACTCATCGCCCCCGATTACGGACAACAGTTCCTTTTTCCCCCGGCGCTGGAAGAGTGGGTGCCGGCGGATCATCCGGCTCGTTTTCTGCGGGAGTTTGTCGAGCAGCTGGATTTGACGGCTCTGGGTTTCCTCATGCCCGCCGCTGTGGAAGGCCGCCCCCCTACGCGCCGAGCCTGCTCTTGAAGATCTGGCTCTACGGCTACTTCCATCGCATCCGCTCCACGCGCAAGCTCGAAGCGGCCTGCCGGGAATATCTTTCGCTGCTCTGGCTGACGGGCTTGATCCAACCCGACCACAACAGCCTGTGGCGTTTCTGGCGCGACAACCCAAAGGCTTTGCGGGAAGTTTTCAAACAAACGGTCCGCCTGGCCGTGCGCACCGGGCGCGGTGGGTTTGGCCCAGCGTCAGGCGCTGCAAGAGGAAATCAAAAAGGGCCTGGCCCAGCTCCAGGCAGACGGACGCAACCACTATCATTCCGCCGAACCGCAAGCCCGGCGGATGAA
>DASXZW010000094.1:0-33170 GCA_036501665.1 Verrucomicrobiia bacterium
GGCCACCTCGTCGGACGGAACATACCGGGTCCGATTCTTGCCCTCCTGCCAATGTTGGAGCTTATGGTAAGGGCCGCCCCCGACACGCTCTTGGAAGGAATAGGCGGAGAGTTTGCCGCGCTCCATCGCCCCAATGGCCGCGATTTGTTTGAGAAGCTGTTGTTTAGTGGAAGCATTCATAGTGACTAGTAATCTAGTCACACCCGCCCAAAAAACAAGCTCTGTTTCCTTAAATAGAAGAATTTTGTCTCACACCCTATGCCAAAATCGCAATAATATTGTGATTGACCAGCGGGGAAAATCGTGCTCTAGTGTGCTTACACCACCAAACACAGTTCAGGAGTTGTTTTATGCCGAATCCGAATTCACGCAGAGAGTTCCTCGCCGATGTTGGGCGCGGAATGTTGCTCGCCACCGTAGGAACATCCGTCGCCACTGAGCTTGGGCTTGCGCCGGCAGTCGCAGCAGAGGCCGATCCCGCCCTGACCTTCGGGTCGCTCGAACCGTTGGTCTGCCTGATGCAGGAGACGCCCGCGAACAAACTCCTTCCTCTGCTCGTTGATAAACTCCATTCCGGCACAAGTCTGGACCAACTTGTATCCGCCGGTGCTCTTGCCAATGCGCGAACGTTCGGCGGCGAGGATTACATCGGCTTCCACACCATGATGGCGCTCTCCCCGGCGCTGCACATGTCGCGGCAACTCCCCGAAGCCTCGCAAGCCTTGCCGGTTTTCAAAGTCCTTTATCGCAACACTTCCCGCATTCAGGCGCATGGCGGCAAGCCAAGTGAAATCCTGCATTCCGTGGAAGGCTCCAGGATACCGGAAGGCCAAAACGCCGGCGAATTTATCCGATCCCTCATTCGCGCGAAGGAATGCAAAACCGCCGAACAGGCGCTTGTCGGCCTCGCCAATATGTCGCCCGAAGACGCCTTCAATGCCCTGCTCTACGCGATTCAGGACAACGGCGAAGTTCATCGCGTCGTCATGCCTTACCGCTCTTGGGATCTCCTCAGCGTCGTTGGAATGGACCAAGCCAAAACGTTGCTGCGACAATCCGTACATTATTGTGTGCGTTCCGAAGCAGGCCAGCGCGGGACGGCCTGGGACGCGCCACGCACCCTGCTCCCGAAACTTCTCGACGAGCACAATCTTCTGCACGCGACGCCCGGCAATCGCCACGCAGACGATGCCTGGATCGATCAACTCAGCCAGACGATTTTCAAATCTTCGCCTGAAGACGCCGCCGGCGCGGCTGCTGCGGCTTTGGCGGATGGTTTTTCAGCCATGAACGTCGGCGAAGCAATTTCTCTCGCGGCAAATCAACTTGTCTTGCGCGACCACGGACGCACCCCGCGCGAAGAAGTCGCCGGAAAACCGGTTGGCAGCGTACATGGCGATTCCATCGGAGTCCACGCCTGCGACTCCGCAAACGCCTGGCGCAACATGGCGCTGGTCAGCAACGCTCGAAACAGTTTCGCCTGCCTGATCGTCGGCGCGTATCAAACGGCGTTTGATCGAATTAATCGCGGCGGCGATTTCCTCAATTGGGAACCCCTGCCGGTCCAACGCCATCTCGATGAGATCACGGACACCGACGCACCCGCTCTTTTGAGTCAAGCCGAAGAAGCGATCAAAGGAAACTATCAGGCGAAGGCGAGCGCAATTGTTCATCGTTACGGACAGAAAGGTTACGATCCGCGCCCGGTTTTCGACCTGATGCTGCGCTACGCCGTCAGCGAGGATGGTTCACTTCACGCGGAAAAATTTTATCGCACCGTCTCGGAAGAATTTGCCGCGGGAACTCCGGCTTTTCGCTGGCGTCATCTCGTCGCGTTGGCGCGTGTCACCGCGAGCGAATACGGTCGCCCCGCCGAAGGCATCGCAGAAGCCCGCCAGCTTTTGAAAGTTTAACTTCGCCCTGCTTCGACCGGGTCAAACCGAAACGGTCACACGCAGGAACGTCGCCGGAATGGACGTTGAATCTTTGTTTGGGCTGATGTTTTTGCTGTTGAACAAAACTTCCAATTCCTTCTGCAAATCAGCCGCTCGACCGTTCTTTTCCGCGGCGTCAAACGCATTCATCGTGGGGCCGTAATATTTCCTGAAAGCGTCCACAAGGTCTGACGGCGCGGTGGGAAAGTCAAACGTGTATGTGTCCCTGACGAATGTGATTTTTTCTTTCGCAATGCCCGCGGCGCCGAACCGCTCAATCACATGGCTCTCGATCCCCCACGTCATCGGACTGATGAAACCCTCCGGCGGCGGCGGCGTGTAGGCTGAGCTGATTTTCAATATTTGCGCGACCAACGTCGGATCACCCGGAATCCAGTTGCCCATCACGACGCGTCCGCCGGGCCGGGCCACTCGCACCATTTCTTTGGCAACATCGTGCGGCTTCGGCGCAAACATCGCGCCAAAAATACTGACGACAAGATCAAAAGACTTATCAGTCAAATCTTCCAAATTTGTTGCGTCGCCTTCCTGAAACCGGCAATTTGTCAGTCCCATCTCCTTGACGCGCCGGTTCCCCCGCTTCGACCAAATTTCGGGTAATATCCACGCCCAGAACATCCGCGCCAAGTTTCGCGGCCGGCAACGCGGTCGTCCCATCGCCGCACCCCAGATCGAGAACCTTCATGCCCTTCGTGACGCCAATTCGTTCGACAAGCGCCTCCCCGCTTTCCCGCATGCTGGCGGCAATGCGAGTGAAATCGCCTTTTTCCCAAAGCGCTTTGTTCGGATTGGTTGGAGTATTCATATTGACGTTCTTAGAGCATTTTCAAGGACAAGCGGCCACAATACTGCGTGGGTTCTGTTTGAAAGCGGCAGAGGACTGCCGCTTTTGCATGAACGCTTCGAAACCGGTGCCAGCATATTTCTACACTTCATTTTAAACCACTCTAGGTTGCAGAGTGAACGGACGCTTGTTCAAATTGCTTCCACGAGGATCACACTCTAAGTCTGCTGGCTCGAACCGACAGTGTCGAGTCAGACTTCCACCCGATAAACTTGCACATGGCCCCAATTTGGCCAAACGCCATCTTTTGGTTGCGGTTGGCCGGATGCGCCGGAAAGCACCAGCCATTTTCCATCGGCGGTGAAGCGCGCTTGCGTGATCCGCATTTTGGTGTCGATGGAGTGCGCAAGATTACCGTCGGTCGAATCAAACACAGCAGCGTTCCATGTGCCCTGAGCCTGACGCCCCGCCATGATGAAATGCTTGCCGTTGGGATGCCACGCCAGGGATTCCATTAGGCCAAAGCCGTGTTGATCATCCTTGATTTGGTCCCGTTTCTCACCCTTTTTCCAATCCCAACGCTGCCATGTCATCTTGCCGTTGCCGGACATCGGATCTCCCATCGGCCCCATGCCGCACCCCAGAAGCGATTTTCCATCGGGAGAAAACGCGAGGCCATAAATGCCGCCGGAGTAATGATGCGATTTAGTCGTGCCCCAAGAAGTAAAATCCGGCGACGTCCATTTTGAAATCGGCTCAGTGCTGCCTGCGGATTCCCAATCCCAAACGCGCACTTCGCCCATGATATTCGCGGCGGCGACATGCTTTCCATCGGGACTGAACGCGCAGCTCATGACCGGCGGAATATGAGCAAAAGCGGCAATTCGCTCGCCGGTTGCGGTGTCAAATACTTTTACTGAAGGCTCGGTTTCAGGGGCCGGTTCATATTTCCAGCCGCCGGGAATGTATTGCCCTGTCGAAGTCGCCAGGTGCCGCCCGTCCTGAGACAAGGCCAGTTGCCAGTTCCAAAATTTGTGTGCCGCAACGCGCCGAATGCAACGACCAGTCGCCGCTTCATGCCAGAGCAAAACGCCATCGTAGCCACCGGAAATCACTGTCTTGCCGTCGGGCAGCAAAACGCAGGCGCTGGCAAAGGATGGATGCTTTTCGTCGAATCGTTCCGTGTCGCCGGTTTCCAGGTCAACCCAATTGATCGTCCCATCCGCGCAAGCTGCGAACGCCTCTCTTCCATCGGACGAAACCGCAAGGCCGAGTGCGCCCGTCGGCAACTTTACATGAAAATCGAGTGTCAGCTTCATGGTCAGGCCAGCAATTCGCGGATTGGCTCGGCGTGATTCTCCACGCGGTGAAAGGTGGGCAAGCCCGGCAGATCATATTCGGCGTAGGGATCTATGCCTAGCGCGGTGAAGATCGTGGCGAACAAATTCTGCTCATCGTACGGCTTCTCGATGACCTCCACGCCGTCCTTGTCAGTCGCGCCAGTCACAACGCCGCGCTTCAGTCCGCAGCCCGTCATCATCAGGCTCCACGCATGAGGGTAGTGGTCGCGGCCCCGCGCCGGATTCATCCACGGTGTGCGGCCGAACTCGCCCATCGCAATGACCAGCGTGCTGTCCAGCAACCCGCGTTTCTCAAGGTCGGTGACAAGGTTAAACAAAACGCGATCCAACTCAGGCACCAGCATCTGATGAATCTCGTGCTGAAAGACGTGATTGTCCCAGTTCATGCCGTTCGCCACCATCACGAACGGCGCTCCGTGTTCGACGAGATTCACCGCCATCAGCGAATGCTGCGCGAAACTTCCAGCGCCGTAACGCTCGCGATCTTTTTGCGGCAGCTTCTTCAAATCGAAAAGGTCCGCGCTCGCGGTCATCCCCTTGAGGCGCTCGAAAGCGGCGTTCTCGCTCCGAGCCACGGTGCTCTTGCGGTCACGCTCGTATTTAGCGGTGAGGAACCGGCGCAAAGTTTCGCGGGATTCGCGGTCATTCTGCGGAATGCCGTCCGCGGCTGCGCCGAAAGTGGGTGTGTAATCCCCGCCAGAATGCACAGGCGCATATTCCGCGCCGAGCCAGCCGGCCCAATTCCCTGCTTTGAAAGTTTCAAATTCGTTGCCGCCGGGAATCGGGTCCAGGAAGATGAAATTCGGAATCGGCGAGTCCAACCGTCCAATCGCCTGCGCGCAAGCGCTTCCCAAGGTCGGCCGGGTAAATCCGGCGCGCTCCGGGTTGCCGTGTTGCAACAGCGTGATGGCTTGCAGATGTTCGGTCTGCGCCGTTTTCATGCTGCGCACGATGTTCAACTTGTTCGCGATGCCCGCGCACTGCGGCATCAGCGATGAAAAGTGGGTGCCGGGGATATTCGTGGGAATGCTCCCAAACGGCCCGCCGCTCGGTCTGCCGGGTTTTGGGTCCCATGTTTCAAACTGGCTCGGCGCGCCGCAGAGCCACAACAGTATGCAATGTTTCTGGGCTTTCTTCGTCTGCTCCGCGAAGAGCGGATTGTTAAACAGCCCCGTGAAACTGGCTACAGTCGCCAGTGCGCCGCCCGTCAGCCCCCTGAGGAATAAACGCCGGTGAATCCGATGCTCGTCAACGCAGCAGTCGCCGGGAATATGATTTTTACTCTCTGAACGTTTCATCTAGCGCGGGAATTTGACGTTATTGGAGGCATCCAGATTCATTGTCAAGGCATGGTCAAAAATTCGGCGCTCGTCATCATCGCCCAAAGCAAATCGCGGTCGGCTTCGGCGGGTTCGTTGGAACGCGCCTTAAAGAACGCCTTGGCCTGCGCCGATTCCTCAGCATCCGGGAGCCGCGCATAAGTCGCAAGAAATGCCTCCTTCGTACGCGCGGTTGGATCGCTCAACGCCGTCAGGCGCATCACCGTGTTGGTTGCGGAAGGTTTGAGTATTTCGGCGAGCGGCTTGGAATCGGCCAGAAACTGTGCCTGCTGATAGGTGGCATTATAATCCTTCGGCAAAACATCCGGCAGCGCGGCAATAGTGGCGCGACGGAGAGCATCGTCTTCAGGCGGCAATCCGGCTGCGATGCGCCAGGAGCGCGCGAGCTGTTCAGCCGATAGTGGACGTTCGATGGCGCCCGCGAAAGTTTCCGGCGGCGCATCCGAGCGTCCCAATGCATACACCCGACTCAGGACAATGCCCCTGATTTCGCGGCGCACGTCGTACTTATGGTCGGCAAAATCCTTCGCCAGCCAATCCAGCAATTCGGGATGGCTCGGCACATTGCGGGCGGTCATCTCATCAGCAGGTTGAACAATGCCGCGTCCCAGGAAAGCCCACCAAATCCGGTTGACGAACGCGCGGGCCAGAAGCGGATTGTTGTGAGTGGCGGCGTCGGCAACGGCGGCGCGTCGGGAGTATTTCGGAACGCGAACCTTCGCCTTGGGATCAATATACTTGTCGTCGCTGTCTTCCTCCTTTTTATCGCCGGGTTGTTCTTCTTTTATTGTGACACCGGTCAAAAGCGATAGAAGCGCCGGTTGAGATTCTTTTTTCAGGTTGGTGAAATTATCGAACCCACCAATGGCGGATTCGCCGACTTCGTTGGTGCCATCGACATTTTTGCACCGCTTGTATGCCGCAACCAAACCCCAGTAGTGCGCCTGCTTGATTTCGCGGGCGAGCGGGTGATCGTGACATTGCGCGCAATTGATCTTCGCGCCGTAAATCACCGGCGCAACCGCCTCCGCAATCGCCTGAGGGTCATTATGCCGCTCATAGAGAAACCAGGAAGCCCCTTCGTCCTTCGGTTGAATCGGGCGCGCCAGCAAAATCGCATGAACCATGTCGTCCCAGGGGCGGTTGTCGCGGAAACTATTCTCGAGAAAAGCCCACCACCCGTTTTTCTTGCGACGATCTTCGGCATTCTCGCGTTTCGGACGTCCCATGAGAAGGACGTCCCAAAGCTCGCGCATCCGCACCGGATACTCGTTTGATGCCAGCAATCGATCGACGAGCGCGGCCCGTCTGGAAGATCGCGGCGCATCAAGAAACGCCTGCAATTCCGCCGGAGTGTTAATTCGCCCGGCCAAATCAAGATAAACGCGGCGGCACCATGTGCGATCATCGACTTCGGCGGCGGGTTTAACCGCGCGTTCCTTCCACCCTTCGGAGATCAGCGTATCAATCGCCGGGGTTACAGATTTAAAGTGACGGGGAGGATGGGGTTTTTTTGCCAATTTGGCCGCGCTCAAGCCGGCGACCCAGTCGTGAAGAAGTTTTTGATCGGCCTCCGAAAGCTGCTTTTTGGGCGGCATGTGCTGGTCGGAATCCGGCGTGATGTTTTTGATAATCAGGCTGTCCTGTGGTTTTCCAGGAACAACAACGACGCCGTCATCGCCCCCTTTCATCACGGTTTCGAAGGTATCAAGTTCAAGGCCGCTTTTCTGTTGCATGATCCCGTGGCACTTGACGCAATTGACATCGAAGAGCGGCTGAATCTTGCTCGCCCAGAGCGCGTCCGCGCCCGCCGCGCCCGCAAACTGGACGGCAGAAAGCAACAGCCACAAAGCAAGAACCGCTGTTCGCATATCGCGTTTACAGTAAACCAATTGGAAGAAATTCCACAACGAACTTTTTCCAAAAAACTCTTTACCGATGCCGAGCCGTCGCTCACCGTAATTTATATTTGACACTTCTTTAACGTTAAAATCCCCGCAAATGCCTGATGGACAATCCTATTTAATCCTGATATCTTCTGTCCCGCGTTGCCGCAGAAAAATCCAATTCTCCGTCTTCGAAATTTATTTCCATGCTGACAATTCGTGATTTGAAAATGACCCTGGGAGGACGCGTTCTCTTCGAGAACGCTTCGCTTCAAATAAACTCCGGCGACCGCGTCGCCCTGGTTGGCCCCAACGGCGCCGGGAAATCCACGCTGTTCTCGATCATCCTCAAACAAAAGGAACCGGACCTCGGCGAAGTCGAACGCGATATTTGGACAAGCGTCGGTTTTCTCCCGCAGGAAGCGGAAGCTGTCGGGGAGGAAACGGTCCTGGATGTCGCCACCGGTCGAGTGGAGGAATTGCCGCGAATGGAGAAACGTTTGCACGAACTGGAAGCCGTGGGTGACGTTTCCAGCGCAGAATATTTTGAAACGCACGCCAAGCACGACGCGCTCGCGGACCCGCAGGTGGAAACGAAGGCGAAGAAAATGTTACGCGGCCTCGGCTATCGCGACGCAGATATGAATCGGCTCGCGCGCGAGTTAAGCGGCGGTTGGATCATGCGCGCCCGCCTGGCCCGACTGCTGGTGATGGAGCCGGATTTGCTCCTGCTCGACGAACCGACCAACCACCTCGACCTCCTCGCATTGCTTTGGTTGCAGGAATATTTGAAGAATTATTCTGGAGCCGTTTTGCTTATTTCTCACGACCGCCAGTTCATGGACGAGATTGCGACCGAGGTCCATGAAATATCGGAAAAGAAGCTGATCGCCTACACCGGTAATTACACCGATTACCTCCGTCAACGTGAGGAGCGTTACGAGCAACAGCTTGCCGCCTACAAGAACCAGCAGAAGGAAATCCAATCGCTCCAGGAATTCGCCGACCGATTCCGCTCCGTCACTTCCAAAGCCTCCCAGGCGATGAGCAAGCTCAAGCAAATTGAGCGCATGGAACTTATCGAGAAGCCGGTCGCGCCGAAGAAGCCGTTCCGATTCCAGATTCCCCAACCGCCACGCGGCGGACAACGAGCCGTCAGCTTGCGCGGCATCCAAATGGCTTACGGCGCGAACAAAGTCTATCAAGGACTCGATCTGACCATCGAACGCGGCGAACGCACCGTGCTCGTCGGACCCAACGGCGCTGGGAAATCTACTTTACTGAAAATTCTTGCAGGCGTGGTGCAATTCCAGCAGGGAGAATGCGATCTCGGGCACAATGCCAAGATCGGTTACTTCAGCCAGCACCGCGCGGCCACCCTTGATCCGAACAAGACGGTGCTCGATGAGGTTCTGGTCAGCGCGCCCAGCCTGCGTGAAGAAGAAGCCCGTGCGATTCTTGGCTCATTCCTTTTCCGCAAAGACGACATTTTCAAGAAGACGGAAATCCTCAGCGGCGGCGAGAAGACTCGTCTCAATCTCGTCAAGTTCCTGGTTGATCCGCCCAACCTGTTGCTCATGGACGAACCGACGACCCATCTCGATCTGCAAACGGTGGAATCGCTCACGCTCGCGTTGGAACGTTATGAAGGAACACTCGTGTTCATCTCCCACGATGTGCATTTCATCCGCCACCTCGCGACCAAAGTCCTTCACGTCAACGCCGGCAAGATCATTCCCTACGTCGGCGGATACGATTATTTTCTCGAGAAAACCGGCGCGTTGAATGACGAACGTGCCGCGCTCACGGCGGCATAGGCAGGGTTTCGGCTGTCCTTTATTTGGGATTGACAGCACCGGCGCTAAAGAAAAACCCCTTTCCGCGCGATTCAGGATCCCATCCTGCGTTCAAGGCATTTTGGATGCATTCGATTAGCCGCCGTTTTGGGACCTGAAGTCGCTGGATTTGGGGCATCTCTCCGCGACCGGTGGGATCGATGGCGAATTCCAAAATCAATTCGCGCCTGCTGGATTTGACCGGTTTAACCAAAAGAGCCAATCCCAAAAGAACCCCATCTCCTGTCCATCTTGGCTGGCGATAAACGCTCCAATGGTAATCAACCCCTTCAACCTGGACAGTCCCGTCCTTCATATTTGTTCTGACTTCCGCATCAGGAGCAAAATGTTAATCATAGTCTCGTTAAGATTCAAATTTAGACGCGCAGAGGCGTTTCCACTCTGCTGCGTGAGATTAATCGCTCACACAGACGCCACCATTTCCAGTTTGCGCCGATGCCTGCGGTTCTCCTTGCCAGCCCTTTGTAGTCCGCCTAATTTCATATGGAATTCTATGAAATCCCTTCGCCGCGCGCTAATGTTATTGACTGCGGCGGCTTGGACTCTTTCTGCGGCAGCACAACCAGTCATCACCCCGGATTTGCCGGTCCTGAATCTCGATGAATTGGGCGTTTATGAAATCGGTTATGCTTATCGCGGGGAGGCGGAGCAGCTTTTTCCGTTAGGCTGGTCAGGCTTTTATGAAGAAAACACCGGGGTGGCCTGCGAACCTTACGGAACGCAAAACGGCGAGTCGGCCTTCTTTCTGGGTGTGCCATGGCGCAACGGCACCGGTATCACCTTTCAACAATTTGTTTTCAACCTGCCCGCTCAAGCGACCAATATTTTCTTGCGCGGCGCGACGGCCATGCAATCTGGATACGCGGCGCTTTCTGATGGAGTCACGTTCCGCCTGTATGCCAATGGCACGAAGCTTTTCGATTATCAACAGACCAACGACGTCTGGTTGCCTTTCGAGTACAACTTCACTGCGCTGCGCGGGTCGAATCTCACCTTGCGCTTCGAAGTGGACCCGGGGCCGGACAACAATCCAGCGTTCGACTACTCGCTTTGGGGCGATCGCCAATTGGTGATCGAAGGTTACACGCCCATCGCGCCCTCGCATCCAGCACCGCTGCCGCTGGTCCTGTCAAACTTGTGGTCCGGCCAATCGCTTGAAGTCGCGCCGCAAAGCGCATTTGCCGGCACGAATACTCAGAGCCTTTCCAATGGTGTTGCCAGTTTTCGTTACACTGGACCGGATGGCGTCCTTGAGTATCAGTGGAACGCTCCACCCTTGTCCAATGATTGGTTGTTTGGAGATTTGGCGCTGGTCGCGCAAATGACCGGCGACGCCGCGGTCACAGTTCCGCTGGCCAACTCGGCGAGGATCTCCTGGACTCAAACTGCCACAGCGGTCAGCAACAGTTGGGAGCAGGACGGATCAAGCATCACACTCGTGCGCGCCTACAACGTTGGCTCAAGCAGCGCGACTGTCCGCATCACGGGACAATTGCTGAGCAAAACTCTGGCGTTATCGGTATCGGCGGATTTGCCACAGGTCACGGCATTCGACGCGGGCGCATGGGGGCCCGTGGTGCACCGTCCGCAGGTGATCGTTCCCTATTACCCAGGCGCAGCGTATTACCTCTCGCAGGAAGGCTTGTTCGTGAACAGTCTGCTTGACTGGACCGCGTCCTCCGCCTCCTTGCAAACCGGAAACCAGGCGACGTATGATGCGCTGACAGATGGCACCCGCGTTCCGCTTAATGAGCGGGTGTTGTTCACCGCAGGCTGGCATCTCGATGAAGTGCTGCCCAACCCGCCCAGCCCGCCATCGCCCTGGCGCGATTTCCTGGCCAATAAAATCGTGCTCGATATTTGGGGCGGGACCTTTCCAACCATCGGCACCAATCTGACCCTGCTCGCCGACTACGGCATTACCAACTGCGTCGCTATCATTCATGATTGGCAACGAAGTGGTTTTGACAATGCGTTGCCCTCGCATTATCCCGCCAACGCCGCGTACGGCGGCGACATCGCGATGAGCAATCTCGTCGCAACCGCCGCCAGCCTCGGAATTCTCTGCGCGTTGCATGAGAACTATGCCGATTATTACCCGGACTACGATTTTTTTGACGCGAATGACATCTCGCTGGATTCCACCGGACAACAGAAGCTCGCTTATTACAATCCAACCACGCAAATCCAATCCTTCGCCGAAAAGCCCAACGCTGTTCTACGGTTGGCCGCGACACAATCTCCTGTAATCCAACAACGCTATAACACGCGCGCCGGTTACATCGACGTTAACAGCGCCGAGGCGCCGTGGCTTTATGTGGATGATCGTGCGGGCGAAGTGGGCGCGGGGCAATTGAGTCGCGTCTGGGACATTCACCGCCAGCTCTGGGCCTACGAACGGACCACGCACAACGGCCCGATGTTCGGCGAGGGCAACGGGCATTTTTACTGGAGTGGTTGTCTCGACGGCGTCGAGGCGCAGTTCGGCAGCGGTTGGCCGGGCAACGGCGGCTTCACCGCTCCGCTCGCTGTGGATTTTGATTTGTTGAAGATGCACCCACTCCAGTTCAACCACGGTATGGGCTACTACAACCGCTGGTTGCCTTCCGCATCATTTCAGACCAACTGGCTGAGCGGCCCGGTCCCGATGAGCGTGCTCGACCGTTACCGGCTCCAGGAAGTCGCCTACGGGCACGCTGGTTTCCTCGACGCCACGGTCTATTCCATGATTCCAATCGCGTGGCTGGAGCAACATCTCGTTTCACCTGTCACGTCTCTTTACGCCACAGCCAAGCCGGTGGAAATCTCTTACGAGTCCAACGGCGCGTGGCTCGACGCCACCGCCATGGCCAAACTCAATCCAAATAATACCAACAACTATCATGTGCGAATTCTTTACGACGATGGCTTGACGTTAACGGCCAACGGCGCTTCCAGCAATTGGACGACCGGTTCATGGACCCTTCCCGATTTGGGTTGGGTCGCCGAAGGCGCCGGGATCACCGCTGGCACGATCTTGCGCAGCAACGTTGTGAGCGATTTCGCTGATACTGGAGATACCCTCTTCTTCAGCGCTCGTTCGGCATCCGACTGGAATCTTTCCAATTACCGGCACATTTACCCAACAGTGTCTTCCTTTCAGCAAACCGGAACACGCGCATTCCAGGCCGCGTACATTTGGGACGTCCGGGACCGCTTGTCACGTGACTACACGGTCTTTGTTCATTTCAGCACCAACGGAGTTATCGCGGCCCAGCAGGATCACCCTGCATCGCCAGCAACTTCCCAATGGCAGCCAAACCAGACGGTCAACGATGGGCCGTGGAGCCTTACATTGCCCGCGAATCTTCCCGACGGAGATTACGACTGGCTGATTGGCCTGTACGATCCGAACGATGGCAGTCGGGTGGCGCTTCAGGGGGTGGACGATGGCACTTCGAGCATTCGACTCGGCACGCTTCATCTGGCCAATGCTGGCGCAACTGTCACGTTTTCGCCGGAAACGAATGCGCCGACTGCTGACCCAACACCCTTGTATGAACCCCATCTCAACCAGTCGAACGTCGTCGTGGATTTCGGCGCTTTACAAACTGACGGAAGCGTGTGGCTGCATCGCGAAGGAAACATTTGGCATCTCAAAACCTGGCCGCGCGAACGTAATTTCACACTAGATTTGAGTCTTGCGAGGTTTGCGCAGCCAGTACAGGTGCAATGCACGGGCGGCGGTGCTTCCCAGGTTTTACCGACGACAACAGGCTCCCGCTGGCAACTCCCGCTCAATGGATCGAGCGAGTATCAGTGGACGGCCCCGACACCGACGCTTTCCATGACTTACAGCAACGCGGCGGTCATAGTTTCGTGGCCTGCGTCGGTCGTTGGCTATAATTTGGAGACGTCCGATAATTTGGCAGCCAATGCAACCTGGAACCCTGTTACGAATCAGCCCGGCACCGGCGATGTGTTCAGCATCATCCTTTCACCTGCGAGATCACATCAATTTTACCGATTGAGGCTTCACTGAGCGCATCACCCACCCACAGAAATTTTCACAACGAACAAATTTCTTGCCAATGCCTAGGTTTCAGAGGTATGGTCAAAGCGCATGAACTTTCGCGGCGGTTTGCCGGCGTTGATTTTACAGAATTTGAGCGGCGGGCCTAATCATGGCTATCGCATCGCTCAGGATATCAAAAGCCAGTCCAAAGGGGTGCTCGATTTTAAGGAAGGAACTCTTTACCCGACTCTCCACACTCTGGAAGGCAAGGGATTGATCGTGTCCCACACCCGAACCGAAAGCGGGCGGACGCGTTGTTACTACGAACTTACCAAGAAAGGAAAAGGGATGCTGGCGCGGGAGAGGGAGGAATGGCGGCGCGTCAGTGGAGCATTTAACCTGATTTTGGCGACATGAGTGTGACGCAAAACATCCTTTTTGAGCCGTGGCTGAAAAAAGCGACGGACGGATTGACCAGGCCTGTCCGGGAAAGAATTCGATTGGAGGTCGAAGCACACGTTGCTGACTCCGTGGAGCGGCATGTTGAGGATGGACTCTCGGAGATCGAAGCGTTGGTGGCGACAGTGTCGGAATTAGGCGATGCGGAGGCGGCAGCCCGACGCTTCCGACGACGGTATTTGACCGAGAAGGATGCCGAGCATGTCAAACAGACACTTCTGTTATTCGGCGGCGGCATTAACCTAATAGGCTCAATTTTTTTGGATGGGGTTGCCGTTTTAGAATTGTATTTGACAGCGCGCATGGGGTCCGGGGCGATGTTTAATTGCATCTGGGCGGCAACCGTCGTGTTAATGGTATGGACGGTTTCCGCCACGACTTCTTGGTTGCTGGCCAGACGCGAGCGCTTCGTTCGGAATACCCGATGGATGATGTTGTTCAACTTAATCGATGACGCGTGTTATTTTGCCATTACGATTTCCCTTTCCGCCGTAATCGCGGCGGAGATGGGTTGGATGGGTTGGCTCTTTTGCATACCACAAAATTTCATGTTCCTTCGGCGCAATCGAAGCATCCGGGTTTGCTTCAAGCTTTGGAGAGGGTCCTCGAGGCCTGATTGGGAATTGCCCGCGCTTGGAAAAGGTTATTTTTAATCCCTGACTGCGGCGGACACCATTTCCAGCACCCGCCTGAGGCCGTCGTCGCCGCCCATGCTGCCTTCGTTGAACGGCGTCCGGGGGATTGGATGCCAGTCCTTGCGCGAATTGTCGGAAGGAGTCGGCTGCGGAAGGCCGGTCAACGCTGGGTCGTATTGTCCATCATTCCCGCCAAGTTTATAAATGACCATATCAAGCGATGGAACGACGAAAATTCCAAAACCGCCCGCGCCCGATTTGTAAAACGCATCGCGCGGCGCACCAGCGACGTGGCCGTCGGAATTGTTCTCAAACATCAAGCTGAACGGGGAATGCGGATTAAACGGCGACGGCTGCCCGCACAGCGCGACATAATTTGCAGGGACGAGTTGTTTTGCGCCCCATTTCCCTTGATGCAACAGGCAATAGCCGAAGCGCAACGCGTCCGTCGCGTGCAGTGCAGTGCTTCCGGCTCCGTTGGCGTGAGGCATGAGAAAATCGCCGCGATGCAGGCAATAGCCCCATGCGCCCCACCTCATCGGCTTGGCCAGCCGCGCATCGATGTAATCCTGCAATTCCATGCCAGTGATGTGCCGAAGGACGATGGAAGCAATATGCGGCGCAGGCGACGAATACGAATAACCCGCTCCGGGATTCGTCCACAAAACCGTGCGGATCGAGGACATATCCAAATTACGAATGTCCTGGCCCGGGACTTGGGTGAGCGGAGCCACTTTGCCAAACACAACTCCAGGACTGGAACCTTCGCCATGATAACCGGCTGTCATACATAACAATTGCCCTAGCGTTATGTCCGCCTTTCGCGGGTCGTCCAATGGGAACGCCTCCGGCAGGTAGGTTTCCGTGAACACCTTTTGATTAAGACCGTCGGGGATTTTGTCGTGAAATTCGTCAAGCATTATTCCACAGGCAACGCTTGTGACGGCTTTGCCCGTTGATGCCATGTCTGGATTCACGTTGCGACTTGCCCGCCCAAAATATCGTTCGTAAGCCAGATATCCGTGCCGCACGATGAGCAAACCGCCGTTTTGGCTGCATCGCTGTGTAAAATCGAAGGCTCGGTTGAGTTGCGGGAGGTCCAGACCCGCGCGTTTGCGGATTTCCTTTGGACCTGTCGCCGTGCGCCAACCTCCATCGCTATCCGGCGGCGGAAAATAATCGCCCGCGTGAACGGCGATTACCAATGGCGACAACAGAAACAATACAAAGGCGAAAACCAAAGCCGCGCGTCGCCTCGCGCAAACGGGCAAATCCAAAATCATGCTTCGATGCAATCAGCAGCGCTCTGAGAGGACAAGAAGGTTCTCAGAAAAAATATTGAGTTCGTTACAACGGTATCGCGCATTCGGGTTTTGGATTCACAAAATAACGGTGACACTAGACGCCCATGCGCCTAAGCTGCGCGTCATGCCAAACAAAAAAATCATCGCATTTCTCGTGGCAGTATTTTCTTTGTTTCTCTCTCTTGTATCCATCAAAGCGGATGAGAGCGTGACCGACGTCAAGATCGATATTCCATACAAAAAATTCGTACTCACCAACGGGTTGACTTTAATTGTGCATGAGGACCACAAGGCGCCGATTGTGGCGGTCAATCTCTGGTATCATGTCGGCTCCAAGAACGAGAAGCCGGGCAAGACGGGCTTCGCCCACCTCTTCGAGCATCTCATGTTCTCAGGCAGCGAGCATCTCAAGGCACCCGAAGGTCAAAATATTTTCATGGAAGCGATGGAACGAATCGGCGCCACGGATTTGAATGGCACGACTGGAAACGACCGCACGGATTTTTTCGAGAATGTTCCCCGCAATGCTTTGGACGTTGCTTTATGGATCGAGTCCGATCGCATGGGCCATTTGCTGGGGACCGTCGATAAAACCCGGCTTGATAAGCAGCGAGGCGTGGTTCAGAACGAAAAACGACAGGGGGAAAACGAGCCTTACGGCATGGCCGACGAGTTGATCACCAAAGGCACTGCGCCGGTCGGACACCCGTATTCGTGGACCGTCATCGGTTCCATGGACGATCTCAATGCCGCCTCGCTCGACGACGTCAAGACTTGGTTCACCAATTATTACGGAGCGGCCAACGCGGTGCTGGTCCTCGCGGGAGACATTGATCCCGACACGGCCCTGAAGAAGGCTGAAGAGTATTTCGCGGAAATTCCCTCAGGGCCGCCAGTGGCCCGGTATCGAACCTGGATTCCCAAAATTCCCGGCACGCGTCGCGAGGTGGTGGCCGATCGTGTGCCCCAGGCGCGCTTATATAAAGTCTGGACCATCCCTCCCTACGGCGAGGCGGACACTACATACCTGGACCTGGTGAGCGACATCTTTGTTTCCCCCGGCAAATCCTCCCGACTCTACAAACGGCTGGTCTATGACGACCAGATTGCCACCGACGTTTCGGCAATTGTTGAGCCCGGTGAGATCAGCAGTCGATTCGAGATTTTCGCCAACGCGCGGCCCGGCGAAGATCTGGCCAAGGTCGAGAAGGCGATCGACGAAGAAGTGGCGCGATTTCTAAGAGACGGGCCCACGCAGGAGGAACTGCAACACGTCCAAGCTGGAAAAATCGCCGGCTTTGTGCGAGGTATCGAGCGCATCGGCGGCTCTGGAGGCAAGTCGGACGTGCTGGCGATGAATGAGACATATCGCGGCAGCCCGGATTTTTTCCAGGTGCCGCTCAAATACACGCGCGAGGCCACCACGGCGGAAGTTCAGCGCGCGGCAAAACAATGGTTGACAGATGACGTCTATATCCTTGAGATCCACCCGTTCCCGAATTACGAAACTGTCGCAAGCGCCGTGGATCGTTCGAAGTTGCCGACGCCCGGACCGGACCCGGAAGTCAAGTTTCCAACCTTCCAGCGAGCGGAACTTGCCAACGGAATGAAAATCATTGTAGCGGAGAGACATTCGGTCCCGCTGGTCAGTTTGAGTCTTCTGATGGATGCCGGATACGCCGCCGACCAATTCGCCGTTCCGGGCACGGCGAAACTGACCATGCAAATGCTGGAAGAAGGCACCGCCCGCCGGACCGCCTTTCAGATCAGCGACGAACTGCAATTGCTGGGCGCATCCCTAGGGACGGATTCGCACTTGGATTCCTCGAGCGTGAATCTCTCGACGATCACCTCGACATTGGATTCGGCGCTGGACATTTATGCCGACGTTGTTTTGAACCCCTCATTTCCTGAAACCAATTTTCAGCGGCGGAAAAAGGAGCTCCTGGCCGACATTCAGCAAGAGAAGACTGAGCCTATTGGGATTTCTCTGAGGGTCTTCCCGAAGCTCCTTTACGGCAGCGGCCACGCCTATTCCAACCCTTTGCGCGGCTCCGGCACGGAAGAGTCCGTAGAAAAGCTGACGGTAGCCGATTTGCAAAAGTTCCACGACACATGGTTTAAGCCCAACAATGCGACTCTCATTGTCGTAGGCGACACGACATTGCAAGAAATGACGCCGAAGCTCGAAAAGCTTTTTGCATCATGGAAGGCTGGCGACGTGCCGTCAAAAAATCTCGCCTTCGTCGAACAACAGAAGAAATCGTCGGTGTACATGATTGACAGGCCTGGATCAATCCAATCGCTCATCCTCGCCGGACATGTCGGGTTGCCAAAATCCAATCCAGACGAAATCGCCATTGAAACAATGAATACAGTTTTAGGCGGCGCCTTTAGCTCCCGCGTCAATATGAACTTGCGCGAGGAAAAGCATTGGTCGTACGGAGCGGGCACTGTCGTGTTTGCGGCGCGCGGGCAGGGCCCTTTTATTGCCTTTGCCCCTGTTCAGTCAGACAAAACCAAGGAATCGATGATTGAATTGAACAAGGAACTGCACGGCATTCTCGGCCAGCGTCCCATTTCCGACCAGGAATTGACCACCGCGCAGAAAAACGAAACCCTGGCCCTGCCGGGATCATGGGAAACCATTGATTCGGTCAGTACTTCCATCGAGGATATGGTGAAGTTCGGGTTGCCTGACGATTATTACAACACCTATCCCGCCAAGGTTCGCGCCCTCACTGCGAGCGATCTGGTGAACGCGGCTCAAAAAGAGGTCCATCCTGACCAATTGGTCTGGGTCATCGTAGGAGATCGCGCGAAAATCGAGTCTGGTGTGCGCGAGCTCGGATGGGGTGACATTCATTTCCTCGACGCTGACGGCAACGCGGTGAAGTAAATGAAAGTTCGGTTCTCTGCTCTGGCAGGGATCAAGCCACGCCACGGCTGATTCTGGACAAATGGCTGTCGGAATGCCGAAAATGCATTTCCCGGACAGCCTATGTGCCAACCGCCTTTGCTGCTCCGATGCAATCAGCCGCGCACTGAGAGAACAAAAAGGTTTTATAGAAAATGCTATCGAACGCTGCCCTGCGAATCCTCGACGCGGTAAAGGCTGGTTTTTGTGCGCAAGAAAAAAGCCCTTCCCGACGCCGCCGGCGACGCCATAAAGCCATCGGCCAGCGTGTTTGTCATAATCGGCATGAAAGTTCGACCGGGCTGGAGCACTGTGGTTTTCCCTTCCTCGCTGAAGAAAAACAAATGACCATCCGCATAAATTGGCGAAGCCGCGTAACTGCCACCAATGCGCTCCGTCCAAACCACGTCGCCTTTTGCTGCATCGACGCATGTGACGAAACTTTGCTCCGCCGCCGTGTAAATCAAACCATCGACCAGAAGCGGCGAAGCGTATTTGCCGACGTGCGTCTTGAGATGCCACAGTATGTTTGAATCGGTCACGTCGCCTTTTCCGTCCGTCTTGACCGCGATCATTTCCGTTTTCGCAAGCCCCGTCACAAAATAGGCGATTCCATCTTGATAAAGCGGCATCGGCGCTGCCGAAAAATCATTGTATTGGACGCGCCAAAGTTCCTCACCCGTCGCTGGGTCGTAGCCGTAACAAGCTTTCGCCCCGCCACTCAACAGTTCGGGCTTTCCCGCAATTGTTTCGAGCAACGGAGTGCTGTGAGCTTTGCGACGGTCGCCGTCTTTTACCATTTGGCTCGTATCACCTTCATCGTTCCATGCCACGGAACGCTTGGTTTTCCAGACGGTCGCGCCAGTTTGTTTGTCCAGAGCGGCCAGATATTGAAGGTCCGCGCCGTCCATCGTGAGAATTACCAAATTTTGAAATGAGACCAATGACGACGACGGCCCACGGTAATGTCGGCACGGGAGGTCATCGCGCTTCCACAGCACATTTCCGTTCTCGGTGTCCAGACAGGCCGTTCCAAAACTGCCAAAATGAACATAAAGCCGGCCCGGCTCGATGACTGGCGACGGCGTTGCGTAGCAATTCATTCCCGCGCCGTTGCCGAGCGGTTCCGGGTTGTCCGTATGAAACAGCGGAACGACATGAAGCACCTTGCCGGAATCGGCATCCACGCCAATCGCAAAAAAGTCGTGCCCATCGACTGTCGCCGAAGTCATCCAAACCTGATTGCCCATCACAACCGGCGTGGACCAGCCGCGATTCGGGATGGCGGTCTTCCATTTCACATTTTCCGTCTCGCTCCAATGCAGAGGCAATCCGACGGCCTTGTTATCGCCCGGCGCGGAGACCCGTCCGTCCCCATATGGGCCGCGAAATTCCGGCCAATCCGCCCGCGCCGAAAACAACGATGCGGCAAAAATTGAAAGTATAAAAAAAGAGTGAAAATTTCGGGATTGCCGAAACGAAGTTTTGCCGAGGCTCATAATGGGAGAATATCAGAAATTCGTATCTGTTTCAACCGTCGAATGCTGGCACACTATCGCAACCCTTCAATTTCCCTTAATCCCCCAGCGCCCCATGTTGCAGAATGCTTGTGCGCACGAAAGCAATGTGGCCTCGCAGGTTATAGAATTGATCGGCATAGGAAGCGGGCATTTTCAACTTGTTGACAGCCTCCTCAATTTCGTCGAGACGGGCAAGAAGCGTCTGAGAATGAGCATGAGCCTCCAGCTTTCGCACTTCCCTTTCCAGCGCCAGCAAGGACCGATACCATCGGACGATCCGCAATTGGATGCGCCAGCGCAGGAACTGCGGCAACACCTTTGCCGCGGGCACCATCACCAATACCAGCGGCCCAAATGCCCAGAGCGTGCGCGTCACAAGGCTTGCCAGCCAATATGGCATATAACGAAACAAGAGCTTCTTGCCTGACTTGTAAAACCGGGTCGCGTCGTCGCTCAACGGAAAGTCCCTTTCCATCGGCGCAGGGAATTCGTCTTGTCGGCGAAACAGCGAGGCCTTGCCAAAGACCTGATGCGCCGTTTCCAGCAGCATATCCGACAACACCGGATGCAAGTCCGACTTCGCCAGCAATTCCACCGTCGGCCCAACGAGCGAAATATCGTGATCGGGAATGTCGTTGCCAAAGTCGATGGAACCTTTCGGAAGTTCAAGTTTGCTCAAATAGGTCACTCGCCGGACATAGCCGTCAGCCTGAGTCACGTCGAACAAATGAACGTCCTTTCTCCGCAAGAGTTCGCGCATCACCTCCGACGACGCCGAATCGCCCATCAGAAAAATCGCATCGACGCTTCCTTCGTCGAGGGCTTTGGCAGCCGCCTCTGCTTCCAAATCGACAAAAGTCGCCGCCGCATTGTTGGAAATTCCGTTCAATCCGAGCAACGTCAAGGCAAGCGAACGGTCGCCGCTGCCCGGCGCGCCGATGACCAGTCGTTTCCCTTTGAATTCCGAAAGCAATTGCAGTTGGTTTGTGCCTCGATAAAAAATCAACATCGGCTGGAACGCGACGCTTCCAAGCGACACAACATTATTTGTATCCATGCCGAGCCTTCCGCTGCTTTGAACGAATCCAATATCGACCTGCATTGAACGATCCTGGAGACGTTCAAGATTTTCCTCCGAACCTTTGGACGGGAGTATTTTCAGCTCTACGCCCTTCTCTTTCAGGATCGTCTGAAACCGGGTGGCATTCAGATTGAAGCTGCTGCCCGGCGGCCCGCTTGTGATCGTGATCGTGTGTGGCGGCGCGCTGTGGAAAAACCAGAAAACGGCAAGCACTACCACCAATACGCAAAGCGCGCTGGCCAATAACGACAGGGCGGGGCTCAAGCCCAAATTGTCCGTAAACATGGCCTGCATCCACTGAATCGCGTTTCGTTGCTTTTGCTGCATACAAAATAACCAACGAATGATGATATACGTGACTAACCATCGCGTCAGTCACATTCCGAGTAGAGTTTTTCAGTTCGCATTCTTTCGAGGAAGAAAAAACAGCGATGCAAGAAGCAACAGTGCGCCAACAATATAGAAGGCGCCGCAATAGCTGATGGCCGCGCTCATGTTGCCCATCTCAGTGCTTTTCCCTCCATGTTGGGCAAACCAGCCGAGAAAAAGCGGCCCCAATCCGCCGCCACCCCAGCCAATCGTGTTCATGATGCCAGTTGCCGTGGCGCGCCCGCGAGGTTCCACAAAATCACACAGAGACGCGAAGATGCACGAATCGTAAATTCCTTTGCAAAAACCGAAGCAGGTCATCGCCGCCAGCAATGTGCTGACGCTGGTAGTCCACCCAACCAGAAACACGAAACTTGTGCCGACAAGCAGTCCAAAAGCCTGAACCAGAATTCGCCCACCGGCAAACCGCGTCGCCGCCCAGTCTGCCAACATTCCAGCCAAAGGAACACTCACGACGCTTGCCAAGTGAATAAATATGCTTCCCGAAAGCCCGGCTGCCGCCAGTTTAAAGCCGAATTTTTCGGCGAGAAAAGTTGGCGTCCAAACCAAAAAGATTGTGGCGACGAAGTTCGCGCACAGAAATGCGGCCATCAAAAAGAATACAATGGGTCTTCGGAAAACTAACCGCAGCGTATCTGCCAGCGAAAGGGGCTGAGTTTCCGTTTTGGCCAGAGTCGCCATCGCGATTCCATCGTCTTCTGATGCGCCACGCCTCGGTTCACGCAGAAACTTCCACAGCGCAATCCCCAACAAAATTCCAACGCCTCCAAAGGCAAAAAAACAATCCCGCCAATCCAGGTGTTCCGCGAACCATCCCCCTGCCCATCCGCCGGCGATTGTCCCCAAATAAATGCTTGACTGGTGAATGGACAAAGCGCGCGAACGCGTTCTTGGGCCATGATAATCGCTCGCCAGCGAAATCGACGCGGGAAAGTAAAACGACTCGCCGAAGCCTTCCATCGCCCGCACGACAACGAATTGCCAGAACTTTCCGCACCATCCGGTAAATACCGTGACGACACTCCAAAAAACGCATCCTCCAAGAACAATGTCCTTGCGCCGAAAGCGATCCCCAATCAGCCCCGCAATGGGTCCGCCAAAAGCGTAAACCCACATGAACGCCGACCCGATGATTCCCAACTGCACTTTGTCAAAACCAAATTGTTCCTTCAGTTTTGGAAATACGGAATAAATCGACTGCCGGTCGGCGTAGTTGAAAAAGCAAACCGACCAGAGCATCGCAATGACCCACCACTTGTAGGTCGGACCGCAACGCTCCGGTCTGGTTACTTGGGCCATTGTCCGTTGACGAAACTCCTAAGTTGCAACTGAGCCGGGTCCAAGACAGCGTGTTTAATCTTCCGGCGCTTCCAGGTATAGCTGATGTGAACCAATCCATCGCTTGTTTGAATGACCGCCGGATAGGAAAATTCGCTTCGCGGTGTGTCTTCCAAAACGACCGCCGCCTGCCAGACCTTGCCGTCGGTGGAAACAGCCACGCACAGTGGGCTGCGGCCTTTCGTGGTCGGATTGTAAATAAGAACATGCCGCCCATCTTTCAACGTAACGGCGTCGATGCCGGAATCCGGGTTGGGCAAATCGGTCAACTTCAGTGCGTCCCAACTCTTACCGTCGTCGTGTGACCATGTTTCAAAAATTCGCTTTTTCTGCGTGCGACCGATGGCCTGCAAGACTTCGCCGCCGTGAAATAATATGCTCGGCTGAATGGAGCCGAACTCCAGTCCATCGCCAGCCGGCTCAATCAACTTCCACGTTTGGCCCAGGTCCTGAGTGCTCTCGAAATGAACGCGCGATCCGCCTTCCTCGGTGCTCGAAGCGCAAAGGATTGTGCCATCCGCAAGTTGAACAGGTTTATTTTTGATGGGGCCAAGGATGTTCTCCGGCAACCGACGCGGAGCAGACCACGTTTCGCCGCCGTCGGTGCTTGTGATGAGCATCCCCCACCACACCTTTGGGTCCGGCCCGACTTTGTAGAAAAGCATCAGAGGCCCGCTCGACGGCTGAAAGAGGACAGGGTTCCAGCAAGGGTAGCGCTTCTCCGGGCTTTGGATGCCGTCAGCCACCAGCACGGGCGCAGTCCATTTGGCGTCCTTGTAGTGAGAAACCCAGATGCAAACGTCGGGATTTTTTTCCTCGGTGCCGCCGAACCACGCAGCCACCAAACCATTTTTTGATTCCACAATCGTCGAGGCGTGACATTGGGGGAACGGAGCCGTGTCGAAAATTAATTCGTCTGTCAACAACCCCGGCTGCGACGCAGGCACGCCATGAACCGGCGAAATTAACACCATGGACAACAAGAATATCGGGAGACTTTCGAGTGCTTTTAAGTTCATTTTTATTTTTGAAGTAAATTTGCTTTCAACATCGCTGCGCGAACTCGCTCTTTTTCTGGTTCGGTGAGCGCAACAAACGGTTCGGCGACACACTCACCGCAAATTCCCATCAGCGACAATGCAAACTTTATGCCTCGAATTCCACCCGAAACATAAGCCCCGACACGATGAATGTCTGTCAACAACGCGGTTTCTTTTGACAAAGTTGCAAGCTTGGCATCATCGCCTCGCACCGCGGCATTGTAAGTTTCCACATACACCCTCGGAACGTAATTCGCGCCGCCCAGGACTCCGCCGTGACCACCTTTCCTTACGGTCTCAACCATGAGACCTTCGTCACCAACAATGACCGACCAGTCTTTCCGGGCCTTCGCCAATGTCAGGAGTTCTCGAACATAATTCATATCGCCGGAGCTGTCCTTGATTCCAACAACGCGATCACTTTGCATCAGACGACGGACGGTTTCCGGTTCCAATGGAACCTTGGTCAAATTTGGAATATTATACAAAAGCAACGGCAGCGGCAGTTCCGCGACCAAATGCTCCAAATAACTTGTCAATTCACCCTGCCCAATCACATAGTAATACGGCGCTGTCACCACTAAAGCCTGGGCGCCGGATTCCGCGGCGTGCCGGGCAAGGTTCACAGATTCTTCAAAGACTGTGTCGGTGATTCCTACGAGGACAGGAACACGTCCCCGAACAATTCGGCAAGCTTGTTCCACTACGTCGCGCCGCAAACGATTGCTCAAACTCAGCGCTTCGCCCGTCGAACCCAGAACAAAAACACCGTGAACGCCCCCGGCAATAACGTGTTCCAATAATTTCTCCAAGCCGCCGACATCCAGATCGCGCGAAGAGCGCAGCGGCGTGACCAGCGGAGGTATAACGCCGTGAAATTTCGGTCGAACATTTTTGTTTGATTCGTCTGCTTTCATGTCGATTCCTGCTCAATTCCCAACAGCTCCTGCATTTTCTCCAACGGCACCCCTTTCGTTTCGGGCACCATCGTTTTCACCCATAAAAGCTGCAGCGTCATCATAAATGTAAAGAACAAAAAGACCCAGCCCGGCGGAAAAGCCGTAACCATTTTTGGGAAAAAAGTCGTCAGCAGGGCCGCAAAGATCCAGTGCGTAAAACTCCCGAGAGCCTGGCCTTCCGCGCGATGGCGATCCGGGAAAATTTCAGAGATGAGAACCCAAATAACCGCGCCCTGCCCGACTGCATGAGCCGCGATAAAAGCAAATATACACACGGGGACGATTGCGAAATGTTGCGTAAAGAATGCCCACGCCACAAGGCCGAGTGAAATAATATAACCGAACGAGCCGATATACAGCAACGTGCGCCGGCCAAGCCTGTCAATCAACCAAAGGCCGACGAACGTAAAAATCAGATTCGTGATGCCGATTCCAACAGATTGCAACAGCGCCGCCTTTGCCCCCAGGCCCGCCATTTCGAAAATGCGCGGCGCAAAGTAAAGAATCGCGTTGATTCCCGACATCTGATTGAAAAACGCGACGAGAAATGCGAGCAGAATCGGGATTCGAAGCCGCCAAGTCCAGAATCGCGCTGTGCTCGTCCGCTCTGAGGATGCCGCTAAAATGCGGTTGGCCTCCGCTTCGATTATTGACGGCGATGCCTCAGGCTCAATGAGCTGAAGAACTTTAACGCCTTTTGCGCGATCGCCCTTTCTGCTCAAAAGCCACCGCGGACTTTCAGGAAGTCCGAAACAGAGCACCGTGTATATCAATGAAGGAATTGCGGCGACTCCAAGCATCCAACGCCAGGCGTTTACGCCGTTTCCAGCGATAAGTGAGTTGGACAGGAATGCGATGAGAATCCCGAAAACGATGTTGAACTGAAACATACCCGCAAGGCGTCCGCGGTATTTCGCGGGCGCGATTTCCGAAATATAAAGCGGAGCCGCGACGGTGGAAATGCCAATTCCCAAACCGCCAATCGCTCGCGCGATGATGAATGAATAGACATCTGTCGCAACCGCCGACCAAATCGCCCCGACCAAATAAAATATGCCGATGAGCAAAAGTGTCGCTCTTCGTCCGATCCGATCTGTTGGCCAGCCACCGCACAATGAACCGATGACTGTGCCATAGAGGGCCGCGCCCATTGCGATGCCGTGCATTCCGGCGCCGAGTTTCCAAAGGGATTGAATGGTTTGTTCCGCGCCTGAAATAACAACGGTGTCGAAACCAAAAAGAAACCCCGCGAGAGCGGAAGTGACAGACCATGTGAGAATTCGTCCGTTCATTTGATGCCCTAATGTTTTTGCGATGCGCCCGGCTCCGATTTAAATCCGATACGCCACGTCAAGTCGCCGCTGACCGCCGGTTTGAATCCAAATCGCAGAAGGCCGTTCTCAGAATCGTTCTTTACAGGTTCGTTTGCCGCCCCGTTTAGCCCCAAAACTTGAACCTCTGAGACGCTCCAAACTTTGTCCGGCGACATCGCGACGACGCGCAACTCATAAGGATCGTTCGCCACGACCGAACTTGTCCCGGAAAGCGTTTTGGTTTCTTCATTCCATTCTTCGTTGCGCACTTCAAGAATTCCCTGCGAAACATGCCGCGATGTGCTCAACAAAAATGGCCTCGCCAAAAGCGGGCGAATAGCCAGAACGCGGCAACCTCGGCCAACTACGGGCACTGTCAATGATTTTGAGAATGGCGGGAGAATCGTATTGTTCCAAAAATCGAACGCCACGTATTGCTCCGCTGGCGGAAGCTCCAGTTCATCCGCGTTGACGGTCATCGACCTTTTGCTGTCGTCCCAATTGTAAAGTCCAATCACATCGCGCCGTTGGTGACCCGCGCGATCATCAGTGGCCAGCCAGATGCGCGGGGGTTGCGACGAAAAAAGATCGACTGGTCTCGCAGTTACATGATGCCCCGGTATCACGCGTTTGATGATGTCGAGGCGCTCTGGCGGAAGATCCGGCAGCCAATCGCTCAGCGAAATCATGTGCCCCGCGATAGCGTTCCACGACGCAATGCAACGAGCGCTTTCCAAAGAAATACTTGTCCGCACATAAATTGGATCAGGATCATTCCACCAAATGCGGCCATTCAGATGATTGTTGCGGCTCGCGAACATCGGCGAGCTTTTGAACCACCCGTCCCAACTTCCCCCATTGTCCGGCCCGGTGCGCATCGCGTTCACCAATCCAAACGAACCCGCGTAACTTCGCATATTCTGCGCCGCACAGCAGCCAAGTATAAAAACGTCCTGCCCTGCGGTATCGCGAATCATCCGCAACCCCGAACGAAACACGTCAAGATTACTTTTGTCAGGATCGGCGAAAATCCCATCGCCAAGATTGTCTTCCTTCCACCCAGTATTGACGTATTGCGGTTTCACGCCGCAACCGGTCGAAAGACCGTCAAGTTTAAGATAATGATAACCCCATTGATGCACAGCCTGGCTGATTTCATTGCTGACGAAGTCGCGCGCTCCTGGTTGTGTCATGTCCAATGCCGTCCCGCCCCAAGCAGTGTCGAAAGGTTTGCCATCAGACTCGCGTCGCACAAACCAATCCTGGTGTGACGCAAAAAACGGATCGTTCCAACTCCCTCCAAACGGCAACAGCCACAAGCCCGCCGTCAATCCGCCAGATTGAATAGCATCGGCAGTAGGCTTCATGCCATTCGGATATGGCCCTTTCGGATTAAACCCGGAGAAGTTTTTCTTCGGCCCATTACCTTTCGGATCGCCCAACTGCCAGCCGTCGTCAATCTGTACACACGAAAAACCGAACGGCCCCAATTCGCGCGACGCAAAGGCGCTCAGTTTGGCAAGCGATGCCGCATCGCTCGAACCGCCGTGAACGTTGTCATACCAGGTGCAATACACAACCGGCTGCGGCGGCAGATGAATGGCCATTCGCTTGGCCACAGCGTCCGCCCAGGCTTCCAATCCTAGGCGCGCGTCCGAAAACCAACCCAGCGCAAAAGTCTCCGTCTCAACGCTCTTACCGGCGTCGATCTTCAACCGGCCATATTCCCCGCGCGCTTCAAGATTCACCCGCGAGCCATCCACCTTCGTAAACACAACTCCGCTCGCGCGCTCGTGTGTGAGCCAACCGCCCACGACGCCAGTGCGCGATTTCGGTTCAGCCACCGCCAGCCAGGCGTAACTGCCAGGATTTTTGTCGGGAGGTTCCAGTCCACCGGTTCCGAGCGTGACAAGATTTTCCGGCGGCTGCCCCAAATCCAAATCTGCCTTCAGCAACGGCACTCTATTAAAGATTTTCGCCTCGGCGCCTGGGTTTGTGAGCGTGGCTTTGCAAAGAACAAAAGGGAGTTGATCGAAAACCTGAAATTCCTCGCGACTGCCATCTTCGTACGAAATGACGATCCCATGTCCCGGACCAAATTCGGAGTCGCTGACCGCGCTGGCTTTTGCCTTCCCCACCCTGCCGTTTAAACTGATTCCCGAGGCAAACGCCTTGCCTTGACCCACAACTTGCACGGTGTATCGCCCGTTATCCCACGTTACAGAAAGCCGATTGTTGCTAATGGTTTCCGCACCCCAGAGGGACATTGAAAAAACGCAACCCGCAGCCCCCAAAGCTGCAACAACAATGAATTTACGTAGCGCGCTTTTCATCGTTTTGCGGTCGCGCAGGTTTGACTTTGAACTCTCATATTTCGGGCGATTCGCGAAAGACTACCTTCTCAACTGACTTGTGGGCGAACAGAAAATCGTAGTTAAGATACGCTCAAGGGTGGGCTTTGATCCGAAAAAATCCGACCGACGAAGCATTTGTCGAGTCTAGAGAGACTGAACTGCCTGCGCTCACGAAGTTCGTTATCGCCTGCCAGACACCGGGGTTTAGCAGGTTTCCATTCAACTTGATGCATAAGGCCGGGATGGGATCGAAATTGAAGCGGTTTGGAGCATCGTGGTCCTTTTTCTCTGGCGCGAAAGGGCGATGTCCGTCGCGGCGACACTAAGTTTTCCATTTTAAACCAAGGCTGGAGCCCTCCCATTTTAACGCCTTTTTAATACTGACAGAACCTATTTTGATTGGGCTGATGGCCTTTGTTCAACGAAAGTTGCCTTGCGGAAAACAACTGCCCGCCTCAGCGACAAAAGTTATGAAGACAATTGAAATCATTCAAATCGTCCTGTTCTTCGCTCTGGGTATCGCGCTAACCCCTCCCATTGGCCAATTCGTGACCAGCAGGAATTAATGTTGGGCAGTTCGAATTTTTTAGAACGCAAAATCATTTCCAAGGAACCACTAATATGAGCGCTAAAGTTGAATTCAAATATTCCGAACTTTTCCGACAAGCTTTGATTGACTCGTTCAAGAAACTTCATCCCAAGGATGAAATCAAAAACCTTGTCATGTTCGTCGTCTGGCTAGGATCCATTTGGACAACGGTGATCCTTTTCCTGCCTGGCCAGTGCAACCTGTTCAATGTCCAGATTTGTTTCTGGCTTTGGTTCACCTGCCTCTTCGCGAATTTCGCCGAAGCCATGGCCGAGGGCCGCGGCAAAGCTCACGCCGACGCCTTGCGCGCCTTGCGGACGAAGACGACAGCCCGCAAACTGGTCAACGGGAAGGAAATTTCCGTCAACGCTGTCGAGTTGAAACTCAACGATCGCTTTGTCTGCGAAACGGGAGATTTTGTCCCAGCGGATGGTGAAATTGTTGAGGGGATCGCGACGGTCGATGAATCCGCCATTACAGGAGAATCCGCGCCAGTCGTTCGAGAAAGCGGCGGCGACCGCAGCGCCGTCACCGGAGGCACGAAGGTCATCAGCGACCGAATCGTGGTCAAAGTGACCGCTGAATCCGGCAGCTCATTTCTGGATCGCATGATTTCAATGATTGAGGGCGCACGGAGGCAAAAAACGCCAAACGAAATCGCCCTAAATATCGTGCTGATCAGTCTGACTGCGCTGTTCATTGTGGTCGTTTTTGTATTGCCGCCTTTCGCGCATTATAACGAAGCTGCGGCAGGCCAAAAAGGCGTCGTGTTGACATCCATGCCCGTTCTTCTTGCGTTGATCGTCTGTTTGATACCCACAACCATCGGCGGATTGCTGAGCGCCATCGGCATCGCCGGAATAGACCGTTTAATGCGCCGCAATGTGCTCGCCACCAGCGGACGCGCAGTGGAGGCGGCGGGCGACGTGGATGTTTTGCTTCTGGACAAAACCGGCACAATCACGCTCGGCAACCGTCAAGCAACAGAATTCATTCCCGGACCGGGCGTCAAAGTGACAGAACTGGCCGACGCCGCTCAACTGGCCTCGCTCGCCGACGAAACACCCGAAGGCCGTTCGATCGTTACGCTGGCCAAAGATAAATATGGTTTGCGAGGCCGGGAAATCGCCGAAACTTTTGCCACATTCATACCTTTCACCGCGCAAACACGGATGAGCGGAGTGGATCTTTACGACGAGCGCACGACACCCAAACCTGCTCAATCCCCTGGTGTCGGGACGATGGCTAACTCAGCCGGAGGCGTGGCTGTCGCCGGGTCAGTTCGCGTCGCGCCGGACGCCAAGCCGATTCGGTGCATACGAAAAGGCGCATCAGCCTCGATCTCGGGTTTTGTGCGCGAAAATGGCGGACAGGTCCACGCGAGCCTGATGGAAAAAGTGGATGAGATTTCACGCCAGGGCGGAACTCCCCTGCTGGTAGCCGACCGCGGACAAGCTCTCGGCGTGATCCACCTCAAGGACATCGTTAAAGGCGGTATCCGGGAGCGCTTCGCCCAACTCCGTAAAATGGGAATTAAAACCGTTATGGTCACCGGCGACAATCCGCTCACAGCAGCCGCAATCGCCGCCGAGGCCGGCGTGGACGATTTCATCGCGCAAGCCAAACCGGAGGACAAATTGGCTCGCATTCGCCAGGAGCAGGAAGGCGGAAAACTCATCGCGATGATCGGCGACGGAACCAACGACGCCCCTGCGCTCGCCCAGGCCGATGTCGGCGTGGCCATGAATACGGGAACCCAGGCCGCTCGCGAAGCGGGCAACATGGTTGATCTTGACAGCAACCCAACCAAGCTCATCGAGGTTGTTGAAATCGGAAAACAATTGCTGATGACGCGCGGCGCGCTGACGACTTTCAGCATTGCCAATGACGTGTCAAAATATTTCGCGATTCTCCCGGCAATGTTCGGCCTCCTCTACGCGACCACAGCAGGCGGGCGCGGTCCCTTGGACAAGTTGAACATCATGTATCTGCACTCACCGCAGAGCGCCATCCTCAGCGCAGTCATCTTCAACGCGCTTATCATAGTCGCACTGATACCGCTGGCCCTGCGCGGTGTCAAATATAAACCTCTCGGCGCGGCAGTGATTTTGCGCAACAACATGCTCATCTACGGCGTTGGCGGCATTCTGATCCCGTTTGTTTTCATTAAACTGATTGACGTAATCCTCGTGGCTGTTCGTCTCGCGCCTTAACGAAATCGAATCAAAAGGAAATCTATGAAATCCATCATCCGCAGCATTCTGCAAACCCTTGTCTGGAGTGTCATCGCGGGAGTCGCGTATCCACTCGTCATTACAATCATCGCCCAGGTGGCATTTAGAGATCAGGCAAATGGCAGCCTGGTTTACAGGGACGGCAAGGTCATCGGTTCGGCCTGGATGGCGCAACAATTTACCGGCTCGAATTATTTCTGGCCCCGGCCTTCCGCCTGCAGTTATGGCACAGGCCCAACTGGAATTACTGCATCCAGCGGCAGCAACTTGGGGCCCACCAGTGGCGCGCTCCAAACCAATGTTGCCAACAATATTTCTGCTTTTATCAGTGGCAACAACCTCCCGACCAACACGGTGGTTCCCGCCGACATGGTGTACGCCTCAGCCAGCGGAGTGGACCCGCACATAAGCCCCGAATCCGCGCGCCTGCAAATCGCCCGCGTTGCGGCCTCCCGGCGGATGAAGGAAGAGTCAGTGAAGCAACTGGTTGAAAAATTCGTGGAGCCGCCGCAATTGGGCTTCCTGGGTCAGGCGCGCGTCAATGTCTTGTTGTTGAATGTCGCGCTCGACTCGCAGAAATAGCCGGATGGATTCACTGACGATCTTCGGTGTTTTCAGCGTCACCGCAATGTTGGTCTGCTACGCTTACGAAAATCGCAGTAATTGGTTTGTGCTCGGATTTGCTGTCGCCTGCTCACTCGGCTCGATCTACGGCTTTTTGCAAGGCGCGTGGCCATTTGGTATCGTTGAAGCGGTTTGGAGTGTTGTGGCGTTTTTTCGATGGCGCACGAATGGGACAACTACGGTTAAGCGCCCGTAAGACGATCAGCCATTCGATTCGCTCGTCAACCAAAGAACCGCCGCCGCAATATCATTGTAAAACACCCGATGATTCGCTTCACCAAACGCAAGCCGCGAGAGGTACGCAATAGCGGTATTCGGAACAACAATTGCGATCTTTACAGGCGTTTGTTTCAAGTCAGCCGTCAAAGTTTGTTGAGTCAGGACAATATCAATTGACGGACGGTCCAGTTCCAACGCGTCATAAAGAACTTTTTTGCATCCAGTGTCGGTTTGCAGTGCAGTCACTCGATTTTGGCAGTCTCGAACGAGTTGCTCTGTCGGCACGCCGCGAATTCGCGCGATGATGATTCCTCCGACCAATTCCACCCAGAGTTGATGCTCGCCCAACGACATACTGGCTTGTAGTGCGCCATCCGCGCCTTTTCAAGGAGTTAATCCCGCCTCATGGGTTGACTCCAACACAAAGAGAGGCGACGTTCTCTGCGAGTGACAAACGAAACTCGCCAACGATTGCAGGACCTTCGCCACGCTCTGCTCAACTTGCACAAGACCTTGATCGAATCAGAACGCGCCACTTACGAGAAAACCGTCGGCGCGATTCGCTCGCCGAATCATTTCCTGCAACTTCTCACCAGCGATCCCTGGTTTGCCTGGCTGCACCCGATTTCCCAGCTAATCGTCGCAATGGACGAAGGTTTGGAAACCAAAAAGCCCGCGACGGATGCAGAGGCAGAGACGATGATCAAACAGGCCACGACCCTGCTCGTTGCTTCGGAACTGGGGGAAGGTTTTTCGCGCCACTATTTCGATGCTTTACAGCGCGATCCCGACGTCGTTCTGGCCCACGCCGAAGCAGCCAAGTTCTTCAGCCCAAAAAGGCCGCAGCCTTAGCCTAACTTCCTTTCAAAAAGGCCGACTTTCCGAGCGAAGCGGGCCAGCCTGTCGGGCTACGGCGGCTTATGGCGTCGCGGCAAATAAGTGCGTCAGGCTTAGTTTGCTTAGTTGGGCGTTTAAATCTTTCGGGACATCCGTCATGACTTTGGAACAGGATTTGCCG